>CAZSDK010000023.1:5970-58421 GCA_964605655.1 uncultured Bacteroidales bacterium
TATTTAATACCTTATTATACAATTACATATATCCCTTTGAATCCCCCCTCTCCTGTTGGAGAGGGGGCAAGGGGGTGAGGCTTTATCCGCCCCTATCCCTGCCTCGCCGGCAGGCAGGCCCGACCCTTCCCCCGACTTTATTCACCCCCATCCCCAGCCCTTCCCCCGACACGGGGGAAGGGAGTACATTTCCTATGAGAATTTATTTAATACCTTATTATACAATTACATATATCCCTTTGAATCCCCCCTCTCCTGCTGGAGAGGGGGCTAGGGGGTGAGGCAGATTCGACCCTTCCCCCGACACGGGGGAAGGGAGAGCATTACCTATTAAAAATCAATTTAATATTTTAACATACAATTACATATACTTTCTTAATTTCCCCCTCTCCTGCTGGAGAGGGGGCCAGGGGGTGAGGCAGATTCTACCCTTCCCCCTGACTGGGGGGAGGTCGGGAGGGGGGCAGGGAGAGTCCTGCCCTATTGTCTCACCAGTTTCACTGATGGCATGTGGCTGCCCGGAATATTCAGAAAATACATACCATTCACCAGCCGGGTGATATCAATGCTGGTATTGGGGCTCAGAATATTACCTTCCTGGACGAGCCTGCCGGTGAGGTCATGAATGCAAAACTGCGAACCGGTATATTCAGGGGGCAACTGCAGATGAACTTCGCCGGAGGAGGGGTTTGGGAAAAGTTTCACTGCTCCCGGGTTTCCGGATTCGCCTATGCCGGCATCGACATCACATATTTCGAAGGCATCGAGTACCGTCATCCCTTCCATTCCTCCGGCCACGTAGACTTTGTCCGCGGCACTGATGGCCGTATGCGTGACTTTTGTATAGTTCATGTTGTTGGTCGACCAGATGTTCTGAGAGATATCATAGACATCTACCATCGAGGAAGAAGTGGTGTACATCAGTTCCTCTGAGTTGATATCACCGCCTCCTGCAAAGAAAACCATGTTGCCGGCGGTACAGGCAGCCACACCTGCCCGTGCTTCGGAGAGTTGTGCCGTGGTCCAGTTCGTTCCATCATAAATATCGATTGTATTGTAGGAAAGATTGGCGCCCGGGCCGGCACCTCCGGCAAAATAAAATTTCCCCTGGGCATAAATACCAGAAAAATTAGTACGTGCCTGGGATAAGGTGGCTGTTGACCAGGTATCCGTGGTGGAATTGTAAATATCGACCACATCACTTACCTGATTGAACCCGGGAGACCCTCCTGCAAAGATTCCGATGGTGCCATTGGTGGCCGCAGCCAAGAAGGTCCTTGCCTGCGAGAGGGTGTCGACCGACATCGACTGGGTGAGTTCATCATACACAAAGACCAGGTCACTCGGGACCAGTATGGAGGAGACCGCATTGAACCTCTTCAGATGACCAGCAAACAATATCTTGTGCCCGACATGCAATGCCTGGCCAAAACAAGATGAATCAGGAAGAGCCTGTGAAGACCAGGTGCCGTTCTTGTAAATATCAAGGATCTTACTGCCGTAAACATCACTCCAGTTTGCCAATCCGCCGGCGACATACACCGCACTGTCGCCGCCCACTGAAGCAGTGAAACAACGGGGTGAAGAGATATTGGTTCCCGGCAGCCATGTAACGGTTGCAGCATTATAGACATCCACCGTGCTGACCATATTGAGATTTTCATCGCAGCCACCGATGAAATACAGCAGATCGCCCATTTTGGCAGATTGCAGCTGGCCTTTGGGCACTGGCATGTTGTGAAGGATCCACTGGGAATAACTGCTATTGATCATGAAAGCAACAACAAAAAGGAAGGTAGTGAGTTTTCGCATACAGTCAGATTTTGTGCAAACACATATTTAAGAATATGTAATTTACTGGTTTTTAATGAAATAATACTTTTCCGGAACTTGAGAACAGCAGTTGTTATACGACTAACAATAGCAAATATAAAGACTATTTTATGAAAAGCAATGTGATTAACAAGTAATAGTATTCAGGGAAAGCACTAAGTAAGTTGTAAATACCTGATAATGAAACTTGTTACTTGCTACTATTACTTGTTACTATTACTTATCTGCCTCTAAATTAGGGGGTGAGGCAGTGTCCTTATTTCCCGATACAAAATCTACCGAACACCGATCCGAGGATGTCGTCGGGGACGATCTCACCGGTGATGGATCCGAGCTGGTCAAGGGCCGACCTGAGGTCGATGGCTACCAGGTCGGTGGGACGTTTCTGCATCAGGCCTTCTTCCACCTGAATCAGCGATTCCATGGCAGCGGTAAGGGCCTCATAATGCCTTACATTGGAAAGGATGGCCTGGTCCTGCCTGCCGGTGGTCACCACCGAGTGGACCAGCGTTTCCAGGATCAGGTTGATATTTTCTTTTCTCTTGGCAGAGACAAAGACCGCCCCGCAATCCACCATCTCTCCGAAGTGGGAAGGGGCTTCCACGAGCATGTCGGTCTTGTTGCCCACCGGAATGATCTTAACGGAAGGATCAGGAACCTGGTTTTTTATCTCTTCGAGTTCCTCTTTCAGTTCATGACAAGGCATGGCGGTGATATCGAAGACATACAAGATCACGGCAGCCTGGCTGATCTTTTCCCAGGCTCTTTCGATACCCATGCTTTCAAGGGGTTCGGCGGCATCTCTCAATCCGGCGGTATCGATAAACCGGAAGGCTTTCCCTTCGAGTATGAGCACATCCTCAATAAAATCGCGGGTGGTGCCCGGTATCTCCGACACTATGGCCCTTTCCTCGTTGAGTATGGCGTTGAGCAGGGTGGACTTGCCCACGTTGGGCCGCCCTGTAATGGCAACGGGAACACCATGTTTCAGCACATTTCCTTCGGAAAATGAGGCGGTTACCGCCTGTATCTCCTTTTTCAGATCCGTGGTGAGCAGGAGCAGTTTGCTACGGTCGGCGAACTCCACATCTTCCTCGCTGAAGTCGAGTTCCAGCTCCAGCAAGGCGGCCAGGTCGATCAACTGCTGGCGAAGCTCCCTGATCTTACCAGAGAACCCTCCCCTCACCTGGTTGAGGGCCAGCTGGTGGGACGAGGGCGTATTGGAAGCGATGAGGTCGGCCACGGCTTCTGCCTGCACCAAGTCGTACTTCCCGTTCAGGAAAGCCCTCATGGTGAACTCACCCGGTGCCGCCATACGCATCCCTGCCGACACCAGCAGCTCCAGTGCTTTCTGCTGGATATAGACGGAACCGTGAAGGCCTATCTCGGCAGCGTCTTCTCCCGTATAGGAATACGGTGCCCTGAACACGCTCACCAGAACCTCATCCAGCCACTCCTCCTGCCGCATCAGCCGGCCGTGATGGATGGTGTATCCGCCGGCAATGGCCAGGGATGTTTCTTTATGAACCGTGACGAACACCTTGTCGAGCATGTCGAGGCAGCCTTTCCCGGACACCCTGACGACGGCAATGGCCCCCTGGCCGGGAGGAGTTGCCAGGGCACAGATCACATCGTCTTTAAGGTAGGAATGGTAAGATGAATTCATAGGACAGCATTATAGGACACCTTCGGATGGGATGCTTCTCCATGCCTCAGTATCAATTACATTTCTTTAAACCCGTTCGGGCTGTTGAAGGTTTCATTCAAAAGATTCAAAAAGTTATATATATGACACATGGTCTAAGCATAAGTTTTTTACTTTTGCACCCCAGGCATATCCAGCATAGACTAATTCAATTTAAACCGATATGAGCGTTCTTGTCAATAAAGATTCACGTATTCTCGTACAGGGTTTTACCGGTACGGAAGGGACTTTTCATGCCACACAGATGATAGAGTATGGCACCCAGGTAGTCGGAGGGGTCACTCCGGGCAAAGGAGGGAGCACCCACCTCGACCGGCCTGTTTTCAACACCGTAAAGGATGCCGTCAAGGCCACGGGCGCGGATGTGTCGGTGATCTTTGTCCCATCTTCTTTTGCTGCCGATGCCATCATGGAGGCGGCTGAAGCAGGTATTAAAGTCATTGTGTGCATCACTGAAGGGATCCCGGTAAAAGATATGCTTACCGTGAAACAGTTTCTCCTCGACAAGGATTGCCGGTTGATTGGGCCCAATTGTCCGGGTGTCATCACTCCCGATGAAGCCAAGGTGGGCATCATGCCGGGTTTCATCCACAAGAAAGGCTGTGTCGGACTTGTCTCACGTTCCGGAACCCTCACCTATGAGGCGGTGGACCAGCTCACCAAGGCCGGGCTCGGACAGACTACGGCCATCGGCATCGGGGGTGATCCTATTCCGGGCACCACGACCAAAGAAGCCGTTGAACTGCTGATGAATGACCCGGATACCAAAGGGATTGTGATGATAGGCGAGATCGGCGGCAATATGGAGGCTGATGCGGCTTACTGGATCAAAGAACACGGCACCAAGCCCGTGGTGAGTTTCATTGCCGGTGCCACTGCTCCCAAAGGTCGCACCATGGGACATGCAGGAGCCATCGTAGGCGGCAAATCCGACACGGCTGAAGCTAAAAAGGAGATCCTCAGGTCATGCGGCATCCACGTAGTGGACTCTCCAGCCGAGATCGGCTCCAAAATGGCAGAGTTGCTCAAGTGATTGATCCCGTATCCCTTATCCCCTCATCCCGCATCCCTCATCCCGCATCCCGCATCCCGTATCCCGTATCCCGTCATCCCGCATCCCGTATCCCGTCATCCCGCATCCCGTCATCCCGCATCCCGTCACTTTGCCACATACTGATATGCCCCGAGATCGGGAAAAGGCAGGCGGGGCTTGTTGAAATAATCAACAGGCACCGGGCTTGCGATGGCAGGGCTTCCTGCTCCAATAGCCGGGGAACCCGCTAACAGGGTGAAATCAAACTCTTCCAGGCTTTTGAACATGGGATTCAGATTCCTCAGGCAGGATACGATGCTGTCGCTGGTTTTGGTGGAACGTATCAGGCAATTTTCAAAGCGGTGGTTGAACAAGGCCTGATCGTCTTTAGCCAGGATTAACTCCTCATCCAGGTTACCATAGATAATGCAGTTTCCAAAAAAGGCTCTTTTCAGGTCACCCACATACAAAGTACCGCTGTAGGCATCCTCGTAATAGTTACTCAGCAGCAGGGAAGGCGTCTGCCTGACGCTGTTCGACCAGTATCCGGCCAGGGTGCAATGCCTGAAATCATAGGAACCGCCTACCGAAAGGTACACCGCATCGATGGCACAATCGGAATATTCGCTGTTGTAGGAGGTGATGTTAAAATTCCTGGACAGCAGTCCCCACCCACTCATATTGCGAATGACGGTGTTGGAGATCACCAGGTTACGGGGTTCTGCCTGCTCCAGCTGGAGCACTTCGGCCTGGACCCCGATAAAACCGTTTTTAATGATGGCATAATTGATCACGTTGTTCACGCTCCCTTCGTTGATCCAGATGCGGTCCCACTGTCCGGGCACATCCTGGAACTCTACTTCGAGCCGGTCGCCCTGAAAAGTCACCGGCTCATCCAAAGTACCGTTGACCTTGATGGTCCCGTAACGATATATCCAAAGCCCGCTGTTCTTATGAAAATGGACCCTGACGCCCGGATCGATGGTGAGCAGGCCCATGGAGTCGACCACGGCATAACCGTAGATGACATAGGGTTTATCGTTCACCCAGTGCACCGCACGGTCAACAGTTGAGATGATCCTGTATGGAGGCAGGCCGCCACCGGTATGGTTGTAAACAATATAGTGGGCATCCTGTCCCCAGGCCTCAAGGTTTACTGTCTGGGTGTTGCCATTGATTACAAAGCGGATACGGTCGGAAACCACCAGGGGGCTGTTCTGGTCGTTGGGGTCAATGCGTACTTTTACGAAAACGAAGATGCTGTCATTACCATCAATTTCAACATCTTCCACATAGTGGGACGAGACCCCATCGACATTCAGACGAAACTGGCTGCCAGCACCTTTCTCCAGGGAGACGGAAGATAGGCGGACCGGTTTACCGGAAGTATTATAAACCATCAATACCTTGGTAGTGCTGCCCAGGGTGGTGAAAACCGTATCGAATAAGATGGAATCCGTTGAGAAAGAAAGCCTTAGATCAGAACTAGTATCAAACAACTCTTCTTTACGGCATGACTGAGTGACCAGGGCCAGAATGACCATGGAGAAGAGGACACATCGCACCAGCAAAGTTGTTTTTAGCTTCATTGTGAATAAAATGGCTGCAAAGTTAAAGAAATATTCTGTGTTCACGGCCGGAGGACGCAGTGCTCAAACTTGGAATGCCATAAAATATTGCTTTTGGCGTGAACCGGAGTCCCGGAAAAATGTTATTTTTACATCCATAGCAGGGGATCTGCGTTAGGCTCAGGAAAAGCCTCTATCTTTGCAGCATCTGTAATTATTTATCATTCAGGATTTAAGGCAGGAACGGTATGAGTTATATAGAATTTGACAAACTGCAACTGATCAACCTCGAATATATTCTTTCCAAGGAACTACTACGATCGAACCGGGCGGGAGCTTTTTCAAGCACCACTATCATCGGCTGCAACACCCGGAAATACCATGGCCTGCTGATTGTCAGGCAGCCTGATCTGGACGGAGAACACCATGTGCTGCTTTCCATGGTCGATGAGACCATCATACAGCAGGAGACGGCGTTTAACATGGGTGTTCACCGGTTCAAAGGAGGATATTTCCATCCCAAGGGGCACAAATACCTGAGGGAATATCTCACCGAACCCATACCCAAGCTGACGTTCCGTGTGGGAGGGGTGTTCCTCACCAAGGAGATGCTCTTTACCCATGACGATGACCGCGTCATCATCAAATACACTCTCGAAGATGCCCATTCTCCCACCACCCTGCGTCTGAAACCTTTTCTGGCATTCAGGAGCAGGCATTCTCTTTCAAAGGCCAACGTTTATGCAGAGACCAGGTACGAGCAAAGCAGGAACGGGATCTCGATGAAGTTGTATAACGGGTACTCCCCTATCCATATTCAGCTTTCGCAGCGTAGTGATTATGTTCATGTCCCTCACTGGTATTATGACCTGGAATACCTCGAAGAACTGGAACGCGGATACGAGTACCTGGAGGATCTGCTGGTACCCGGATATTTTGAGGTGCCGATAAAAAAAGGACAGAGTATTTATTTCTCAGCCGGTCTTGAAGACATTGATCCGGTTTTACTTCAAAAGATGTTTGAAGACGAGGTGAAGCGCCGCATTCCAAGAAACAATTTCGAGAACTGCCTGGTGAATTCCGCCCATCAGTTTGTGACCTCTCATGACCAGCGGGCCGAGATCGTGGCAGGATTCCCGTGGTATAATCCAAGGACACGAGACGCTCTTATCGCCCTACCAGGGCTGACGCTATATGATGACAGGGAAAGTTGTTTTCTCAGGGTGATGGACACCCTGATTGCTTCCATGAGGGGCCCGTTTTTCCCTGCTCCCGAGGGCAGAGGCTGCCTGGCATCTTCGGCCGACGAGCCCCTTTGGCTGATCTGGGCCCTCCAGCAGTTCGTTATCTTCAGGGGGAAGAAAGCGATGATCTGGAAAAAGTACGGAAGCAAGATGAAGGAGATACTGCAGGGTTACCGCACAGGATACTGTCCGCAGGTAGCCATGCAGGCCGACGGTCTCATTGAAGCTTATCACCCCGGAGTCCCGCTGACTTGGATGGATGCCATGGTGGAAGGGCAAGCGGTCATACCCCGTTATGGTAAAGCAGTGGAGGTGAATGCACTGTGGTACAACGCCCTCCGTTTTGTGATGGAGATGGCCGGAAACGCCCGCGACAAAGCTTATGTCGCAGAATGGGAACCCATTGCCAGGATGGTCCTTGACTCTTTTGTAAAAACATTCTGGAATCAGTCAAAAGGGTACCTGGCCGACACGGTATTTGGCGACAAAGCCGATTTCACGTTCAGGCCCAACCAGCTGTTCGCTGTATCACTGCCTCATTCTCCTGTTACAGAGGAGACAGGGAATACGGTAATCAAAGCCATTAAGAGTGAATTGCTTACGCCCAGGGGTCTGAGGACTTTATCACCAAAAGATCCGAATTATGTGGGAATCTACCAGGGTGACACCTATGCGAGGGACAGGGCAGCCCACCAGGGCAGTGTATGGCCCTGGCTGCTGGCACCTTTCACGGAAGCTTACCTGAAAATTAATGGAAAAAGCGGGCTCCCGTTCATTCAGAAACTCTATGCAGGACTGGAACCCACGATTCGGGAACACGGCCTGGGCAGCATCTCTGAAATTTATGACGGAGACCCGCCTCACCATTTTGGCGGTGCCATCTCCATGGCCTGGAGCGTCGGCGAGGTACTCAGAATGAAAATGATCATGAACCAAGTGGAATCACATCCATCCTAAACAAAGCACGATGAAGGTACTCATGTTTGGGTGGGAATTTCCGCCCCATATCACCGGAGGATTAGGAACCGCCTGTTTCGGTCTGACCAAAGGACTGCTGAAACAAGGAGTGGAGGTGCTTTTCGTGGTGCCTAAGGCTTATGGAGACGAAAGTCAGGAGGCTGTCAGGCTTATCAACGCCAGCGAGGTAGAGGTGGCTTTTGGTGAAAAGGCCGTGCTCAAGGAATTTGAGGAGAGGTTCTCTTATATAGAAGTGGGGGCTAACCTGATCCCGTATGCAGGGTTTGAGGAGTACCTCCATCTGATGGAAGAACAAAAAAAGTACGAACTAACGGAAGTCCACCCGGAATATTCCAGGACATTTGCGTTCTCAGGAAAATACGGTACCAACCTTCAGGAAGAAGTGAGCAACTATGCCCTGGTGGCTTCCCGCCTAGCGGAGATGTACTCCTTCGATCTGATTCATGCCCATGACTGGC
This sequence comes from uncultured Bacteroidales bacterium, assembly GCA_964605655.1. Classification (GTDB taxonomy): domain Bacteria; phylum Bacteroidota; class Bacteroidia; order Bacteroidales; family CAIXZF01; genus JAKLIX01. The sequence goes on from CAZSDK010000023.1 coordinate 14,790, forward strand.
TTACCTATCCGGCCGGGATCTGGGCCAAACATGTGTCGGGCAAGCCTCTGGTCGTACACATGCACGCTACCGAATTCGACCGTTCCGGTGAAAACGTGAACCAGATCGTTTATGACATTGAAAGAAAAGGAATGGAAGAAGCCGACCGTGTGATCACCGTCAGCGATCTTACCCGTAACATAGTGATCGAGAGGTACGGCATCGATCCCAACAAGGTCTTTACAGTCCATAATGCCGTAGAGCCCGTTGAGAGAAAAGAAAACCTGAAGGTTAACAAGAACCTGAAGGAGAAGATCGTCACCTTCCTGGGCCGCATCACTTTTCAGAAAGGGCCTGAATACTTCGTGGAGGCTGCCGCAAAGATCCTGGAGAAAGACCCGAATGTGCGTTTTGTCATGGCAGGATCCGGTGACCTGATGAACAAGATGGTCAGGCGGGTTGCCCAGCTGGGTATCTCCACACGATTTCACTTTACCGGTTTTCTCAAGGGGGATGATGTCGATAAGATGTTCTATCTCAGCGATGTATATGTGATGCCCTCCATCTCCGAACCCTTCGGCATCTCTCCCCTCGAAGCCATGAGGTCCAATGTCCCCGTAGTTATTTCCAAACAGAGCGGTGTCGCCGAGATTCTCAAACATGCCATTAAAGTTGATTTCTGGGATATTGATGCAATGGCCGATGCCATTTACGGAATCCTCCACTATGAAGCACTTTCTGCCACATTCCGGAAAGAAGGAAAGGAAGAAGTTGAAAAACTCAAGTGGGATAACGCAGCAAGGAAAGTGTACAAAGTTTATCTGTCAACCGAAAAACCAAGCAGTCTATGAGAGCGATCTGCCTGAATTTCCAAGTCCATCAGCCATACAGACTCCGAACCTACCGGTTTTTTGAGATGGGTGAAAACCATTATTATTATGATGATTTTCTCAACCGTTCCACCATCAGGAGAATTGCTGAAAAGTCCTACCTTCCTGCCAACCGGATGTTCCTGGAGCTCCTTAGGAAACATAAGGATTTCAGGCTGAGTTATTCCATCTCCGGTTTAGCCCTGGAACAGATGGAACGTTACACCCCTGATGTGCTGGAGAGTTTTCAGAAGCTGGCAAAGACGGGTCAGGTAGAATTCCTGGCCGAGACCTATGCCCACTCCCTGGCCTCACTCAGGAATAAAGAAGAGTTTTTCCACCAGGTGAAGAGACATGAAGCAGCCATCGAACGCTTATTCAAACAAAAGCCTGTCACCTTCAGGAACTCTGAGCTGATCTACTCCGACCAGATCGGTGAGATGGTGGCTGAGTTGGGCTATTCTACCATGCTTACCGAAGGCGCTAAACATGTACTTGGTTGGAAATCAACCAATTATCTATACTGTAATGCCATTAACCCCCGTCTTAAGATGTTATTGAAGAACTTCCAGCTCAGCGATGACATTGCTTTTCGCTTCGCCAACACCTCCTGGTCGGAATGGCCGCTAACGACAGAAAAGTTCAAAGGATGGCTGAATGAGCTGCATCCTGACCAGGAAGTGGTCAATCTTTTTCTCGATTATCCTGCCTTGGGTGAAAGGCAGGGAGAAGAGAGCGGCATCTTCGCCTTTTTCAAAGCCTTGCCGGCAGCCGTGAGCAGAAAGACGGGATTCAAATTTCACAACCCTTCCGAAGTATCGGTGGTATTGCAGCCGGTATCAGCCATTCATGTGCCCTACCCTGTCTCCTGGGCCGACGAAGAAAGAGATGTCACGGCCTGGCTGGGCAATGACCTTCAGAAAGAAGCGGTGAATAAGCTCTACGCGCTTTACCCCAAGGTTAAGGAAATTGAGGATGATTCTATCCAGCGTGACTGGTTGTATCTCCAGGCGAGCGACCATTTTTATTATATGTCGACCAAATGGTTCTCCGACGGCGATGTACACCGTTTTTTCAACCCCTATGCCACACCTTACGAGGCCTTCATTAATTATATGAATGTGTTGTCGGACTTTATGATCAGGGTGGATGAAAAGTTGGGTGTTAGAGGTACAGACAAACCTACCGTGACAGGAAAAGCCGGACCTTCCCTGCCGGCATCAGATCTCATCACCAGAAAACCCGGTAAAACTGCGGTTAAGAAGCCAAAAAGCAAGACGACCGCTGCTGCGTCTGTCAGCAAGACCCAGTCAAAACCCGGTTTAACCTCCAAAAAGAAAAAAGGATGAGGAAATGGGTCCTGATACCTGTTTGCCTCCTCATTCTCTGTGTCACCCAGGGTTTCGCAAACACGGGCAATGACCGTCCGCCAGGCAGCCAAACCCGGGGTAACTCGTGGGCTGATTCTGTATTACAGACCCTCACCCTGCAGGAGAAAATCGGTCAACTGATCTTTGTCAGGGCGAATAAAGACAACAGTTATCTTCCCGAAATCAGCGATTACATACAGAAATATGCCATAGGAGGCGTGGTGTTTTTTAAAGGGAGCCCTTTGAAACAAGCCACAATGACCAACACCTGGCAACGACTGTCGAAAGTACCCTTGTTCATTTCTATCGATGCCGAGCGGGGTTTGGGAATGAGGCTCGACAGCAGTTTCAGTTTCCCCTACCAGATGACCCTGGGAGCCTGCCGCGACGACAACCTTGTTTACCAGGTTTCTGACGAAATCGGGAGGGAATGCCGGCGAATGGGTATTCATATCAACTTCGCACCGGTGGTGGACATCAACAGCAATCCTAACAACCCTGTCATCAATGTGAGGTCTTTCGGAGAAGACAGAAAAAGGGTCACCCGTAAAGCGCTGCTGTACATCAAGGGACTGAAAGAAAACCAGGTTCTTCACACGGCCAAACACTTCCCCGGCCACGGCGATACCGATGCAGATTCCCATTACACTCTTCCTACTGTACTGCATAACAGGCAATTACTCGATTCCATCGACCTATATCCTTATCATCAGCTGATCCCGCAGGGACTGGAAGGGGTCATGACCGCACATATTTTTGTTCCCGCACTGGATTCCAGCCACAAACTGCCCGCCAGCCTTTCCAATAAGCTGATCAACGGGATTTTAAAGAAGGAAATGGGGTTCAGTGGCCTGGTATTCACCGATGCCCTGGAAATGAAAGGAGTGACCAACTATTATAAACCAGGTGAGATTGAACTCAAGGCATTGCTGGCAGGCGACGATATCTTATTGATGCCTTCCGATGTGAATGCCGCCATACAAACCATCATGCTGGCCGTCGACAGCTGTGTGATCTGGCCGGAAGACATCGACGAAAAATGCCTTAAAATACTGAAATACAAAGAGAAATACATCCCGCTGCCCTGGAAGCCGGTGCCCCTTTCTGATCTTGTCAGAGATATCAACCCGGTGAATAACGAGCTGCTGACCCAGGAAATTTACCAGAAAGCCCTGACGCTGATTTCCGATGACAGACACCTGATTCCAATACAACATCTGGACACCCTACGGATAGCCTCTTTATGCCTTGGAAGCCGCTCCTCCAACGGGTTCCAGTCCTATCTGAGCAGGTATGCACCCATGGATTCCTATTTTCTCCCCAACAATGCGACCCAAGGTCAGTGCGACACCCTGCAATCTCAATTGCAAGCCTATAACCTGATCCTGGCTTTCTTTGTCAATACATCCATCTATGCAGAAAAGAATTTCGGGCTTTCTGCCATTCCACTGGGGTTTGTCGAAAAGCTGACGGCTGCTAAACCATTGATCCTTACTATGTTCGGCAATCCCTACTCCATTGGAAAAATAAAAAACCCCGGTGCCTTTGCCTCTATCCTTGTAGCCTACCAGGATCATCCGGCTGCATATCTTGCCGCAGCCCAGGCCCTTTTCGGATCGACTCCGGTGCAGGGCAGGCTACCGGTCAGTATTAATGGCTACTATCCTTCAGGTCTTGGCATGGACAGACCCAGGCAGGATGTACTCAGGTTCGATATGCCTGAGACCCTGTACATCGGGCAGGATGAACTAAAAAGAGCCGATTCCCTTATTCTAAGCGGTATTGAAAAAAAGGCCTACCCCGGCTGCCAGGTCCTGGTGGCCTGGAAGGGCAATGTTATCTATTATAAGTCCTTTGGCAAACCAGCGTATGAGGATAGTCTTCCGGTCAGAAAAGACGACCTCTACGATCTCGCTTCTCTCACCAAAGTGGCTGCCACCACCTTAGCCATCATGAAACTCAAGGAAGAAGGGAAGATCGACCTCGACCAGTACCTTTCTTTCTATCTGCCTGAGTTAAAGAACACCAATAAGAAGAACATGGTGATCAGGGATGTGCTGACGCACCAGGCCAGGCTCAAATCCTGGATCCCGTTTTACAGTACTGTTGTAAAGAACAGAAAGCCTGACACCCTGGTGTTTCGCCGGGTCTATGACTCCGTCTATTGTGTTCCGGTAGCGACAGGTCTGTTCATGAAGGCATCTTACCGCGACAGCATCCGTGACCAGATCATCCATTCTCCATTGGAGAGAAAAACCGGTTATAAGTACAGTGACCTTGGATTCTACCTCTTAAAGGAACTGGTCGAGAAGGTCAGCGGGGAGGAGTTTGATTCCTATCTCAGCAGAAATTTCTACCGTCCATTAGGCCTCAGGACCATGTGTTTCAATCCGTTGGACCGTTATCCCATGAACAGGATCATGCCAACAGAGCATGACACCAGTTTCAGGCAGCAGACCATACGGGCTTATGTTCACGACCCGGGCGCAGCCATGATGGGAGGAATTTCAGGACATGCCGGATTGTTCTCCGATGTTCTGGACCTGGCCATCATCAACCAGATGCTTCTTAACGGAGGTGAGTATGGCGGACGAAGATACCTTAACGAAGAGACTATTGAGGAGTTCACCACCGTTCAGTTTCCTTTGAACAACAACCGCAGGGGACTTGGGTTCGACAAACCGCCGCTGAGCAGGGTCGCCGACGGCCCCTGCTGTGAAAGTGCCTCGCCGCAAAGCTTCGGACACAGTGGATTCACCGGCACCTACTTTTGGACTGACCCAGAGCAGGACCTTATCTTTGTTTTCCTTTCAAACCGAGTCTACCCCGATGCTTCCAACAAGAAGTTAGCTGAGATGAATATCCGGACGAGGCTCAACGAGTTATTCTACGGTATCATCCGCAATGCGGGAAAAAAAGACGTCAGAATCCCCGTTGATCGATAAGCTCAATAGTCCGGGTCAAGACCCTGGTAATGGCATCAGCATTCTTTTGAAAAACCGCCAGCAGCTCATCCCAGGACACGGGACTCACATCGGTCCGCCAGGCATCATAATCGGTACTCATGGCAATAGTGGCATAGGGAATGCCGGCTTCGTTGGCCAGGATCACTTCAGGAGCCACCGACATATTGACCAGATCGGCACCCCATATCCGATACATAGCTGATTCAGCTCTCGTTGAAAAACGAGGACCTTCGATCGTCAGTATGGTGGCTTTATCCAGCACAGGTATCTGCAGCGACTGACATACCTGTACCAGGTAGTTTCGAAGAAGTGGAGAGAAAGGGTCGGCCATGGGAGTATGGGCAGGGTTCCCTTTTTCAAAGTGTTCAAAGAAGCTGATCTTCCTAAACCTGGTAAAATCGATAAACTGGTCTGGAACGACCAGGTCACCGGGTCTTATCTCTTCCCTGAGGCTTCCGCAAGCTGTTGTGGAAAAGAGGGCCTGGCAGCCCAGCATCCTGAAAGCCTCTATGTTGGCCAGATTGTTGACCTGCGAAGGGGGAATGGTATGGTCGCGGTCGTGCCGCGAAAGGATAAAAACTTCCTTACCGGAGATCTCGCCCCGGTAAATGGTGGAACTGGGATCTCCATAAGTGGTGGTGAGTCTCAGTTCTTCTTTAAAGTGGAAAACATCCAGGGATTCCAGACCGGAACCTCCGATCAGCCCGATTTTGAGCATCTTTTAAAGAATAATTCAGGTCTGAAAAGTCAATATACTACTGCATAGCCTCTTCCTTGCTCTCATACACCGAGAAAATGGTGTTAAAGCCTGAGATGGTAAAGACCTCCTTGACGGATGGCTGCATACAGCAAAAGCGAATGAAACCTTCACTCCCTAGCTTCTTGGCAACGGCCAAAAAGGCCCTGAGACCAGAACTGGCGATATAATCAACCTTTTCAAGGCATACCACCATTTTCTTATCTCCGGATTCCGACAGTCTTACCAACTCCTCCTGAACCTCACCAGAGCTGACAGCATCGAGTCTGCCACCAATTTCGATGTACTGAAATCCTTGTTCCGGGGTAATTTTTATTTCCATTGGGTCAATTATTGTTTGATTTACATTGAAAACACAGATATATAATCCCTGACAAAATACTGTTGTTTCCCTGCATGATAATAGATATCAGCAGTCCCTTCCTTTTCAATGAACTCCAGGGTTTTCTTATATTGTGCCGTACCTTTCCTTAACCAGTCAGGAAGGTCGGTGTCGTTCTTGATGCGATACTTGGTCTTGATGGCATCTACCAGAGCCTCAAGCTTTTGTTCAGGTGTTTTTATACCCAGCATGGCCTTTGCCTTGGAAGAAAACTGGAAGGAAAGGGAAAGTTCATGAAGGGCCTTACCAATGGCCTGGCCAATGAGGTCCATCTTGGCGATCTGCTCAATACGGGTCTTGTACTGATCAATTTCTTCCGGGGAAAACAGGAATTCGAGGAGCCCGCCATAAGAAGCCAGGCTGACGATGGCCATATCATGCAGATCGGGAAGTTCCTTGCTGAAGATCAGTTCCCTGACCCTAGTCTTGACCTCTTTCAGTTCCTTGTTCCCGATAACGGGATATTTGCGGGAAGCGAACATCCAAAGGATCTTCTTGTTCTCGACCTTTAAGACCCTTTTCAATACCAGGCTGGCCAGGAGGTCTTCCTTGTAACCGTCGGCACGGAGACCCAGTTGGGTGATCCAGAATACCGGTGCTTTCTGGTCTTTATTGTCGAAAAGAAAGGTGAGTGCATCGTCCAGGATGGCATCGCTTGTCGGTGTGCCGTCCACATGGATCAGGTAGTTAAGGTCAGTGTCGATGCGTTTACGGATCGCCAGATCCATCAGGATGGCACTGGCCAGCACTACATCAATGGTTTTCGATTCAGAACTGATTCCACCCGATTCATCGATGGACAGCAACAGAATCTCCTCAGGAATGGTAAGAAAGTGGCCCATAATATGTTGTTTTCTTTCCGGTAAAAATAGAAAATTTTATACCCCACAAACAATACCATAGGAAAATATTTTCCTTCCCTGCTTTATTCCTTATGTTCCAACAGTGAAAGGACCTCTATATGCCTGGTCTGAGGGAAAAAGTCATAAGGAAGCAGTTGCCGTGGGACCCAACCTTTGCTTAAGAGATAATCCAGGTCGCGTCTCAATGTTCCCGGTGAACAGGAAAGGTAGGCCATCCGATCTGGCCGGAGGTTGTCAGTAATCCACACACCTACTTCTGTCTCTAATCCGGTGCGGGGAGGATTGACGTACAGCAACCTTGGTGTTGTTGCTGAACTGTGGGCCCTGACCCATGATTCCAGCTGGGGAATCCGTTGCCGGCAGGTACCCCTCAGGACCTGTATCCCCGGAACATTGACCAGGGCGTGTTCAAGGGCCTCTCCGCTGACTTCAACTCCCATGACCAAAGCACCGTCGCGTCTCCAGTAACGGATACTGGAGCCCGTTCCGGAATAAAGGTCCACCACCAGGCTGCCGGCAAAAGGGTTCATGAAATGGCAGGCTGTCTCCAATGCCTCGTAGTATAGTCCGGGCAATAGCTGCTGAAAGGCTGCAGGTCCATATACCAGCCCGTCCTCATCCTCCGATACCGGTCGTCCGGCCACCAAAGTCCAGTTACCCTTGCCAAAGACCTTCTTCCCTGCCGATGGGTGAAGATGCACCCACAAACCTTCCACGCCCGATTGCTCCAGAACATCTTCGTAAGCCGCTCTCAGCCAGGATATTTCAGGAAACCGCCCTGACTTCATGACCAAGGCAAGCTGTGCACCCGAACTGACCAGGTAAATAAGAGGAAAGTCCTTATATCCCGGGAGATTTCCCAGAAAAAACCGATGAACCTGATTGACTCTTTGAGAATGGACAGGACAGTCAGGAATAGAAATGACCTTACCACGGGAACGAACTCCGATATGCCACTGATTTTCAACATATTCGCAACTCAGACAGACTTTATCACGGTAATGATACCGCTCTCCTTCCGGAACAGACCGGACAGGTGATAGAAGATCACGGTAAGACGACAGGCGGGAAGCAATAAATTCCCACTTTCGGGAAAGACTCTCCTCCATGGTCAGCATTCGATGCGGACATGCCGGGCAGGATCGCACACAGCCCGGAAGGAGAAGATCAGAGGTGACAGTCCCGTTCACTTTTTTTCCATTTTGAAAGCTAAGTACAGAAAAAATTCGGTTCCGGGCAACCATAAGGCATGAAAGTCTTGTCCCCATGGCCCATTTGGCATTTATCCTCCCTTTGAACAAATCGGGATAAAACTTCATAGCTTTGCCACTAAATCTATTTAATGATGAAATCGATATTGCGCCTCCTTCTGTTTCTTTCCATGTTTATCTTCTTCTCTTGTCAGAAGGGAGAAAAACTGATCACCATCAGGGAATACAGGCAAAGAGTGGAAGATATGTACAATAAGACCAGGGAGCTGGCCAAAGGCAGGGAGAAAGAGCTGTTTTCGGTCATGGATTCCGGGCTGACCCGCATGGAAACGGATGCGATGAAGTTCATTCTGGCTTATGCACCCCTGAGTGACCTGGCCGATTATGATGGCTCCTATTTCCTGAGCCAGGTGAGGACCACCCTTCGTGCCAGGGAGGAGATGCCCTGGGGAAAAAGCATCCCGGAAGAAGTTTTTCTTCACTTTATTCTTCCTGTACGGGTGAACAACGAGAACCTGGACACCTTCCGTTCGGGTATGTATGAAGAGCTGAAAGCACGTGTCAAAGGGATGAACCTTCACGATGCAGCGCTGGAGGTCAACCACTGGTGCCACGAGAAAGTCACCTATAAAGGCAGCGATGAACGCACCAGTTCACCGCTTGCCAGTATGAGGACCTCCTGGGGACGTTGCGGGGAGGAATCGACCTTTACCGTGGCAGCCCTCCGTACCGTCGGCATCCCTGCCAGGCAGGTCTATACTCCCCGCTGGGCCCATGTCGATGACAACCACGCCTGGGTAGAAGTCTGGGTCAACGGAAAATGGTACTTCATGGGAGCCTGTGAACCCGATGCAGAACTCAACATGGGCTGGTTTGCCGAATCTGCCAAAAGAACCATGTTGGTACATACCAGGGCTTATGGCTATTACCTCGGCAGTGAACCCGTGATCGACCGCCAGGAAAGATTTGCCGAACTGAACCTGATCGGAAATTATGCCCCCTGTACGGATCTTAAGGTAACCGTGACTGATCAGAACAACAAGCCTGTTCCTGATGCGAAGGTAGAGTACCGCTTATATAACTATGCAGAATTTTTCCCTATTGCCCGGTCAAAAACGGATAAAGACGGAAAGACCTCGGTCCGTATGGGCCTGGGCGACATCCTGGTATGGGCTGGTAAAGACAAGCAGACCGCATGGAAAAAGGTGAATGTGAAAGAAACATCCTCTGTTACCCTGGCCCTTTCCTCACAGGTACCACTTGGAAAAACGGAATTCCTGGACATCGTCCCTCCTTCCATCCCTGAACCGGTTGAAACCAATGTTAAAGGACAGGAAGCGAACAAGGCCAGGTTTGAAAAGGAAAACGAGATACGCAACCGGTATATGGCCACCTTCAGGGATACGGCCTGGATGGAAGCATTCGCCGTTAATAACGGACTTCCTAAAGACAGTACCGTCGTCCTTTTTCAAAAAGCCTGCGGAAACTGGATGGAAGTGAGCAAGTGTCTTGAAAAAACCGCCAAAACAGAACGCGGCACGATGATGGGATTGTTGTTCACCCTGACCGATAAAGATATCAGGGACCTTCATGCTGATGTGATCCTGGACCATTTAGCCCAACGTCCGAAGAACCTTTATCCCTCATTGAAAGACGAAGGAAAGGACCTATACCTGTGGTATGTCATCTCACCCAGGATAGACAATGAGGGATTACGTCCCTGGAGGGCCTTCTTATCTAAAGAATTCTCCTCCCTGAAGATCACAACCGATGAAACGGGAGTCCAAAAACTGATCAGCTGGATGAAAGGAAACATACAAATGGATGCCGTCTCCAACCTTCATTCCAGGGCTCCGTTGTCACCCCGGGGCATGGTGCAACTGAAGACCGGAGATGCACGGTCAGGAAATATCCTTTTTGTTGCGGTATGCAGATCCCTGGGCATAGCGGCAAGGGTAAACCCGGTGACAAAAGAAGCAAATTATTATCTTAATAATCAATGGAATACAGTAAAATGGGAGCAGTCACAGACCGCCGCCGCCCCGCAGGGATATCTGCACCTGTTGTCAGGAAACACACGACTGGATCCTAAATATACCAGGCATTTTACCATTTCAAGACTCCAGGAAGGGACCTTAAAGCTCTACGAGTTCACTGAAGACATGAAACTGAGTGAGTTTCCCGACAGGATCGCCCTGGAGGCCGGGACCTACCTGCTGACGACCGGAAACAGGATGACGGATGGAGGAGTGCTTTCTTCGCTTACCTTTTTTGAAGTTACAAAAGACCAACTTACGGACCTCCTGGTGACCATCAGGGAACCCTCTCTTGAAATGCCCTCCTTAGCACCGGTTAACCTGAAAGACTTCATCTTCACCCTGCCTCTTTCACCCGATGCAAAGGAATCACAAATCTTCACGGCAAAACAGCCCATGATCCTTGTCTGGATCGAATCCGACCAAGAACCCTCACGTCATGTCCTGGTCGACATCCCTTTAGCCAAGGATGCCCTGGAAGCCTGGAAAGGAAGGATTGTTTTCCTGCTGAAAGACGAAGAAAAGACTCCCCTTCCTGAGGAGTCCCTGAGGAAGAAACTGCCCGCAAACAGTGTCTTTGTTAAGGATGAGAACAATGCCCTGCTTTCCTTTCTGATTAAGCAGTCAGGAAAATCCATATCAGGCAGACTGCCTCTGATCATCTATCTGGATCATAAGGGGAAATCGTGGCTGGTGTCGGAAGGATACACCATTGGGATCGGAGACGTGCTGACCCGAATGGTCGGCACTACATCACCTCCTATCTGAAACCTGAGTGTTTCACCAGCTTCCTGACGGTCACACCGCTTTCCCCATGTAAATAGAGCAGGTACATTCCCGGGGGTAAGACAGGGATGACCGGAGAAAACACCTGAAGTCCCATGGGTAAGCTATACCTGGCCTGAAAGACGGGATTACCGCTGACATCCGTCAACAGAACTCCAATTTCACGAGGCTTTGCCTGAACAAACTCCAGGTTAAAGCTGGTAACGAAGGGATTCGGATAAACCTTGACATCGAGGTCAGGATCATAAGTCTCGGGTATCGAAGCATTGGTCCCATATATATTCAGTACAGCCTGGACGGTATCAAAAACGCTGCCGGAGGTTGAAAAACTATAATAATCGACATTAAATCCCGGCAATTCCGGACGCACCACGAAGTTTCCTTCAGGCAGCCCACTCATAAGAAACTGACCCTGAGGATCGGTAAACTGATAGGCAAGAGGGGTCATCTGACCATCCAGCAAAAGTACCTCCACCTCTGTTGCATTCATGGTTGATCCATTAGTGATCAAATGAACCTGACCCTGGATCACGCTTTGTCCGTATGGCAGCTGTGGCAACGAATCGAGCGTCACATCCTCATTAAAAAGATTCTGATATAAGGAGATCAGATCGGCATATTGCCAGGTAGGCTGGGAGGAGTGATACGTCGGAAAATAGAGACTGCCGGTGATATTATCGCTAGGTATGGCCCTGACCACATACTCCCCTACCGGTTGCTGATAGAAATAATAAACCCCGTCCTGGTCGGTGTAGCAGGTATCCGCAGGCAGATATTGATTGCCTGAAACCTTATAAAGCACCACTTTAGCCACCTCTCCCACCGGGAAGAAACCTCCGTACACCTGGCCTGAAAGATTCTTTGCCGGGTAACTGATGATGATGGAGTCAGCAAAAGAACAGGAATAGGACGGATTGAGCGAATCCATGACCGTCAGCTGTACAAGATAAGTTCCCTGTGAATCATAGGTATGAACAGGATTCTGGAGCATGGAAGCATTCCCATCCCCAAAATTCCAATACCATATATTAATGTTCCCCGCTGAACTGTCGAGGAAATGGATCATCAGAGGATTGTTGCCGTCAACATAGTGGGTGAAGGAGGCATTGCAAGGGGGAACATTGTTGACACAGATGCTGAAATTCGCCACCGGCATGGTGTCAATACTCAGAAAGTACACTGAATACATCTGGTTGTTACATCCATAGGTAAAAGCATGAACCTGTGAGATCATATTGTAGTTGAACACCAGCGTCTTCTGATAATGACCGACGGAATCGGTGACCACAGAGTCATAGGTCCCTAAGGTATCGAAGTAATAAAAATGAACCGCATGATTGCTGATCCCTATACCGGTAGTCGAGTCAGTGACTGATCCGGAGACTAGCTGGGTATAGGTCCATTGTGCCTGGGCAATTCCCAGGCATCCCATCATCAATCCCAGTCCAACTGCTATTAGCTTTTTCATAATTACAAATTACTTGATTCTGTATAATAATCCGGTCTTGACCCCATAATAAGTATTGTCGAACCGCCTGTTTGCTTTTTTCCCGTTACCGGCATTGAGGGGACCTGTCATCCCAGGTTCAAGCTGAAGAGAAAATTTATGGTTAATGTCGTATTGAAGGCCCAAGGCCATTTTCCACTCCATGTTCACCTCACCGGGGTCGGTGTACTTTCTTTCAAGATTCAAAACACGGTCTCTTTCCGGTACCGCCAGCACTCCCGAAGCACCATAGAAAGAATAGGAAGCCATAAAACCTCCTTTTACCGCAAGTTCAAACCGGTGCCAGGGAATGACATACCCCACCAGGAGCGGAACCCTTAGGGTGGTCACGGTCACTTTCTCCATGAGCGGAGTAGTTGTGACATCAGGATCGTAAACATTAACTAAAGTAAAATGTTTGTGAGGGACCACCGCTCCGCCCTGAGTGGTAAAGGTGATAGAGTCGAGCTTGCGGTATTTACCCAGGTACCTGTTATAACTAAGCAGATAGTCGCGGTCGATGCTCTCCCGGAACACCTCCATCCCGGATTCAAATTGCCAACCGAATTTCCCCATACAGAGGCCCAGTCCCAGGGTGTTTCTGTTCACCCTCTCTTCTCCAGAAAGACTCCCTTTGCCAAACTCGGGCAGGTAATACATGCTGATTTTCAGGCTACCATAAGGCTGATAGTACTGGGTATATTCCTTCTTCCTGATCCTGAAATCAGGAGTACTCCTTTCATTCAATCCTGAAGTGAAATAGGTTTGATTTTTCAGAGAAGTGATCGTCCTGCCATCTGTAGATGCAAGATAATCAGGAGCTTCGATATTCTTTGTTCCATTCGTAATCTGCTGACCCATCGTTTCATTTGTACCTGAAGATTCCGGCAGTTTCTCATCCTGCAGCGGTTTCTCAGCTAATAAGGTTGAAGAGGCACTAAGGGGCAGCGTAATGTTTTGTAAAGGCGGCTGTCCACCGGATCTGTTTGCCTGGTCATTTGAAGGACCGGAACCAGAACCCTTAACCGTGATTCTTTCGTTCTGCTCAGGCTTAGCTAAACCGGCTGGAACCGGGTCCACGGCATTCCCGCCCGACATTGATAATACCACCTCTGGCTCGCTTTTGGCAGTCATTGGCATCTCGACATGATCTGCCTGCAGGGTCCCCCCTCTGCGGGTCTCGCCATTACTCGACCTTATCTGCAAAATGCCGGAGAGGTAGGTCACCAGGGCAGCCATAATAAAGATGCTGCTTCCCGTGGAGACGAAAAAGACGTTCCTGGGAAGCTGAAAGAACTTTCCTAACGGTGGTTTCGGGATGGATGAGATATCCTTAACAACAGAGTCCCATACACCTGAGGAAGGGGTATCCTCGATGTCGGAAAGACTCTTTTTAAGAAATTCATCCAGCGGATGTTTTGTGTTATCTTTCATAAGCTGGTAAATCAACCGATTTAGTCAGAATTTTTTTTTCAATTAAATGTTTCAGATACCTTCTAGCTTTGCTCAGTTGCGACTTGGACGTTCCTATGGAAACGCCCAGCATCTCGCTGATCTCCCTGTGGTTCAGTCCATCCACGGCATACATATTCAGGATGATCCTGTACCCGTTGGGCAAGTCCTGCATCAACCTCATCACCTCTTTGGGCTGTATCCATGAATAAGCTTCCGATTCCTCCTGAGGATTCGAATCAGAGAGTGATTTTTCCAAGGTTCCCTCATTCATCTCCTCCATGCTGACCCACTGCTGTTTCAGGCTGTTCCGGTAGTAATCGATGGAAGCATTGACCATGATCCGCCGTATCCATCCTTCAAAGGAACCTTTGAAATGATACTGGGCGAGGTTGGAGAAGACCTTAACAAAGGCTATATGAAGCACATCTTCAGCGTCTTCACGGGTGCGGCTGTACCTCATGCATACCCCGAACATTTTACGGGAATACTGCTGGTACAGGGCAGACTGTGCCTGCCTGTCACCCTGTAAACACTGTTTTATAATGGTTTCCTCCTGGTACATTCCTGCCTTTAGGTATAAGTAAAGACGAAAACAAGCCGCAGGGGTTGTCTACTCATTATGTGCAGAGATGGGTCCATACCTGGCTCTGCCCCCTGCGCCCCGGCACAGAGGTATTTTTCCTTTACCGGGTGATTGACGGATGTGATGAAAAGTATTTATTTTGCAGCCCGAAAATTACTCAAAACATGGATATTGTCGTTGAGAACTTCAGCAAAAACTATGGGACCCAACTTGCCGTGGATGCCATCAGTTTCACGGTGAAAACTGGTGAGATCGTCGGTTTTCTTGGTCCGAACGGGGCAGGAAAGACGACCACCATGAAGGCCATCACCACCTTCCTTGCACCTACTTCCGGACAGATCAGGGTAGGTCACTATTCCCTGGACCACCACCCGGAGGAGATCCGCAAACATATCGGTTATCTTCCCGAAAACAACCCTTTGTACGCAGACATGACCGTGGTGGACTACCTGGCCTTTATCGGACGTATCCACCAGATTCCGAAAGAAAGGTTGCCGGAACGCATCCTCCAGATGATAGCCACCTGTGGCCTGGAAGGGGAAAAACACAAAAAAATTGGTGAGCTGTCGAAAGGGTATCGCCAAAGGACCGGGCTGGCACAGTCGCTCATCCATGATCCCGATGTCCTGATCCTGGATGAGCCCACCACAGGACTGGACCCCAACCAGATCATTGAGATCAGGGACCTGATCCGGCGAATCGGAAAGGAAAAAACGGTTCTTCTCAGCTCCCATATCCTGGCTGAGGTGGAAGCCACCTGTGACCGTATTCTGATCATCAACAAAGGAAAGATCGTAGCCGACGGTACTGCCGAGGAACTCAGGAAACGTTCACAGGGCAGCGAGATCGTCAGAGTCACCATCGAGGAAGGAGATCCGAATGAGATCTATCAGCATCTAAGCACCATCCCGACTGTTGAATCGGTAAGCTTCCAGTTTGGCAAAGCCCAATCATTTGAAATCCAGAGCCATCCGGATGAAAAATCCAGAAAAGAGATTTTTCTGATGTGCAGGGACAAAGGCTGGATCCTGACCGAGATGACCCCCTTTACGGCAAGCCTGGAAGATGTCTTCAGGCAGCTGACCATCGATAATTAGTAATTAAAATAATAATACAATCAAGTATGGAGAAAGTATGGATTATTGCCATGAAAGAACTCAGGCAGTTCTTTGACTCCCTGATCGCTTATATCCTTCTGGCCGGGTTCCTTGGTTTCAGTGGATTCTTCACCTGGCTTTACGGCTCCGATGTATTCATGGTCGGGCAGGCCAGTTTACAGACCTTTTTCGCCATCGCCTTCTGGACTCTTTTCTTCTTTATACCTGCTATTACCATGCGTTCGATAGCAGAAGAAAAGAAGGCAGGGACCCTGGAGACCCTGCTGACCAAACCCGTCACCCAATGGCAGGTGATCCTGGGAAAGTATGCTGCCACCATGATGCTGGTCCTCATTGCCCTGCTGCTCACCCTGCCCTATTATTTCACGATAGCCAGCCTGGGAAAAGCCGATCACGGGGCCATCCTCTCCGGATACCTGGGCCTGCTCCTGATGAGTTCCGTCTATATCAGCATCGGCATCTTCTCCAGCAGTATCTCAGGGAGCCAGATCGTAGGCTTTCTCGTGGCCCTTCTGATAGGGATCTTCTTTCATCTCATTTTTGATATCCTTTCCATCCCTATGACCGGTATCAGCGGTGCCGTGATGTATTACCTGAGCATGACTTCTCATTTTGAATCCATCTCCAGGGGGGTCATCGACTCCAAAGACCTGGTGTATTTCGGTGCCCTCACGCTCCTGGGGCTCACCCTGACTCACAAGAACCTCACCTCCCAACATTGATATTCCACCTGTAACATAAAGTGTATGAGTGCTTATAGCAAAACCAGGTTCACCAGCAACATCCTCCTGACCATCGTCGTCCTGGCAGGCATCTGCTGGGTCTCCACCCTTTTCTTTTTCCGGCTGGATTTCACGGCCGATAAAAGATACACCCTGGATCCCTCGACCAGGGACCTGATCAAAAACCTACAGGGGAACGTGAGCATCACTGCCTTTTTCACCAACGACCTTCCGCCCGATATCGCCAAGGTGAAGACTGACTTCAAGGAGATGTTGTCGGAATACGGCCAGTTGTCAAGGGGCAAGATCAACTTTCGTTTTACCGACCCTTCCCTCAGTCAAGAGGAAGAGCAGTCGGCACTAAGCTCCGGAATTCAACCCATGGTGGTGAATGTAAGGGAGAAGGACCAGGTAAAACAGCAGAAAGTATATTTAGGGGCCACGCTGCAACATGGAGAACAAAGTGAGGTGATCCCCTTCATCCAACCGGGGGCAGCCATGGAGTTCGCTCTTTCCTCGGCCATTAAAAAGATCAGCGTGACCAACAAACCGGTGGTGGGCTTCCTCCAGGGTCATGGAGAACCCGACCTATCTGCCATGCCCCAGCTGCTGGAACAGTTGTCGGTACTCTATCAAGTTGAACCTGTAACACTGACAGACAGCACATACGATCTTGCAGGCATACCGTCACTGATGGTCGTTGCTCCCACCGACACCTTTACACCCGTTGAGTTGTCCTATTTAGACCGCTACCTGTCAGAAGGAGGCAAGATGCTGATGGCCGTCAATGGTGTTGAAGCCAACACCAGCAGCATGCAGGGCAGCGTTTTGGAGACCGGGATGAGGGAATGGCTTGACAAGAAAGGCCTGGTACTTGGGAAGAAGTTCATTATCGATGCCCAGTGTGCCAATGTGGGAGTGACCCAGCAACAGGGAGGATTCACCTTCCAGACTCAGATCCCTTTTCCCTATTTCCCCCAGGTTAATGACTTTGAGGACCACCCCATCACCAAAGGCCTGGAGTCGGTCATGCTGCAATTTCCGGCCAACATCACCGAAAAGTCAGTCCCCGGCATCAAGACCCGGATACTGGCAAGGACCTCCGATAAGTCAGGCTCTTTTCCTGCACCGCTTACCATTAAAGTTGATAATGCCTGGACTGACAATGATTTCAAGAGTCCGCCCCAGTCTGTTGTGGCGCTATCAGAAGGGAACACAGCAGGGAAACCCTGGAAGCTGGTGCTCATTTCATCCGGTGACTTTGCTACCAACGGGTCGGGACAAAGGGCCCAGGAGGTTCCCCAGGACAATATCAGTCTGATGGCCAATTCCATCGACTGGCTGACCGACCAGACCGGACTGATGGAGCTGCGTACCAAGCAGGTAACCTCCAGGCCGCTCGATCCCGTGAGCGAGGAACGTAAACTCTTCATCAAGTACCTGAACTTTCTGTTACCCCTTATCCTGGTACTTGCTTATGGCATCTTCCGCATACAGAAGAGCAGGAATACCAGGATGAGGAGAATGACTCCGGGCGTACTATAGCCACCATCCTTGACAAATCAGCATGCAGTTCTCCAGATCATCTGGCAAATGAAGTCATATAGGCAATTTTATCATGTTATTTTGATTTATCAACTGACGGACATACGTTGTTAGAAAAGATTTTTACTTACACTGCCAGAGTCTTCAGAAGAATTTGTATCTTTGCACCCCATTTTAAAGAACGCTCATGATCTCCATAACACTACCGGATCAATCAGTAAGACAGTATGAACCAGGCATCACGCCACTGGAAATTGCAAGAGGCATCAGTGAGGGCCTTGCCAGGAATGTGCTGGCTGCAAAGGTGAACGACGAAGTCTGGGATGCCACCAGGCCCCTCTACCAGGATGTGAAGCTGAGACTCCTTACCTGGGAAGACGAAGAAGGGAAGGCCGCCCTCTGGCATTCCTCGGCCCACCTGATGGCAGAGGCTATTGAACACCTTTACCCCGGAGCCAAATTCGGCATTGGGCCCGATATTGAGAATGGGTTTTACTACGATATCGACCTGGGTGACCGGGTCATTGCGGAAAGCGACTTTCAGGCCATCGAAGCTAAAATGACGGAGTTTGCCCGCGAAAAACAGTCGTTTGTGCGCAAAGAAGTCGCCAAGAATGAGGCTGTGGATTACTTCACCAAAAAGGGCGATGAATACAAGCTGGAGTTGCTGGAAGACCTGGAAGACGGACAGATCACCTTTTACGAGTCGGGGAATTTTGTAGACCTCTGCCGTGGCCCCCACCTGCCTGACACCAGCATGATCAAAGCGATCAAGATCATGAGTGTCGCCGGAGCCTATTGGAGAGGCGATGAAAAGAGAAAACAGCTGACACGCCTTTACGGGATCACCTTCCCGAAACAGCAGCTTCTGACCGATTATCTTACATTGCTGGAAGAAGCCAGGAAAAGAGACCACCGGAAACTGGGCAAAGAACTGGAACTGTTTACGTTTTCGCAGCGTGTAGGACAAGGCTTGCCCTTATGGCTTCCTAAAGGAGCCCAGCTCAGGGAAAAGCTGGAGGCCTTCCTCAAAAAAGTACAGAGAAAAGCCGGTTATGTGCAGGTCATCACACCCCATATCGGGCAGAAAGAACTGTACATCACATCAGGCCATTATGAAAAATACGGGAAAGACTCTTTCAGACCCATCAGCACTCCCGTGGAAGGAGAAGAATTTTTCCTTAAGCCCATGAATTGTCCTCATCACTGCGAAATATACAGGAGCAAGCAGCATTCTTACAAAGATCTTCCCGTAAGGCTGGCTGAATTCGGAACGGTTTACCGTTACGAACAGAGCGGGGAACTTCACGGTTTGACCAGGGTGAGAGGGTTCACCCAGGACGATGCGCACATTTTCTGCCGCCCCGACCAGGTGAAAGAAGAATTTACAGGAGTGATCAACATTGTGCTTCATATATTTAAAGCACTGAATTTCACTGATTATACCGCACAGATCTCCTTAAGAGATCCTGAGAACAAGGAAAAGTACATAGGGAGTGATGAGAACTGGGACAAGGCTGAAAAAGCGATTATCGAGGCCACCCAGGAGAAAGGACTGCCCGCAGTGATCGTGAAGGGGGAAGCCGCTTTCTACGGGCCCAAGCTGGATTTCATGGTCAAAGATGCCCTGGGAAGAAAATGGCAGCTGGGGACCATCCAGGTCGACTACAATCTTCCCGAGCGGTTTGAACTTGAATATGTTGGCAACGACAATGAGAAGCACAGGCCGGTGATGATCCACCGGGCACCCTTTGGTTCCATGGAGCGTTTTGTCGCCGTCCTCATCGAACATTGTGCCGGTAATTTTCCGCTTTGGCTAACCCCTCAGCAGGCTACTATCCTGCCAATCAGCGAGAAATATCATGAATATGCGAAAAAAGTTTTAGATTATCTGAATAATTACGAAATTCGCGCCCAAATTGACGAACGAAACGAAAAGATTGGCAAGAAGATACGGGATGCTGAACTGAGCAAGATCCCGTATATGCTGATCGTTGGAGAAAAAGAAGAGGCTGAGAACCAGGTATCGGTAAGGCAACACGGAAAAGGAGATATAGGGAGTCTCAGCTGGCAGGAATTTACAGATACCGTGAACAAGGAAGTCGCCCTTGCAACAGAATAAGGAATACTGAAAGCGGCGGCGTAAACAGTTAAACCAAAAAAGGAGGTCATATCGCTACACAACCCATCACTCCTCGTCGGGATCCCAGGGGGCCTAACAGGAGAGAAAAAGAAGAACTTTACAAGATTAACGAGAAGATCAAATCCCCTGTTGTCAGGGTGGTAGGAGCAAACATCACCCAGGGCATCTACCCTATCAGGGAAGCTTTGGACATGGCCGATAATCTTGAACTGGACCTGGTCGAGATCCAGCCCACCACCAACCCGCCGGTCTGCAAAATAATGGATTACAAGAAATTCCTTTACGAGCAGAAAAAGAAACAGAAAGAGATGAAGGCCAAGACGGCGAAGGTAGTGGTCAAAGAGATCAGGTTAGGTCCGAACACCGATGACCATGATTTCAACTTCAAGCTGAAACATGCCATCAAATTTCTTCAGGATGGAGCCAAAGTGAAAGTAGATGTCTTTTTTAAAGGAAGATCCATCGTTTATAAGGAGATGGGCGAGATCATCCTTCTGAAGTTCGCCAATGAACTGGAGGAGTATGCCAAGGTTGAGCAGCTTCCCAAACTGGAGGGGAAAAGGATGATCATGATGCTGTCGCCGAAAAAATAATTCAACCCGATCAGAAACCAAAACCACAATATAAACCTAGCGTAATGCCAAAAACGAAGACCAAATCCGGAGCAAAAAAACGGTTCGCATTTACCGGCACCGGAAAGATTAAGAGAAAGCATGCATACAAAAGCCACATTCTGACCAAAAAGTCAAAAAAGCGCAAACGTAACCTGACCTATTTCTTTGTAGTGGAGAAGGCCGACGAGGCCAACGTCAGGGCCATGCTTGGAGCCTAATTCAAACAATTATCAACCTTTACGGCGAGCACAGAAGATTCCCCTGAAAGGAACGCTTGCGTAAAAAAAGAAAGAAAAATGCCAAGATCAGTCAATGCAGTAGCATCCAAGGCCAGAAGGAAAAAGGTACTGAAACAGACCAAAGGCCAGTTTGGAAGAAGAAAAAATGTCTGGACGGTAGCAAAGAACTCCCTTGAAAAAGGATTGGGTTATGCTTACCGTGACCGCAGGACCAAAAAGAGGAATTTCCGCGGGTTATGGATCACCCGTATCAACGCCGGTGTCAGGGAGCATGGGCTGTCCTACTCAGAATTCATGGGTATGCTTTCAGCCAAGGACATCCAGATCAACCGTAAGGTGCTCGCCGACCTGGCCATGAACCACCCCGAGGCTTTCAAAGCCGTGGTGGACGCCGCCAAAGCGTAATCCCGGTCCGTTTACAAGGATTGTCTTATTTTGACCAACCTCAGGAGCAGGTCACGAAGGTGATCGAGCCTGAGCATGTTGGTCCCGTCGGATTTTGCCTGTTCCGGATGGGGATGGGTTTCTATGAAAAGGCCGTCGACGCCGGCGGCTATACCTGCTTTGGCGATGGTCTCGATGAACACGGGAAGACCGCCTGAAACACCCGCAGCCGTGTTGGGCTGCTGGAGGGAGTGGGTGACATCGAGGACCACGGGCACCCTGAACTCCTGCATCAAAGGAATGTTCCTGTAATCCACAACCAGATCATAGTACCCGAACATGCTCCCGCGTTCGGTAAGCAATACCGTGGCATCAGGGTTTTTCATCCTGATCTTTTCAACGGCAAATCCCATGGAAGCAGCCGAGACAAACTGCCCTTTTTTCACATTCACCACCTTACCCGTGGCAGCAGCAGCCTCCAGCAGATCGGTCTGCCTGCATAGGAAAGCCGGGATCTGCAACACATCCACGTAAGGAGCCGCCATGGCTGCCTCCTCCGCTGAATGAATATCGGTAAGGACAGGGATTCCAAGGACCTGTCCCACATTACGGATCACCTCCAGGGCAAGCTCATCCCCTATCCCGGCAAAGGATCCGGCCTTGGTCCTGTTGGCTTTCTTGTAGGAAGCCTTGAAAATGAACGGTATCTCCAGCTCAGTGGTTATCTCATGGATGACCCTTGCGATGGACAAAGGCATGTCGACATCTTCCACCACGCAGGGTCCGGCGATGAGGAAGAAGTTCCTGGTATCTTGAAAAAAGGAAAACATTCTAAATTGATAATTGATAATTGATAATTGATAATTAAGGTTTGAGTGATGAGTAGTGAGTGTTACCAGACGATCAGTTTCGGGTCGATCTCGCGGGACCAGTCCCATAATCCTCCCGCAAGATGGGCCACATTGGTGAAAGCCTTGTCGGCCCGAAGCATGGTGACCAACTGCTCACTCTTCTTCCCGTACTTACAGGCAAGCACGACCATCATGTCTTTTGGGATCTGCTGAACATACTTGTCAAAATCCACCTTGGGGTAATTGACAGCCCCCTGGATATGACAATAATCATAATCTTCGGGATCACGGATATCAACGAGAAGGATTGATTCTCCCTGATCCATCAGTTCCTTGAGCTTTTGAGGTGAAATGACTCTTGACGTCTTCATGAGAATGAATTCTTATACCCAAAAATACAAAAATAAAATACATTTCAAGCACAGGAATCCGAATAGAATGGCATGTGTACTTTCTGATCCTGGTTTGCCCACATGACAAAGAAACATGAATTGAACGGATTATAAAACCCTGAACTCTGTCCTTCGGTTCAACTGTCTTCCCCTCTCCGTATCATTGCCTGCAAGGGGAGATGTTTCACCAAAGCCTTTGTACACCAGCCTTTCGGCATTGATTCCCTTTGAAACCAGATAGTCGTATACCACCTTTGCCCTGGCTGTGGACAAGGCCAGGTTGTGTTCTTCCGACCCGGTGTTGTCGGTATGGCCTCGGATCTCTATTTTCACTCCCGGATTATTTCTCAGAAGTTCCAGCAGGGAATTCAGTTCGATGTGGGATTCAGGTTTTAAGTCAGACCGGTCGGTCTCGAAGAAGATGTTGTTCATTGCCACGATCTTTCCGGCCCTCACAGGTTGAAGGGGAACATCCTTCAGGAAGGGGTCCCCGGCGGTATATTGATCTTTCAGTGCAACATGATCGCTAAAAAAAAGATAGCCATCTCTTTTTACCTGCAAGGCATAATCTTTTCCAACCGGAAGTGTGACGAGGAATTCCCCGGACACCGGGTCAGAGACTGAGACAACCGTCGTTTCACCGGATTGCAGGTCCACCAGTGAAAAACCGGCCTGTAAGGGTTCCCTGGTGTCGGCATCATACACCTTTCCTTTTATATAACTTACGGCCGAAGGCCTGGCTTCCTTATAAAGCTCGAAATAGTAAATATCATTTTTCCCGTTCCCTCCCAGTTTATCAGAGGAAAAATAAGCCAGGTCCCCTGCAGCATTTACAATAAGGGCTATCTCATCGGTATTCCCGTTGATGGGATAACCCAGGTTGACAGGCGTTTGCCAGGTACTGTCATCCGACATCCTTGCCACGTAAAGATCAAAACCTCCCATGCCAACACCGCCTTTAGAAGCGAAGTACAAGGTCTTCCCGTCAGGGTGAATAAAAGGATTCATCTCATCTTCAGGAGTATTGATCACCTCCCCCAGGTTTTGAGGCAGTCCCCACCGGCCGCTCTGCTCCCTCCGCGACACCCAGATGTCGGAGCCTCCGACACTTCCCGGACGGTTGCTAGTAAAGTAAAGCGTCTTTCCATCGGGGGTGACGGAGGGCTGGGTCTCCCATTTGGCAGAGTTGACCGGTTTTCCCATGTTCACAGGGACGGTCCATGTATTTCCCTGACGAACGGCGTGATACAAATCACAACTTCCCAACCCGTCGGTCCTATCACATCCGGCAAAATACAGATTCATTCCATCCGGAGATATATAAAGAGCACCTTCATTACCATCCGTATTGATGGGAGGCCCGAGAGGCCGGGCCAGCGACCAGGTCCCATCCTTCTTTTCCGAGCGGTAAAAATCCTCTTCCCTGCGCATCCTTCCAGAAGAAGGCTCTGCCTTGGTAAGGTTCCTGGTAAAGAAGACCAGCTGGTCGTCGGCAGTAATGGCATTCACATATTCATCATCGGCAGTATTGACCTTGTCACTGAGGTTTACCGGATTGAAGGGAACAGGGTTGGCTATGGCCCTGATGGCAAATTCACAGCAGGAGATCCTTTGTTGCGTCTTTATTTTTTTCTCTTTCGGGATACCCTTCATTTCCAGGTACGCTGTGTAATGATCGAGTGCATCGGAATATGAGCCTGTGTTGTACTCCAGTTCTGCCAACAGAAACATGGCATTGGGGAAGAAAGCAGGGTCGATGGCAATAGCCGACCGGTATGACTGTATGGCATTGTCAGGCATTTTCAGCGCTGAGTAAACATCGCCAAGCACGAGATAGGCCTCTATAAAACCGGGATCCGCATCAAGAGCGTTAAGCAAGTCTCTTCGCGCTCCAGAATATTCTCTCATGGCGTACAGTTCCAATGCATTTTCGTAAGCTTTTTGTGCTTTCTTCGACCTGGTGGTCAGCGGGCGATCCTGGTCCTGTGCCATCACCGGCCCCTTAAAGGGCACCATCGAGGTCAGAAAAACAAACAATAAGGCTTTAGCAAGGTTGGACATGGTATGGGATCAGGGAATTTTTAAATATTTATGCGATTGAAGTGAAATCCTCCAACGCGGGTTGTCCAGGATAAATCCGATGATTTCCCGGATGACTTCCTGGTGCCTGCTCCATTCCGGCTGAAGAAAAAGATGACAGTCCGGGGGCACCCTTTCCGCCATCCTGACTGCCCATTCCAGGTCGGAGGACTCATGGATGATGACCTTCAATTCATGTGCCAGAGTGTACCACGGTTCAAGGGGCGGCGACTGAATCTTGGGTGAAAGGCAAATCCAGTCCCAGGAACCCGAAAAATCTGCCGTTCCCGATGTCTCCAGGAAGATTTCAAACCTGTTTTCATGAAGAAGATTGCACAGGGGTGTGAGATTATATTGTAAAGGCTCCCCTCCTGTTATTACCACAGCGCGTGCCGCGACGGCAAATGCCTGTTGCAGGATGTTTTCTATGGGCAGGAGCGGGTGCCAGTCAGCATTCCATGATTCTTTGGAATCGCACCAGCGGCAACCCACATCACAACCTCCTATACGGATAAAGAAGGCAGCCTTTCCGGTATGAAAGCCCTCCCCCTGCAGGGAATAGAAAGTTTCCATGACGGGCAGCATCACGCCCTGTATGACCGCTGGATTATGTTGGCCGGGTGTCAATATCAGGGATAGATTTCTTTACGGGCGGCTTTCAGGGTATTCTGCAATAATGACACGATGGTCATCAGGCCCACTCCCCCCGGTACCGGGGAGATATAGCTGCATTTGGGCGACACCGAAGGGAAATCGACATCTCCCGTCACATAATATCCTTTGGGCAGAGAGGCATCCTGTACCCGGTGTATCCCCACGTCAATAACGACGGCTCCTTCTTTTACCATATCAGCCTTGACAAAGCCCGGCTTACCGATGGCGGCAATAAGAATATCGGCGGTGGCAGTGATCTCTTTAATGTTGTTGGTCTTACTGTGGCACAATGTCACGGTGGAATCTCCTGGTTTTGATTTCCGGCTCATCAGGATGCTGATGGGTGTGCCCACGATCTGGCTGCGTCCGAGGACCACACAATGTTTCCCCGAAGTTTCGATACCGGTCTTTTCCAACATGGTCATGATGCCCATTGGTGTGGCCGGGAGGAAACACGGCAGGTTCTTGACCATACGGCCTGTATTCACTGGATGGAAACCATCGACATCCTTTAAATAAGAGATGCGTTCAATGATCCTGTTTTCATCGAGGGTTCCCGGCAGAGGGAGTTGAACGATGAACCCATCGATTTCCGGGTCATTATTCAGAAAATCAATCACTTCAAAGAGCTGATTTTCAGACATGCCCTCGGGATACTTGTATAATGAAGAAGTAAACCCGACCTGGCGGCAGGCTCTTTCCTTGCTGGCCACGTAGGTTTCACTGCCAGGGTCATGCCCCACAAGCACTGCGGCAAGATGAGGCGGATCCAGCCCCCGGTCAAGCATCTTTCTCACCTCGTTGGCGATCTCGGTCTTCATGGTCTCGGCGATGGCTTTGCCATCAATGATCACAGGTTTTGCCATGATTAATTTCTTCGAAGGTTTTTAGCGTTGCGGATCATCTGGCTCATGTTCTTCCCACCGCCGGTCATCATTTTCATCATCTTCCGGGTATCATCAAACTGCTTGATCAGCCGGTTCACTTCAGGAACAGTGGAGCCGCTGCCCAGGGCAATTCTTTTGCGCCTGGAGCCGTTCAGCAGGGTGGGATCGGAACGTTCCGCGGGAGTCATGGAGTATATGATGGCTTCGATCTCTTTAAAGGCATCATCATCAAGATCCACATCTTTCATGGCCTTTCCCAGGCCGGGGATCATTCCCATAAGGTCCTTGACATTGCCCATCTTCTTGATCTGCTTGATCTGCGAGAGAAAGTCATTGAAATCGAACTGGTTTTTGGCGATCTTTTTCTGAAGTTTTTGAGCTTCTTCCAGACTGAACTGTTCCTGAGCCTTCTCCACCAGAGAAACGATATCGCCCATACCGAGGATACGGTCGGCCATTCTTTCGGGATGAAACACATCGATGGCATCGAGTTTTTCACCCAGGCTGACAAACTTGATGGGCTTATCGACCACGGCCCTGATGGTCAGGGCTGCCCCACCCCTGGTATCACCATCGAGCTTGGTGAGGACCACCCCGTCATAGTCGAGACGGTCGTTGAAAGCTTTGGCTGTGTTGACCGCGTCCTGGCCAGTCATTGAGTCCACAACGAACAAGGTCTCGGCTGGGTTGACTTCCTTTTTAATGGCAGTTATTTCGTGCATCATCTGTTCATCGATGGCAAGACGACCGGCGGTATCGATGATGACGGCACCAAAATCCATTTCTCTGGCATGGTGAACTGCTTTACGCGCAATCTTCACCGGTTCTTTGGAATCAGGGTCCGTGAAAACCTCAATTTCAACCTGCTGACCTAATATCTTTAATTGCTCGATAGCGGCAGGCCGGTACACGTCGCAGGCTACCAACAAGACTTTCCGGCTTTTCTTTGAAGTGATGTATTTGGCTAGCTTTGCCGAGAAGGTGGTTTTTCCGGAACCCTGCAGCCCAGCGATCAGGATCACGGGAGGGGAACCCTTCAGGTTGATGTCGACCTTGGAACCGCCCATGAGTTCGGTTAGCTCGTCATGAACGATCTTGACCATGAGCTGTCCGGGCGAGACAGAAGTCAGCACATTTTGTCCGAGGGCTTTATCTTTAACATCTTCGGTAAATTTCTTGGCAATCTTAAAGCTGACATCCGCGTCGAGCAGGGCTTTCCTCACATCTTTCAGGGTCTCAGCCACATTCACCTCGGTAATGTACCCCTGTCCTTTCAGGATCTTAAAAGCCCTGTCGAATCTCTCACTTAGGTTTTCAAACATATATGCACAATTTATGAACAGGCAAAATTATAAATTATTCCGACAGCACTAGGGTCCCCTTTGGAGAGACTCCGGGGTGGTTAAAAAAATTTGTTCAATCCCACTTATTTTTCTTATTTTAGCAACCACAAAGCCCCATTCAAGGGGTTAACCTTTGGGAGATCAGGCAAAATCCTATCATCCAAAAGGTTAATCTTTTGAAAGGTGTTAATTTTTTAATAATTTTACTAAAATAGTTTTACAATCAGGCATTGTTGTTTTATTTTTGTTTTTGACGCGAAAGATAGAACAGACTGGGAACAAACAGTCTAATGAGTTGGTTTATACAGATATGCTTCGGAAGGGAGCAGATTTGTATATTATTGCCATTAGATAAAACGTTGACAATTAACCTGTTGATTAAGATATTCACAAAAAAATAAATAATAAAAATAAAAATCGCAGACATGAAAACAACCATTACCAAAGTTGCTGCAGTCTTAATGATGCTTTTAACGACTTCCTTAGTCACCTACTCACAAAACACGGTCGTAACGTTACCGACCCTCTCGGTTTGTCCGGGCACCACCAGCCTGAATGTGCCTGCCACGGTCCAGAACTTTTCAGGGGTCAATGCAGTGTCTATCACTGTAATCTTCGACACCGCAGTTCTGACCTATGTCGGGACCACTCCGCATCCGAACATGAGCGTAGGGTTTGGGTATGTGAACAACCCATCCTTTAACCCAACGGCCATTATCGGGGCTTGGTTCTCCATAGGGTCGCCTCTCAACATTTCCGACGGGCAGGCTTTGTACACCTTCAACTTTACGTATAAAGGAGGGAGTGGGGCCCTGCACTTCGACACCAGTGTTGCGGAGTACTGCCAGCTCAGTGATGTGAACACCATTCTTATTCCGACAGACTGGATCGATGGGGCAGTAAACGGAACTCCCACCGTGGCCGTCACTTA
The DNA here is from genome assembly GCA_964605655.1 of uncultured Bacteroidales bacterium. Lineage (GTDB taxonomy): Bacteria > Bacteroidota > Bacteroidia > Bacteroidales > CAIXZF01 > JAKLIX01. The sequence continues at coordinate 43,435 of CAZSDK010000023.1, forward strand.
CCAGCCTGCCAATTTGACCATTGACGAAGGCACCAATGCTTTGTTTCATGTTGCTGCCAATGTTGCCACTTCTTATCAGTGGCAGGAAAGCACTGACGGAGGCACCGGCTGGACCGATATCACCGACGGAGGCATATACAGCGGTGCACAAACTGCTGATCTTACCCTCACCAACGTTCCGATCTCATACAGCAACTACCAGTACCGCTGCCACATCATTGCTCCCTGCAGCCAGTCGATCGACTCTGATCCTGCACTCCTGGTCGTAAATGTTGCCTGCCCCGATCCTGTCCTTTATGGTATCACCGGAGGAGGGAACCTTTGTCCGGGTGCCTCCACCTATGTGGGACTCGAAGGATCAGAAGTCAATACCACTTACAGTCTGTTTCTGAATGGCGTACCAACGGGATTCTCCATGCCGGGTAATGGCGGTGTGATAGAGTTTCCTGACATTAGTACTCCCGGTTTATATTCCATAATAGCAACCAATTATTGTGGCAATACCGCCACTATGACGGGTGTTGCAACGGTTACAACCAATGATTATCCTGTCGTTTACAACCTCCTTGGCGAAGGCACCTACTGTGCAGGAAGCCAGGGCGTGGAACTGAGCCTCGACGGATCCGAATCCAACGCTTTGTATGAGGTATTGCAGAACGGGGTCAGCATCTTCTCCATCAACGGAACAGGTGTGGCTCTGTCACTGGGATATTATACCGCTGGCAGCTACCAGGTGACTTCCCAAAACTCCTGTGGTACGGTTTATATGAATGGTACCGCTGTTATCTCCGAGCTTCCTTTACCTGTTGTTTTCCAGGTGACGGGGGGCGGTTTCTTCTGTGACGGAGGGCTTGGTATCCCGGTCGGACTAAATGGTTCAGAATCCGGAGTGACCTATGAGCTGTATTTTAATACCAACCCGACCGGTACCATGGTTACCGGTACCGGTGACCCCATTGGTTTCGGTGAACAGTTCGGCGACGGCACGTATACCGTGGTTGCCACCAACAACTGTGGTTCTGCGCCCATGGACGGATCTGCCAACATCGACGTTCTTGCCCTTCCAACCGTATTCCAGGTTGGTGGCGGCGGCAGCTTCTGCCCCGCAGACCAGGGCCCGACCGTGACCTTAAGTGGTTCCGAGCCGACAGCCATCTATACTTTATACAGAGATGGTTTGATGGAAGCCATTCAGGCCGGGAACGGTTCAGAATTGACATTTGGTCCTTACAACATTCCGGGAATCTACAGCATTGTTGCCACTTCAGTGGAAGGATGCCAACTCGAGATGAACGGCGCTGCAGAAATTTCAGAAATCCCCTCTCCGGTGATTTTCAGTGTGACAGGCGGCGGGAATTCCTGTAATGGGCAAGAACTCCAGGTGGGTATCAATGCCAGTGAATTCGGTGTAGATTATGAATTGTATTTCAACAACTTACCTACCGGAACCATCCATACTGGTGATGGTTTAGCTGTTACCTTCAACGGGTTAAACGTTGCAGGAACCTATACTGTTTACGCCTTGTCGACCTGTGGTGCATTTCCTATGCTGGGAGAAACTGAGATCACTACAAACAATACAGCCCTTCTGTTTGATGTTTATGGAGGAGGTACCTTCTGCCAGGGTGCAAATCTCTCTGACGTAGGTCTTGTTGGCAGCGAGACAGGTGTCAATTATGAACTGTATTTTAATGGAAGCCCCACCGGGCAAATCCTCCCCGGTACCGGAGAAATGCTGTCATTTGGCTCACCAACAGATGCCGGCTCCTATACGATCTATGGGACCAACAGTTGCGGAACCATTGCCATGTCCAGTGAGGCTATCTTTGTCATCAATCCTCTGCCTGTCATTTATGGTGTGACCGGTGGCGGCGACAATTGCCCTGGTAATCCCGCACATGTTTATCTAGATGGTTCTGAGACGGGTGTCTCCTATCAACTCCTTTTAGATGGCAACCTGGTCACGACCCTTGGCGGAACAGGCCTTGCTCTGGATTTCGGTCCACAGACCGCTTCCGGCACCTATACCGTATATGCCGCTCATGACCTGACTACCTGCGCCATGACCATGCTGGGCAGCGCTGTGATTACTGACTATCCTATACTTTCCTTTGAATTAAATCCTGTTGATCAAACTGTTAACGAAGGCGACAATGCCCTGTTCATGGCCAATCCTAATATGGGTGCCGACCTTCAGTGGCAAATGAGTGTCGATGGTGGTTTTACTTACGAAGACCTCACTGCATCCTCATTATTTTCGGGTGTCAATGGTCCTCAACTGACGATTACTGGTGCTACCCTGGCCCTGGACGGAATCTCCTTGCGTTGCACCGCTACGGAGAGCACCTGCAACCAGACAGCCCTGTCGGCACCGGCTCTTCTTACCGTCAATGCTCTTCTTCCCATCGTTACCACGGCCCCTTCCATCGATGACGCCCTGGTCGGAAACACCGTCGTGATCCCCATCACCCTGGAGAATGCAAACGGCGTCGCAGCCATCTCACTAAACCTTGGATATACAGCAGGAGTTCTTACCTATCAGGGATATCAAAACACGAATCCCGCTCTGGATGGAGGCATCATGCTAATCAATGGTAATTATACCGATCATGTTAAGTTTGGATGGTTCAACATCACACCGTTCGACCTGCTTACAGGTACTCTCGTGGAATATCTGTTCACGTTCAATGGTGGATATACCCCCCTTCACTGGAACATTGAAACTCCGGGCGAATGCCAGTTCACCAACCTGGATATCGAAATCTTAGACGCCACCTTTGTTGACGGACACCTCACCGGGACCTGTCCCTTACCAGTGGTTTACAGCGTTACCGGGGACGGCACCTACTGTACAGGAGAAGCCGGTTCACCGGTCGGACTCGATGGTTCACAAACCGGAGCTAGCTATGAACTATTTTACAATGGTGTCGCTACTGGCAATACCCTTACCGGTGATGGCAATGCCCTCAATTTCGGTCCCCAGATCCAAGGCAGCTATACCGTTGTTGCCACCAACATTTGTGGCTCGGTTGACATGGCCGGATCTGCCGTGATCGGTCTCAATCCCGTTCTCGGATTTGATGTCCAGCCTCTTCCTGCCACTATTGAAGCTGGCAATGATGTTTCTTTCTACGCCAGCACCAATATTACCGCTTCCCTGACCTGGCAACTGAGCACCGACGGAGGCATCACTTATTCAGATCTTACGGTTGGATATCCCTATACCGGAGAATTTACAAACACACTTAACATCACTAACGTGGATGCTGGTTACGACGGATATCTTTTCCGTCTGATGGCCACCGACCCCGTTTGTGGTACCACCGTTTATTCTGAAGGAGCCCTGCTGACCGTTACTGTTCCTCTTGATATTATAACAACTGCACCTTCTATCGATGATGCTCTTGTCGGAAACAATGTCATCGTTCCCATCACTGTGGAGAATGCAGCCAATGTCGCTGCCATCTCACTGGTATTGAATTATACCCCAGGAATCCTCACCTACCAGGGATATCAAAATGTCAACCCCGGACTCGACGGAGGCATCCTTCAGGTCAATGGAGACTATCCTGACCAGGTAAAGTTCGGATGGTTCAACATTACTCCTTTTAACCTGGTTTCGGGTACCCTTGTCGAATATATCTTCACCTTCAACGGTGGTTATACCCCTCTGCACTGGAATATTGAAAACCCGGGAGATTGTGTCTATAATAACCTTGACATAGAGGTTCTTGGAGCCGTCTTTGTGGATGGTCATGTTACCGGCACTTGTCCGCTTCCTTTGGTGTATAATATCACCGGTGGTGGTTCCTACTGTCCTGATCTGGGCGGAGTAGCTGTTGGCCTGGATGGGTCAGAGCTTACTGCTGTATATGAGTTGTATGATAACGGTGCAGCCACCGGAAACACGCTTACCGGTACTGGTAATCCGCTTGATTTCGGTCTTCAGACAGCCGGATCCTACACTATTGTGGCTACGAACATCTGTGGTACCGTTGACATGATTGGCAGTGCAGATGTCGCCATTGATCCTTATCCGACCGTTTCTGCTGTTGTCACCGGACCCTCTGGTACCATCGAAATGACCTCCGGAAACACTTACCCGATGACGATATGCTCGGGTGAAGAGGTGATCACCAGCGATCCCGTTTCGACCTCACTGGATCCTTCATCATGCGGTCCCCTGTGGGTTGAAGTGGTTTATACCACCGATATTTCCACGCTTCCGCCTACCCAGACATTCAACTATCCGATGGCATTTACCTTCCCTCCCTTCACATCCATCACCCCTGAAAATCATGATGGTATCGCCAAAGACATCACCTTTGTTTCAACACCTTATTACGATGTTAACGGGGACAACCTGTTTGATGCAGGTGACGTAGCAGGTCAGCCCATCGTATTTGTGCTCACCGTTCAACCGACTCCCCAGATATTCAACGTAACCGGTGGCGGCAACTACTGCGCCGGTGGTGCCGGTGTGACTGTCGGACTCGACGGTTCGGAAACCGGTGTTGTGTATGAAATGTACATCAATGGTCTCGCCAGTGGCGGAACCCTGACCGGCGACGGAAATGCCCTTGACTTTGGTAACCAGACCCTGGCAGGCACTTATACCTTCACGGCTACGAACCTCTGCGGTACCGTTGACATGATTGGCAGTGCAGATGTCGCCATTGATCCTTATCCGACCGTTTCTGCTGTTGTCACCGGACCCTCTGGTACCATCGAAATGACCTCCGGAAACACTTACCCGATGACGATATGCTCGGGTGAAGAGGTGATCACCAGCGATCCCGTTTCGACCTCACTGGATCCTTCATCATGCGGTCCCCTGTGGGTTGAAGTGGTTTATACCACCGATATTTCCACGCTTCCGCCTACCCAGACATTCAACTATCCGATGGCATTTACCTTCCCTCCCTTCACATCCATCACCCCTGAAAATCATGATGGTATCGCCAAAGACATCACCTTTGTTTCAACACCTTATTACGATGTTAACGGGGACAACCTGTTTGATGCAGGTGACGTAGCAGGTCAGCCCATCGTATTTGTGCTCACCGTTCAACCGACTCCCCAGATATTCAACGTAACCGGTGGCGGCAACTACTGCGCCGGTGGTGCCGGTGTGACTGTCGGACTCGACGGTTCGGAAACCGGTGTTGTGTATGAAATGTACATCAATGGTCTCGCCAGTGGCGGAACCCTGACCGGCGACGGAAATGCCCTTGACTTTGGTAACCAGACCCTGGCAGGCACTTATACCTTCACGGCTACGAACCTCTGCGGTACCGTTGACATGATTGGCAGTGCAGATGTCGCCATTGATCCTTATCCGACCGTTTCTGCTGTTGTCACCGGACCCTCTGGTACCATCGAAATGACCTCCGGAAACACTTACCCGATGACGATATGCTCGGGTGAAGAGGTGATCACCAGCGATCCCGTTTCGACCTCACTGGATCCTTCATCATGCGGTCCCCTGTGGGTTGAAGTGGTTTATACCACCGATATTTCCACGCTTCCGCCTACCCAGACATTCAACTATCCGATGGCATTTACCTTCCCTCCCTTCACATCCATCACCCCTGAAAATCATGATGGTATCGCCAAAGACATCACCTTTGTTTCAACACCTTATTACGATGTTAACGGGGACAACCTGTTTGATGCAGGTGACGTAGCAGGTCAGCCCATCGTATTTGTGCTCACCGTTCAACCGACTCCCCAGATATTCAACGTAACCGGTGGCGGCAACTACTGCGCCGGTGGTGCCGGTGTGACTGTCGGACTCGACGGTTCGGAAACCGGTGTTGTGTATGAAATGTACATCAATGGTCTCGCCAGTGGCGGAACCCTGACCGGCGACGGAAATGCCCTTGACTTTGGTAACCAGACCCTGGCAGGCACTTATACCTTCACGGCTACGAACCTCTGCGGTACCGTTGACATGATTGGCAGTGCAGATGTCGCCATTGATCCTTATCCGACCGTTTCTGCTGTTGTCACCGGACCCTCTGGTACCATCGAAATGACCTCCGGAAACACTTACCCGATGACGATATGCTCGGGTGAAGAGGTGATCACCAGCGATCCCGTTTCGACCTCACTGGATCCTTCATCATGCGGTCCCCTGTGGGTTGAAGTGGTTTATACCACCGATATTTCCACGCTTCCGCCTACCCAGACATTCAACTATCCGATGGCATTTACCTTCCCTCCGTTCACTTCCATCACCCCTGAAAATCATGATGGTATCGCCAAAGACATCACCTTTGTTTCGACACCTTATTACGATGTTAACGGGAACAACCTGTATGATGCAGGTGACGTAGCAGGTCAGGCTATCGTATTTGTCCTCACCGTTCAACCTACTCCCCAGATATTCCAGGTAACCGGTGGCGGCAACTACTGCGCCGGCGGTGCAGGAGTGGCTGTCGGGCTTGACGGTTCAGAAAACGGTGTTATGTATGAACTGTATTACAATGGTGTCGCCAGTGGCGAGACCCTGACAGGTGATGGCAACGCCCTTGATTTTGGCAACCAGACCCTGGCAGGTACCTATACTGTTTTTGCAACCAATAACTGTGCTACCCTTTATATGTTGGGCGATGCTGTTGTTGGAATTGATCCTTTGCCTATCGTTTACGCAGTCACAGGTGGTGGTAACTACTGTACCGGAGCTGCCGGTGTGGCTGTCGGCCTCGATGGTTCTGAGAACGGTGTTGTGTATGAACTGTATTACAATGGTGTCGCCAGTAGCGAGACCCTGACAGGTGATGGTAATGCCCTCGACTTTGGCAACCATACCGCAGCCGGAAACTATACCATCGCTGCCACCAACCTTTGTGGTACAGTGGATATGACGGGAAGCGCCGTAATCGGCCTCAACCCCGCTCTTTCCTTTGTCAACCAGCCTATGGATGTTAACGTCCTGGTAGGAAGCAATGCCAGTTTTACTGCTACCACCGACATTCCTGCTGACCTGGTTTGGCAGCTCAGCATTGATGGCGGAGCTACCTTCAGCGATCTTACTGATACCCCCCCCTATTCCGGTGTGTTCACCAACACCCTGAATGTTACCGGAATCACAGCAGGCATGGACGGCTATGTCTTCCGCCTGATGGCTACCGACCCAGTTTGCAATGTAGTGGCATATTCCAATAATGCTAACCTTTCAGTGACGGTGCCTGTCAACATCATCACAACCGCTCCTTCCATCGATGACGCCCTCGTCGGCAATACCGTAGTAGTGCCCATCACCATTGAAAATGCAGTGGATGTGGCAGCCCTTTCACTGGTCCTGAACTATACTGCCGGTATCCTCACCTACCAGGGCTATCAGAACCTGAACCCGGCTCTTGACGGTGGAATGATTCAGATCAACGGCACCTATCCTGACCAGGTGAAGATGGGTTGGTTCAGCATCACTCCTTTCAGCCTTGCCAATGCCACCCTGGTAGAATTCCTCTTCACCTTCAACGGCGGTTACACCCCGCTGCACTGGAATGTGGAAAACCCGGGAGACTGCCAGTACACTGATATCAATATCCTGGAACTGGCTGCGACCTTTGTTGACGGTCATGTGACCGGAACCTGTCCGTTCCCGCTTGTCTTTAACGTGACCGGTGGTGGCAATTACTGCGCCGGTGGTGACGGTGTGGCTGTCGGACTGGATGGTTCTGAGAACGGTGTTGTATATGAACTGTATTATAATGGTCTCGCCAGTGGTGAGACCCTGACCGGCGATGGGAATGCTCTCAATTTCGGCTTCCATACTTCAGAAGGCACCTATACATTTACTGCAACCAACATCTGCGGCACCGTTGATATGCTTGGCAGTGCCACGATCGTAATTGATCCTTACCCCTTCGTTTATAATGTTACAGGCGGCGGAAACTACTGCGCCGGTGGGGCCGGTGTGACTGTCGGCCTCGACGGATCAGAAAACGGTGTGGTTTATGAACTTTACAACAATGGTCTCGCCAGTGGCGAGACCCTAACAGGTGACGGCAATGCCATCACCTTTGGAAATCAGACCGCTGCTGGCACCTATACCATCGCTGCCACCAACCTTTGCGGAACGGTTGATATGAATGATCAGGCAGTCGTGGTCATTGATCCCCTGCCCATTCTGTTTACTGTTACCGGTGGCGGCAACTATTGCACCGGCGGTTCTGGTGTGGCCGTTGGTCTCGATGGTTCTGAAAACGGTGTCTTGTATGAACTGTATTATAATGGTGTCGCCACAGGCAACACCCTGACCGGTGACGGCAATGCCCTCAGTTATGGCAACCTGACCGCAGCCGGGACTTATACGGTTGCTGCAACTAACAACTGTGCTACCCTCGAAATGTCGGGTTCTGCCATCGTTGGTGTTGATCCTCTGCCCTTGGTCTACAATGTCACAGGCGGTGGCAACTACTGTGCCGGTGGTGTTGGTGTGGTTGTTGGTCTCGATGGTTCCGAAAACGGTGTTGTTTACGAACTGTACTACAATGGTCTCGCCAGTGGCGTGACCCTGGCCGGTGATGGGAATGCCTTTGATTTTGGATACCTGACCGCAGCCGGTAACTATACCATCGCTGCCACCAACAATTGCGGCACCCTCGACATGGAGGGCATCGCCACGGTTACCATCGATCCTTACCCCTTTGTATATAATGTTACCGGTGGCGGCAACTACTGTGTCGGTGGTATTGGTGTTGCTGTCGGCCTCGACGGTTCTGAAAACGGTGTGGTTTATGAAATGTACATCAATGGTCTCGCCAGTGGCCAGACCTTAACCGGTGACGGCAATGCCATCACCTTTGGAAATCAGACCGCTGCTGGCACCTATACCATCACGGCCACCAACCTTTGCGGAACGGTGGATATGAACGACAATGCAGTGATTATCATCAATCCTCTTCCCGTACTGTACAATGTAACTGGAGGAGGCAATTATTGTGCAGGTGGTACAGGAGTTGTAGTCGGACTCGATGGTTCAGAAAACGGAATCACTTACGAGTTATTCCTGGGTAATGCGACTACAGGACTCTTCCTCGTTGGCAATGGCACTGCTTTGAACTATGGCTTACAGACCACTCCCGGGGTTTACACTGTTGTTGCAACCAATGCCTGTGGAATCAGCACTATGGTCGGGTCAGCTGTTATTGCTATCAATCCTTTACCTGCTCTGTTTACAGTGACTGGTGGAGGCAATATTTGCGCCGGTGATCCTGGTGTTTCTATCGGCCTCAGTGGTTCCGAATCAGACGTTGCTTATGAATTGTTCAGGAATAACATCACCACAGGAATTGTAGTGAATGGAACCGGTAATGCTTTCAGCTTCGGGTTATTTACCACAGCAGGTACCTACACCGTTACCGCAGCCAATAATTGCGGAAGCCTTGCCATGACCGGTAATGCCATCATTACTGTATCTGCGCTTCCTGTCACCTTTAATGTGACTGGTGGAGGCACTTATTGTGCCGGTGGTCCCGGAGTCAACATCGGACTCAACGGTTCTGAGCCCGGTATCACTTATGAACTGATTTATAACAGCTTTGCAACAGGTAACATCGTAACCGGTACTGGCCTGGCCATTTCCTTTGGTCCGCAGACCGACGCCGGAACATATACGGTTACCGCGACCAGCAGTTGTGGCACCTTTGCCATGAATGGAACTGCCACTATCACTCTTACTACTTCACCCACCGTATTCAATGTGTTGGGTGGCGGCAGCTATCTGGCTGGTGGAGCCGGAGTTTCCGTGATCCTGGATAATTCACAGGCCGGTGTGAACTATGAACTTTACCTTGATGGAAATCCTACCGGAAACATTTTAGCAGGCACGGGAATGAACCTTAATTTCGGCAATCAGCTCACCGGTGGAACTTATACCGTATATGCCACACTGGCTTCTTCAACCTGTGCAGGATTTATGAACGGTAATGCCGTTGTTGTTGTCATTCCGGTCATCCTTACCAACCCCGGAGACTCTACCATCAATGCAGGTTATGGAGCTTCCTTTACTGTTACAGCCCTTGGTGCTACCAATTATCAATGGGAAGTCAGCTACGACGGAGGACTCACCTTTGTTCCACTGGCCAATGTTGCTCCTTATTACAATGTTAATGGTCCGACCCTCAACATCTACGGAGCACCGATCTCCTTCAACGGAAATCTTTATCGTTGCGGAGTCAGCAGCCCCGGATCTCCTGTCATTTATTCATTAACAGGCTTGTTGACCGTGATCGCAGGTCCTACCCTGACTACCATCGCTCCCATTATGACCGCTGCTCCCGGAACCTCTATTGTGGTTCCCATCAACGTGCTCAATTTCACAGACGTATCGGCCTTTAACCTCACCCTCAACTACGATCCTTCTGTCATGACCCCGGCCGGCACCCAGAATATGAACCCGGCCCTGTTCAATGGCACTGAGTTTACCTATATCAACACAGCCGTTCCCGGTCAGTTCTTCATGGCCTACATGTCGACCTCCATCTTCCCGGTATCCTTCGGAGACGGAACCCTCATCGAACTCCTGTTCAACTTCATCGACGGTTCCACACCTCTGATCTGGCAATTGTATCCGGTGGAAGGTGCCCAGTATGGCAACCAGTTCGGAACCCCGCTGCCGGCTATCTGGATCAACGGACAGATCAACTCCGACGATGCCATTGTCATCACTGATCAACCGGATGATGCCACGGTATGTGAAGGAGGAACGGCAACATTCAGCCTGACCGCTCCCGGAGCCAGCACCTACCAGTGGCAGGTGACCAATGATTTCGGGCTTACCTGGAACGACCTGATCGAATCACCCCTCTTCACCGGTGTGGCCACCAGCACATTAACCGTCAATGGTGTTACTGCATCCATGTCAGGATATATGTTCTCCTGTAAGGTGAATGAAGGCATGACCAATGCCAACATCTCCAATATTGCTGTCCTGAATGTGGTCAACTTTGCCACTATTCCAGGGACTATTTCTGCTAATCCCGGAAACATCATCTGTCCGGGAACCAATGTCACCTTTAATGTGCAGACCACGGCCGACCTTACCGGCGCCACCTACACCTGGTATGTCAACAGCTTGCCGGTTGGAACAGCAGCCACTTATAGCACCAGCACCCTGGTAAATGGTGACGTTATCAGCTGCGACGTTATCCTGGCAGCATCCTGCCTGGTGGTCGATGTGGCCGATCTGACTATGACAGTAGATCCGCATCCGGTGATCACTTCCGATCCTGCAGATGTGACCGTTGTGGTCGGTGACTCACCCACTTTCAGCGTGACAGCAACCGGTGCCACCTTCTATCAATGGCAGGTCAGCACCGATAACGGCTCGACTTATAACAACCTGACCAACGCTTCACCCTATTCCGGAGTAAACACTGCAACAATGTCTATCTCCAGTGCAACACTGAGCATGGACGGCTATCTTTACAGGTGTGTTGTTACGGAAGGCTTGTGTTTGAACACTGCCACCTCTGCAGCAGCCATCCTTCATGTCTTCCTTGCTCCGGTGATCACTTATGCACCTGATGTTGTGGTATGTAATGGAGAACAAGTCATCGTTCCCATCACTGCCGACAACTTCTTCAACATCGGATCCATGTCTCTCAAGCTGAATTATGATGCCGGTTTGATCAGCTACGACAGCTATCAGAACGTTAATCCTTCTCTTGACAACCCCGGCGGACCTTCACTCTTCTCGATTTTCCCGAGCGGACCCAGCCAGGTTGCTGTCTTCTGGTTCTCCGTTGTTCCGGTTACACTCACCGATGGAAGCACCTTGTTCGAACTTGTGTTTAATGCCACAGGAGCAGGCACCAGTCCTCTTACCTGGGATCCTGTCTTCGGAAGCTGCATGTATTCCAATGGTTTAGGACTTGTTGTACCCGATATTTACGTTGATGGCAGTGTTACGGTTAATCCGCTGCCTCTGGTCTTCAATGTGACCGGTGGCGGAGATTACTGCATCGGTGGAACAGGAGTTCCTGTTGGCCTCGACAATTCACAGGCAGGTATCAACTATGAACTGTACCTGGATGGAGTCAGCACCGGACAGATCATTGCTGGAACAGGAGCAGCCATCAGCTTTGGCAACCAGCTGCTCGCCGGTACTTATACCGTTGTCGGCACGGATGCCGTTACAGCTTGCGTGAGCGACATGAGCGGAAGCGCCGTGGTCGTGATCAATCCTCTGCCCGTAGTTACTTTCAATGGTGTTCTCGATGATCAGTGTTATGATGAGACCACCTACCAGCTTACCGGAGGACTTCCTCTCGGTGGTACTTACAGCGGACCTGGCGTGAACAGTTTCACCGGCAACTTTGATGCTTCTTCTGTGGGTGTTGGCACCTATACCATTACTTATACCTATACCGACATCAACGGATGTACCAATTCAGCAGTAAACACCATCACGGTACTCGACGGTCCTCTGCCCTTCAATATCACCGGAGGCGGTTCATTCTGCCAGGGCGACATTGGTGTGGTGATCGGACTGGATGACTCTGAGATCGGATATCTCTATCAGCTGCAGCTGAACGGTGTGCTCACCGGTCCGCTGGTAGGTGGTACCAACCAGGCCATCACTTTCGGATACCAGACAGTTCCCGGAACTTACACCATACTCGCCACCAACCCGGTTACCGGATGTACCAGGGTGATGAACGGCAGTGTGGATGTGATCGTGAATCCTCTGCCTGCTGCCTTTGCAGTGACAGGAGGTGGTCATTATTGTGCCGGAGGTACCGGAATGGTAGTGGGCCTTGCTAATTCTGAGACAGGAATTGATTACACCCTTTATCTTTTTGGAGCCAGCACCGGAATTACTGTCTCCGGTAACGGCGGACCGATCAGTTTCGGTTCACAGCTGGCTGCAGGAAATTACACTGTTTTTGCCCAGAATGTTACCACCGGATGTACCTCATGGATGACAGGCGATGTCAATGTTGTTATTGATCCTTTACCACTGATCGGAACAGTTACGGGTGGAGGTGGTTATTGTGCCGGTGGTGCCGGAGTGCCTGTCGGACTGAATTTCTCGGAGATTGGAATCCAGTACTCACTCTATCTCGATGGCAACTTTACAGGTGTTATGCTGGTTGGAACAGGGGCCGTCCTGAGCTATGGCCTCCAGTTCAACCCCGGCACCTACACGGTTATCGCCACCAATCCTGTTACCAACTGTACCTCTGTCATGAATGGCAATGCCGTAGTGGTCGTGAACCCCAATCCCACTGCCTTTGCAGTGACCGGAGGAGGTTCCTATTGTGTCGGAGGAAACGGTGTGAGCGTCGGATTGGCCGGTTCTGAGGCTGGTGTGAACTATGAACTGTATTTCAACGGACTCTCTATGGGACTCGTTGTAGCCGGGACAGGGGCTCCCCTGAACTTTGGCAACATGATGCAGTCGGGTGTTTATACCGTGGTCGCTACCAATGCCACTACCGGTTGTCACACCAGCATGACAGGATTTGTGACCATTACCATCAATGCTCTGCCCTTGGTGACGTTTGCCGGATATATTCCTTCACAATGTATAACCGATACTGCCTTTGCCCTGACCAACGGATTCCCTGTCGGCGGCACCTATTCAGGAGCCGGCGTTATTCCCACAGGCAACGGTGGATATAGCTTCAATGCTTCCCTTGCCGGAATCGGTATTTTCATGCTGACTTATACCTATACCGATGGCAACGGATGTACCAACACCGCTTATAATTATATAGTGGTGAATGCCCTGCCGGTTGTCAGCTGGACTACAACCTTAGGTCCTATCTGCGAAGATGTGACCAACTTCCCGCTCACCGGAGGGTTGCCTGATGGCGGATTCTATACCGGTACCGGCGTTGTTGGCAGTGCCTTCACCCCGGATGGGCCGGGAACCTACTATCTGACCTATACCTTCATCGATCCCAGCACAGGATGTTATGATACGGCTATCAATACCATCGTTGTTAATCCCAAGCCGGTCGTTACCTGGAACGGAGCTATCAATGATGTGTGTGTGGATGCTGCTCCCGTGGTTCTTTCGGGTGGTCTTCCCGCAGGTGGCGTATACAGCGGTACCGGTGTGAGTGGTGGCGTGTTCAGCCCGGCATTGGCCGGTGTAGGCACCCATACCCTCACCTATACCTATACCAATGCCAACGGCTGCGTGAATAGCGCTGTGAACACCATTACGGTCAACGACCTTCCGATCGTCACTTTCCCGGGTAACTTTGCACCTGTTTGCTCCAGTTCCACTTCCTTCAACCTCACTACCGGCACACCAGCAGGAGGCACCTATAGCGGACCGGGAGTGATTGGCAGCATATTCAATGCTTCACTTGCCGGTGTTGGCACTCATACCATCACCTACACCTATACCAATGCCGACGGATGTACGGCTTCTGCTACCAACACCATTGTGGTGATCGCTGCTCCCGTGGCTTCATGGGCTACCGTCTTTACTCCTGTTTGTATTGATGTTCCGAGTGTGACGCTTACAGGAGGACTGCCTTCAGGTGGTATCTATTCAGGTCCCGGCGTTGTTGGAAACACCTTCTTCCCGGCCATTGCAGGCGTGGGCACTCATAACCTCACCTATACCTTTACAGATGTAGCAACAGGATGTACGGCAACGGCCACGAATACCATTACGGTTAATGCCCTTCCGGTTGTTACCTGGAATGGAGCTCTTAATGATGTTTGTGTTGATGCTGCATTAGTGACACTGACCGGTGGTCTTCCTGCAGGCGGTGTTTACAGCGGAACCGGCGTGAGTGGCGGCCTGTTCAACCCGGCACTGGCCGGCGTGGGCACCCATACCCTCACCTATACTTACACCGACGCCAATGGTTGTGTGAACTCTGCCGTGAATACCATTACCGTGAATGCCCTTCCGGTGGTTTCCTTCCCGGGCAACTTTGCGCCTCTCTGTTCCAGCTCCACTTCCTTCAACCTTACTACGGGAACACCGGCAGGAGGTACCTACAGCGGAC
>CAZSDK010000024.1:0-55901 GCA_964605655.1 uncultured Bacteroidales bacterium
GGAAGCATCGGATTTCCAAGAAAACAAATAAAAAGGACGGAGAATAGGCGGAACCTCATCCGGCAGCTGCTTTGTTTGAAAAGACGAAGATAGGGACTTTAAGTTGTCTGTGGTCCTTCATGATTTTCTTTTCAATTCACAATAAAATCATATTTTTGCCGCCGATATGAATATCTTTGCATAACGAAAAAAACTAAAGTTTTAAATGAGGTATTGAAGATAATTTGTTGAACCTTAAATTTTTATAAAAATGAGAAAATTCTTCGCGATGATCCTTCTGATCGGTATGGTGGGAGTGATCACTTTTAACAGTTGTAAAAAGGATGATGAGGATACCGAGGCAGGTAATCCTTCCATCTCTTTGTCGCACCAGGCAGGGTACACCTACAGCAATGGCACAGCTTCTTTCGGGGATTCCCTGAAGTTCGGAGTGAGCTGCTCCTCCAACGGTACCGATAACCTGGTGAACTTCAAGGTCCTGGTCAATGGCGTGGCTGTGGTTGACTCTTCTATCAATGCTTCCTCCTTCAACAGCGATTTTATTGCTGCCAAAGGTGCTGACCCTCAGGAGAGTTATCAGTTTGTGATCACTGACATTGCAGGCCACTCAGCCAGCAGCACGGTGACCATCACCGCTGTCTTTGGCGAAATCATGACCTTCCCCAATGTTCTTCTCGGTGCCCAGGCCAATGTCACGGAACCGAGCTTCGTCAGCTACTCCAACAATACGGTTACCCGTTACTACCAGGTAGATGCTTTCAACCACCAGTCCGACATCGACATGTTCTGTTTCTGGGAAAACACGACTTCTCATCCTGACAGCATGAAGCTGGCTGCTCCCGGCTCCAACATCACCGGGATCTTCACGGGAGCTACGGCACCTGAAAACTACACCATCAAGAATGTGACTTATTTTGTTCAGACGACCATGACGCCCACCGAGTTTGATGCCATCCAGAACGACGGGGGCATCCTTGCTGCCTATGATCCGAACAACGCGTTCAGGAAAGTCAAAAACCTGATGCCTGGTGATGTCTGTGCCTTCAAGATCCAGTCAGGTCTCTATGGCTTGTTGAAGGTTACAGCCTCACAGGGGCCCGAGACCGGCACCCTCACCTTTGACATTAAGATCCAGAAAGCCAATTAAACCCTTGTTTACCTGATGCGAAGAAGCGGTCCTGCCAGGTTGATGCCTGAGCTCCGCTTCTTTTCTCCGGGAAAAACACTGTCTCCCTTCCGGGAAGCCATATTTTCACGACCATGAAAACAAAGCTGGTACCACAAATACACGGAAAAGCCCTGATCACAAGTTGTTCAAAGGCTTTTCTGTTTTTAACGGGGGTGGCCTTCCTTCTGGCAGTGATAACCTCCTGTAGCAAGACAGAGGATGATGTCATGCCTACCTTGTACCTGAAGACCGGTGCTTCTTATACGGCCGATGGTGACACCATTCCCCTGGGAGGGCATATCAGGATAGGCATCCTTGCCTCAGGCGGCGGGGTGGCCCTGACCTACATCAGGATAGACCGTATCAGCGGCGACCACACGGTCAACGAGCTGGACCAGGGTATTTACAATGAACAAAGCGTGATGGACCAGGACTTTATCTTCTCCAAAGACACCACCTCGAAAGAGACCTGGGTGGTCTTCCTGATGAATGCCGACCGCCAGGTCATCACCAGGTCTTTCGTGGTGTATAAAGGAGCTGGCACCGCCTTTGGGGGCATCTTGTATTATCCTTCCATCACCCTTGGTTTTCAAAGCAATTCCACTTTCCCCCACTATCTGGATGCCCACCTGGGCCAGGCCTTTACCGAATCAACCGTGAGTGGACACGAAAGTGAAATAGATATGCTGGGTTACTATTATGTCACCTCGGGCAATCCTTCCCCCACCCTCACCTGTCCGGGATATACCGCTGCCGTGGGCTATTATCCCTCGCTGACTTCCTGGCCGGTTAAAAACTCCATCCTTTACGATTATTACACTTCCGACAACCAGCTCATCAGCACCTCCCAGTTCGACGCGGCTGCCAACGACAGCCTCCTCGTATACGGTTTCAGACCCGGCTCCGTCAGCGGCAATTGTAAATTCTGTTACGACGGCAGGGTCATTCCCTTCAAGACCAATGACAGCAAATACGGTCTGATCAAAGTGATCAGGGCTGACCAGTCCGAGAACGGCTCCATTGAAATCGCCATTAAAATACAGGAGTAAAGGGACATGAAAAACAGGATCGCATTTATCAATTTATTTGTGGCCGCCTTCTTATGGCTGAACCTGGGCAACGTGATGGCACAACGCTGTCTCGTGGGTGAAGTGATCGACTCAATGAGCGGGAAACCGGTGGAGGGTGCCTATGTGAGACTCGGCCAGGACCTGGGCGGGATCAGCGGGAATGGTGGAATGTTCCGCATCTGTAATGTTCCCCAGGGCCAGAAGACCATGTCAGTCAGCTGTATAGGTTATGACACCAGGTCGTATCCCCTGGATGAGAGCCTCTTTGGAGGCATCATCACCAAATTTTACCTCCTCCCCGCCAACATCCGCATCAACGAGGTGGTCATCACGGCCACCCGTACCGAGAACAGCCTGAAGAACCTGCCGGTCAGGGTGAACGTCATCCCCACTTCCATGATCCGCCAGCAGGCCACACAAACCATCGATGATGTGCTGCGGACGGTCCCCGGCATCCAGGTCGACAGGCCGTTCGGGATCTTCAGCTCCAAAGCCACTGTGTCGATGCGGGGTCTGTCTGGCAAGGAACAGGCCCGCTTCCTGGTGCTTCTCGACGGCATACCCCTCAACAAATCCGACGGCGGCACCGTCGACTGGAACATGATCGATCCCGAGAGCATCTCAAGGATAGAGATCCTGAAGGGCTCAGGCTCTGCCCTCTACGGAGGTAACGCCATGGGTGGCATCGTGAACATGATCTCATCCATACCCGACAAGCCCCTGGAAGGCAAGCTCACCCTGAGTGCCGGCACCTTCGACACCTATGCCGGAAGGCTCTTCCTGGGAGGAAAGTGGAAAATGGACCGCCCACAAAGATATTTCTGGTGGTCGGCCGGTGCTTTCTACCGCCAGAGCGACGGCTATATCACCCAGCCTGAATCAGAAGTGAAAGCCAACCCGTATATCGTCAAATCCAATGTGAAAGAACTGGGCACCTTCCTGAAGACCGGATTTTCCTTCAATCAGAACCATAAGCTGGACCTGAGGCTAAGCCTGTATGACGACAACAGGGGGACAGGTGAAAAAGTGTACCAGCCCGATGGCAATGTCACCGAACACGATTCCTACGGGATCAACCTGACTTATAAAGGAAAGACCTCCCTGTTCGACATCCAGTCGTCCCTTTTTCTGCAACAGGAAAATTATAAAAAACTGAATGAGTACCTCAAAGACGACTATACCTGGTACAACGTGCTGTCGGTCAGGAGAGACCTGGGTTGGATCAATACCTTCAGCCGCCAGCTGGGCAGTCATCACCTGATGACCGGTGGACTGGAATACAAGTTGGGCAGCGTGGATGCCAAAGATGAGTATTATACCTCTACCGATATTGTCTATAACGAAGGAAAGATGGGCACTTTCGCCGCTTATCTGCAGGACGAGGTCCGGTGGATGAACGACCGCCTGAGACTCATTGCAGGAGTCAGGTACGACCATGCCCGGTATTTTAACGGCTCTTTCAGGATTGAAGCGCCCACAAAAGAGACCAGCTTCATGGAGGGCTATCAGGTCCCTGACATGCCTTTGGAAACCTGGACCGCCCTGAGCCCCAGGCTTTCCTTACAGTATGCACTAAAAAACCAGAACAGGGTTTATCTCCTGCTTTCCCGCGGTTTTCGCCCGTCCAACCTCGATGACCTCTGCCGTTCCGGGAGGATCAAAGGGGGGTTCAAGATCGCCAATCCCGAACTGGAACCTGAATACCTCAACAATATTGAGACAGGGATCGACCTGCGGATCTGTAAAGGCCTTACCGGATCGGTATCAGCCTACTACAGCAGGGGCAACGATTTTCAGTATTACGTGAGTAACGGACAGACCATTGACATGGGGTTCGGCGACCGTCCCATCTTCATCCGCGCCAATATCAGCCAGGTGGAGATACTGGGAGCGGAGACGGAGCTGAAATACACGCTCAATGACCATCTGTCAGCCTTTGTTTCAGGCTCTTACAACCATTCCGTCATTTCAGGATATGAGCCTGTCACCGGTGCCGACACCGTGGACCTCGAAGGGAAATTCCTCACCGATGTGCCACCCGTGATGTTCTCCGGCGGCACCACCTATAACAGCCATTGGATCAATGCCACCCTGTTCTTCAGGTACACCGACAAGATGTACATCAACGACCAGAATATCTATGATGAGATTGTCGGATCCAGGTTTTATGCTGCTTATTCCACCCTGGATCTGAAAATCTGGAGATACTGGAAAAACAAGGTCAAGACCGGCCTGGAGATCCAGAACCTGATGGACACCAAGTATTATGACAGCAAGGAGTCGGTCTGTCCGGGGCGTTTTATCACCTTTGAGCTGGGCTATACCTTGTAAATCATTATTTATGAAGAAGATACTCTTTGTCTTTCTGCTGGTTTTCACTGCTTCTCTCACATGGAGCCAGACCAACAGCTATTATGATGATGCTGAGACGGTGACCCTGGGGACCCCTGTCGTCTCCCTTGGCGGTGAAGTCGGGAACCCCGGTAACATTGACTTCTCCAAACTGGAGATCCATACTCTCATTGTGAAGGAAGCACATTTCAACCAGGGAGACGTTTCATTCACCGGAGCCTACCGTTATGAGGGTTATTCACTTTACGACATCCTCAACACTGCTGTGGTGAAGAAACTCAACGAGGAGGCTTTCCCTCCCTATATTGATCTGTTTGTGGAAGTCGTCTCGGCATCGGGGGAGAAAGCCGTGTTCAGCTGGGGGGAGATCTATTATGCCTCGCATATCCACGAGATCCTGCTGGCCACCAGGGTGGCACGTATCGTTCCTGTCAAGACCAAAGCCCAATGGCCGCTTCCGGTGGCCCCGAAGATCGTTGCCGGCACCGA
This sequence comes from uncultured Bacteroidales bacterium, assembly GCA_964605655.1. Classification (GTDB taxonomy): domain Bacteria; phylum Bacteroidota; class Bacteroidia; order Bacteroidales; family CAIXZF01; genus JAKLIX01. Next base: position 5,080 of record CAZSDK010000024.1, read on the forward strand.
CCTGTATACCGAACGTAATATTGCCGATCCGGTGCAGATCAACATCCGTTCTTATGCCCGGAAACTGGAAATCGTCAAGGGGATGAAGAACATGTACGCCCCGGCTGTGAAGCTGGTGAAAGGAGACCAGGTCGTGTCTGACCTCGAACAGCTGCCCGACAGCCTGGTCACCCAGACTTATCCTGCCATCTTTTACGGGCATGGCATGGGGTTTCACAGCTCTAAGCCCTTTCAGGGCAAGCTGTTAAAAGCGGTTCTAAAACCCTATCTGCCCCTGAGTGATGAGATGCTCCGGCAGGGGTACCTGGTGCTGAACGGTAAAGATGGCTACCACTCCGTCTTTTCCTTCAGTGAGCTCTTCAACCGCAACGACCAGGCCGAGATGCTGATCTTCCCGGTGGACAAGGACGACAAGGGCGGCAGGTTCAAGGTGTTCCCTTCCGCCGACTTCTTCTCCGACAGGGCCATTAAGTCGCTGGAAACCATATTTATAGAGACATTATAATGAAACCTGCCGGGAACCTGAAATATGCTTTGTGGACCTTGTTTCTGATGCTCCCCGCCAGCATCGGCCTGGTGTCCTGTTCCTCCGGGACCCCGACCGGGGAAAAGAAAGGACTGCAGGGAGAGCTCATTGTCTTTCACGCCGGCAGCCTGAGTGTTCCTGTTCACCAGATCGCGGATTCTTTTGAAGCCAGGAACCCGGGTGTGAAGGTCCTGCTGGAAGCTGCGGGCAGCAAGGCTTGTGCAAGGATGATCAGCGAGCTGAAGAAACCCTGCGACGTCTTTGCCTCTTCTGATGAGAAAGTCATAGAGAACCTGCTGATCCCTGAATATGCTTCCTGGTGCATCCCTTTTGCGGGCAACGAGATGGCGATCGTTTACAGTGAAAGGTCGAAGGCCGCGTCCCGGATCGACAGCCAAAACTGGCCTGAGGTCCTGTTGCAGGACGATGTGGTTATGGCCAGGTCCGATCCCGACAGCGATCCCTGCGGGGCCCGTGCCGTGCTGGTCATGCAGCTGGCAGAGAAATATTACAGGAAGCCGGGGCTGGCAGCAAAGATGATGAAGAAAGACACCCGGATGATACGTCCCAAGGAGACCGACCTGATCGCCCTGCTGGAATCCGGTGTGGTCGATTATATCTTCCTGTATCGTTCCGTGGCTGTGCAGCACGGACTGCCCTACCTTCAGCTTCCCGATTCCATCAACCTCAACAAAGCCTCCTTATCAGCATTTTACCAGACTGCGGAGATCAAAGTAAGGGGTAAGAATCCCGGGGAATGGACCACCGAAAAAGGAGAGGCCATGGTGTACGGCCTCGCCATCCCTCATGATGCTCCGCATCCCTTACTGGCAGAAGCCTTCACCAGGTTCTTCCTTACCGAAGGCTTGAAGATCATGGAAGCCAACGGCCAGCCGTCCCTGGTGCCTGCCCCCACGGCCACCTATCAACAAATCCCTACCAGCCTTCGATCATTCGCCAAAAGCCCCTAACTTCGCTTCTGAAGAAAACACCTTCATGAATCCCCGGCATTCTACCCTTCACCTCGTCTTCATCTTCCTGAGCGGGCTGGTATTGTTATTTATCGTGGCCCCTCTGTTAGGGATGATGCTGCGCACCTCACCGGGTGTGCTGATGGACACGGCCGGGATGAAAGAGGTGAGGCAGAGCATCCTGCTTACCCTGCTCACGTCCTTCTCTGCCACCCTGGTCTTTGCCCTGGCCGGGATCCCTTTCTCCTATCTTCTTGCCAGGGCCCGTTTCCCCGGAAGAAAGCTGCTGAACGGGCTGGTGGACCTGCCTATCGTCATACCCCACACCGCTGCAGGCATCGCCATCCTTGGTTTTATCTCGCGCGATACCCTCCTGGGCCAGTGCTGCCACAGCCTGGGCATCGACTTCGTGGGGAAACCGGCAGGCATCGCCCTGGCCATGGCCTTCGTGAGCCTTCCCTTCCTGATTAATGCGGCCAGAGATGGTTTTGCCGCGGTCCCGGAAAGATTCGAAAAGGCTGCCCTTAACCTGGGAGCAAGTCCTTCCAGGGTGTTCTTTACCATCTCCATGCCGCTGGCCTGGAGGAGCATACTGTCCGGACTGGTGATGATGTTTGCCCGGGGAATGAGCGAGTTCGGTGCCGTGGTGATCATCGCCTACCATCCGATGATCACCCCCGTGCTCATCTACGAATGGTTCGGAGCCTTCGGACTGCGTTATGCCCGTCCTGTAGCCGTCCTTTTCATGATCATCTCCCTGCTGGTCTTCCTGGTGCTTCGTCTGCTGGCTAAAAACAAAAAACATGCTTGAGGTAAAGAAATTGTCGAAGACCTTTGCCTCTTTCAGCCTGAAAGATGTTTCCCTGTCCATCGCTGCGGGGGACTATTTTATGCTGCTGGGCCCTTCGGGAGCCGGGAAGTCGCTGTTGCTGGAGCTGATCGCCGGGCTGGAACAACCTGCTTCAGGGCAGATCTTCCTTGACGGCATCGACATCACCCGAAGCCGGATACAACACAGGGATGTGGGCATTGTGTTCCAGGACCTGGCCCTGTTCCCCCATCTTTCTGTGAAAGAGAACATACTGTACCCGGTGCATGCCCGGAAGATGCCCCTTGACCTTTCCCTGACCCGGATGGAACAGCTGGTGGCACGTCTCGAGATAGGACACCTTCTGGAAAGGAGACCCGCCACCTTGTCGGGAGGAGAAAGACAAAGGGCGGCCCTGGCCAGGGTGCTCATGTACCAGCCAAAGATCCTGCTCCTCGATGAGCCCCTCTCCTCCTTGGACGTACAGCTGCGCGACGATACCAGGGCGCTGCTCAGGAGCCTCAACAATGAAGGCCAGACCATACTGCACGTGACCCATGACTACAGCGAAGCCGTGTCGCTGGCCAGCCACATAGCCGTCATTCATGAAGGAATGCTCATCCAGCAAGGCCCTGCAACCACCGTCTTTGAAAACCCTGTCAACGAATTTGTGGCCCGATTCGTGGGCGCTAAAAGCTTCCAAGAAATCAACAAGACCCGCCATTGAAGTTCACTCAATGAATTTGTGAAAATTCGTGCAATTAGTGGACAAAATCCATGTTAATCCGTGTTAATCAGTGCAATCCGTGGTTTGGAATACGCAGACAACAATAACTTCGGCAAGATGCCGGAAGTATAAAGGACGTAGCCAGAGGCTACGCCCAACTGGGATATCTCTTTTATTTTGAGACAATTACCTTACCCGAAAAACAAGCTTTGCTTCCTAATACCTTATAGTAATAAATTCCGGGTTTAATAATTTGTTGGTCGGTATGCCAATAAAATGATACGGAGTTTAGCCCGCTTGTTTTCTTTATCTCATGAAAAATGTCCTGATCTAATGAATTATAAACCATAAGCTGAATCTCCGGTTCATCCTTAAAGTATGCCTCAAGTTGAATAATTCCTCCCCCAGGATTTGGAAAAACAATAACTTGCCCTTTGTCAGAGTAATCTGGGATCGTGGTAATCATATCTTCCTTGATTATGCTGAGGCCGTCAATTGTTCCTACGAAAATTCTCCCGTCAGGAGCTGTTTTTAAAGAAAGAATTTCGTTACTGATCAAGGGTGAGTTACATTTATCGAATATTTTCCATAATTGGTTTTTATACCTGACGAGTCCTGATCGACTGGTTCCAATCCATAAGGAACTATCCTTTCCAAAAGTGATTTCAGTGATATGATTTTCAGGCAGTAAGGAGTTACTTGTATCAAATACAATCCAGTTTTGATTGTCAAACATCGCCAGGCCTGAGCTACTAGCTACCCAGACATTATGGTAGATGTCAAAATCAATATCTTCAATATGGTTGCTCGGGATACCCGAATTAGATGTATCAAAAACTACTACATGAGACGTGTAATCACATTTAATTAACCCGCTGGAATCGCTTGCGATCCAAAAAAAATCTTCACTTTCAGGCACTATTTTTAATATTCTTTTGTCATTCGCCGGGCCTGTAGTAGCAACATAATCAGTTATAACTGAAAAAGTATTGTTTGCAAGCAAAGAAACAAAACCATCAACTGATCCAATCAATATCTGGTTAAAATAATCTGTGGAAACGGCAGTAATATAATCACTCATTATATTGCTATTCAGTGTATTATAATTCAACCATCCCAAAGAAGAGACAGAGTACAATCCATGTCCCAAATGACCAAACCAAATTGTGGAACTCGAGTCTGCGCTCACACATACTAATCTGTTGGTATTTAAAATTGTGTTTTGATCTGAAAATGCAGTAAAGTTTAAACTATCGTAATGGCAACAGGCAAAATCTTTCGAATCGAGAGCAAACCATGCAGTTCCGCAAGTGTCGAAATCGATGTCTGCTATGGTATTTGCTGGTAAATCAGTAATTAAGGGAATATTGAGTGTGCTGACACCTGAAACCTTGTCAAGCCCGTTTTGTTTACTACCTATCCATGAATTCTGATTATCAATAACATGGCATGTAAGATCACGTGATGTAAGATGCCCATTCAAACCCGGCATTGAGTCAAATACTGATCCGTCCCAGGATCGAAAACCAAGATGGTTTCCGTTGCTAAACCAAAATGTATTGGAACTGTCAACGGTTACCTTATTAGGACTGGTATAATATCCAAAAAGGTTGACGGTCCATGACCAATAATTATTATTTGAGAATCGGAAAAAACCTATATAATTTTCCAATCCCAGGTAAAGGGTACCACTATTGTCAAGAAACAAGACAGTGATTTTCGGCGTACCTCCGGTAAACCATGTGGCCAGAGGGGAATAACAGTACCAATCGTTACCATCGTAACTGTATACAGATGAATCGAGTGATCCAGCCCATATGTTTCCTGAAGTATCTATTATTGTGCAGGTTATTTTTGAACCTGGTTTTTGTACCGTATTTCCGAGACACAGGTTCCATCCAGCAGAATCAATACGTAAAACATTTCCATCCTGGAAGCCTGCAACGATCGTTGAAGCAATGTCTGAATAATATAATGCAGTGACACTATTATCTGGCAGGATGGAGTTTTGGTTTGTATAAGTAAACCAGCTACCAGCCTCATATAGTGTTAAACCACAATCCGTTCCAAGGTAGATATTATCCTTTTCTTTAATCATTGCATTAATTTTGCAATCCGGCAGGCCACTGTTTTGTTTGTTATAATATTGAACTGACAGACTTGCTTTTGATATGCAAGCAAGACCGCCGTCAGTTCCTACCCAAAGAGAATCACCAAGATCAAGAATACAATTGACCTCATTATAACAAGAATGGTTGTCCCAAATTAGAATTGACTGGGATTGTACAGCGATGTCACACAGGAAAAGGTAAATCATACAAACAATGCTGCATGGTCTAAGTACACTCATAACTCATTATTTGATTCAAGGAACCGCTAATGCACAAAAATAGCAAAATTACTGCTGAAAATCAAGAGATTTTATTTTACCCCTTATTAAGCGCAGCGCTTCTCCATGCTCAACGGAAGGCTTTTTAGTCCACGTCAACCGTCCCCAAATTTTACTCATTCAATCTGTGTAAATCAGCGTAATCCGCGGACATCAATAGCTTCGGCAAGATGCCGGAAGCAGAAAGGACGTAGCCAGAGGCTACGCCCAACTGGGGGGGGAATCAATGACCGGCGCAAATAAATTTTAAGCAATATTGAATGGAATCTTTTGCTATTACTCTTAGAATATAGGTTCCTTTGGAAAAATCCGATACATTAATACAATTCCTTCCTTCCTTTAGATCGACTTTCAGTATTTCTCTGCCAGTAACATCCAATATGACTGTTGATGCACTCTGGAAAGCAGTAGTGATAATTAATTCCTTTCCAAGCTTTTTAACACTAACGGGAACATAAGGAATACTCTGTTCATTCATTCCCACCGGACTAACATCACCATGAGCATCAACCTTAAGTAAGTATACAGTACTAAAGTACTTAGGATAAAGTTGCTGCCAATCATACTTTTCACATAAAATAAGATAACCAAAATCAGAAGTCCTGATGGCTCTTGGAAATTGAAAACATCCATGTAAACCATACCTGCGATACCAGTTGATTTGCCCTTCGTTGTTGATATTATACAGGCTTAACCAGACATCAGCAGGATCAGTCATAATTAATTCATGTGGTCCTGAGTTTGACTGGCTCATAAATAACATTGAGTCAGGTGAATTATACAATAGACAATGGGTATAAGTTTCATCATTGGTATCAATCGCCCCGAAAACGTAATAGTTTAAGATAGTACTGTCTATCTTCCTCTCTATTAAGGCATTATCAAAGATAATACCTGTTGTGTATTGAGTAATAATATTTCCTGTCTGAATAAAGGTACTATCCGATACCATTACAGCCTCAGTGGTAAAGAGTATTGGGTTAGTAATCGATTTCGTCCATATCAGGGAAACAGTATCTAATTCGTAGTTCAACTTGAAAATCTTGCTAGTAGCAATTAATTGATATTCATTAGATTGAAGTACAAATAAAAGTGATACTCTTTGGATCACGCCAGGTATCGTCTGAGAATTTGTTGTTACGCCAGTAATGCTAATCCTTTGAATAAAAATGCCATCATCAGCGGGGCTGTTTGTTTTAAACTGACCTGCAATACAAAAGACGGAATCCGACTCAACGTTTAATGATTCAATGCAGGAATAGGTCCCTGGCGTTGTAATCCTTCTGATCCATTCAATGCTTAAATCTGAAGTGATACAAATTATCACTCCATCTCCTCCACCTGACAAAGTGTCAACAGCAGTAGCGAATAATGTCATTTTACCATCAATAATTTCACCCGTAAAACACTTAGTCAACGCAGAGTCACCATAAGTTATTAAAAGAGAATCTTCAAATTCACCATTTAATGATACCTTGTACAAAGCAATATCTACCGGATGCTCCTCCCAGAACTCATCGCAGGTAAAACGATTTACAACGATTATATAGGAGTCATCTGAAATCTCAAAAACTGGCCCGGCTCTGCAACTGTATTGCGAGGTATAATTTTTCTCAAAACCCTCGCCAAATATTGTGCCCGTTAGAAGCAACATCAACATTATCAATATGGTACCTCTCATTTTTCTCCGAACTTTAGATCAATGACCTGCCGTAAATTTTATTCTTGTTGCACCAATAGGGACGAATAAATGGTAAAGTGAGGGAGATGGTCCATATGGATCATTGAAACCATCTATTGCAAGTCTCCATAATACATGAGGGGTGGAAAAATACTGTCGAGAAAAATTAGCAAACTCCCAAGCATGAACCTGAAATCCATTCCCTTGTGCTGGTTGCACTACAAAATAATGCTCATAATATTCATCTTTAGGGGAACCCTAACTAAATGAATTTTAAGATATTACTTCCTTAGTTAACAAAAGTACGAAAATTATACTGATAAAGTCAAGTACTTTTCATATTATTTCACTAGCGTTGCGACGTTTTTGAATTTCGTTCAATGAAAAGCCTGATAATTCGACGATATAGAAGATTTTTAGCTGGCAACGATTTGAAATTGCTGTAACTCTAACTTTGGTTAAAATTCTATGAATCAAGGCAAAATGATTTGGCTCAGATTCTGGACTTCGCAGCATGACATAATTTGTATTTCAGTAATGCCTCGACTCCGATCAGCGAACCTTTATTAAAACGCCTCTCCGAAGGATATGTAAAACCCGTCCGATCCCCGGGTGCCCCTGGCATAGTCGATCCTGAGGTTGATCTTCTCGTTACGGTCGATGAGGAAACGAAGCCCGCCGCCATAGTTGGGCCTCAGGTAATCCCTGTCGAGTTTGCCAAGGCTGTGGTTCAGCTTTGAAAGGCCTCCAAAGCAGGCCCAGCCCCACCTCCGCCAGATCACACCCCGGTACTCCGTCTGAAGGCTGATCAAATTGTTTTCCCTGTAACGCCCGGTATAATACCCTCTTACCTGGGAGTCGCCCCCCAGCAGCGAGAGGTCATAGAATGGAGCCGGGCCCAGTGTGATCCAGGTAAGCACACGAAGGGCTAAGGTATGTTTTTCCTGCCAGGTATGATACTTCCGCCAGTCGAGGCCGGCTTTGATATACTGATTTGATTCCCAAATATTTCCAGACAATGTTCCTTCCAGGTACATGCCTTTTCCCGGGTTCAGCGGACGGTCACGGCGGTCTCTCAACAGCCTCCATCCCAGGCCGGCCGTGGCAGAAGGCCTCAGCTCCCCGTACCTCCCTGTCTTCTCACCATGGATACCGGAGTATTGCTGTGCCCTGAGGACGACCCCGGTGAAAAGATCATCCCCCAGGGAAAACAACCAGCAGGCCTCCCCTGTGGTTCGCCGGCTGGAGTAAGAGATCTCGTCTGTCAGCCCGTTGTCTTCACCCCGACCATAATACAGGTCAGGATAATCCGTAAAGGTCAGCCTGCCCCTGGTATATCGGTGTTCACCCGGAGTGTATATTTCCCATCCCAGGTCGATGATGTACTGTTTTTTCCAGGTGTAGTTGAACTCTGCCTTGGTGAAAGAAAGCCGGTTAAGACTGTCAGAACCGGCGTGAAAGGTGCCCAGGGTCACCAATCCCACGTAGGTGCCGGTCTCCGGAGTGAACCCGAAGGCAGGCACCGGCAATAGGGTCCATCCCCTCTTCTGGGCAATAACCGGGAGAGAAGGAATAGTAACAAGGAATAGTAATAAGTAAAAAGTAGGGCCTTTCATGGAAAAAATTACAGCACAAAAATAAGAGGCAAAACCGAGGAATCGATAGTATTGCTGTCGAAGCTGCTGCTTTATAACACATCAAGGCCAAGGATCGCTGTCAACCAATTAGTCAACTGCCTGGTATGACCTTTAAAGAGCATTATAAAATTTCTAAAAAAAATAATCTCCCTAATGATTGATTCAAGAAAAATTTCCCTATATTTGTTGGAACATTACAACGTTATGTATAAATTTTATTTACAATGACGGAAATATCCAACATAAATTGGCAATCTATGAGTGACAAGGCAATCATAGAAAGGCTGGGTTATTTTATTAAACATCACAGACTGGAGCAAAACAAGACTCAGGGAGCATTAGCATCGGAAGCCGGAATGAACCGCTCCACGCTGAATCTGGTCGAGTCTGGCAAAGTGGGCAGTGTACTCACCCTGATACAGCTATTAAGAGCTTTACATCAACTGACTGTTCTGGATCCTTTTGAAATTAAAACAATGATAAGTCCGTTACAACTCGCCAAAATAGAGCAAGAACAAAGGAAACGGGCCAGTCGTGTGAAGAAAAGCAGCAATAAACCTAAATCCGAATGGTAATGGCAAATAACACTGCACTGATCAAGATATGGGATAAACTGGTTGGCGGTGTCGCCTGGTCTGAGGAAACTCAGCTGGGGGCGTTTGAATTTGACGATGGTTTTTTTAACACCGGATGGGATGTTTCCCCGATATTGATGCCTTTGGCTCATTCGAAGGGAAGAATTTATACGTTTAATGAAAACAGGGGTGTAGATGTAACATTCAAAGGGCTGCCCGGATTATTGGCTGACCTTTTACCTGACAAATATGGCAATGCCTTGATTAATTCGTGGTTGGCCACGCAGGGCAGGGCTTCCGGCAGTCTTACTCCCGTTGAAACCCTTTGTTTCATTGGCAAACGTGGCATAGGAGCACTTGAAATAGAACCCCCGCTAAAGAAAGAAGACCAACGAACAACCAAAATAGAGGTCGATAGTCTGGTGGCCATTGCAAACAAGATTTTAAATGCCAGGGAACACTTTCAGACAAGTTGGTCAAAAGATGAGGAAACTGCAATAGCCGATATCATTAAGATAGGAACTTCAGCCGGCGGTGCACGTGCTAAGGCCGTTATTGCCTATAATGATAAAACAAAAGAAGTCAGGAGCGGGCAAGTAAAAGCTCCAAAGGGGTTCACTTACTGGATAATGAAATTCGATGGTGTGGCTGATAATCAAATAGGCGAACCGAAAGGATATGGAAAGGGGGAAATGGCCTACTACTTAATGGCCAAAGACTGTGGGATTGAAATGTCAGAGTGCCGGCTATTTGAAGAAAATGGCAGGGCACATTTCATGACAAAGCGGTTTGACATAGATGATGAAGGAAACAAGATCCATATGCAAAGTTGTTGTGCTTTGAGACATTTTGATTTTAACATGGTTGGTTACTACGCTTATGAGCAGCTATTTGAAACCATGAGGATGCTTGGTTTACCTTACCCTCAGGCGGAGCAGTTATTTATTAGAATGGTATTTAACGTACTCGCGCGCAATTGCGATGACCACACCAAAAACTTTGCTTTTTTGATGGACACAAACGGTAAGTGGAAGCTATCTCCGGCTTTCGATGTCTGTTATGCTTACAAACCCGGGAATATCTGGGTCAACAGCCAGTCGCTTACGGTTAACGGTAAAAGAGATCAAATTTCCAAGGATGATTTTATAACAGTGGGTAAAGAGATGAACATCAAGAAGGCAAAGCAAATCATCCTGAAGGTCACCGAAACCGTTAAAAGATGGAACTTTTATGCTGAAGAAACCAAGGTGGATGCCTCTATGCGGGATTCAATAAAAAAAACACTTTTAGCTCAATAATCCATGCTGCCGTTAAGTGCAGCGCGGACCTATGCTCAAACGGTAATCATTCTTGGATGCATCGCCCCATCATACAAAACCCACTAAAAATCAATCTTATACGAAATATTCGGTACCATGGTCACCTCCTTAAATTCTTCTACAGAACGGGTGCTCAGGTTGTAACGGTACCCGTTGAACTCCTGCTGTGCCAGCAGGTTGATGAGCTGCACCGACCAGGTGGAGGCATGACGCTTTTTATTCCGCGTATAGTTCAGGGTCAGGTCGACATAATACACATTGGGTTTGGAAACGGAAAAAGCCCTGGATTCGTCATAGACGATTTCCCCGGCAGTGAGGCTGGCCGCCTCATCCACGGGAGTCATCCGGTCGCCTCCCATGAAATTGATCCTTCCGTTCAGTCCTAAGAGGTCGTTCTTCTCTTTTCCCACCTTCCATTCTTTCCCGCCCAGCAGGTTGACCACCCACCTCTTGTCGTACCTGGTATCTCTCCATACCCCATCACCTCCCCTGTACCTGGATTCAAAGAGGGAGGCGGTAAAAAGATAATAGAACCCGTCTTTCATGTACTTTTCCAGGGTGACATCCAGGCCGGTGTTCCTTCCCAGGCCCCGGGACTCCAACTTTTGCGATAGGTACCAATCCATATCCAGGTTCAGCATGGAGAAAGAACTCCCCTCTATCACCGGGATATGAAACAGGTATTGGTAATAGACCTCTGTCTTCAGATGGATGTCCGGGGACAGGGCCCAGTCCCATCCGGCCACCAGGTGACGGGCCTTAGAAAAGGGCAGGCGGAGGTTGGGACGGACCCCAGAAGCCGGTTCCGGCCGGATAAAATACACAGGCAGTATCTCCATTTGGCTGTGCATTCCGTAAGCCAGGCTGAGATGGTGGTGTGCCGCACATTTCCACTGGATGCCTGCCCTGGGCTCCACGGTATAATGCCGGTTCAGGGTAAAATATGAATAATACAGTCCCAGGTTGACCTTCAGTTTCCCTGTAAGGTCGATCCTGGATTGTGAGAAAGCGCTGAAATAGCCGGCCAGACCACTGCCGGATGCGGGGTAGACCATGGCCTCTCCCTCCCCGGCGTGCCCGAGCTGAATGTCGTAGAACAACCTCCTGGTGCTGATGCCGGTCCTGTTGGAATGCCAGGCATTGAAACGGTGCTGCAGGCTGGTACTTATGTTCAGGTTCCATGTTTGATAGCGGACCCTTTCGGCAGGGGTATAGACGGAACCCGGCAGAAGCCAGTCGGCTTCGTACTTCACTTTGTTGCCTCCCAGGCTGAGAGAGGTGGACCACAGGGTGGTGGTGCCGAAGATGTGTTTGTATTGTGAGCCGATGGCTCCCATGGAGGTAAGTGAGGTCACCTCTTGATGGTCTTCGGTATAATGTCTATCGGTGCTGTCTTCCTCGGCGCTGCTTCCGGAGCCGTCGGCAGATCCCAGACCCCACAGGCTGAAGGTGCCTGACCTGCCGGCTTTCCACTGGGTCTTGAAGGAGAGGTCCTGGTAACGCACGCTGCCCCCGTTGTCGGGGAGCAGGGGAGCGATAATGGCCAGCGTGGAATAGCGGTAGTTGACCAGGTAGGTCGAGGATCGTTTTTTACTCACCGGACCTTCGGCAGCCACATCCATTCCTATCGTCCCTGCCTTGACCGTAAACTCCTGACGGTCGGGATTGCCGGTCCGCATCTTCAGGTCGAAGACCCCCGACAGGGCATTGCCATATTCTGCCGGGAAGGCACCCGTAAAGAAGTCGGAGTGGGTGATGACCTGGCTGCTCAGGGCGGTGATGCCGCCGCCACCAAAGGTGGTCACCTCCGAAAAATGGTTGGGGTTGTTCACCGGCACCCCTTCGAGCTGCCACAGCATCCCCCGGGGTGAATTGCCCCGGATCACGATGCCGTTGCTGCTGAGGTTACTCGCCACACCGGCAAAGGCGGAAGCCAGCCTGGAAGGGTCATCGAAGCCACCAGCATAGCGGTTGGCCTCCTCCATGTTTAACTGCCTGGCACTCAGGGTAGCCATGGGGTTCAGAGGCTCTTCCTTCCTGGCAAAGGCTTTGATCTCCACCCCTTTCATCTCGATCAGGGAGGGCTGCATCAGAAAGGTCACCATGGTCTCTTTTCCTGAATTGACCTGGATATCCGTCAGGAAGGCATCCTGGTATCCCAGGTAGGTGCAACGGAGGCGGTGGCGGCCAACCTTCACCTTGTCGATCCTGAAGATCCCTTCCAGGTCGGTGACTCCTCCGAGCAAGGGGGAGGTGCCTTCCACCACTATCGCAGCACCCGGAAGGGGCACCTGGGTCTCCGCATCCAGCACTTTTCCCCTCAGGGTCTGGGTCAATTCCTGAGCTGTTGAGAGACAGATATTTGAAATTAAAAGGATACAGGCAAGAAAGCAGGTTTTCATACGTTAGTCTTTGGTGGTTTCGTATGGCAAAGTTCCCCACACAAACTTAGTACTACAATACTGATTAATCAGTAATTTCATGGATGAGCACCTAAAAGACCTGTATCAACAGCACTTTCAATTCTACCAGGAGCTGAATATCCGTGAAGAAGACGTGGATTATCGTCTCCTTGATCGCCACCTGGCTTTTCTCGACACCCTGGATGTGGTGCAGAGCAGTTCCATCTCGGTGTTCGACATGTACCGAAAGGAGCATGTGTATCTGTCAAGGAAGTTTGAGACCGTGCTGGGATACGACCTGGAAGAGGCCTCCAGGGAAGGGAACCAGTATTTCGATGATCGCATCCACCCGGAAGACCTGGAGATCCTGCTTACGGAGGGCTTGTATTTCCTCAGGATGGGAAGATCGCTCCCGGGAGATCAGTGGAAAGACTACAAGTACATCTCCGACTACAGGGTTTTGAACGGGAAAAGAGAATATGTCAGGATCATAGAGCAGAAGATCCTCCTGGAGACCGACAAGTCGGGAAAGCCCTGGCTGGCCCTGTGTATCCTGGACCTGAGTCCCGAACAGGACCTCAGCCTGCCGGCCAGAAACCGCCTGATCAACGTGAAGACCGGAGAACTGTTGGTGTTTAAAGAAGAGAATAGTACTCCCGATGAGAGCCTGACCAGGAGGGAAAAGGAGATTCTTCGTCTCATCTCCCTGGGCATGATCAGCAAACAGATCGCCGACAAGCTGTTCATCAGCGTCAACACGGTGAACACGCACCGTCAGAACATCATAGAAAAACTCCATGCCAGCAATATGGCAGAAGCGCTTCATTATGCGGGAAGGATGAATCTGCTGGATTTTAAAAGGGGATAAACCCTGATTTCACCCACGTTTTTGCTGTTCTTTGAAACAATACTATTTTTGTCTTGTTAATGAATAAATAGTATCCACAGAAAAACCATACCATGATGAAGAAATGTACTCTTTTAATGTTAAGCCTGTTGGTCATCACCTCGGCAACTTATGCTTCCGGACCAAAAGGCAGAAGCCGGGTCAAAGACCAGATGGGTTATTACTCTTTCTCTGTAGGTCCTTCCATACCTATGGGTGATTATGCCTCTCATACTGCCGGGACCAAGTCCGGTGCTGCCCTCACAGGCTTGCATATTAATATCGGTAATATGGGGTTTAAGCTCGTTGACAACTTCGGCATCGCTGCCCTGGTCAATCTTGGAGCCAATAAATTCGATGCCGGGGCTTTCAATTCTACCGATAATGACGGCTATTGGGTTTACGGCAGCATCATGGTCGGGCCTTTGGCCAGCATTGATGTGGGGAGTATCGTCAGCGTCGATCTTCGCCCGGTGATCGGTATGGTGTATGTGGCTGCACCGGAACTTAACGCCTCCGAGAGCAGCGCCGTACTCATCAAGAGTGACCAGGCCTCCAGCGTAGGGTACAACTTCGGGGCTTCGGCCCGTTTCCATGTTTCCACCTCAGTGGACCTGGGACTTAACCTCGACTATTTCTCCACCAACCCCAAGTTCTCGGAAGTGAACCAGGATAAGCTGTGGAACTGGAAAGATACGGATGTGACCGTGAATGTGTTCTCGGTCTCCGGCGGACTGGCATTCAGATTCTAGGCGGAAGAAGATACCTTATACCAAGCTTGAGGGGGCAGGAATATTTCGTATTTTTGCCCCCTAATTTTTTCTGCATGGGAAGAGCTTTTGAATACCGTAAGGCGCGGAAGATGAAGCGCTGGACCAATATGGCCAGGGTCTTTACCCGGCTTGCCAAAGACATTGAAATCGCTGTTAAGTCCTCCGGTCCCGACCCGGACGCCAACGCCAGGCTTCGCCTGCTTATTCAGACCGCCCGTTCGGAGAACATGCCCAAAGAAAACGTGGAAAGGGCTATCAAAAGGGCAACTTCCAAAGACGCCACCGATTACAAAGAGGTGGTATATGAAGGGTACGGCCCTTATGGCATCGCCGTGGTGGTGGAGACTGCCACCGATAACCCCACCCGCACCGTGGCCAACGTGAGAAGTTATTTCAACCGTTACAACGGCAGCCTGGGCACCACCGGGATGCTTGACTTCATGTTCGAAAGAAAATGTTCCTTCAAGGTGACTGCCAAGCCCGGCCTGGATGTGGAAAACCTCGAGCTGGAACTCATCGATTACGGTGTGGATGAAGTGTTTCTCGATGAAGGTGAAGTGATGATCTATGCCGGGTTCCAGCATTTTGGCCCTATACAGAAATACCTGGAAGAGAACGATTTTGAGATCAAGTCCTTCGCCTTTGAACGTATCCCCAGCGACACCAAGGAGCTCACACCCGATCAGCAGGCCGAGATGGACAAACTGTTGGAGAAACTGGAAGAAGACGAGGATGTGATCAACGTCTTTCACAACATCAAATAAGACAACCGGGACTGAAATATCCCTGTCTTGTTGTATTTTTGAATCTTCAATCTTCTTTCTGATGAAACTCCTGGACCCGATATGGAAACTTCTGATGGGATCAGGAATGTTCCTTCTACCCGTTATGGTCAGCGCCCAGCATCCCAACGTGCTGATCTCCACCACCAATTTCCCCAACGAACCGGCGATCTGCATCGACACAAAGCACCCCGACCGTATCATTGCCGCCGCCAACAACGACAACTTTTACCTTTCCACCGACGGCGGACAGAGCTGGACCGAAGGCACCCTCACCTCCGACTGGGGCGTATGGGGCGATCCCTGCGTGTTGGTTGACACCAGCGGACATTATTATTTCTTTCACCTTTCCAATCCCACCACCGGAAGCTGGATCGACCGCATCGTCTGCCAGAGGATGGACTACGGAACCGCCACCTGGTCGCCGGGGACCTATACCTACTTCGACCAGGGAAAGCAACAGGACAAGGAATGGGCTGTCCTGAATCCCGATAACAACGAGATCTATGCCTGCTGGACACAGTTCGATTCCTACGGCAGCCTTAACGGGACCGACAGCACCCTCATCCTCTTCGCCAAATCGCAGGATGGAGGACTGAGCTGGGAAAACATGAAACGTATCAGTCAGCATGCAGGCAACTGTGCCGACCAGGACAGCACGGTGGAAGGCGCTGTTCCTGCCGTAGGCCCCAACGGAGAGATCTATGTGTCATGGTCCGACATCAACGGCATACAGTTCGACAGATCCCTGGACGGAGGCGACACCTGGCTTGAACAGGATATCTTTGTCTGTACCCAGCCCGGAGGATGGGATTTTAATATCCCGGGCATCAGCCGCTGCAACGGCATGCCCGTGACCTGTTGCGACCGGAGCAACGGCCCTTACCGGGGAAATGTGTACATCAACTTCAGCGACCAGAGAAACGGTCCCGATGATACCGACATCTGGCTGGCCAGATCCACCGACGGAGGAAATACCTGGTCGCAATCCATCAGGATCAATAACGACCCTCCCGGCAAACAACAGTTCTTTACCTGGATGACCGTGGACCCCCTCACCGGGTACCTCTATGTTGTATTCTACGACAGGAGAAACCATTCCGGTAATGCCACCGACGTCTACCTTGCCGTATCTAAAGACGGGGGAGTAACCTTCTTTAACTACCTGATTTCAGAAACCCCCTTCACTCCCATCGAAGACGTTTTTTTCGGCGATTATACCAATATCTCGGTTTATGGAAATGTGATCAGGCCGATATGGACCCGGCTGGATATTACCGGACTGAGCATCTACACCGCCCTGGTCGATCCTGTCATCCTGGGGCAGGAAGAAGAATCCCTGGCACCCTTCCATTCGGAATCCGTTACTCCCAACCCTTTCACCCAGACCACCTTCTTCACCTATAAAATCAAAAAACCTTGCCTGGTGGAACTTAAAGTGTTTGATATCAACGGCAAGGAGATTGCCTGCCTCATCCCCTTACAAACCAAACCCGCCGGAAAATATGTGGAAACTTTTGATGCCCGTTCCCACCATCTCAGCCCTGGCGTCTATTTCTTCCAGCTGACCACCAGTTCAGTCATCACCAAACACCAGATGATCCTGGTGGAATAAGCATCTCTCTCTCCTCTTAACAAAAATTAACAAGAAACACCGGAAACATTTTTACTCAAGATTGTTTCCTTTGGGTATTTATTATTCCTTTGCAGCCGATTTTTAGCCTAAAGGCTGGAATATTAATTTAACATCTTGATAACTAATTATTTAAGTTAATGGACGAACAATTCAAGCAGATCCTCGAAAGGACCAGGGAACTTTCATTCCGTTATCCGGTACGACGGATGTCATTCGAAAAAATCGCCGAAAAGCTGGGAGTTGAAAAATCGGTGCTGAAAAGCTATGTCAAATCCAAGACCGAGCTGGTTGAAAAAGCGCTGGAGTTTGAAAGACAGAGTTTTATGGTCATTTTCGACAAGCATGATTTTGAAGGAGTGAATGCCATCGACATTCTTTTCACCGTCAGCCGCGAGATGAGTCATCGTTTCAAGGATATCAACCCCTCGCTAACCGTTGACCTGAGAAAGTACTTCCCAGACATCTACCAGAAGCATATTGAGATGAAATATGATTTCATTTTTAGCAAGATCAAGATCAACATTGAAAAGGGGATCAACCAGGGCATGTATCGCAGCGACCTGAGCGTGGAACTGGTGGCAAGGCTTTACCTGGCCCGGTTGATGGACATCCATAACCCGGAGTATTTCCCTACCGATAAATTCTCTTTTGACCTGTTGTTCAACTTCACCATCGAGAATTTTGTAAGGAGCGTAGCCACTGAGGAGGGACTGGCCTATTTTGAACAAAAGAAAAAGAGTCTGCGCATCGATTAGAGAGAATACCATGGAGGAAAAGTACAAACACATACTGAATGAGTCAGCCAGGATATTCCAGACCTACGGGATCAGGAATATCTCCATGGACGACATTAGCAGGGAATTAGGTATCTCAAAAAAGACCCTTTATCAATATGTCAGCAATAAGGCTGACCTGCTGCTGAAAACCCTGGAGTATCTGCATGAGCAGGACAACGAGGCACTATTCGGTGTAAAGGCCGCAGAAGGAAATGCTATCGACCAACTTCTGGCGGTAAGCAAAAATGTGTGCCTGAAGACCAAAGGGTATTCGCCGGTTCACTTATTTGAACTGAGAAAATACTACCGGGAGGTCTACCAGTCATTTTTTACCATGAAGAACTCAGCTGTTGCCGGTAAGATCAGGGAGAACCTGGAACACGGGATCAAAGAAGGGCTCTACAGGGAAGACCTTGACATCGAGTTGGTAAGCCGGCTGTACCTGAAAAACCTGGAAGACCTTCACCAGGTGGGAGGGATAGAGACCGGCGAGGTGTCGCTGGAGAAAGTCTTCCAGACCATGTTCGACAACCACATCCGTGGCATCGTGAATGCCAGGGGTCTTGAATACTATGAAAGGAAAATTAACGGATAAAACTGAAATCACTCATCAACACGAAACGACTATTATTTGCAACTATGCCTATCACTAAAATTTGTAACCGGATTATATTATTGCTGCTCCTGGCCCTGTGTGGCAGGGTGCTGGCCCAGGACAAAGAGATCAAGGTGTTCAGTCTGAAAGAGGCCCAGGATTACGCTGTCACCAACAGCTACTCCACGCGGAATGCCGCCATCGACCTTGACCTGGCGAAAAAGAAAATATGGGAAACCACTGCCATCGGCCTTCCGCAGGTCAATGGAAGCGTGCAATACCAGGATTATTTAGATATTCCCACCACCCTGCTTCCCGACTTCATCACCCCTGCCGTAGTGGCCGTGAACCAGAACCTGTTCGGACTGAGTCCCACCTCACCTTTGCCTGAGACCCAGTTTTTTCCTGCACAGTTCGGCACCCAGCATAACCTGTCGGTGGGTGGCACCGTGTCGCAGCTCATCTTCAACGGGCAGTACCTGGTAGGGCTTCAGGCCTCCAGGACCTTCTACCAGATGTCGGACCGCAGCCAGGAAAAAGCGCGCATTGAGATTCGCCAGACGGTAGCCAACACCTACCTGCTGCTGCTGGTGGCGAGGGAAAACAAAAAGCTCCTCGAAGAAGGCGTCAGCCTGCTGGAACGTACGGTTTACGAAACCGAAGAGATGTACAAAGGAGGTTTTGTGGAAGACCTTACCGTAGACCAGATGAAACTGAACCTGACCAACCTCAGGAACGGCATCAGCGCCCTCGACCGCCAGATAGAACTCAGCGACAAGCTCCTCAAGTTCCAGATGGGACTCGATGTGAACAGCACCCTGGAATTGAAAGACAGCATCCCCCTGCTGATCAGCCAGTTCCACCTGGAACCCATCCTCACCACCGGACTGCGACTGAACGATCATATCGACTTCCGCCTGATGGAGACCCAGGAAAAGCTGCAATGGCTAAACATGAAAAAAGAACAGGCCAACTACCTTCCGGTGATCACCGGATTCTATTCCTACCAGCAGAGAGCCATGAGAAGCGAATTCGACTTTTTCCAAAAAGACAAGGATTGGTTTCCCACCTCAATCATAGGCCTGCAGATGGATGTCCCCATCTTCAGCAGCTTCATGAAAAGTTCCAAGGTGCAGCAGGCCCGTCTCAGCCTCGACAAAGCCCGTATCTCCAAACAACAGGTCTCACAAGGCCTCCAGCTGGATGCCGAACAGGCCCGCACCGTCTTCAACAACTCCCTCGAGAAATTCAACAGCGAAAATGAAAACCGTAAACTGGCCGAAAACATCTATCGCAAAACCAATATCAAATTCAAAGAAGGTATTTCTACCAGCCTGGAGATGACCCAGTCATACAACCAGTACCTGACCACCCAGAGCAACTACTTCAATGCCCTGCTGGAAGTGATGACCGCAAAAATCAAATACGACAAAGCCACCAGTAACTTATAAACCTATCAGAAATCCAAGCCATGAAAAGAATCTTATTCATACTCAGCTTAATAATAAGCATCACCGCCTGCCAGAAGAAAACCGACAAGAAAGAGGAACTGGCCCGGCTTACCAAAGAACACGACCGCCTCACCGAACAGATTGCCAAGCTTCAGGAAGAGATCGCCAAAGAAGATCCTGAGGTATCGGCCAAGCTCAAAGCCAAGACGGTGGCCATCGCAGCAATCAGCCTTCAGCCTTTCAACCATTACATTGAAATACAGGGAAAAGTCGACGGGGATGACAACGTATCGGTCAGCCCGAAAAGTATGGGCGTGGTGACCAGCATAAGGGTGTCGGAAGGCAGCCTCGTTTCCAGGGGACAGGTGCTGGCAGAACTCGATGCCGAAGTCATCAGGAAAAACCTCAACCAGCTGAAAGACCAGCTTCAGTTTGCCACCACGCTGTATGACAAGCAGAAGAGACTCTGGGACCAGAAGATAGGTTCTGAGGTTCAGTACCTCACTGCAAAGAACAATAAGGAATCGCTCGAAAACCAGATCAAGACCCTGGAGGAACAATGGTCGATGAGCCGGATTGTCTCTCCCATCAGTGGTACCGTGGAAGAAATTCCCATCAAGGTAGGACAGTCGGTGGCTCCCGGCATAACTGCTTTCAGGGTGATCAACTTTTCCAGGGCCAAGGTGATGGCCGAACTGGCTGAAGCCTATGCCCCCAAGGTGCAGAGCGGCGACCAGGTCATTATAACTTTTCCCGATTATCAACAAGATATTAGCGCCAAGCTGAGCTTTGCCAGTAAATATATCAACCCCGTCAACCGTACCTTTACCGTGGAAGCCCTCTTCACTCCCGGCAAACTGGCCATGAAAGCCAATATGATCGCCGTGGTGAAAATCAACGACTACGCCTCGAAAGAAGCTGTCGTCATTCCCATCAACACCGTTCAAAAAGATATGCAGGGCAACTACGTGATGGTTGCCGTAAGCGAAAAGGGCAACCTGGTAGCCAGGAAAAAGCCCGTGACCCTGGGCATGGTGTACAACGGGAAGGCCGAGGTGAAATCAGGACTTTCAGCGGGCGACCAGCTGATCACCCTGGGTTACCAGGACCTGAACGAAGGACAGTTTCTGAAGACCAAATAATGGCCGCATACTCATCTGACTAAAAAGCTATTCGCGATGATAAAAGAGAAATTCAAAGAATTCCTGCCCACCAGCTGGGCCATCAGCAACAAGACCAGCATCTACGTGCTCACGGTCATCATCACCCTGATGGGACTGCTGAGTTTCAACACCATACCCAAGGAACAGTTCCCCGAGATCGTGATCCCCACCATGCTGGTGAGTACCCCTTATCCGGGCACCTCACCCAAAGACATGGAGAACCTGGTCTCCAGGCCGATTGAGAAAGAACTGAAATCGGTGGCCGACGTCAAAAAGGTGACCTCGACTTCGCTACAGGACTATTCGAGCATTGTGGTGGAATTCAACACCGATGTGGATGTCGCCGATGCCAAGCAGCGGGTCAGAGATGCTGTTGACAAAGCCAAATCGGACCTTCCGACCAACCTGCCATCCGACCCGGAGGTGATGGAGATCGACTTTTCCGAGATCCCCATCATGTATATTCAGCTCTACGGAGACTACGACCTCAACCGGCTGAAGAAGATCGCCGAGCATGTCCAGGACAAGATTGAGTCGTTCAAGGAGATCACCCGTGTGGACATCATCGGGGCACTGGACCGTGAGATCCAGATCAACGTCGACATGTACAAGATGCAGGCTGCCGGGGTCACCCTGAGCGACGTGGAAAGGGCTGTCGCCAGTGAGAACATCACCGTCTCGGGTGGCAATGTGCCCACCGATGGCATGAAACGTTCGTTGCGGGTGGAGGGACAGTTCACCGATCCTGCGATCATTAAAGATATTGCCTTCAAATCCACCAGCGGCGCCCTGATCTATATCAGAGACATCGCCGAAGTGAAAGACACGGTGAAGGAACAGGAAAGCTTCTCCCGCATCGAAGGAAAGAATGTGATCACTCTGAACGTGATCAAGAAAAGCGGTATGAACCTCCTCGATGCTACCGACCAGATCAAGAAGATGCTCAAGACCGACACAGAGAAGGGCGTGATTCCGGCTGACCTGAAAGTCAGCATCAGCGGGGAA
Source organism: uncultured Bacteroidales bacterium (assembly GCA_964605655.1). GTDB lineage: Bacteria > Bacteroidota > Bacteroidia > Bacteroidales > CAIXZF01 > JAKLIX01. The sequence continues at coordinate 27,182 of CAZSDK010000024.1, forward strand.
CAGGCCAAGTTCACCCGCAACACCCTGGAAGAGCTCACCAACACCATGATCATCGGTTTCATCCTGGTGACCCTGGTACTGATGTTCTTCATGGGATTTAACAACGCCTTCTTTGTAGCCCTGTCGGTGCCCCTGTCGACCTTCATGGCCTTTTCCCTGCTTCCGGGGTTTGGGTTCACCCTGAACATGATGGTGATGTTCTCCTTCATCTTCGCCCTGGGTATCATCGTGGATGATGCCATCGTGGTGATAGAGAACACCCACCGCTTACACCGTACTGAGACTGACATCGTCAAGGCAGCCAAGAAGGCTGCCGGGGAAGTATTCCTTCCCATTCTATCCGGTACCCTGACCACCCTGACGCCTTTCTTTCCCCTGGCATTCTGGCCTGGTATCGTCGGAAAATTCATGTACCAGATGCCCGTCACCCTCATCCTGGCTCTCTTTGCTTCCCTTTTTGTGGCATATATCATCAACCCTGTGTTCGCCGTCAACTTCATGAAACATGAATACGACCAGCAGGAACATGTGGTCAACCGCCGCAGGCTGGTGATCACCTCGGCCATCATGGTCGTTCTGGGCATTATGTTCCACCTCCTCGGTGTATCGGGACTGGGGAACGCCATGTTCTTTGCCACCCTGCTGAACATCCTTTACCTGCTGGTGCTGAAACATACCATCATCTGGTGGAGGGAGACTGCCTGGCCAAAGTTTCTCGACATGTACGGCCGGCAGTTATCTTTCTTTATCAGGGGAAAAAACCCTTACTACCTTCTTTACGGCATCATCGGGCTTTTCGTCATTACCCTTGTCATCACCGGCATCGCCAAGCCTAAGGTGCTCTTTTTCCCGGCCAATGAGCCCAACAACCTTTATGTCATGGTCGAGATGCCTGTGGGCACCGATGTGCTGGTCACCGACTCCATCACCAAAATCCTGGAAGGCAGGGTGATGGGTGTGCTGGGCAAGAACAACCCCGATGTGGAGTCGGTGGTGACCAACGTGGCCCTGGGTGCCAGCTCACAGATGAGCTTCGACCGCTCCGCCTCACCCGAGAAAGGAAAGATCAGCATCAACTTCGTGGAATACAAGTACCGGACCGGTCCGCGAACGAGCACCTATTTCAGCAAGATACAGCAAGCCGTGAAAGGCATCCCCGGTGCCAACATCACCGTGGAGAAAAACCGTATGGGACCACCCACCGGTAAGCCCGTCAACATAGAGATCAGCGGCGAGAACCTCGATGACCTGGTGATCGATGCCACCCGTTTCAAGCAATACCTCGACTCACTCGAGATCCCCGGGGTACAGGAGCTGAAGTCCGACTTCCAGAACAACAAGCCTGAGATGATCGTGGAGATCGACCGCGAAAGGGCCAACAGGGAAGGGATCAGCACCGGGCAGATCGCACTCGAGATCCGTTCGGCCATCTATGGCAAGGAGATCTCCAAGTACAAGGAACTGGAAGATGAGTACCCAATCCAGCTCCGTTATGACGAGAAGACCCGTAAAAACGTGGATGAGCTCATCAACCTGAAGATCACCTACCGCGACATGAATAGCGGCCAGATGCGGCAGATCCCGCTGTCGTCGGTGGCCAAGGTCGACTACAAAGATTCTTATGGCGGCATCAAGAGAAAGAACCAGAAGCGGGTGATCACCATATCGTCGGAGGTGCTGCCCGGCTACGTCGCCAACGACATCGTGGCCCGTATCAAGAGCCTGGCCGAGAAATACCCCAGAAAGGAAGGCGTGGAGATCACCCTTACCGGGGAGCAGGAAGACCAGCAGGAAAGTTCCTCTTTCCTCACCAAGGCCATGCTGATCTCCCTGTCCCTCATCTTCCTCATCCTCATCACCCAGTTCAACTCCATGAGCAAGACACTCATCATACTCAGCGAGGTGATCTTCAGCATCATAGGGGTGCTGATCGGGATCGTAGTGTTTAAGATGAGCATCTCCATCATCATGACCGGTCTCGGCATCGTGGCCCTGGGAGGTATCGTGGTTAGAAACGGGATACTCATCGTGGAGTTTACGGATGTCTTGATGGAAAGAGGACTGAAGACCAGGGATGCCATCATCCAGGCAGGAAAGACCAGGATCACCCCGGTGGTGCTGACAGCCACCGCCACCATGCTCGGGCTTGTCCCGCTGGCTGTCGGAATGAACATCAACTTCGTGACCCTCTTCACCGACCTGGATCCCCAGCTCCATTTCGGAGGCGACAACATGATGTTCTGGGGGCCTTTGTCGTGGACCATGATCTTCGGACTCAGCTTCTCTACCTTCCTCACCCTGATCTTCGTGCCGGCCATGTATCTCATTGCCCACCAGATGAAAGTGAAGGTGAAACGTTTCCGCTCCAACCACGCTTACCGGAAGATGATGAGAAATAGATAATTAATGCACCAACGTGGCCGCTGCCCTCTGGTTGTACACCACCTCGGTGTCGGAGGGCATCAGCCGGATCACCTCATTATAATACGCACCGGCTCATGAAGACGACGGCATTTTTGGTGTTTTTTTCAACGGTTCTTCTCGTTTACGGTTCCGTCAATTATTATATCCTCCTGAGGGGATACCAGGGGCTGGAAGCTTTACCGGGACTGAGAAAGTGGTACTGGGTCGTGATGATCACCCTGGCCCTGAGCTACATAGCCGGAAGAGTGGCCGAAAGGTTTATGCCATCGGTCTTCTCAGATGTCCTCACCTGGACGGGCTCTTTCTGGCTGGCCGCCATGTTGTATTTCCTTATGGCTGTGATCGATATCGACATCATCAGGCTGGTAGCCGGATGGCTTCCGGTACCCGCTCCCGGCACGCTCAGAGGGTATCCCCAACTGAAGCTGCTGGTCACCGCGGGTGTGGTGCTGACGGTGGCCGTATTGTTGATCACCGGGTATTTTCGGGCGGTCAACCCTGTCATCAGGCAGCTGGACCTGAACATACCCTCTTCTCTCCAAAGTGACAGGAAAGTGAGGATGGTGATGGTGTCCGATATCCACCTGGGCACCCTCATCGGAAAAAACAGGCTGAACCGTCTCCTCAGGGAGGTGGAGTCCCTGCAACCCGACATCATCGTCCTGGCAGGCGACATCGTGGATGAGGACCTGAAACCGGTGATCCGGCAAAACCTGGGAGAAGACCTCAGACTGCTCAGGGCACCCCTGGGTGTCTGGGGCATCACCGGCAACCATGAGTACATCGGGGGCGCCGAAAAAGCCGTTCGTTACCTCCGGGAACATGGCATCAACATCCTGAGAGACAGCGTAGTGAACATCGACAGCCTTTTCCTCCTGGCCGGCCGCGAAGACCGTGACAAACCGAGGTTTTCCGGGAACAGGAGAAAAGAGCTGGAGGAGCTGCTCGCCGGCACTGAAACCGGGCTGCCCGTCATCCTCCTCGACCATCAGCCGTTCAACCTCGACAAGGCAGTAAAGATGGGCGTAGCCCTGCAGCTATCGGGCCATACTCACCACGGACAGGTTTGGCCACTGCACTGGATCACCAATGCCATCTACGAGATCAGTCACGGCTACCTCAAAAAAGGGAACACTCATTTTTACGTCTCTTCAGGATATGGAAGCTGGGGCCCGCCCGTTCGCATCGGGACCCGTTCGGAGATCGTCCTTCTGAACCTGACTTTTGAGGCTAAGAACAAATAATAAGTATTATTGCCCTTCAAATTTTGATATTTGTACCACATTTTGTATTTTTGGGACAAATAAATGATAAATGGGACAACATGCACCACATTTTCCACTTGATGAACTTCCACCTTTGAGAGAAAAGGTTGAAACCATTGAGATTTTAAGGCAGACCAATAAATCAACAGCTGCTTTGGCTGAATTAAAAGGTATTGCAAAGACTATCCCCAATCAGGCAATGTTGATTAATGCCATTGTGCTTCAGGAAGCGAGAGACAGCTCTGAAATTGAGAATATTATTACATCTCAGGATGAGCTGTACAGAGCTTTGACAGTAAATCACACCAACATATCTGCAGCCACAAAAGAAGTCGTCAATTATCGCAAGGCCATATTCTACGGATATGAGCTTTCAAAAAAACAAGGGTTTTTAAGCGTTAACAACATCGTAAGCATTCAGCAACAATTAGTTGATAATACTGCCGGAATAAGAAGCACCCCGGGAACTGTTTTGAAAAACGATACAACCGGAGAAATTGTGTATACTCCACCTCAAGATAAAGCAGAAATACTTGAATTACTGAACAATTTTATTACCCATTTCAATAATAAAGATGATCTGTCACCCTTGATCAATTTAGCAATTTTGCATTATCAATTCGAAAGTATACACCCCTTCTATGACGGGAACGGGAGAACCGGAAGAATATTAAATATACTGTATCTAATTCTCAATGAGCTGATTGAACTCCCAATAATCTATCTCAGTTCATACATCATTGACCATAAAACTGAATATTACAGACTGTTGAATCACACCAACAGAACCGGCCATTGGGCTGAATGGATATTGTTTATGCTAAAAGCAGTGGAAAGAACTGCAAGAGACACCATAATAAGGATCACAAATATTAAAGAGCTGCTTTCTTCGACAATAATTAAAGCTCAGCAAAACGCGCCAAAAATCTACAGAAAAGAACTGGTGGAACTTCTGTTTGAGCAACCCTACTCCAAGATTGAATTTGTCGTCAATAAACTGGGGGTGGAGAGAAAAGCTGCTTCACGATATTTGAAAGAACTAGAGAAGCATGGAATCATTGAGGCACAGAAAGTCGGACGTGAGACGCTCTATATAAATAAAGAACTGATCGAGATACTAAAACACTGACCTTAACAATTTCTTAGCAATTTTCTTTCATAATTCATTGACATAGGTAATTTCTGGCAGTATTTTTGTTTAGATTTATTCTAAATAAAAATATTACGTCATGAAAACCAAAACTTTACTCAGTATCCTTATGCTGGTTTCTCTGCTCACAGTAAGCATCCTTCCTGTAAAAGCAGTCAAGCATATCATCACCCAGACGAACTTTTCTTTCTCCCCTTCCAACCTGACCGGGGTACACGTAGGTGATACCATTACCTGGGTATGGACGGGCGGGTCTCACACCACCACCTCCAGTGTCATTCCTGCAGGAGCAGCCACCTGGGATTCACCCCTCTCATCCGGCAACCCTACCTTCACCTATATTCCTCAGGTTGAAGGAGAATATGAATATGTATGCACACCCCATGAAAGCATGGGCATGGTGGGCAATTTCGAGGTCAGCAGTCCTGCCACAGGCCTCGCTTCCTATACAGGGCCATCGGTGACCTCTTTCTCCCTGGCACCCAACCCTGTTTGCCAGGATCATTGCCTGTTGCAGATTAATGCCCGGGAAGAGGGTGACATCACCGTGAAAGTGTTTAACATGCTCGGTGAGGAGTTGGTGCGTACCGGCCTCAGCATTGCCAGAGGGAACAACAGCAGCAGCCTCGATCTTTCCAACCTCAGACAGGGTGTTTATTTTGTACAGTTGTGGGAAAAAGGTAAAAAGACGGAAACCATCAAGATCATCAAAAAATGATTTTAAAAAAGCAGGTCGCCACTGACCTCTTAATATTAGCGTACTAACCTGTTAATCAGGTCCTTTCCCTGTTGCCTCACCAGGCAGCAGGCAAAAAGAAGTCCTCCTCTCGAGGACTTCTTTATAATTGGACAATAAGACACCGGTAAACTTAGTGTCGTCGCCGTGACAGCTCAGGCAGGCACCTACCCTGAGAATCCTGATCTGCTCCTCCCTGGAGAAAGGTCTGACATTCATCCTGGTGGCCCAGGGCTTGCTTCCCTCTTTCAGAAAGGGTATCCAGGCATCCAGGGGCAGCCCGTCCTCCCTGCTTTTGGCATAGGCCGGGAGAAACACCCAGTCGGCTGCGGCCTGCCTTTTTTGTAGCAGCAATTGTCCTTCACCATAGCCCAGGGCGAGGGGATCCAGGTGACATGACCTGCAGGTCCTGCTTTTCTTTTGGGTGGTATGCGCTTCCAGGGGTGCAAAAAGCCGCGAAAACTGAACGTTTGAGTGTCTGCTTCCCCTGAAGGCTGTCTGATCCAGGTGAAGGATCATGCCGGGAACCACGGGCCTGATGACCCTCTTCCCCTTATCCGAAACTACACCCAGGGTAGGCTCAGACGTGAGCAGTCCGTCCATCGCCTCGGTCCAGCTGCCCCGGGTCTGACCTCCTGTATAAAGGTCGTTGCCTTTCTTTACGGGATCAAAAGAGGTATGACAGGAGATGCATCTGGGGGCCCAGGCCGTATGACAGGCGTTGCAGCTGAGGTCCTGGTGGACGTTGCCGGCATAACAGACCGGCGCCGTCCTTTTCATTACCACCTCTTTTCCTGATGACCTCTTGAAAAACAAGAAATTCCCATCAGACCGGACGCGGGAACCCAACAATATCCTGCCTGTCTTACCGACACTGAGGAAAGGTCCTGCCGTATCCATCTTCCACAACCTGAGCTGCCTGCTTGTCTCGTAATCGGCATCTGCGTAACGAAGTATTTTTACCTTCCCGGCCGGATGACAATCCACACATTGAATGTTGACCGCCTCCTCCTTGTGACGGTAGCGCTGCCCTTCGCCCATGGTCTCCCTGACCGAATGACAATCGGTGCATCCCATGCCGGCAGCATGATGCACATCATCACCGGCCTTTGCAAACCAGCGGCCATCCTGCAATGTCCTGAATTTCTTTGTATCAGGCTCACCTTTGGGTGCCTCCATGATCTCTGCCCAACCCTCGAAACTGGTGGCAATTCTTCCCGAACGACTGTGGCAGCCAAAACAATGCCCGTCGCTGACTTCCTTTCCTATCCCAGGATGTGAGTACTGACGGAAGACGCCGCGGTGAGCGCCTCCCCGGTACATGGCCAGGTCGTCGACGGCACCAGAGGAGTAATTCAGGTGACAGGCCAGGCAGCCTCCACCCCTGGAACGTTCCTCCACAGGGCCGGGCTTATCCCTGGTCACGCCCAGATGACAGGAAAGGCAGAGGTTTCTCAGGTGCGTGGCAGCAGCACCATGGCCCAATTGCGAGACTTCCATCAAAGAATCAGGAGAAGGAATCTCCCCGAAGACCCAGTGATCTACCGCCATCAGCCCGCTGACCGTGGTCATCAGGCTGCGGTCAATCCTGGGAAGGATATCCGGATGGCAGGAGCCGGAGCCACAGGTACGAGATACATCAGACCAGTTCCCGGGTACCAGGTACATTCCCCGGTGCGCCATGCTTTTATCCAGGGAATAGCGGTTCCCGCCATGGCAGGAGGCACAGCCGATCACGGCAGGATCGTGGCCGGGAGCAAATCCGGTGAAACCGTCATGGCAATGAAGACAGGATTCCTTCCCATTCAGGCTGTCGGAAGGGAGATATCCGGGGATATGGTTTTTAAGGACCACACTGAACCAGGGCAGCTGACCACGGGCACCGGCCCAGGTGATCAGTGACTTATCATTCCTTGTTCCGGTGCTCAACATCCCTGTCAGGGTCAGGATAAAATAAAAGCTGACAAAAGATAATAAGGAACGCCGTATCCAGAGGCCCAGGGTCGCTCCTGCCCGGTTCAGGTAAAACACCAGGAAAAGGAAAAGCAACAGAAGGGCCCAGAGCCAGCCTGGTTGCCGGACCCATTGCAGAAACTCCTGTAAACCAATAAAATACCAGGGACCCTTTAAGGTATTGCCCAATCCATCGTGCAAAGGCGGGATGAAAAACAGGGAGAGCAACAATACAGGGAACAGGGAATACAGGAACACCTGGTTCCCCGGCCAAATCCTTCGGGCATGCTCCCTGATGATCAACAGCAGCAGGATGGTTGCTGTTGCGATGTGATGCACATAGGGCAGGAGCAATGATCCCTTTTCCCCCAACAGGGAAGAAGAGAACCAGGGGCCGGCCACCGGAACCGCATCCAGCAGAGAACGAAAAATAAACAGCGCCTGGCGGCTTTCTTCATCTCCCTTCAACAGAAACCCTGTGAACATGACGAAAAACAGCAGAGGAATGGCGAGCACCAGCCTCAACCAGACAGCAGACTGTAGCCGGGTGAAGTGTTTTTTCCGCAGATAACCCCAACAATGTATGATGGAAAGGATCAGGAAGGCTTCGGCCGACCAGTAATGCAGGTTCCTCCAAAAACCATCCCAGGGATTATATAACAAAATCATCACCAGCGATTTATAGGCTTGTACCGGCTGATAATGCAGGCTCAGTAAGATGCCTGAACCCACACAGATAAGAAATAGGGCAGCCGCCATCAGGCCGTAGCTGCCGGATGGGAAGGAGAACCTTTTAGGAGCGTCATCCATCATTCTTCTCCCTTTCCACGTAATACTGATGTGTCTGTGAATCCAGCCTGACAGGGATGGTTTCAAGATCGCTGTCCGCCGGTCCGCGGAGCACCTTGCCCTCGGCTGAGAAAGCCGAGCCATGGCAGGGACATTCCATGCTGCCGTCAGGCATCACCCTCAGCTCGCAACCCAGATGTGTGCACCGGGAAGAGAACGCCCTGAGCCTCGACTTTTCCTTGATAAAGATCACACCTTCGGTCTTTGTGCCGACAGTACCCCTATCCACATAAACAACCCGCCTCTTCTTCCTGAACAGCTGCTGATACCTTTGCTGGGCCCGGTACCACCCGAAAATACCCGTCAAGCCTGCCAGGAGGGTAAGGTACGCAAGAAACTCTTTTCGATTCATGGCCGGATAAGATCCGCTGCAAAGGTATCCAATCTGCTATATCTCCCGGTGCCGACATCTCGCTTCATCCCGGACAAGGCTCGTCATTGACTCTGATAAAGCGTTCTTTATTAAAAATGTGACAATAATCACAAAAATAATGGACTTTTTATAAAGAAAAGCCCTTTCTTTTCTTCCTTTCTATTGATTAATTTGAATAATTTTGTGCCATCGATATGTTAATATATTCTTATATCGATATATTTTATACGTATCTACAAATGTGATTTACAAAATGATATACGAATGAAAACCAGGAGGGATTTTATTAAAATCTCAGCGATTGCTGCCGGAGGCGTTGCCATTGGCCTGACACCCCTGAAGTTTCTGAAAGGGGACAAGGGCAAGGCCGTGCCGCTGGAGCAGCCGCGTTCAGAGAGTGACCTGACCCAGCGTTACCCCACCTATTGCGAGGTATGTTTTTGGAAGTGTGCAGGTTGGGTATATGCTACTCCGGAAAACCGTATCGTGAAGATCGTCGGCAACAGCGACGATCCGCTGTGCAATGGAAGACTGTGTCCCCGGGGTACCGGCGGCATCGGGATGTACTTTGATGAAGACCGCTTGAAAAAGCCCTTGATCAGGATCAGCAGGAACGGGAACCAGGAGTATCGTGAAGCCAGCTGGGAGGAAGCTTTGGACTATGTTGCCGCCAGGATGAAACAGATCAAAGAAAAATACGGTCCGGAGACCATGGCGCTATTCAGTCACGGTTCCAGCGGGCAGTATTTTGAGCATCTGATCAGGGCTTTTGGTTCGGATACCTCTGCAGAGCCTTCCTTTGCCCAGTGCCGCGGGCCCAGGGATGTGGGCTTTGAGAACACCTTCGGCGTCTCTGTCGGAAGTCCTGAATGCACCGACATACGCGATACCCGTTGCCTGGTTCTGATAGGATCACACCTGGGTGAGAACATGCACAACAGCCAGGTGCAGGAAATGTCGGATGCCATCGACAAAGGCGTGACCATCATCACGGTGGATCCACGATTCAGCACGGTAGCCGCCAAATCCAGGTACTGGCTTCCCATCAAACCGGCCACCGACCTGGCATTACTGCTCGCCTGGATCCATGTGATCGTGAATGAGGAGCTGTTTGACAAAGAATTTGTGGCAGCCAACACCACCGGACTGGAACAGCTGAAGGCCCATGTCGCCGCCATGACGCCTGAATGGGCTTATGGCATCACCACCATAGAGCCATCGCTCATCCGCAAGACCGCCAGGGAGATGGCTCAGGCTGCTCCTTCGGTGATCCTTCACCCCGGCAGGCATGCCAGCTGGTATGGCGACGATTCTCAACGTTCCCGGGCCATGGCCATCATCAATGCCCTTCTGGGCAACTGGGGTCAGAGAGGTGGATTCTATTTCCCTGAAAAAGCTGCCGTCCCAGCCTACCCTTCTCCGGAGTATCCTCAACCCGCCTGGGACTGGAGAGAATTACACAGGGAACGGTATCCTTTGGCCAGAATGGGTGTTACTAGTGCTATCATTGAGGCATCCATTCCCTCGGCTACGAACCAGCACCAGGTACGCGGCTGGATCGTCACGGGCACCAACCTTCCTGAATCTATCCCTAACAAATCAATGTTCCTCAAAGCGGTGCAGGAGCTGGACCTGTTGGTGGTGATCGACACCATGCCCATGGAGATCACCGGTTATGCCGACGTGGTCTTTCCCGAATGCACTTACCTGGAAAGGTTCGACAGCCTGAGAAACTCAGGTTTCAGGGAGCCCAGCATCGCCCTCCGCATGCCGGCCTCACAACCTCTTTACGACACTAAACCCTCATGGTGGATCGCCAAACAGCTGGGTGAAAGGCTCGGCCTTCACGAATATTTCAACTATAACGATATCCAGGAGGTGCTTGACTGGCAGCTGAAACAGCTGGGGACTTCCCTGGCTGAAATGAAAACACTGGGTGTTAAGAAGATAGACCGGAAGACTCCCTTATATGCCGAATCGGGAGTCCAGAGTTTTAAGACAACCTCAGGAAAGATCGAGCTATTTTCACCCGCTTATGAGGCGGCTGGATTTGACGCCATTCCAGTGTACCAGGCACACGAGGAGCCTCCTGCAGGCTTCTACCGCCTGGTATATGGCAGAGCCCCGATGCATACCTTCAGCCGCACGGCCAACAACCAGAACCTCATCGACCTGATGCCTGAAAACGCGGTCTGGGTCAACCCCAAAGTTGCCGGTATCGAAGGCTTAAACAATGGTGATTACGTGTTCCTCAAGAACCAGGACGGCCTGGTAAGCTCTTTTCCGGTGAGGGTGAGAGTGACAGAGAGGATACGTTGGGATTCGGTGTATATGGTCCATGGGTTCGGGCATTCCAGAAAAGAGCTTTCCAAGGCCTTCGGCCGGGGTGCCAGCACCACGGAGCTGATCACCCGGGTGCTCACCGATCCTACCATGGGCGGGACAGGCATGAGAGGCAACTTCATCACATTTATTAAACATCAGGAAGGAAAGGAGGCAGCATCATGAGATATGCCATGGCGATAGACATAAAAAAATGTGTGGGATGCAGCGATTGCGTGGTAGCCTGCCAGGTCGAGAACCAGGTACACCACGGTTATTGCCGCGACTGGGTCACGGAGACCGTCAATGGTACCTACCCCCAGGTCGAGCTGGAGATCCGTTCAGAAAGATGCAACCATTGCGACAATGCACCCTGTGTAAGATGCTGCCCGACAGGGGCCAGCCATTTTGAGGAAGGTGGCATTGTGACGGTGACCCCCCATAAGTGTATCGGTTGCGGTGCCTGCATCCAATCCTGTCCTTATGATGCAAGATATTCACATCCTGACGGTTATGTGGATAAATGCACTTTTTGTCACCACCGTCTCGGGTCGGGACAGCACCCTGCCTGTGTGGAAGTATGCCCTACAAAGTGCATGTATTTCGGAGATACCGACAATCCTTATTCCGACATCTCCCAGATACTGAAAGTAAGGAAATGGAAGGTGCTGGCGCCTGAGGCAGGCACGCGGCCACAGATTTATTACCTGATGTAAAACTCACCAGCTATGAAAGAAGAACTTTTCGTCAGCGGAAGGATGAATCCCAACATCGATCCGTACCTGAACATCTGGCACTGGCAGATCCCTCTGTATCTCTTTTTGGGAGGCTTGGCAGCCGGTCTGTTGTTCTTTGCCGCTTTTTACACCATCCGTGGTAAGGCCCACCTGATGCCGACCACCGTGAAATATGCCACGTTTCTGGCACCCCTGGCCCTGGTGCTGGGCTTGGGTGCCCTGTTCCTCGACCTGAAACACAAGTTGTATTTCTGGCAACTGTACACCACGATAAGGCTTGAATCGCCTATGGGCTGGGGAGCCTGGGTGCTGATGATCATGACGCCCATTTCTTTTATCTGGTCGGCGTCCTACCTGAGGGAGGTTCTCCCTTCCTGGAAATGGAAATGGCACTGGCTGGAGCGTTTTGAAGGATGGGTGATCCGAAACCGGAAAGGGATCTCCTGGGTCATGGTGATCTATTCGGTGATCCTGGGCATCTATACCGGCATACTGTTGTCGGCATTTAATGCCCGTCCTTTGTGGAATTCCTCCATACTCGGTCCTCTGTTCCTGGTGTCTGGTTTTTCCACGGCAGCGGGCACCATCATGTGGATGTCGAAAGACAAAGAGGAGAGGAAGATCATGAGTCGCATCGACCTGATGCTCATCGGCATCGAGCTGTTCCTGATCATCCATCTTTTTATGGGGTTCCTGGCGAGCACCGCCGTGCAGATCGATGCAGCGCACCTTTTCCTGGGAGGATCGTTCACCGTAAGCTTTTGGGTGTTTGTGGTCATCCTGGGGATTATCTTACCCGGAATACTGGAGACCCTGGAAGTCTGGGGGTACCACATCCCCGTGGCCGTGCCTGCGGTGCTGATCCTTTTCGGCGGACTGATGTTCAGGATCATCATCGTGGAAGCAGGACAAATAACCCGCTATTTATATTAATTAAAATATTGAATGTATGGAAGCTAACGGAAAAAACAACCGGTATATCAACCCCTACCTGGGGGGCGTGCTGCTGGGACTACTGCTCCTTCTCACGGTCTTCATCACCGGGAGGGGGCTGGGAGCCAGCGGGGCCATCAAGAACGTTGTGGTTGCCTCAGTGAATACGGTCTCCTCTGAACACGTCAGGAACAACGAATATTATTCACAGTTCATCAGCGACGATGTGCATCCCTTGAACAACTGGCTGGTCTTTGAGATCCTGGGTGTGATCGCCGGGGCTTTTATCACGGGTTCGCTGGCCGGTCGCCTGAAATGGCAGGTGGAACGTCAGCCCAAAATCACCACCCGTACACGGCTTATCTTCGCGGCTGCCGGTGGCATGATCTTCGGCTTCGGTTCACAGTTTGCCAGAGGATGTACCAGCGGGGCTGCCCTCAGCGGCTCAGCCGTCCTGTCTGCCGCAGGAATACTCACCATGATGGTCATCTTTGGGACCGGGTACCTCCTGGCCCGCATCTTCAGAAAATTATGGGTTTAATATTGAGTGCCATGGGACCACTGATTCCTCAACTTGCTATCGATCCCGCATGGAATAACGTCATTGCCGTTATCATAGGGATGCTCTTTGGTATGATCCTCGAATCCAGCGGATTCTCCTCCTCCAGGGTGATCGCCGGTGTGTTTTACGGGTACGACTTCACGGTGCTCAAAGTCTTTATGACAGCTGTCGCCGTGGCCATGGTCGGACTTATCTATTTTGAAGCTTTTGGATGGATAGACATCAGCATGATATTTATCAATCCGTTGTATGTGAACGCTACCATCGTGGGAGGTTTTATCATGGGCATAGGGTTCCTGATGGGCGGGTTCTGCCCGGGGACCAGTTTTGCTGGCATCGCCATAGGGAAGATCGATGCGATCTTTTATTCCGTGGGCATGTTCCTGGGAATCTTTCTTTTCTCGGAGATGTTCCCCCTGTTTAAAAACCTCTACCAGGCCAACTACCTGGGAGGACTGAAGATCACCGATTTCCTGGGTATCAGTGCAGGCTGGTTCGCCTTCCTCTTCGTGTCAGCCATGCTGATGTTGTACGGCATCTTGTACTATTTCAGGGATAAATTCCGGAAAATTGAAATGTAATTCTATGACTATGAACAAGAAATATTGGATCCTGGCCGGCATCATGTTTCTCCTTGGTTTGGGGCTCGTGTTCCTTCCGCAACAGAATCCGGGAGAACCAATTTCGCCCAAAAATCTGATGACCTCCCTGAACCAGCCTTTCCGGTATCTCACCACCGACGATGTGGCCAGGCGTATCATTCAGAAAGATCCCGCCCTGTTGCTGATCGATGTGAGAGACCCTGCTGAGTACAACACTTTTTCTCTGCCTGCAGCCGTTAACATCCCTTTGAAGAAGATTTTAGAGTCTGATTTTCAAAAACTTCTGTCACAAAAAGGGATGGATGTTGTTTTCTATTCCAACGGAGACCTGAAGGCAGAAGATGCCTGGATCCTTAGTTCCAGGATGGGGCTTCAGCATCTGTACATCATGAAAGGCGGACTGAACCATTGGGTGGAGACTTTCTTTATGCCTGTGGAACCTCCTGCTACAGCCCCTTCTGAGGTGTGGGCCACCTATGATTTCAGAAAGGCTGCCCGTCTTTACTTTCTGGGAGCTTCCGATCAACCCGCATCCCCCGATCAGGGAGCCCGGGCTACTCAGCCAAAACAAGTGAAACCCTCGACTTCCCGCTCCGGCCATAAGGGAGAAGGTTGTTAATGATAAATACGAGATTATGTTACCCGAAAATATCAATCCCAAACGTCTCCTGTTGATCCTGGGCGTCTTCGTTCTGTTGATCGTGGCAGGATTTTTCTTCATCATCAGGCCGGAATCCACTTTTACCATGACCCCGGACCGGGCGCTGGAAGACATCCTCAGTGAAAAAGGGAAGATCAGCACAGAGCTTGCCCGCCAGGCCATCCTGAAAAAGGATCCGGCCTTCGTATTTATCGACATCCGCAATCCATACGAATTTCAGAAAGGACATGTCACCGGTGCATACAACATCAACCTGATGGAACTGCTGTCGAAGTCGACTCTTAAAAAGCTGCACAATTGGCAGCGCGATTCCATAAGAATTGTGCTGTATGCCAACAATGAGAGCGAAGCCCATGGTGCCGTGCAGCTGCTCCGCCAGTCGGGCCTCAGGATGGTGTTCGGACTGGAAGGAGGCTATGCCACCCTGGCTCCCGGCTATCCCTCATCCGGTTCCGCTATGACCAAGCAAGCCGAAGATCCCTGGTACGACTATTCTTCATTCCTGAAAAAAGACTCCGCTGCAGGAAAAGGACCCGCTGCCGGACCTTCAGCCCCAAAGACTGTAAAGCCTGTGAGACCCGCCACCAGCGAAGGCAAACCTGAGGGTTGCTGAAACATTCCTGCCCCTCTTTGCCACCTCTATGCTTTATGATTCAGGGAATGGTGTTATTTTTGCCTTTCCCCAAGAGACTCCTTCATGATAGACACCAGCAGCAGACCCGAGACCTGCATCCTGATCGGTTTGATCACTCCCCGTCAGGATGATGAGCGGGTCAAAGAATATCTCGATGAACTGGAATTCCTCGTTGATACCGCAGGAGGTATCACCAGAAGACGCTTCGTACAAAAGGTCGACTATCCCGATCCCAGAACCTGCGTGGGATCAGGCAAACTCTCGGAGATCAAAGCTTACGTCAAAGCAGAAAATATTGATATTGCGGTCTTTGACGACGAACTGAGCCCCTCCCAGTTTCGCAACCTGGAGAAGACCCTGGAATGCAAGATCCTCGACCGCAGCAACCTGATCCTCGACATCTTCGCCAGCCGCGCCCGGACAGCCCATGCCAGGACCCAGGTGGAGCTGGCCCAGTATCAGTACCTTCTTCCCCGCCTTACCCGTATGTGGACCCACCTGGAGAAACAACAAGGCGGTATCGGCCTCAAAGGTCCCGGTGAAAAAGAAATTGAGACCGACAGAAGGATCATCCGCACCAAGATCGCCCTTCTGAAGAAGAAACTGGAAGCCATCGACAAACAAAAAGCCACCCAGAGAGGGCACCGGTCCGAACTGATCCGTGTCGCCCTGGTGGGCTATACTAATGTCGGCAAATCCACCCTGATGAACCTGCTGAGCAAATCCGATGTCTTCGCGGAAAACAAGCTGTTTGCCACCCTCGACACCACCGTACGCAAGGTGGTGATAGGAACCACGCCATTCCTTCTGAGCGACACCGTGGGGTTCATCAGGAAACTTCCCCATACCCTCATCGAATCCTTCAAATCAACCCTCGATGAAGTGAGGGAAGCCGACATCATCCTTCATGTGATCGACATCTCTCATCCCGACTTTGAAGAACAGATCAAAGTGGTGAATGAAACCTTACTGGAGATTCAGGTGATTGACAAACCCACCATCCATATCTTCAATAAGATAGATGCCTATCACCCTGTGGAAAGGGATCCCTATGACCTGAGTCCGCCCAGTCGCATGCAGCTCACCCTGCAGGAGCTGACCAACAGCTGGATGGCCAGGGTCAACACCCCGTCGCTCTTCATCTCTGCCACCGAAAAGACTAACATCGACCCGCTGAAAGAGATGCTGCTCCGGGAGGTGACCCGCCTGCTCAGCAAAAGATATCCCCACAACCGATAATCAGTAATATCGCTTACTTTTGCGGTGAAACTTCCCTGATGAAAAGAAAGTACCTCTTCCTTCTTGCCCTGCTCTCAGGTCTTCTTCTCAGCATCTCCTGGCCTTCCCGGGGTATGCCCCTGTTTCTCTTCATAGCCTTTATCCCCCTGCTGCTCGTGGAAGATGACCTGTGCCGCCGGAAAGGAATGTTTCACACCTTTCATGCACTGGTCTTCTCCTACCCGGCCTTCTTCACCTGGAACCTTCTGACCACCTGGTGGATCTATAATTCCACTGCCTTTGGGATGATCATGGCCGTGCTGTTCAACAGCCTGTTCATGTCGCTGGTGTTCCTGGCCTACCATTGGACCAAAAAACGATTCTTCGGCGAAGGAAAAGGCTACTGGATCCTGATGATCTATTGGATCACCTTCGAATGCCTGCACCAGGACTGGGACCTGACCTGGTCGTGGCTGAACCTGGGAAGCGGATTTGCGTCCTACCCCTCCTGGGTGCAATGGTATGAATATACCGGCATCTTCGGAGGTACTTTTTGGGTGTTCCTGGGCAATGTCGCCGGTTACCAGGTCGTCAGAAACTTCTTACACAGGAAAAATCAAAGGACTTTATCGCTGTCCCTGGCTGGCTGGGCCGCCATCGTGCTGGTTCCCCTGTTCCTTTCGCTGTGGATGTATTCCCGTTATGTGGAAAAGAAAGATCCTCTGAACGTAGTCGTGGTCCAGCCCAACATAGATCCATATCTGGAACAGTATTCCCTGGAACCTTCCGTGATCGTGGACAGGATGCTGACCCTGGCCGTACATTCCGTCGACAGCACCACCGACTTCCTGGTATTCCCCGAATCGGCTATCCAGGAGCCGATCTGGGAAAATGACAGCATGATGGCTTTATCTACCAGCCTTCAGACGATCTGGGACTTTATGGCGAGGTATCCCCGCATGCAGGTGATCGTGGGAGCCTCCACCTTTAAAAGGTTCGGGGAGAATGAACCTCTGACGGAGACTGCCAGGTTTTCCCGCTTGCAGCAATTCCATTTCGATGCTTATAACACTTCCATCCTTACCGACGTCAGCCGCCATATCCAGGTTTACCATAAATCAAAACTGGTGGTTGGGGTGGAAAGGATGCCCTTCCCGAAATATCTCAAGTTCCTGGAGAATTATGCCATCGACCTGGGAGGCACCATCGGAAGCCTGGGCATCAGCCCCGAACGCACCGTCTTCCTGGAGAAGGACGGAAAGTACCGCGTAGCTACAGCCATCTGCTATGAAGGTGTTTACGGAGAGTTCTTCAGTGGTTTTGTGAAAAACGGGGCCGAAGTCATGTTTATCATCACCAACGACGGCTGGTGGGGCAACACGCCGGGACACCGTCAGCACCTGGGATTTGCCTCCCTGAGGGCTATTGAAACAAGGCGTTGCATTGCCCGTTCCGCCAACACGGGCATCTCCTGTTTTGTCAACCAGAGAGGAGATCTCCTCCAACAAACACAATACTGGGAACCTGCGGTCATCAAAGCCTCCATCAACCGGAACAATGATCTCACCTTTTATACCAGGTATGGCGACCTTATCGGCACTGCCTGTGCCTGGCTGAGCCTGCTTTTCCTTCTTTCCACCCTGGTGAAACGATTGTTTCCCGGGTTTCTCAGAAAGACTACCAGTTAAATTCCTTTTTAAGAATCGCTCCGGTTTCCAGGATGGTCTTTTCGACAGGAGTATAGGAAAAACCAGGCAGACTGAGGATTTTGCTGCCGTCGTACTTGTATCTGTTGAGGGCCGTGAGGGTGGTCTCCCGGGTGACCAGGGGCTTCCTGCCAGAAAGAGAAGATCTCAGCGACTCAAACAAGCGGTACAGGTTGGCCAGAACCCTTCCTACCGGAAGAGAAGGGGCTTTCTTCCCCAACGAAGAGGCTATTATTCCGAACAGTTGCTGGTAGTCCAGGTTGACAGCTGAAAGAATGTACTTTTCATTTCTCACATCCTGTGCAAGCAGCAGGCTGATGGCCCTGGCCACATCCCTGACATCCACATAGCCGTTGCAGCCCAGGGTGTAGAAAGGAAGACCCTTATGGATTGTCGCATACATCCTGGTGACCCCTTCTTCAGCATCGCCAAAGCCCAGAACGACGGCAGGGTTGACAACCAGGACATCAAGCCCTTCTTCCCTGCCTCGCCATACCTCCTTCTCACCGCAGTATTTACTCACCGCATAACGGGAGTTCAGACGGGAGTTTTTCCAAACGGTTTTTTCATGGATGATCTCATCATCCCCACCCCTTCCCATGGCAGCAATGGAACTGACATACAGCAACTTACCTACTCCCTTTTTCAGGGCCATGTTCACCAGGTTGGCCGTAGCCTCCACATTGACCTCCTGAAGCCGCTTCCTGTCTTTTTTCTGGAAAGAGACCAGCCCGGCCACATGAACAACAGTATCGCATCCATCCATGGTCTCCTCCAGCACAAACAGGTCATTGAGATCGCCATCCACCCATTCCACAGAAGAAAACAATGCTTCAGGCCGGGTGCTGAAAGTCTGAAAAACCCGCTTCACCTGGTCAAAGGTACTGGTGGGCCGCTTCAGTGCCCTGACTTTATGGCCCGCCTCCAGAAGGTCCAGCAAAATATAAGAACCAAGAAAACCAGTGGCGCCTGTAAGATAGATCATAGGCCAAAGGTACGCTATTTATTCTGATGTCGTCCATCGGCCCGGAGTCACATGTAGCTCAAAATCCCTATCTTTGCCCGCAAATTTTAGATAATGAGTTTTATTGATGAGTTGAGATGGAGAGGTATGATCCACGACCTGACACCCGGCTTGGAAGAATACCTCAGCACTGAGATGGCCACTGCATACGTGGGTATTGACCCGACTGCAGATTCCCTGCACATAGGGCACCTGGTCTCGGTGATGATGCTGAAACATTTCCAGCTTGCCGGTCACCGGCCGATAGCTCTGGTGGGTGGTGCCACCGGAATGATCGGAGATCCTTCGGGAAAGTCGGAAGAAAGAAACCTGCTCGATGAACCTACCCTGCGTCATAACGAAGGATGCATCAAAGGTCAGCTTTTAAAGTTTCTCGATTTCAGCGATATAGAGAACTCAGCCTGCATCGTGAACAATTACGACTGGATGAAGGAATTTTCCTTCCTGCATTTTCTCCGCGACATAGGGAAACACCTCACTGTCAATTATATGATGGCAAAGGACTCGGTGCAGAAGCGGCTCGAGACCGGGCTGTCTTTCACTGAATTCACCTACCAGCTGGTCCAGGGTTACGACTTCCTCTTTCTCTTCGAAAACCATCACTGCAAAGTCCAGATGGGCGGCTCCGACCAATGGGGTAACATTGTCACCGGCACCGAGCTGATCCGCAGGAAAACCGGCGGAGAAGCCTTTGCCCTCACCTGTCCGCTGATCACCAAAGCCGACGGAAGAAAGTTCGGTAAAACCGAACAGGGCAATGTGTGGCTCGACCCTGCCCGGACCTCTCCTTATGCCTTCTACCAGTTCTGGCTGAACGTGTCCGACGAAGATGCCAAAAAGTTCATCCGCATTTTCACGCTTTTCTCTAAAGAACAAATAGAAAATCTTGAAAAACAGCACGATGCAGAACCTCACCTGAGACTGCTGCAGAAGGAACTCGCCAGGGACATTACCGTGAGGGTCCATTCTGAAGAAGATTACCAGACAGCCCTGGAAGCCTCCCAGATCCTTTTTGGCAAAGGCACCACCGAGACCCTTCGTAAACTTCCCGAACAGGTGCTTCTATCGGTATTTGAGGGGGTCCCCACCTGTGAGCTTCAGCCCCATGCGCTGGAACAACCCCTGAATATCATTGATTTTCTAACCGAACACACCCAGGTCTTCCCTTCGAAAGGCGAAGCCCGAAGGATGCTGAAAGACGGAGGGGTATCGGTCAATAAGGAGAAAGTAAATGAAGATTACACGATCCGGAAAGAGCTCCTGCTCAACAACCGCTATCTGCTGGTCCAGAAAGGGAAGAAAAACTACTACCTGGTCATCGCAGTTTAAGGCACCACCGGTCAGTCATCATCCATAGAGTCGGTAAGCCTCCTCACCACACGGTACTGGTTAAAGAACTGCCGTGCGATGACCCTGAGCACGGTATAAACCGGAACGGCAAAGAGCATCCCCAATATCCCTGCCAGGCTCCCGCCGATGATGATCACAAAAAAGATCTCCAGAGGATGGGCCTTCACACTGCTTGAATAGATGAAAGGCACCAGGATGTTGTTATCGATGAAATTGGCGGCGACAAAGACTCCGATAAGCTTCAGTACCAACGGCAACATCTCCTGGTAAGAACCGGCAGCCAGGGCGGAGGTGACACCCAGGACCATGCCTATGGTGGTGCCCAGGATAGGCCCCAGGTAAGGAATGATATTCATGATTCCCCCGAAAAAGCCAATGAGCAAGGCATTGTCCACACCCAATGCCCATAAACCCAGGGTAATGATCAGCATGACGCAGAGCAGCTCGCAAAGGATCCCGATAAAATACCGCATCAACATTTCCTTGGATTCGGTAATGACACTGCGGGTGGCTTTGTGATGCTTCACCGGCACGATCATCAGGAGTCCGTCGGTGAACAGCTTTTCATCTTTGATAAAAAAGAAGGCGATGAACACTATGGAAAACATTCCGATAATGAAGTTCCCGGCCACACTGAAGAAACTGTTCAGCAGGGAAGTCAGGCTGCCAATATTGACCAGCGACTTTACCTTTACCACCAAAAAATCCTGAAGAGTCTGCCCAAACGGAAGCAACCCAAAGGCATGCATCTGTTCATCCAGCCAGCTGACCGGACCCTGAAGTCCCTGAGCCAGTTTATTGACATCTATTTTCGACAGGGTTTCTGACTGATGCATGATCAGGGGAACGAAAACCGCCAGCAGCCCCATGAAAAAGACCAGGATGATCATCAGCGAGATCACCGTGCTGAGCGAATGGGGCATCTTCCATTTCCCCAGTTTCAGCTTGTCAAAAAAGCGCACCAGGGGATGACCCAGGAAGGAGATGACGGCTGCCACAAGGATCCAGACAATCAGGAACCAGAACCTCCAAAACATGTAAGCTGCCAGGGCCACCAGCAGGAGGTAACCCGTATATTTAAGTACTTGTTTCATAAAACAAAAGATGCTTTACACAAAGGTAAGCATCTTTTGTTCAGTTGTGCCTTTAGTGAGACAGGCCCCGGAAAGCTTGGTTTCAGGAGGGTTCCTTCTATTCTACGAACTGTTTGGCGTAGTATTTGGCAGTCAGCTTTTCCCCCGTGGCTTTCTCAATCATATCGTTCCAGTAATACCTGGCACCAGGGGCAAAGACCTTCTCCTTCAGGTAGGCACCGACCTCGGGTTTGTTCACGAAATCGGTGTTTTTATAGTCATCTGACTTCAGCACATCTTTGGTGATGTGGAAATAAAGCTGGGAAGCCAGAAGCTCACCCAGAAGGTAGTTGTGGTAATAGCAGGGCACCGTAGCCACATGGATTTTAGTGGCCCAGTCGGGAGCATTCCGGCCTTCAGGCTTTTTCACCATCTGGTACTTCTCCACCAGGTTCCACCACAGCTGGTTCAGGTCCTGGTCGGGATTTTCATACATGCTCTTCTCAAAACGATACATCACCTGGGCCCAGCGGCTGAACACCAGCTGCTCCAGCCTCAGGGTCTTGAAACAGTCGTCGGAGATCTTCGTTTTCTCTTCTTCTGAAATGCCCGTCATATCCTTGATCCATTGCGGATGACGTGCAAAACGCCCGAAAATCATGGCGATAGCCTCTGTGGTGAACGTATGCGCCGGATTTCGCAAAGCAAAAGGCAGCTCCATGCTGATATACTTGTCATAAGCGGCATGTCCGCATTCATGCATCATGGTGTTCATCCAGTCGGCATTGGGCCTCACATTGCACATGACCCTGACATCTCCTTCATTATCGATGTCGGTGCAATAGGCATGCTGGTATTTACCCGGCTTCTCATACAGGTCGCTGCGGTCGATCACATCCTGGATGTCCAGACCCATCCCTGCATAATAGGTGGAAGTCAGCTTCACAATGTCCTGGTCTTTGTAATATTTATCCATGTCCACCTCGTAGATCACCGGAGCCTCCTGGAAATAGCGGTTCTGATAATGCCAGGGCATGAGTTCCTCCTTCTTGATCTTATAACGCTTGGCGAAGTAATCGTCCATCACACCCTTCACCTGGGTAAAGGCATCCCTGGTGAGGTTGTCGAGCTCGTCAAAAAGCTTTTCGATCTCCTGGGGATCCTGCTCGCTGAGCTTCAGGCTCATCTCATGATAGTTGTTGAATCCCAGCTCCTTGGCGACTTCGTTTCTCTTTTTCACGAGTTCCCTTACCTTATCGCCCACCTTGTCACCAATAGCTTTGGAAGCCAGCCAGGTTTGCTTGAGTTCCTCACTGTTGGTGGAGGTTTTCAGCACCTGTTCCACATCGTTGTCGGTGAGTGTCTTGCCATTCACCTCCACCCGGTTGGTGTTAAAAGTCTTTTCGATTTCCGTCTGCATCCGGATGATCTCCGCCAGCTTGTTGGTATCGACCTGTGCTCCCAGATAGTTGAGATACAGCACTTCTAACTCTCTCTTGAGCAATGTGTCTTTCACTGAATTGGATTCTTTAATCTTCTTCAGCTGGTTGAATTCCTCCTTGTTGGCATAGATCTTCACCAACTGCTGCTGCAGCTTCTCTGATTTCTGGTAATCCTCATCTTTCCCGCTGAGGGTGGCGTTCCAGGCCGCGAGATAGGTCTCTTTCTGGAGGGGCTTGACTTTTGCCTCATACTTGGCAATGAAGTCTTTCAGTTCTTGTTCCATGTCGGGTTTTTTGTTCTGGCATCCGCTGATGCCCAGCATCAGTAACACTGCCAGCAGCAGGGCTGTTTGTTTTTTACTTTGGATGATGGTATTCATATTTTTGGAATTTGGGATCTTGTATTGCAAAAGTGCAGCACTTTCATGAATCTTTCACGGGGAATCTGCAAAAGTCATGAAAACACCGACCAATCATTTCCGTGAAGGATCTCCGGGCAGTGGCCATAACTCAAACAGACGTTTTCCCATTTCGGCATTGTCGATATACGAACCTCTCACCGGATCGGCCCCCTGTATTGCTTTCAGGAAGATCTCGCAGCCTGCCCCTTTCGCAAAAAAAGGCACGAGCTGGTTGGTGTGTTCCTTGGTGTTGAACCGCATTCCGGGCACCTTGCCTTTTCCATTGTTTATCAGAGGATTGGTAATCGGTGAGGGATCTTTCTCCCCGGGTCCGGTGATATATCCCGACTCATGGTCAGCCGTAACGATCAACAGGGTCTCGTTCCAGCCTCCGTGAGAATCTATCCAATGGATCACCTCGCTCACAGTTTCATTAAACGACTCCTCCTCTTCAATTAACCTTGAAAGCTCATTGTTATGCCCGGCCCAGTCAACGGCTCCCCCCTCAATCATCAGGAAGAATCCGTGTTGGTTGTTTTCAAGAACATGAATGGCCCCGGCGGCCATTTCCTTCAGGGTGGGGACATTTTCAATGAAAGGGATGGCAAAAGGAAGGGTGTCGATCTTTCCTTTTCTCTCCTGCTGCAAAGTGTAGTATGTCCTGGCCACACCCAGCACCCTTGCCGGGACTTTCCCTTTGGAAAGTTTTACGAAATCTTCCCTGTCCTGTATCAGGGTCCAGGGATCGGCTTTGCCGTCGCCGTCAGCATCTTTGACTTTTGTGTTCCCCGAAGGCGAAGACTCGATAAAAACCTCTGCACCGTTTAGCAGTGCATCCCAGGCAGCTTTTCCACCTACATACTGATAATCTTTCTGTGCGGTGATGGGGTTGCCTTTACTGTCATAATCCGGATGACCACAACCCATGATCACATCGAGACGGGTATCCAGGAGCATTTCCAGGGCGATCTCCCTGTAATGGTTCCTGAGCTTGTTATGTGCGGTAAATCCTGCGGGGGTTGCATGGGAGATGGGGACCGTGGTCACCACTCCCGTCGATTTTCCCAGGGCCTCGGCTCTCTGGGTGATGTTGACCATAGGCTGGTACTGAATGTCCATCCCGATGGAGGCGTTGTAGGTCTTCTGCCCGGTGGCCATGGTGGTGGCTGCAGGAGCGGAGTCGGTCCAGCCGTGAAGGGGATAGGAGAAGCTTGACCAGGCGCTGTCAGGAAGGTAACCCTTGTCGGGAGGGATCAGGGCAGAGGAATCGGAAATCCGGGCCGGAAAGTTCGACATCCCCAGCCGGATGGGAAAAGACTCGTACACCTGGCTCCCGGCCCTTCCGTCCATAAAATAATCGGTAGCCAGTATGTGATGATAGCCGCAACCGTCGCTGATCATCACGATCATGTTCTTTGGCCTGGCCAGTCCCTGCTCCTGGGCAGCAGACTGAAAGACATCCAGTAACAACAGGCTCAGGATAGCCAGAAGCATCCTTCCTTGTACGATACGATGGGTCTTCCTCATGTTCATACCTGTGATTGCCATGACAGTCTTCTGGATCATCTCACGGATTTCTTTGCTGAGAGGCACTTTACCTGTTAATCGATGGTCCAGCTGGATCCCTCTTTGGCATCCTTGATCACGATATTCAGTTTCCCAAGCTCATCCCTGATCTGGTCGGAGGTCGCCCAGTCCTTGTTGGTCCTGGCCTGCTGGCGCACCGACAGCACCAGGTCCATCAGTCCGGAGATGATCCTCTCGTTGCTCCCCGAAGCCGTCTCATCCACCAGTCCCAGTATCTCAGACACAAAAGAGCTGAAAAGATGCCTCAGTCCCATAACATCATGGCCGGAGAGGGTTCCCGGACTGTCTTTGGCCGTGTTGATCATCCTCACCACATCAAAGAGGTGGGAGATCAGCACCGGGCTGTTGAAGTCATCATTCAGGGCCTCATAACAGGAAGCGAATCGTTCTTTGACAGCCTCTGAGAGGGTAAGCTGATCGAGGGGCAGCTGGTCTTCGATCTGTTCGCTGAGTTTCTTCAGGGTCCTGGAAGCTTCCATCAGCCTTTTATATCCTTTTTCAGCGGCCTGCAGGGCCTCGTTGGAGAAGTCGACCGTGCTGCGGTAGTGGGCCATCAGGATGAAAAACCGTATCGTCATGGGGCTGTATGCCTGCTGCAGTTCGGGATGATCGCCGGTGAAGAACTGTTCCAGGGTGATGAAATTGCCCAGGGACTTGGCCATCTTCTGGCCGTTGATGGTGATCATGTTGTTGTGCATCCAGTACCTCACCGTGTCGTGGCCCATGGCGATCTTCGACTGGGCGATCTCACACTCGTGATGCGGAAACTGAAGGTCCATGCCGCCTCCGTGAATGTCGAAAACCTCTCCGAGGTATTTGGTGCTCATCACCGAACATTCCAGGTGCCATCCCGGGAAGCCCACGCTCCAGGGGGAATTCCACCTCATGATATGTTCCGGCTGGGCCTTTTTCCAGAGGGCGAAATCAAAAGGACAGCGTTTTTCCTGTTGTCCGTCCAACTCCCTGGTGCTGCACAGCAGCTCATCAAGGACCCGTCCGCTGAGTCTGCCGTAATGATGCTCCTTGTTGTATTTTTCCACGTCAAAATAGACAGATCCGCCGACCTCATAAGCATAGCCGGCATCAAAGATCTTTTTGATCATCTCGATCTGTTCCGGGATATGCCCGGAGGCCCTGGGTTCTATGCTGGGCCGGAGGACGTTAAGCATCTGCATGCTATCGTGGTAGCGGTCGGTGAAATACTGGACCACCTCCATGGGTTCCAGCTTTTCCAGCCTGGCCTTCTTGGCGATCTTGTCTTCCCCTTCGTCGGCGTCGTTCTCGAGGTGTCCCACGTCGGTGATGTTCCTGACATAGCGAACCCTATAGCCCAGGTGACGGAGGTAACGGAACACCAGGTCGAAGGTGATGGCCGGGCGGGCATGGCCCAGGTGGGGATCGCCGTAGACGGTGGGACCGCAGACATAAATACCGGCAAAAGGAGGATGGAGGGCCTGGAAGTCCTCTTTGTTCCGTGTAAGCGTGTTGTATATCGTGATCTTCTGTTCCATACCGCTTCGGTTTCGGGCTGCAAAGAACGGCATTTTTTTCGGTTTTAAGGGAAAATTGGTGGAAGCATTGCATCCTGTCACGCTCTTCATCAATACCGGCATCTTGCCAAAAAAAATGGTTGATCTGAATACAAGACACTGTTAATCTGCACAATAGATCTCATGAGGTCAAGCACTCAAGAAGCACATTCGCCGAACAGCTTTAAGTTAAAAATGTTACCAGATTGCTTGCGTGCGCAATAAAATCCCCATATATTTGCTTGTTGATTACCAGGCGGTTCCGTCCAACGAGATTTTATCTTTATGCTCATAACATACATTCTCTTTTTTTAGGCTTTGAAAGATAAAATCCTTAAGGTTGGCATTCATTATGACAAATACTGAACTTTAATTTACAAATATAACAACATGGCAAAAACTACGAAAAAGACAGCTGAACCTAAAAAAACTTCAGCACCAAAAAAAGCACCTGCAAAGAAGGTTCTTAAAGAGCAAAAGCAACACAAAAAACAAGAAAATGGGACAAGAGATGGCGGACCAAGAAAATCATAAGAAAACTGTTACAGATTATCGCAAGGATTATGAATATTATACAGGTAAGGCTAGTGATATAAACAGAAATTTAGCGTTAGGAGGTATTGCGGTTATATGGATTTTTAAAACAACTACAAATGGCAATATTTCCATTCCCGACCAACTAATATTACCTTTATTTTGTTTGGTAATTTCCTTATCTCTTGATTTACTTCAGTATATTGTTGGTGGACTGATATGGTGTATTTATTTTAAATATAAAGAGTGCCAAGTACATAACGGTTCTATTGGATTAGAAGATGACATTGAAGCACCAAATATTTTACCTATAATTATTCACATATTCTATTGGTCGAAAATTGTTGCTACAATTATTGGATATTATCTTTTATCAACTTTTTTGTATGCTAAATTTTTTGAACAAACGGCATCATAATATTAAACCAAATGGCACTTTTTAAAATAGAGAAAAAACTAGAATACATAAAGGAAAAACCTTTCAAGCTAGAAAAGGAGATTCAAGATTTAACAGAGCAAAATTTGAAAAATGTATTTGGACTTGATTTTGTAAAATCTGAATTTGCATTGAATAATTTTCGAATAGACACTCTTGCTTTTGATAGAGAATCAAACGCATTTGTAATAATTGAATATAAACGCGATAAAAATTTTAGTGTAATTGACCAAGGTTATGCATATTTATCTTTAATGCTGAATAACAAAGCAGATTTCATTTTAGAATTTAATGAAAACCTAGATAAAACTTTGAAAAGGAACGATGTAGATTGGTCACAATCACGAGTTTTATTTGTTTCTCCATCATTTACAAATTATCAAAGGGAGGCGATAAATTTTAAAGACTTGCCAATAGAATTATGGGAAGTAAAAAGATTTGAGAACAATACTGTTTCCTACGAGCAAATTCAAAAAGCAGGCGCACAAGAAAGTATAAAAACAATTTCAAAAACTGACCAAACAATTGACAATGTTGCTAAAGAAATAAAAGTTTACTCGGAGCAGGAACATTTAGAAAATGTAAATGAAGAAATAATAGAACTTTATGAGAAATTTAAAAGTGCAATTCAAAACCTAGACAACCTTGAAATAAAACCAATGAAAAAATATATTGCATTTGTTTCTGGTCGCAACGTAATTGACATTTTACCACAGAAAAAGGCATTAAAAATGTGGATAAATATGAGCAAAGGAGAACTAGATGATTCAAAAAATATAACAAGAGATGTTTCAACAACTGGACATTGGGGAAATGGAGATTATGAAATTCAGACAAACAATGATGATGATTTAGAGTATATTTTAAGTCTTGTAAAACAATCAATTAAAAAGAATAAGAAATAACGAAATGCCAACAATATGTATAGTGCATAAGGTTTCCAGAGGTTTTCGAGCGATGTCACCCCGATGAGCGTAGCTTCGGGCCATGCTCTCCCTTCTGTCGTTGGGCGTAGCGTCCTCGCTACGTCCTTACTACTTTTCGGCATCTTGCCGAAAAAAGTTATTGATCACACGTGTTGAGAGCATCGGACCAGTTCGATAAGCAAGAGGGAACTTTTTTTAGAAGTGAAAAAATGGAAAACTGAAGGTACAAGAGAAGCTTGAAGTGACAAGTAAATTCAGGACAATCAGCCTATACGCCTCTTTTTCAATACTTT
>CAZSDK010000025.1:0-52813 GCA_964605655.1 uncultured Bacteroidales bacterium
GGTGAGAATGACGAAAAAATACCCCAACTGTCAGATCAAGTCCTGTCTATTACAGCTAACATTTAATCGGGAAAAAATTAGCTCCTGTGGTTTTATATGGTTATCTTTGATTCATTGTCTAAAACCCCCAGAAATTATGAAACAACAACTCATGGACCTGGTCATGCAGAACACTCAGGATGCCGTAGTCAACAATACGGAGGTCCCCAATGAGTACAACCATGACGTACAGCAAGAGATCACTGAATCCATTCAGAGTGGTCTGACATCTTCACTTTCGGGTGGTAACCTTGATGGTGTGATGGAACTTTTCACCAAGGGTGCCAAACAGGAAAGCCTGGCAGGCAATCCTGTATTAACCAACATTACCGATCAGATTGTCGGGAACCTCGGAAAGAAATTTGGCATTTCTCCAGGTATTGCATCCAACATTGCAGGAAGTGTTCTCCCGGGAGTTCTGAATCAATTCTCGAAGAAAGTGGCTGACCCCTCAGATAAGAGTATCAACATGAATGACGTGATTGGTTCTCTTACAGGCGGGAAAGGATCGTCCGGCATCGATTTCAATGACATCCTTGGCAGCCTTATTAAAGGAAAGACCGGGGGGATTGACCTTGGCAAAATCGCAGGTGAGTTGTTAAATCCCTCCGGTGGAAAAAAGAAAAAGTCGGGAGGCCTGCTTTCTATTCTTAAAGGATTGTTTGGTGGTTGAATAATATAAAACGTATCATAATGACAACACAAAAAGTATTTGTTGCAAGCCCTGAGGCTAAAGCCAAAGCGAAACAGCTCCGGCTTTTTGCCTTCCTGGCCTGGTTGATCGCTATCGCAGGTGAGGTTTTCGCCATTCTGAAACTCATGCACAATGAAACCATGGTCTGGCTCATTGTTGCCATCGTCGTCATCTTAATTCTGGCTGTTGCCGGTTCTTTACTCTGGAAAAAGGCCAACCGTCTTGATCCTGCCTCAGAACAGGATAAGGTTAAGTTCTTTATTCAGAGTCAATTGGGGGCCATTATGGCAGTTCTTGCCTTCCTTCCCATGGTTATCGTCATTTTTACCAACAAGAATTTGAGTGGAAAAACGAAAGGAATCGCTGGATCCATAGCCGTGGTGGCCTTGCTGGTAGCTGGAATCACGGGGATAGACTTTAACCCGCCCTCTGTTGAGAAATATACAAAAGAGATCAACGAACAGACCACAACGCTAAAAAAGCTGAACCTTGATAATGATTTGGTTTATTGGACCCATGCCGGTAACAAATACCATATATATCAAGACTGTCAGCATATAAAAGGGCGCGATAGCATCAGCCAGGGAACCGTAAAGCAATCGTGGGAACAGAAGGGCATTTCCGAGCTTTGCCTTACCTGCGAGAAAAGAGCCATGAAAGAAAATGGCATTGCTCCGGAGACTATTGGAAAAAAGGCTGCTGACCTTATTGAAGGCACTGATTCTGTACCTTCAGGAAACTGATTTTAAGTTTATTACGGATAGGAAAGAAGAACTCTCCCCCTCTATTTTTGTATTGAAATTCAGTATTACACCCACTTTATAATGTAAGTGTTATGGAAATTGTTAAAGTAATTGAGCTCATTGCTTCCTCAGAAATTGGTATCGATGATGCAATCAGGAAGGCTGTTGAAGAAGCCAGTAAGACAATCAGGAATATCGATTCCATTTATGTGAAAGATATCAAGGCACATGTGAAGGACGGCAAGGTTACAACTTTTGGATGTATCTGCAAGATTGCCTTCAGGGTTGACAGTCTCTGATTGATTGAGCCAGGTTTCATCCTGGTTGTCAATTAGTCCTATCCCCTCCCCTTCTTCACCTGCTTCAGCGTCAGCAGGTTCATGGCGTTGCTGCCGAGCTTGCTGATGTTCTTTTGGGTAAACCGCAGCACCTGGTCGTAATACAGCACCATGACCGGAGCTTCGTCCATGATCATCTGGTCCATCTGCCGGTAGTATTCGTAACGGACCTGGTCATCGCGTTCCTCGGTGGCCTTTCTGAAGAGCTCATCAAAGCCGGGATTGAGGAAGTGGGTGTAGTTCGGACCCACCGGGGTGAAGTTGGGGGAATAGAACAGCGACAGGTAGTTCTCGGCATCGGGATAATCGGCGATCCAGGAACCCCTGAAAAAGGGAAGCTTGGCCTGGGCCACCATCTCTCTCATGCTGGCGGGAGGATGGACATCGATCTTCACCCTGAAACCCATCTCGTTGAGCTGCTGTTGTATATAGGTGGCCAGGTCGAGATAGGTGGCGTTGGTCGACAGTTTGATCTCAGGCAGTCCCTTTCCCCCCGGATAACCGGCCTTTTCGAGCAGTTCCCTGGCCTTTTCAGGCTGGTAGCTGTAGCCCTTCACCCTGGCGGAATCAAAGGAAGGAAGTCCGGGAGGGACAAAACCGTAAATACCGGGTAATCCTATGTTGTTCCTGAGGTATTTCATCATCTTCTTCCGGTCGAAACTCAGGTTCATGGCCTGACGCACCTCCTTGATCTGCAACGGGTTATTCTTTTTTGAGAGGGAACTGTCCATGAGAAAACCCAGGTACTCGGTGTTCAGGTAAGGTTGGGTGATCAGGTTGAAGCGATCCTTGTACTTTGAGGCCAGGGTTCCCTGGCGCGTAAGCAGCTCGTCCTTGTAGCTGGCATCGATGCCCGACATAAAGTCAAGGTTTCCCTTGACAAACTCCAGGAAGACCGATTGCTTGTCGACGATAAAGCTCACGGAAACAGCATCAAGGTAAGGCAACCGGTGGTCTCCTTCGAATTCAAAATAATTCTGGTTCTTCAGCATCACCAGCTTGGCTCCTTCTTTCCAGTATTTAAAGTAAAACGGACCGGTGCCCACAGGGTGTTTCCGGAACTCCATGCCGGGATGCTCCACGATCTCGCGGGGGACGACGGAACAATACTGCATGGTGAGCAGGCCCAGAAAGGGTGGAAAGGGTTCGGAAAGCTCTACCGAGAAGGTGCTGTCGTTGACTGCTTTAAAGGAGTATCCATCTCCCAACTTCCTGACATTATTGAACACCCAGATACCCGGAGAGGCCACCTTCGGATTCACGATGCGGTTAAAGCTGTACTCAAAGTCGGATGCGGTGACCCTTCTTCCTTTACCTCCTGGGAAAAGGGAGTCGTCGTGGAAATACACGTCATTTCTGAGGTGAAAGAAGTAGGTCCTGCCATCCTGGCTGATCTCCCACGAGGAGGCGATACAGGGCACCACTTCGAGTCTGTCGTTCAGCTGCACCAGTCCGTTGAACAGCTGGTTGGTGGCCCAGATATTGGCCTGGTTTCTGGCAAAGGCAGGATCGAGGGAGGTGATCCCAGAGGATTCGTTGTACCTGAACACGGTCAGGTTGTTCTTCTTATCCGTCTGGCAGGCAGCCAGCAGCAACAGGGAACACAGAAAAATAAGGATGGATCTCATGGATTCTTGTCATAGCAAAGGTAGCAATAGATGAATTACCTATTTTTGCCTGATTAATATTATTGACACCCATGAAACACTTTTACCGTCACTGTCTTGCTCTTCTTGTCCTCTTTTCGGGTTTTACCCTTTCTGCCCA
Organism: uncultured Bacteroidales bacterium; assembly: GCA_964605655.1. Lineage (GTDB taxonomy): Bacteria > Bacteroidota > Bacteroidia > Bacteroidales > CAIXZF01 > JAKLIX01. The sequence continues at coordinate 3,582 of CAZSDK010000025.1, forward strand.
GGTGGAGGAAATTCAGACCAGCCTTCCTCATGAGATGACCCCAGAGGAGCTCTTAAGAAAAGGTGAAATCGGGATCCGTTTTGTGGAGACCCCTCCACCAACCGGCACCATCAGGAATATTGCTGAATTTGAGCAGGTTGAAGGTGCCCTGGTACGTTATCCTTTTGGGATCCCTCTGGCCCTGATTGCCGAGATCTCGACCGACACCAAGGTATGGACAGTGGTGACCGGTGCCAGCCAGCAGGCAACGGTGACCAACAGTTATACCAGTGCCGGAGTGAATCTTTCCAACTGCATCTGGGTTTACGGTCCTTCCGATTCATACTGGACCAGGGATTATGGTCCCTGGTTCATCCATTATGGCAACACAGAGTCCGCCATCGTTGATTTCCCATACAACAGACCCCGTCCCATGGATGATTCCATTCCCAAGGTGGTGGCTGCCCAGATGGGGATCCCCTGGTTCGGGATGAACATCATCCATACCGGCGGTAACTACATGACCACCGGAAGAGGCATCTCAGCTTCAACCGATCTGGTGGTCACGGAGAACCCTTCTCTGACCACTACGGAGATGGATTCCATCGCCCAGCTGTACCTGGGTGTTGACACTTATTATAAGGTTCCGGATCCAAACAATACTTATATCGACCATATTGACTGCTGGGGAAAGTTCCTGGCTCCCGACAAGGTGCTGATCCGCTCGGTACCGACGTCCCACCCTCAGTACCAGGCTATTGAAAATACAGCCACTTATTTTTCCAACCTGGTATCTCCTTATGGAAACCATTTCCAGGTTTTCAGGGTGTACACTCCCAACAACCAGCCGTATACCAATTCGGTCATCCTCAACAACAAGGTGCTGGTTCCCATCATGAACCAGATACAATACGACACGGCAGCTATTCATGCATACGAGGTGGCCATGCCTGGTTATGAGGTACTTGGATTCATAGGCGGAAGCCAGGCCTGGCAGTCTACCGATGCCCTTCATTGCAGGGTCATGGGCCTGGCCGACAGGGGAATGCTCGAGATCCTTCATGATCCCACCCTGGGATACCAGCCTTACCAGGGCACTTATAACTTTTCTGCCCAGATCACGACTTACAGTGGAACCGGCTTATACCCCGATTCTGTAATCCTGTATTACAAGACGGGTACTTCTGCCTATACTCCGGTAGTAATGACCTATGCAGGCAATTCAGTTTATGAAGCCTCGATTCCAGGCAGTTGGGGGACCATCAGTTATTATATCCATGCTGCCGACTCCAGCGGCAGAAGCGCCAACCATCCCTACATCGGGGCTCCCGACCCTCATATATTCTGGAATTCAGCTACTTCGACGGAAGAACCCCTGAATTCGGGCGATGTCTATGGTACCCTGTTGAAAGCAACACCCAACCCTTTCTCCTATGCCTGTAATTTTGAGTTCAGGCTGAAAGAGATCACCCCGGTGACACTGGAAGTATACAGTCTGGATGGTAGGCGTATCAGCACCCTGGTCAGTCAGCCTTTGGGTGCAGGGCTGCATTTCTTCGCCTGGGACGGCCATTCTTCCAATGGTAACAAGGTGGCCCCCGGCCTGTATTATGCCCGTCTGACAGCCGGAGATATCTCATCTGGCGTTAAAATCATCTACAAGGGCAACTAATGATACCTAAAACAGTCTTTTTTCTCAAACCTTACTTTTTATTTAACTCAGTAACCTCTGCATGAAAAAGCTTATCGACCTTCTGATGATTATTGTTTTCCTTGCGACAGCCGGGGCACCTTCAGCCTTCTCTCAAAGGGGATGGGAAAGTTGTTCTGCAAAGAAATCATCGATGCAGCAGGACCTAACCGACCTGCTTTCGCCCAACACCCCAAAACATAAGTTCGATGTTTTGAATTATACCCTCGATTTGAGGCTATACCAGTGTTATCACGGGTCTTATCCCAACAGCTTCAATGCATCGGTGATCATCACTTTCAGGGTCGATACGGCCTTGAACAGCATCTCCCTGAATGCCAACAATGCTTCCCTGGTGATCGATAATGTCTCCCTTGCCGGGTTCAGTTACTCCCATGCCAACAACATCCTCACCATCAACCTCGACAACATCTACCAGCCGGATGCGATCGTGGAGGTGAAGATCGACTATCACCACATGGATGTCACCGACAATGCTTTTTATTCCAGTGGTGGCTTTGTTTTCACCGACTGTGAGCCTGAAGGGGCGCGCAAGTGGTTCCCTTGCTGGGACAAGCCTTCCGATAAGGCCACTCTTGACTTGACGGCCAGGGTCGACGCTGATGTCAGGCTGGGTTCCAACGGAAGACTGGAAGATTCCCTGGTGAGCGGAGATACCCTCATCTATCACTGGATCAGCAGGGATCCCATCTCCACTTACCTTATGGTGATCACCAGCCGGGTCGATTACAACCTCGATATTGTTTACTGGACCAACCCCCAGCAGCCCCTGGCCCCTCCCACTCCCATCCGGTTTTATTATAATCCCGGCGAGAATCCTTACCAGATAGAGGCCATGATCACCGATGTCTTTGATTTCTTCTCCGAGAAATTTGGTGCCCATCCTTTTGAAAAGAATGGTTTCGCCACATTGAACAACCAGTTTTCATGGGGAGGCATGGAGAACCAGACCCTTACCAGTCTTTGCCCGGGTTGCTGGTATGAAAGCGTGGTGGTGCACGAATTTGCACATCAGTGGTTTGGTGATATGATCACCTGTGGGACCTGGGCTGACATCTTCCTGAACGAAGGCTTTGCCACTTACCTGGAGGCGCTCTGGCTTGAACACCAGCAGGGGTATTCCGGCTACAAGGGAGAAATTGACTATGATGCCGACGGGTATCTCACGAATAATCCGGGCTGGGCCATCTCGAATCCCAGCTGGGCCACGACCACTCCTTCCAACAACCAGCTTTTCAATTATGCCGTCACCTATGCCAAAGGCGCCTGTGTATTACATCAGCTGCGTTATGTCATGGGTGATTCCTTGTTCTTTCAGGGTATGTACCAATATGCTACAGATACGATCAACCTCAAATTTCAAAACGCTCTGATTGGCGACTTCAAGGAGAAGATGGAACAGGTTTACGGGCAGCCGCTTGACTGGTACTTCAACGAGTGGATCTATCAGCCCAACCATCCTGAATATCAGAACAGTTACAACATTGTTAACATGGGCAACGGCACCTGGAGGGTGCGGTTTTTTGCCAAACAGGTTCAGAACAATCCGGCCTTTTTTAAAATGCCCATTGAGCTCAGGATACAGTTCTCCAACGGAAGCGATACCCTGATCAGGGTGATGAATGATGTGAACAACCAGCTGTTCGAGTTTTATTTCACGATTCAGCCTACCCTGCTGACCTTCGACCCGGGAAACCAGATCGTGCTAAAGGAAGCTTCACTCATCGTGGGTAATGAGGACCTGCCCGGTGTAGCTGCTTCCATGCATTTGTTCCCCAACCAGCCCAATCCTTTTTCCTCGGGCACAGAGATCTCTTATGAACTTCCTCTAAAAACCAGGATCAGCCTGAACATTCATGATGTCACAGGGAAAAAGGTCATGACACTTTTTGAAGGAGATCAGGAAGCCGGATTACACCGGCAGTATGTGGATGGAAGTCGCCTGGTACCGGGGATGTATTTCTACACCCTGGAGGCAGAAGGATTCAGGCAGACCTGTAAAATGCTGGTCGAGTAAGCTTTATTTCTTTTCCAGGGCAAGATCGATCACTTCGATCATCTCGGTGATATAGTGAAATTGAATCCCCTGGACATAGTCCTTTTTAATCTCGACGATATCTTTCTGGTTTTCTTTCGAGAGGATGATCCCATTGATCTTAGCCCTTTTGGCTGCAAGGATCTTTTCTTTGATCCCTCCCACCGGCAGCACCTTACCCCTGAGTGTGATCTCGCCTGTCATGGCCAGCGACGGCTTCACCTTTCTTCCCGTAAAGGCCGAAGCCAGGGCGGTGAACAGGGTGATCCCGGCCGAGGGCCCGTCTTTGGGCGTCGCTCCTTCGGGGATGTGGATGTGGACATGTAAGTTCTCGAATTCTATATTTCCCAGTTTCAGCCTTGATGCGTGAGCCTTAAGGTACTCATAAGCCAGGGTGGCTGATTCCTTCATCACCTCACCGAGGTTCCCGGTGAGAGTAAGCTCCCCTTTGCCTTTGCTCAGGCTGACCTCCACAAACAGTATCTCCCCACCCACGGGTGTCCAGGCCAGGCCGGTCACCACGCCCGGCATTTTGATGTTCGTATCTTTTTCTTTTTGATAAGGAGCGGGGCCAAGGATCTTCTCAAGGTCGGCTATTTTAAGGGTACGGCGGTACTTCTCTCCTTCCACGATATATCGGGCATGGCTCCTGATGAGCCTGGCGATGGTCTTCTCCAGGTGTCTTACCCCTGATTCCCTGGTATAGGTCTCCACGATTTTTTCAAGAATATCGTCAGAAAACACCAGCTGGCTCTTTTTCAGGCCGTGTTCCTTCATCTGTTTGGGCACCAGGTGCTTTTTTGCGATCTGCACCTTTTCTTCCAGAAGATAACCGTTGATGTCGATCACTTCCATGCGGTCGATGAGGGCCGGATGAATGGTGCTCAGGGTGTTGGCTGTAGCGATGAACATGATCCGGGAAAGATCATAGTTGATTTCCAGGAAATTGTCATAAAAGCTGATATTCTGTTCAGGGTCCAGCACTTCCAGCAGGGCTGCCGACGGATCACCGTTAATGTTCATACCCATGACTTTATCGACTTCATCCAGGACGAAAACAGGGTTTGATGATTTCACTTTCCGGATGCTCTGGATGATTCTTCCGGGCATGGCGCCGATATAGGTACGACGGTGGCCCCTGATCTCCGCCTCATCGCGGAGTCCGCCCAGCGATACCCTGATGTATTTACGTCCCACCGCCCGGGCTATCGATTTTCCCAGTGAGGTTTTCCCCACGCCCGGAGGCCCCACCAGGCACAGAATGGGTGATTTGATATCTTTCTTGAGTTTAAGGACGGCAAGATATTCGATGATCCTTTCTTTCACCTTCTCCAGCCCGTAATGGTCCTCGTCGAGCACCATCTGGGCATTTTTCAGGTTGAAGTTGTCATGGGTCGTCTCGTTCCAAGGGAGTTCCACGATGACATCAAGGTAATTCGACTGTATGGAATATTCGGCTGCCATGGGGTTCATGCGCTGCAGCTTGATGAACTCCTTTTCAAAGATATCTGCCACCTCATTCGACCAGATCTTTTGTTTGGCCTTCTCTCTCAGCTCATTGATATGCTGTTCATTGGGATTCATTCCCAGCTCATCCTGAATGGTCTTCAGCTGCTGGCTGAGGAAGTAGTCCCTCTGCTGCTTGTCGATATCTGTTTTAACCTTGTCCTGGATCTGGTTTTTCAGTTCAAGCATCTGGAGTTCTCTGGTCAGGTCGGTGAGCACCTGCTGGGCCCTTTCCATGATGCTGGTCATTTCCAGGAGTCTTTGTTTCTCGGTGATTTCGGCGTTGAGGTTAGAAGCAACGAAGTTCACCAGGAAGGTGGGGCTTTCGATGTTTTTCAGTGCGAAAACCGCATCGGATGGCATCTGCGGTGATTTCTGGATGATCTGGATGGCCAGGTCCTTTATGGAAGAGATCAGTGCAAGGAACTCCTTGTTTTTTTCGAATACTTCATGGGTCTCATATTGGATCACCACGGCCTTGAAATAGGGTTCCACCTCAACAGGCTGTTTAATCTGGAACCTCTTTTTTCCCTGAAGGATGGCGGTGGTGCTTCCGTCGGGCATTTGCAGCAGCCTGATGATGGTCGCCACGGTCCCGATATTGTATAGATCGCTGAAATCAGGATCTTCCATTTCCGAGTCTATCTGGGCCACCACCCCTATGGTTTTGCTTCCTTTATAGGAGTCCTTGATCAGCCTGATGGATTTGTCGCGGCCCACTGTGATGGGGATGACCACCCCCGGGAAAAGCACCGTGTTTCTCAGGGGAAGTATTGGCAGTACTTCAGGCACATCCTCAGCATTCATCTGGTCTTCATCCTCCTGCGACAACAGGGGGATGATCTCCGTTTCTCCCTCATACAGATCCGAGAACCTGGCCGGGTCAAAATCTAAAATTTCATTCATCAGGAAGATATTACTGACAGTTTGACGGTTGATGTTGAAGGACAGGCAATGTCAATTCGTATGCCAAAACCTGTAGCACGCATAAAAAACACTTTTCCCCGGAAAGTGTTTATAAAGTCCTGAATTATTGTTCTCTGCGATAAGGGAAGGTGATATAGAACACTTCCTCCAGGATCTCCTCGTCGATTTTGGTGAATTCCATGTTACGGCGTTTCATCACATCTTTGGCCACGTCGAAGGCTTTATAAAGGTCATAGGTCTTAAACCCGGAAGGCCCGCCCCAGGAGAAGGAAGGAACAAAAGTCCTGGGGAAGCCAGGACCGAAAATATTGGAGAACACCCCTACCACAGTACCTGTGTTAAACATGGTGTTGATTCCTGATTTGGAGTGGTCGCCCATGATGAGGCCGCAGAACTGAAGGCCTGTATTTATGAAGGATTGGTCGACATAGTTCCAGACTCTGACCAGGTCGTAGGTGTTTTTAAGGTTGGAATTATTAGTGGCAGCACCCAGATTACACCATTCTGAAATGACAGAATGTCCTAAAAAGCCATCATGCGCCTTGTTGGCATTTCCGAAAAACACGGAGTTATTCACTTCTCCCCCTACCTTACAATAAGGTCCGATGGTGGTGCCTCCGTAGATCTTGGCGCCCATTTTCAGGATGGAGCCTTCCATCAGGGCAAAAGGTCCGCGAATCATGCACCCCTCCATGACTTCAGCGTTCTTCCCGATATATACCGGACCGGCGGTAGCGTTGATGGAGCTGTATTCCACCACGGCCCCTTCTTCAATGAATATATTCTCTGCCCCTTTCACAAAATTGGAGGCACTCACAGGCTGTGATTTTCTGCCTTTGGTCAGGATGGCAAAATCATGAAGGAGCATGATGTCGTTGAGGGTAAAGATATCCCAGGTGTTATTGATCTTTTGACATTGAATATCGAGCTCAATTTCGACCGTATTGGAAGATCTGACATTCTTCTCCAGTTCTTCGGCAGTGATGTGATAGGCGATCAGGGATTCATTTTTTTTCAACACCTGTCCGGGTTCCAGGGCGAGGATTGCCTTGACAAGATCGGGGTTAGGGATAACCGAACCACTGATCAGGATGTTGTTTTCTTCCGTAATGATGGGAAATTTCTTGCTCAGATAGGGTTCCGTAAGGCTGGATGTGGTTGCCTGCAGATAGTGTTCCCACTTTTGCCTGATGGTAAGGATTCCCACACGGATATCGGCTTCAGGCCTCATGAAGGTCAGAGGCAGGAGATTATTCCTCCTTGAATCATCAAACAGAATATAATTCATGAATCTAAGTAATATTGATTTTAATGGATTCGCTATGTCAAAATAACGCTAATTCTCCGAAAAAAGTGCAAAAAAAAAGTCCCGTTTGACCGGGACTTTTCAAATCTTATGAACAGATGATTACTTCTTTTCCTTCAAGTCCAGGTGTTTCTGATACCGGTTTTTGAATTTGTCGACCCTTCCTGCCGTATCTACCAGTTTGATCTTACCTGTAAAGAAGGGATGAGAGGTATGTGAGATTTCCAGTTTTACCAGAGGATATTCCTTCCCATCTTCCCAAACGATGGTGTCTTTGGTTTGAACCGTAGATTTTGTCAGAAAGGTATATTCGTTTGACATATCTTTAAAAACGACGAACCTGTAATCCTTAGGATGAATTTCTTTTCTCATGGTTTCCAAATTTTGGGGCTGCAAAATTAAGTATTCTTTAATTACAAACCAAGTTTTCAGAAAAGTTTGTTCCCATTTTCATCAGTATTGGCCGGAGCAGAGTGAAATGAGAAATTCCAGGGTATCGATTCCGTCGGCATAATCAAATAGGCCAGGCTGCTGTGAGTGGCCGAATGGGATGGAATGACGGATGACCCCCGGCGATGCGACCACACATTGTATTTCTTCCTTTATAGAATCAAGATGCTGCTCCAGATGCCCCAGATCTTCATAGGGTTCCGTAAAGACGACAGAGACCGGGGAAGCCAGGCGGAGGGGCTCGGGTTTCAATATAATAAATCCATTATCATAAAATGTTTCACGGTTGATCAGATAAATGGATTTATAATAATCATAATTATGACGGTATTTATGATGATTAAGAACGCCGGAGAAGGGTTCCCAGGCATCCAGCAGCACTTTGATATCGTAGTCTTTCGGGTGAAATACCTTGGAAACACTCCGGCACCCGAGCCCGAAGTACGTAAAGACATCCTCCCCCAGCCTGGTTAGATCTTTCAAGGTCTCCCTGCCCGTTAATACTGCTATCCCATTCCTGTTTTTCCTCAGGATATGCGGTACGTCCCTGAAATAGTACTCAAAATACCGGAAAGTGTTGTTACTGCCGGTGGCAATGACTGCATCCGTTTTTTTCAGCATCCCCTCCGAGAACCTGAATTTACCCTTCCAGACCGGGTGATCCCCGAGCAGGAACCCGCCTAAAAAGGGAAGAAGGACCCTGTCCTGGGCCGACAACTTACCCAGGTAGGTGTTCCCTGTTATGATGACCGACAAAAAGTCATGGAAGCCCACCAGGGGAAGATTCCCCGCCGACACCACCCCTATCTGCAATGGCCGGTCGTAGGTTCTTTCAAGTAGAGGGTAAGAAGAGATCCAGTCATGAAGCACATCAGGTTTCAGCAGGGTCACGACCGACCTTAAGGCTTGGCGGACCATCTCCTGAGTGAACCAGGCGTTTTCGGCAGTCGCCTGTTGAATGACTTTCTGAATAGGTGCCGGGAAAGACCCTGGAGTGATACTCCAGTCACTGTCTTCCAGGAAAGCCTGAAGAAAATCACCCAGACGGGCAAGGGAGGCAACTTTATTATTGAGTTGTTCCATGGGTCGTTACTGCAAGCAAAAGTAAAAAATTGGGTGACAGGCCTGACAATTATCCTGTCCTGCCCCCGTGCAACGCTCCTTATTCTTATCTTTATAAAAAATATGCAGGCTGACCATGCGTTAGCTGATGATGGCCAACCAAGACAATTTGTGATGCGATTCCGGGTACCTTTGTCCACTTTTTTTGCCCTGATTTCCGTTCAGACCTTATGGCTGACCCCTACTGCCTATCCCCAGCGTATTCTATACAGCGAGGAGGATTCTCTCCGGAAGCTCGCCGTCATCATTCAGAAAGGGCCGGATGACTTTATCCGTTTTGATGCCAGCAGGTCTTTCCTGGCTTACCTGACAGAACTTCTCGTCAAAGACCCTGAGATGAATTATCCGTTTGATTCCCTGAGCAGTATTTCAAAACTCGCCTCCCCCGATCGCCACATCAGGATATTTACCTGGGTGATACGAAAAAACGATGGCAGCTGCGATTATTCAGGTCTTTTACAGATAAGAACTGAAGGGAAAATCTGCAGGCTGTTACCTCTGGAGGACCATTCCCAGGACATTGAATCTCCTGACAAACAAAACCTTACTACCGACAATTGGTACGGAGCTTTGTATTACAAGCTGATCCAAAAGCAGTATGGCACCAAAACTTATTATACGCTGCTCGGCTGGGATGGTCATGACGCCCTGAGTCACCGGAAACTCATTGAAGTACTTACGTTCCAGGGAAAGGGAAAACCCGTTTTTGGTTCGTTGGTATTTTCCCGGTATCCGGGAAAGGTAAAGAGAGTCATCTTTGAATACAGCGCCAGGTCAAGCATGACTTTGAATTTCAGCAGGCAACGATACTTCCTGCCTGTAAAGAAAGGAAGTAAAAGGAAGATGAAGGAATATGAGGATGAGATCATTGTCTTCGACAGGCTGACCCCGATGAATGAGGCATTGACCGGACAGTACCAGTATTACCTTCCTGAATCCAACCTGCAGGATGGATTTTATTTTGATAAAGGCAAATGGAACTTTATAAAGGAGGTGGATGCCAGAAACCTGCCTGAAGAGAAGAACGAAAAAACAAGAAAGTCACCGGAGCTGGAGCTTTTTCCTCCCCCCGGTGAACCTAAAAAATAAGTGCCTCAGAGTTTCATCAAATCATTAAAAATGATAACTTTGCCAGAAGAAACTTTACATACCATTTAATAAAACCAGTATTATGAAAAAACACAATTTCAATGCAGGACCCTCGATTCTGCCGAAGGTGGCCGTTGAAAACACTGCCAAAGCTATTATAGACTTGAATGGAAGTGGGTTGGGTATCATGGAAATATCTCACAGACACAAAGATTTTCAGGCTGTGATAGATGAGGCTGTTTCCCTGTTCAAAGAATTACTTAATATTCCCGAGGGATATCATGTCCTTTTTCTCGGTGGTGGTGCCAGCCTTCAATTTGCCATGGTTCCTTTCAATTACTTCCAGAAAAAAGCTGCCTATCTGGAGACGGGAGTATGGGCCAAAAAGGCCATCAAGGAGGCCAAAATCTTTGGCGATGTGGATGTTGTGGCCTCCTCTGCCGATAAAAATTTTACGTATGTGCCGAAAAACTACAGCATTCCTGCTGATGCCGATTACTTCCACATCACCACCAACAACACCATTTACGGCACGGAACTCAGGACCGACCCGCTTAGTCCTGTCCCTCTGATCGCCGATATGTCGTCCGACATCATGAGCCGCCCGGTTGATATTTCCAAATATGCTCTCATCTATGGCGGTGCCCAGAAAAATGTGGGACCCGCCGGCGTCACCTTTGTGATTGTAAGAGAAGATACCCTCGGCAAGGTGGAAAAAAAGATCCCCACCATGCTTGACTACCGTACCCATATTGGCGAAGGATCCTTGTTCAACACCCCACCCTGTGTGAATATCTTTACCTTAAAAGAGACCCTCAAATGGATCAAGGAATTAGGTGGTGTTGCTGAAGTTGAGAAAATGAACCTGAAGAAGGCCAATCTGTTGTATGACGCCATCGACAACAGTAAGATGTTTGTGGGAACAGCGGAAAAAGATTCCCGCTCCCTGATGAACATCTGCTTTGTCATGAAGGAAGCATACAAAGTTAAAGAGGAAGAATTTCTGAAGTTTGCCCAGGGCCAGGGTATGGTGGGTATCAAAGGCCACCGTTCTGTCGGCGGGTTCAGGGCATCCACTTACAATGCACTGCCTATTCAGAGCGTGGAAGCCCTTATCGATTGCATGCATGCCTTTGAAAAGGATAATGCCTGATTAAGAAGCAGATAACATTTTATTTTCCCTGTATCTCTCCCTTTTTCCCGGGCTTTCAGCCTGAGGGATGCTTAAAAATTAAATTTACTCGACATTTGTCAGAAAAATGCGTATTTTTGTTTTTATTACAATAGAATATTCAAATCCTAAATAATTGACTCTATGACTAAAGTACTTGTAGCTACCGAAAAGCCATTTGCCAGGATTGCCACAGATGGCATTAAGAAAATTGTGGAAGAAGCCGGTTTTGAGTTCGCTCTTCTCGAGAATTACACCACCGCCGCTGAGCTGTTAGCTGCGGTGAAAGATGCAGACGCCATGATCGTCAGAAGCGACCTGGTCACCAAAGAAGTGACCGAAGCTGCTGATAAACTGAAAATTGTAGTGCGCGCAGGCGCCGGTTATGATAACCTGGACCTGGAAGCTTGCACAGCCAAAGGGATCGTTGCCATGAATACACCTGGTCAGAATTCCAATGCTGTGGCAGAACTGGTATTCCTTTTACTCCTGCATCATCTGAGAAAGGGATTTGCCGGTAAATCGGGATCAGAGCTCAGGGGTAAAAAACTCGGGATCCACGCCTTCGGTTATGTGGGCCAGTATGTTGCCGAGATTGCCCAGGGATTCGGAATGAAGGTGTTTGCCTATGATCCTTACATACCTGAAGATAAGATGACCGGCATGAACGTTACCCCGTTAAAGACTGTTCAGGACCTGTATTCAGGCTGCCAGATCATTTCTCTTCATATCCCTGCCACGGCAGAAACGAAAAAGTCAATCAACTTCAACCTTCTCAACCTGATGCCCAAGGGTGCTGTCCTGGTGAACACCGCCAGGAAAGAGGTCATTGATGAAGAAGGATTGATCAATATGTTCTCAACCCGTCCTGATTTTGCCTATCTTTCTGATATAGAACCCGAATGTAAGGAAAAGGTGGCTGCTGAATTTCCCGGCCGGATGCTTACCACTGCTAAAAAGATGGGTGCCCAGACTGAAGAAGCCAATATTAATGCAGGCTTGGCTGCTGCCCGTCAGATCGTTGGTTTTATCAGGGAGGGGAACAGAACTTTCCAGGTAAACAAATAAGCCAGGTCTTGTATTGATATCAGATCATTCTGTAAATCAATATTTTATCATATTTTACTTCAATTAACTAGTGAATAATTTGATGCCTTATGGAATTTGATTCAGACAGAGTGCCCACCTTTTTCAGGTTTGAAGATCTGAGGATTTACAACAAAGCCCTGGAATACATAGAATGGGTCTACTCCATGATCGGAGCGATCCCGGAGGAAAGCTCAGCAGAACTAGGGTCCAAATTTGTGCTTTCAGCCCAGAATATCGCCATGAATATTGCTGAGGGTTCTTCAAGGAATAAGAGTCAGTTTGTTTATTATCTGAAGATGGCCAAAAGCTGTGTGAGGGAGTGTGTTGTTTATACTTCTTTATGCAAACGCATGGGATACTTTTCAGATGATTCGGTGGAAGCCTCGAGGAACAACCTGATGGAAATGACCAAGATGCTGGGTGCCCTCATAGGTTCTTTGCAGAAAAGCACAGGTGGTGCTCCTGATGACAACGATTAGGCGCTGATTTCTATTATCTTTCATTATTATTATGGCTATTCTCAAAGCGTTTAAAGGGTTGAGGCCACCCAAACATTTGGCCTCACAGGTTGCCTCCAGACCCTACGATGTGCTCAACTCTGAAGAGGCCCGTGAAGAAGCGAAAGGAAACCCCTACTCTTTGCTCCACATTATCAAACCAGAAATCGACCTCCCTGCCGGGACAGACGAGCACGAACCAGAAGTTTATGAAAAAGCCGCGGAGAATTTCCGGCTTTTCCGTGAAAAAGGATGGCTCGTCGCCGACAGCAAAGATTGCCTGTACATATACGCCCAGACGATGTGGGGAAAAACTCAGTTTGGTATTGTCGGATGTGCCGGGGTGGATGATTATTTGAACGGTATCATTAAAAAACATGAGCTCACCCGTAAGGTTAAAGAAGAAGACCGTATGAAACATGTTCGCATCACCAACGCCAACATGGAACCGGTATTTTTTACCTACCCTGCAGTTCCTGAACTCGACATCATCGTGGCCCGGATCACTCAGCAACCTCCTGAATATGACTTTACTGCCACCGACGGAGTGGGTCACCAGCTTTGGGTGGTCGATGATGATACCGTGGTAGGCCGCATCATATCCCTGTTCAGGGACATCCCTTTCACCTATGTAGCTGACGGTCACCACCGGACGGCTGCTGCTGCCCTGGTGGGTAATGAGAAAAGAATGCTCAATCCTCATCATGACGGAACTGAAGAATTCAACTTCTTCCTGGCCGTTCATTTTCCTGACAACCAGCTGACCATCATCGATTACAACCGCCTGGTCAAAGACCTGAACGGACTCAGCTCCGTCGGGTTCCTTGAGAAACTTGCCGAAGTATTCGTGGTGGAGGAAAAAGGGAAGGAAATCTATAAACCTGATCACCTGCATCAGTTCAGTCTTTACCTGGATGGTACCTGGTATTCGCTGGAAGCCAAAGCAGGTACTTTCGACGATTCCGATCCCATCGGTGTACTCGATGTGACCATTCTTTCCAAACTGGTATTGGATAAAATATTGGATATTAAAGATCTGAGGACTTCTGAGAGGATAGATTTTGTGGGCGGCATCAGAGGACTGGGTGAACTGAGACGAAGGGTCGACAGTGGTGAGATGAAGGCTGCCTTTGCACTGTATCCGGTGTCGATGAAGCAACTGATCGATATCGCCGACAGTGGTAACATCATGCCCCCAAAGACCACCTGGTTCGAACCGAAACTCAGAAGCGGTCTGGTCGTTCATTTATTGGAAACAATTTAAACTTTCAACTCATGGAAACGGAATCCGTGGTCCTAAATACCCTGAAGAAGGCCGGGAAGGCAATGAAATCGGGGGAGATTGCCGAAGCAACCGGCATTGACAAAAAAGAGGTCGATAAAGCCATTAAAAAGCTGAAGACGGCCGACAAGATCTCCTCACCGAAGGTCTGTTATTACGAAGCGAAGTAGTCAGCTAACTGATAATCAGTAATCCATAAATTGCTGAAACAGGACCTGGAGGTAGGATTTCCCTTCCTGTATTCTTTGCTGCTGCACCCTTGCCGGGTAGGTCATCACTTCAAACTGGCCCGTTGTTTTTTGATAGACGAACTGGCCATCTTTGCGTATCCAGCCGCAACCGATCTGTATCTCAAAGTAGGCAAATTCAGGAGAATACGGATTGAACAGGTTTTTACTCCAGGGAAAGCTGTCTGACCTGATGCCCAGTTGTGGCAGCAGGGTGCCTGCAATATCAGTCTGAGAGGAAATATTCGCCATCTTTTTCCCCCTGAACTCCTCTTTGATGACAGGTCCGGCCAGTAACAAAGGGATCTTCCTGTACTCGGGAGTGTTCACCCAGTAATTCCTGTATGAGTTATGGCTGTGATCGGCAACAATAATGAACAGCGTATTTTTATACCAACGTTCCTTCCGGGCCTTCTCAAAAAAACGGCCCAGGCATTGATCGGTGTAATAGGCAGAATTGATATACTGTTTTTCGTTTCCACCCCAGTCTAATACCTGTTTCATGGGCTGGTCGTAAGGGGAATGGGTGCTCAGGGTAAAAAGACAAGTGAAGAACGGTTCTTTTTGTGAAGGAAGGTCTTTAATCAGCCGGTCCATGGTGTACTCGTCATGCAAGCCCAGCCTTCCCCTGGGAAACGTCGGATTGAAGTCCTTGTCTTCCATGATCTTATCGAAGTCATTAAAGAGGATGTACGCTCGTAATCCTCCGTAAATGAGTTGACCACCAAAATAATAGGAAGTATAGTACCCATCCTTCTTTAGTTCCTTTACCAGGGAAGGAAGCTTCACAAATTTTGAATAATGATTGGAGATGGCAGTGATCGGCAAGGAAGGGAAACCGCCGAAAATGGAAGCCATACCCTGTTGAGAGCGGTTACCGCTCGAATAAAGATTTGTGAAGAGGATCCCTTCCTTCTCCAGTTCACGGAACTGAGGCGTGATCCCCGGTTCCCCACCCAGGGATTCGATTAGATCGGCCGACCAGCTCTCCATGATCAGCATCACAATATTCGGTCTTTGGTTTTTCAGGATGCTGACGGTCGTATCTTTCTCCACCTGGTGCAGCTTCCTCACTGTCCGCTGAGCCAGGTCATCATCGTAAAACAGGAAAGGATTTTTACTCAGGTAAGAGGTACTTTCCTGGTAACTGTACATTAGGTTATACGCAGGGTTTACTGCGATGAGATTGAGCAGGTTATGTCTGGAATAGTAAGACTGGCTCTGGTTGATAGGGATAGGCTGTAATCCTCCCCTGATCGAAAGAAACAATAAAAACGGGGTCACCAGTGTGAAAACCAGGGCGAAGAGCCGTGAGGGCCGTTTCAGTTTCCATTTCGGATAAAAGAACCTGTGAAAGGCAGTGATACCGATGATGCTCAGTAACAGGAACAGGAACAGAAGAAGAAAAAAGTTGCCCCCTGAAGTCGATTCCGCTATCTCTGAAGGATGGCGCAGATAATGAAGGGCTTTGTAATCGAGTTTTGACTTCCACTCGCTGTAAACCCCGGTCTCCCCTATGGCTATCAATGCATAAACTACTGTCATTACGGAGACATAGAGTTTCTGTACCCGGTCTGGCCATGACCAGGGAAACCATGCCTGAACGACGGCCAGCAGGAAGGAAGGGACCAATAAATAACAAGCAGTGGACAAGTCGAGGCGGAAAGCATGAAAAAACAATGGCGGGATGTCGAAGAAAGGGATCTCCTCCAGAGAGAACATCTTAAAATGAAAAATCATGAAAAAGACCCTGGAAAGATCGAAGAACAGCAACCAGTATAAACAGATCAGCAGCAGCCTGGTAAAGAGGTTTTTCATGTAACGCCTTCTTGATGTTAGCAAAAGTAGGCATTTAACATTCTTACCTGGCTTATGGTTGAAAAGGAAAAAATATTACCTTCGAATTCAGCATCATGAACATCGCCGAATCTATACGATCCATTAAAGCAGGGCTGCCAGAGGGCGTCAAACTGGTGGCAGTATCAAAGACCCAGCCCCTTACACTCATCATGGAAGCTTATGAGGCTGGTCAGCGATGTTTTGGGGAAAACAAGGTGCAGGATCTGGTCAGCAAAGCACCCCAGCTGCCACCTGATATTGAATGGCATTTTATTGGTCATCTGCAGTCCAATAAGGTAAGGCTTCTGCTGCCTTACGTCCGTTTGATTCACTCCATCGACAGTGTGAAGCTCTTGTCCGTCGTCGACCAGGAATCTGCCAGAATAGAAAAAACCACACCCTGCCTGTTACAGTTTCATATTGCCAGGGAGGAAAGCAAGTTTGGCTTTTCACTTCCAGAGGCGATGGTTTTTTTCCAATCATCATCCTATCAGTTACTTACTTCAGTTGAAATCGTGGGTGTGATGGGCATGGCCACCTTCACTGAAGATGTAAGCCAGGTGAGACAAGAGTTCAGGACACTCAAGTCAATATTTGATGAGTTGAAGGACAGCTATTTCCGTGATAAAGAATCCTTTAATCAGTTGTCGATGGGCATGTCTGACGATTATCACCTTGCCATAGAGGAAGGCAGCACGCTGGTCAGGATAGGGACCGCTTTATTTGGCGCCAGGAACCTCATTTAATCCGGAAAGCACAATACAGGTCTTCCTTTTCTCAGTTCTGTGACTTTCAGTTGAATGGAGGATTCGAACCCCATCATTGCTTTTCCCTCCGGCAGTTCTACCAGAATTTCATTTTGAAAACAATCCTGAACTTTAATTTCTGATATGAGTGCATGATTCTCTGTCGAATGACGAAATTCAATGATGTTGAAGAAATGGGTCTCTCCTTCCGAGTACACCGGATGTCTGGGTTCCAGCACCCAGTGCCCTTCAAAGTCTCTCTTGACAGCCTGTAAGCGAAGGACCTCACCCAAGCCGGCGTTGATGAAGGGAAAATGCTTTTTTTTCAGCAGGTGTTTGAATCCCCATGAGTCTTCAAGTATCCAAAGCACATCGCCCTCCTCATTTTTCGTAAAACCAGAAATCCGAAAGGGGTACCACTCATGTGGGAGCAGCCGGTCAGCAGGTTGAAGAGAATGACTGTGTTTCAGGTACAGCATGCCTTTTTTAATTCTTTCCACCCTGCATTCAATGCTGCAACCCGGCCGGGGTGGCTTCGCTGCTGTGTCAACGGGTGAATAGCTTTCTTTACCCAAAGCATCTTTGAAGACCCATCCTGATACCCGTTCGCCGGTCACCTCTTCCCGTTTTTCTTCCCTTAAAAACTCAAAGGGATATGTCTTGCCTTCCTCATAT
This sequence comes from uncultured Bacteroidales bacterium, assembly GCA_964605655.1. Taxonomy (GTDB): domain Bacteria; phylum Bacteroidota; class Bacteroidia; order Bacteroidales; family CAIXZF01; genus JAKLIX01. The sequence continues at coordinate 21,233 of CAZSDK010000025.1, forward strand.
ACCGGATGTTTTGGTTCCAGGAAGATTCTTCCGGTACAATTGATCTTATCGACGCGGCAAGTAATGGTTTCACCGGGCTTCCATTGATAATGCCGGTAAAACCTGGCGGGCAGGATGTAGCGGGTAGATTGGAGGTCAAGCAAAATATAACAAGCTTCATCTCCGGCTAGTGTTGCTTCTTTTAAAAGAATAAATGAATGCCACTCCCCTTCTTTCATGGTTTAATCCTGACGTGTTGCTTTAAGGACACCTTTGACTTTCAGAAGTTTATGCAGCAGCATGTCGAGATGCCTGGTATCACTGACCAGCAGCTTGATGAGCCCGTCAAAAAGCCCGTTGTTTGACTCGATGGAGATGGACCGCATGTTGACTTTCATTTCATTGGAAATGATGTCGGAGATGGTATTCACGATGCCCAGTTCGTCGATACCGGATATTTTAATACTGGTTTGAAAGGCGGTCGCTGTTGGATTCTCCCTCCATTGGACCTGTATGATCCGGTATTCGTATTTTTGCAGGTCAGCTGCGTTGGGACAGTTTTTCCGGTGGATGGTAATGCCTTTGGAGATGGTCACAAAACCAAATACGTCGTCCCCGAAAATGGGATTACAGCAGGTAGCAAGGGTATAGTTGATACCTGCGAGATTCTGGTCAAGGAAGATGAAATCATTTTTCTGGGAGGCAATATTTTTCAGGAGTTCTTTCTGATCGGAATCTTCATCCACGGGATGTGGTTCCTCCTGTTTGACTGGCATGAAAAAGATATCCTTGATCCGGGCAGGATCCAGTTTCTCTTCAGCAATGGCCTGGTAGAGATCAATGGGTGTTTTGTACTTCAGGGTTTTGATGATCTTGTTGATCTGCTCGTCGTTAAAAGGCAGTTTCCAGTTCCTGAACTTCCTCATGAGGATTTCTTTCCCTGTTTCTGCTTCCTTCATTTCCTCTTCTTTCAGGGCTCTTTTGACCTTGGCCCTGGCCCTGGGTGTTTTAAGGAATGACAACCAGTCGGATTTAGGCTTTTGATTTTTTGCGGTAATGATTTCAACCTCTTCTCCATTGTTGAGTGGGTATTTGATGGGTTGAATTTTTCCGTTCACTTTGGCCCCGGTACATTGAAATCCGAGGTTGGTATGGATCTCAAAGGCAAAATCCAGTACAGTGGCTCCTGCCGGAAGGCGTTTCAGGTCTCCGGTCGGAGTGAAAACATAGATGTCGGTTGTCTGAGATGGAAGGGATGAGGGGGATGTATTCAGGTCCTTGTCGGGATGTTCCAGGAGTTCCCTGATTTGTGCGGCCCATTCCGTGGGATGAGCGGCTGTCTTTGATTCCTTGTACTTCCAGTGGGCAGCATGACCTTTTTCAGCCACCTCGTCCATTCTCCTGGTCCTGATCTGAACCTCCACCCATTTTTTCTCGGGACCCTGGACTGTCGTGTGAAGGGATTCATAACCGCTGGTTTTGGGTGCGGAGATCCAGTCACGGAGCCTGGCAGGGTTAGGAGGATAAATGTTGGTAACCACCGAATACACCCTCCAGCAGTCTTCTTTTTCCTTATCGGCCGTGGAATCCAGGATGATCCTGATGGCGAGTATGTCAAAAACCTCTTCGAAGGGTACTTTCTGTTTTTCTATCTTGGTCCAGATAGAATGAACCGATTTCGTCCGGCTTTTTATTTCAAACCGGAGGTCATTTTTCTCCAGTTCCAGTTGAATGGGTTTGATAAAGTCGGAGATATAGGTTTCCCTGATCCTGTTGGTTTCCTTCAGTTTGTTACTGATCATCTGGTACTGGGCAGGATGTAGAAAGCGCATGGAAAGATCTTCCAGCTCTGTTTTTATATGGTAAAGGCCAAGGCGGTGTGCCAGAGGGGCGTAAAGATAATAGGCAACATTGGCTTTAACTTCCTGATCTGCCTTGGGAACCTGACTGAGTATCCTCAGGTAGTACAGGCTTTCAGCCATTTTAATGAGCAGGGTCCTTACATCTTGGCAGAGGGAAAGGATCAGTTGAATAAAGTTTTCAGACTGGATGGAGGTTTTTCCGGTTTGGATGGAGGTCAGTTTTTTTAATCCTCTTAAGATGACTATTGCCTGATCTCCAAACGATTGTTTTATGGCTTTATCTTCAATTTTACCATCCATGTATGCAGAAAAAAGCAGGCTGCAAATCAGGGAAGTGGATCCCAGACCGGCTTCCACGGCTAAAATTTCTGTCATGTCGAGTGCGAAGAAGATGCCAGGTTGGTTGAGACAGGTTGTTTTATCCTGGCTGCTCCACATAGCCACGTTAAATGCTTTACGGATGAGGTTGGTATCCCCGTGGCGCAGGTAAGGCCGGCAGATGGTCAGCAGGTTCCGGTATCTGTTGATCAGTTCCTGTCGCTGTTGATCGGTAAGAGGTAAGGAATACTCGGGTACAAGCATGTTGCAAAGATACAAAAACGGGAACTCAACCTGTTAGAGATTAAGTTCCCGTTCCGCATGCTGACAACCGTGATTGTCAGGAGCGCCAAGCTACAGTTATTCCGACCTGTCCATCCCTTGGAAGTTCTTCCTGCTAACCGTTCCCCTGCCGGACCGCTGGCTGCCCTTTCGGGCGCTCGCGAGACCTTGCTTTCTACAAGCTGGCGGAGGCGATTGAGCGCTACTCCCTTCCACTTGGACCTGAACCCTGGTCGAGGCCACCTTGCGGCGGGTGCCGGGGTCCTTGCCGTTCCGGGGGAACCTTTGCCGCAGACCATCGCTGGCTTGCTTCGCAGGACCATCTTTCAGTTCCGCCCGTGAGCTTTCCTGACTGACTTCCCTTCCGGGCCTGCCCATTATCTCTCGCTTGGTGAACCAAAGTTAAGTCAAAAAGAAAGGCGAAGTCAACTTTTTTAGAGCATTTAGATGCACAAAAGATGAACCGGGTTTATGAACAATTGTTGATAATTATTAGAATGTTAATCTGTTAATTATCAATAAATTATAATGAATGTTGAAATCCTTATAATAATAGATTAAACAAGTGATTGATCTGGATCAATGAGGCCTTTCAAAGACCTTCTCCCCCTGTACAAAGGTTTGAAGAATCTGAATATGAGGAATTTGCTCAATAGGAATCTGTCTCAGGTCCTCGTTAAGGAGAATGAAGTCAGCATATTTCCCGACCTCCAGACTGCCTTTGTAGGAATCTTCCATACAACCCATGGCAGACCAGATGGTGACAGATCGCAAAGCCTCATCCCTGCTCAGGGCATTCTCCATCTGAAAACCTTTTTCAGGCCAGCCCTTCAGGTCCTTCCTTGCCTCAGCAGCATAAAGTGTATAGGCAGGATTTATCTTCTCTATGGGGAAGTCAGTGCCGTTGGCCACCCAGCCGGTCTCCTTTAAAAGATCTTTATAAGCATAGGCATGTTTCATCCTTTCAGGACCTAACCTTTTACCGGCCCAGTACATGTCAGAAGTGGCATGGGTGGTCTGGATAGCAGGGACGATGGAGTATTTCGAAAAATTTCCCAGACAGAAAGGCTGTAAGACCTGGGCATGTTCAATACGCCACCTTCTGTCGTTGTGTCCCTTTAAAAAGTCGGCATAGATTTTTAATAACAATGAATTAGCTGAATCTCCAATGCAATGCGTATTGACCTGAAATCCATGTTGATAGGCCATCGAGCAGATTTCTCTGATTTCTTTCTCAGGAGTGACCATGATCCCTTTCGTCGACGGGTCGTCGGAATAAGGTTCCAGAAGACAGGCTCCCCGGCTGCCGAGTGCCCCATCGGCGTAGATCTTTATCGATCTCACATTCAGCCTTGATGTCTGGTAAATGCCTTTGTCCTTTATGAATTCATAACTGGGCTCCGCATTCTCCAGCATCACATACAGACCAATCTTCAGTATACCTTGCTGCTGCAAGGAATCGAGAAAATGAATGCGTTTCACGGAAAGACCTGCATCGGTGACAGTGGTCAGTCCCAGGGAGAAACAATCAGCCTGAGCATCTTCCAGGTAGGAAATCATCGATTGAACATCAGGAGGAGGAATGGCCGCTTTAAAAATATCGGCGGTCTCCTCAAAGAATACTCCTGTAAATTCCCCATTCCGGTACAATGCCTGCTCTTTCTTCCTGATCGTATTCACTGTCATCCCTACCCTGCGCATGGCTTCCGTGTTGACCACAGCCGCATGTCCGTCGATACGGATGAGAACTACCGGCCGATCAGGGAAGTACTTGTCGAGCAGTGCTTTATCAGGAAAGACAGGCTGGTCCCAGTCGTTCTGGTCCCACCCCCTTCCCACGATCCAGACGGAAGGATGCTCCTTCTGAAAGTCATTGAGAATGGGTACCATCTCTTCAGCATCACGGGCAGGGGACAGATCTGCCATCGTCTTCATTTTCAAAGCATAACCAAAGAAGTGGCTGTGAGAATCGATGAACCCGGGGAACACCCATTTCCCGGCAAGGTCCTGGGTCTGATCTGCCTGGAAGTGCTGAAAGATATAGGCACTGCTTCCTACTCCGACTATTTTGCCGTCTTTTATTGCCATGGCTTCGGCCGTGGTAAAGTTCTCATCCATGGTCTGAATGTGCCCGTTGAAAAGGATCAGGTCCGAATTTTGTTTCATGGGACGGCAGGAAAAAAGGAAGATGGATGCTAACAACAGGAAGGTGCGATATTGAAAATGAACCATGTTACCAGGCCGAACCATCTATAAAAATGAATATTCCCTGGAATAACGCATCATCTGTTCTTCATAGTTATCAGGGTATTCGACCTTCACATCGATGATCTCGTCGCCTTTCATCACAGGTACAAAGACAGGGTTCATAAATCCTCCGTAAGGTGCGATATGCAGTTTCTCGAACCTTTCTCTCACTTCTTTGTGGATCACCGGGTCAACCTTAACTCCATAGGTCTCCACCAGGGCTTTGCCGGCCTTAAAATCACCTTCCGACTTGATTCTTTGTATCTCTTTAAGAAGTTCTCCAAACAACGACCTCAGCTTTTCATAATCTCTTACCACAAAATAAGTCTTTTTATCTTTGGTGACCTGCTCGATCACTTTAGCTGCCTTTCCTTTTTCAAAGACCCAATGGGCTATCAGCGCACGGTTACGCATGTGGGCCTGTTCAATATTCTTACCAAGTTCAATCCTGGTGAGTTGGGTCATCATGCCATTCCTGATATATCCGTTGTATTCCGCTTTGGCAACATCGAGGCTGGGTATGAGCCCGAGTTCCACCATCTTGGGATCCATCACATAATAGAGTGCAAAAAGGTCAGCACGGGCTTCTTCCAGTGCTGACTGGTAGTTTTTAAGTGCTTCGGAGCTGACTCCGGGAGCCAGTTGTCCGGAGCCGTGCCCTAAACATTCGTGAAGGTCGGTGGTAAGGTTGCCGGCAAGGGAGCCGTATTTCTCAGTCAGCGCCCTTTCTTCATCCGAGTAACAGAATTCTTCAAGGAAACCATTGCCCAGGGCAGCCTGGTCGTAAGCATAGGTGATATTGTCCATGGTGACCGATTTGGATCCGTAATCCTTTCTGATCCAGTCAGCATTGGGAAGGTTAATGCCGATGGGCGTTGTAGGATAGGCATCTCCTCCCAGCTGGGCGGTGGTGATGACTTTGGCTGAGACTCCTTTGACTTCCTTTTTCCTGAATTTCGGATCGATGGGTGAATAGTCCTCGAACCATTGGGCATTCCTGCTGATCACTTCGGTCCTCTTGGTGGCTTCCACGTTCTTGAAATTCACCACCGATTCCCAGGTAGCCTTCATGCTCAGCGGGTCATCATAGTTTTCAATGAACCCGTTCACATAATCGACCATGGAACCCAGGTCCTGGACCCAGATCACATTATAATCATCCCAGGTCTTGAGATCCCCGGTCTTGTAATAAGAGATCAGGGTTTCCAGGCCTTTCTTCTGCTGTTCGTTCTCGGCAACGGTCACTGCCTTTTCAAGCCAGAAGACAATCTTTTGTATGGCCGGACCGTAAAGGCCGTCGATCTTATAAACCTCTTCCACTATCTTTCCGTCTTTTTTGACCACTTTTGAGTTCAGCCCGATGGAGAGCGGCCTGGGGTCATCTTTTTTCTTCTTGGCAGCATAAAAGGCTTCCACTTCCTTCTGGGTAACTCCTTCATAAAAGTTACCTGCTGAGGTCACTACCATATCGGCAGAATCATCCAGGTTGATCTTTTTGGGAGCCACGGAAGGATCGAAAAGTACCGGGGTAAGAAAAGCTGTAAGACTATCGACTGTCTTCTCGTTTCCAAGCGAGAATCCTGCAGCGTCTGACTTCTTCATGAGCTCGTTAAAGTACTCTTTGTTGAAGTCAGGCAGGAATTTATCAGATGCATAATGGTGATGGATGCCTCCGGAGAACCAGATCCTTTTCAGGTAGACTTCAAATTTCTTCCAGTCCGGAGTGGTCTTGTCACCGGTGTAAGTGGCATAAATATTCTCCAGGGTCTTTCTGATCAGGAGGTTATGTTTATAGTTCTGGTCATAGATGATATCCCTTCCGCAAAGGGCTGCCTGTGATAAATAATAAATCAGCTTTTTCTGCTGGAGGCTCAGGCTGTCGAAACCCGGTACCTGGTATCGCATCACCTTCAGGTCGGCGAATTGTTCCACCAGGAACTTGAATTCCCTGGTTTCTTCCTTTGTTTCTTTAGTCTTGCAGGAAACCAGAATTCCGGCGGTCAGCATCAGGGTCATGATTAAGTACTTTTTCATTTCAGATGATTTTCAATTAATTTACAAAATTAGATGATTTAAGCTTTGGATATTACATCCAGCCAGGCGACCAACCATCAGGTCTTTATCTTAAGGTACCATGTTTTCCATCAGTTTCAGGGAGGGGTTGTACCAGGGAAGGACGGTGGTGGTATCTTTTTGAAAACAATATTCCAGCGATTCATCCCTTGCCAGTTTCCGAAGACGGTGGAGATGGGACGCTTTTTCTATATAGCCCTTCATATCTGCCTGGGCAGCCTGCCAGAGGTAAAGGGCAGCCCATGTGGCATCGCATTGGATATCAACCCCTTGAACTTCCTTGAGATCAGAAGTCATGGCTCCTGCAAACAGGGCATCCTCCAGGCAAAACTGCCCGTTCCATCCCGAACACAGAAAGACGATATTGAACTGCTTATTAAGACTTTCCACCAGGAAGTTCCTCAAGACAGAGAAATTAGAAAAGGAGCCGCAAAGGATCTTTTCTGCTCCCTGGTCGAGGTTCATGGCTATGGTACCATTGGTGGTGGTGTACGCCATGGTTTTGCCTTTGAGCCTATGGTCCATGAAATCGAAAGGGGAATTGCCATAATGGGCGAAAGGGAGCTTTTTACCATCCCTTTCACCCGCGACCAGGTAACCCTTATTGAAAAAGGACAGGGCCTCCTCTATCGTTGAAACAGGGATCACCGATCGGACACCCTGCTGAAAAGCAGAACAGACAGCTGTGGTAAACCGCAGAATATCAATGACTACAACAATGTAAGGCTTTTCCTTGTTTGCCAAAGGAAACAGAGCCGTGGAAAAGATGGTTTCTATTTTCACAGAAGCAAAAAGTATTCAATGGTATCTCCGTTCAGAAGATCAGGGCTTGTAGAACGGGAACTTCACTACGTTGGCTTTCAGGTTCTTATCCCTGATCTGAACATAGATTTCACTGCCTTCTTTTGCATAGGCAGGCGGAACATAACCCATGCCGATGGCTTTTTTAACGGCAGGGCCCATAGTGCCTGAAGTGACCACTCCCATGCGGTTACCAGAGGCATCCACAATAGGATATTCATGACGGGGAATGCCTTTGTCGATCATTTCAAAACCAATGAGCCTTCTGCTCACGCCTTCCTGTTTGTGTTTCAGGATATAGGCCTTGTTTACGAAGTCCTTCTCATCGGTGAACTTGGTGATCCATCCTAAACCTGCTTCTATGGGAGAGGTAGTATCATCTATATCATTTCCATAAAGGCAGAACCCCATTTCAAGCCTGAGCGTGTCGCGTGCTGCCAGTCCGATGGGTTTGATACCATATTCTTTTCCTGCTTCCATCACGGCATTCCAGATATGGACCGCATCTTTATTGGCAAAATACACCTCACATCCACCGGAACCGGTATACCCGGTGGTGCTGAAAATGACATCTTTTATGCCTGCAAAGGTGAGTTCCTTAAAAGTGTAATATTCCATATCCATGACAGGTGTATCGGTGAGTTTCTGCATGGCTTTTAACGCCAGGGGACCCTGGATGGCAAGCTGTGAGATCTCATCAGAGGCATTGTACAGGGTGGCTCCCATTTTATTTTGGCTGTTGCACCAAGCCCAGTCCTTATCGATATTGGCTGCATTTACCACTAAAAGATAGGTTTCCTCATTGAAGCGGTAAACCAGGAGATCGTCGACGATGCCTCCTTTGTCATTTGGGAAACAGGAATACTGTACCTTCCCGTCGGCCAGTTTGGCAGCATCATTGGAGGTGACCCATTGAACAAATTCAAGGGCTTTAGGGCCTTTCACCCAGAATTCGCCCATATGGGACACATCGAACACGCCCAAGGCATTTCTTACCGTTTCGTGCTCTATGGTGATACCTTCATACTGAACAGGCATGTTAAAGCCTGCGAAAGGGATTACTTTTGCCCCGAGGGCCACATGTACATCGTAAAGTGCAGTGTTTTTCATTAGAGTATGTATTAGAGACATGCAAATGTAGCAAATTCCTGCAGGTGATTTTCCGGTGAGTAAAAATCTTACCTTTATGCCACAAAATAAGCGAATGCTCTTTACCAGTCAACACCTGCCACGCTGGCTTATCCTTCTTATCGACCTGGTCATTTGCCTGTGTTCGGTCATCCTTGCCTACCTGCTCCGGTTTAACTTCCACATCCCGGCCCATGAGCTGAAACCCCTGCCCCTTGTCATTGGGATCATGATCCCTGTCAGGCTGATCAGTTTCCTGGTCGGGAGGACCTATGCCGGGATCATCCGGTATACAAGCACCCAGGATGCCATGCGTATCTTCCTTACGGTACTGTCAGGAAGTGTGGTGTTTGTCATCGTCGACCTGGTGGATTACTGGGGGAACAGCCGGTTTATCATACCCTTCTCCATCATCATCATCGATTTTATCACTGCTTCCTTTGCCCTGACCGTGTTCCGCCTGTTGGTCAAGATGGCCTATATGGAGTTCATCAACTCCGGAAGGGAAAAGAGGCATGTGATCATCTTTGGCGCTGGTGAAAGCGGCATTATGACGAAGAGGGCCCTCGACCGGGATGCCGGCACCAAGTACAAGGTGGTGGCTTTTATTGATGAGGACAGCCGGAAGATCGGAAAGACTCTGGAAGGCGTGACGGTAATGGGCCTGGAAAAGCTGGAAGGGTTGCTGGAAAGCAACACCATTGCTCATGTCATCTTATCGGTTCAGCAACTGAGTTCCAGGAAAAAGCAAGAGATAGCCACTATCTGTTTAGCTCATAACACCAAGGTCCTCAATGTGCCTCCGGTGATGAAATGGATTAACGGGGAGCTGAGTTTCAAGCAAATAAAGAAAATCAACATCGAAGATCTGCTGGAAAGGGATGAAATTGTGCTGAACAAGGAGAAAGTACGATCTGAACTGGCCGACAAGGTCATCATGATCACCGGGGCTGCGGGATCTATCGGAAGTGAACTGGCCCGTCAGATCATAGGGTTCCGGCCTTCAAGGCTAATCCTCGTCGACCAGGCTGAGACGCCTATGTACCACCTGGAACTTGAATTAACAGACTCTGTGAGGAAAGGGGTGCTTGCCTTTCATATTGCTGATATCTGCGATTCAGTAAGGATGGAGAACCTATTCTCCTTTTATAGGCCTGAAATCGTGTATCATGCTGCGGCCTACAAGCATGTTCCCATGATGGAAGTCAATGCCGTGGAAGCCGTGAGAACCAATGTGGAAGGCACCAGGATCATCGCCGACCTGTGTATCAGTCATCATGTGAAGAAATTCATCATGATCTCCTCCGACAAGGCAGTGAATCCGACCAATGTGATGGGGGCATCCAAACGAATAGCGGAAATCTACACCCAATCATTGCAGCAGGAAGGCGTGACCCAGTTCATCACCACCCGGTTTGGTAACGTGTTGGGTTCCAATGGATCTGCCATTCCTTTATTCAGAAAGCAGATTGAAACCGGAGGCCCTATCACCATCACTCATCCTGATGTGACCCGGTATTTCATGACCATCACGGAAGCTTGTCAGCTGGTCCTCGAAGCCGGAGTCATGGGCCAGGGAGGAGAGATCTTCATCTTCGACATGGGGAACTCCATTAAGATCGATGACCTCGCAAAAAAGATGGTCCAACTTGCAGGACTGACCCTGGGAAAGGACATTCAGATCGTTTACACCGGTCTCAGACCGGGAGAGAAACTCTATGAGGAGCTGTTGTTCGATAAAGAGAACACCTTACCCACCCATCATCCTCAGATCATGATTGCCAAGGTCAGGGAATATGACCTGGACCGGGTAAAATCGGAAACAGATGCACTCACAGGCATATTGAACCGGCAGGATGAAATGGGGCTGGTGAAGAAGATGAAAGAGATCGTTCCTGAATTCATCAGCCAGAATTCAGTATTCGAGAGCCTGGATATCAGGTAAAATAGAGAAAAACGGGCTTAATTGGCCAGCACACTCTTAACGAGGTCGGCGGCTTCCTGCAGCAAAATGGCGGAGTGTACTTTCAATCCGGAATCATCGATGAGTTTCTTGCCTTCTTCCGCGTTGGTACCCTGTAGCCTGACGATAATGGGGATATTGATCTCCCCGATGTTCTTGTAGGCATCCACAACACCCTGGGCTACCCGGTCGCAACGGACGATACCACCGAAAATATTGACCAGGATGGCTTTAACATTGGGATCTTTGAGGATGATACGGAAGGCTTCCTCTACCCTTTTTGCGTTGGCAGTGCCACCCACATCAAGGAAGTTGGCCGGATCACCCCCCGACATCTTGATCATGTCCATCGTTGCCATGGCCAGGCCTGCTCCATTCACCATGCAGCCGACATTTCCGTCGAGTTTGACGAAGTTCAAACCAAACTGCCCTGCTTCCACTTCCATGGGATCTTCCTCATCCAGGTCCCTCATCTCCGAAATATCAGGATGACGGAATAAAGCATTATTATCTACAACCACTTTTGAATCAGCAGCGTAAATCTTATTATCTGAAGCTTTAATTACAGGGTTGATCTCGAAAAGAGTAGCATCAGTACCCAGATAAGCAGCAAATAAAGCAGCGACAAAGGAGACCATTTTTTTATAAGCTTCTCCTTCCAGTCCGAGGTTAAAGGCAATCTTCCTGCACTGGAAGGCCTGGAGCCCGGTTTTGGGGTCGATATATTCTTTATAGATCTCTTCCGGTGTTTCTTCGGCGACTTTTTCGATATCCATACCACCCCTGGGCGAATAGAGAATCATATTCTTTTGGGCAGCCCTGTCGAGCATGATACTCATGTAAAATTCCTTCACTGCAGAGGGACCGGGGTAATAAATATTCTGTTCGATAAGTACCTTACGCACCTTTTTTCCCTGGGCTTTTGTTTGTGGTGTGACCAGCATCATGCCGATGATGGAAGAGGCATATTCCTTCACTTCCTGTTTGTTTTTGGCTATTTTCACTCCACCGCCTTTGCCACGGCCTCCTGCATGTATCTGGGCTTTTACGGCCCAGCGGTCGGTCCCTGTGAGCATTTGTAGCGTGGAAGCAGCGTTCTCGGCCTCTTCAGGATTGGCGATCAGTATGCCTTCAGGAACAGTCACTCCGAATTTTTTCAACAGTGCTTTTCCCTGGTACTCATGAAGGTTCATAGGTGTATATATTTAATTCTTTGATTTTATTGCTGCAAAAATAGTAATTGATCCTTTCCCATTGCAGGCAGAAGTTTGTTTTGTTGATTTTATCTCCAAAGGCTTGACTTGTTCCGTAAATTAATGTAGGTTTGAATCACAAAATTTCTACCTATGGCACATGAAGCAACTCATGAGAATTTAAGTCCTGAAGAATTGAAATTCAAAGAATTAGTACAACGTGGGGATGATTATCACAAAATTGAATTGTACCGCTGGGCTCTGCATTACTATAAGCTGGCCATGGAAACCCCTTACGTAAATGACGAGTTAAGAGGGAAAGCCGCATTGGTTACGGGCAAAATCAAAAAGGAGACCAGGTCTATCATCGGGGTCTTGATTGTTGCAGCGGTAGTCATCGCACTTATCTGCCTCCTAACGTGATTTGTGCCCATGATCAGGGTTGAAAACATCTGGAAATCATTTGGTGATCTCAGGGTACTTAAAGGAATCAATTTACAGGTAGATCAAGGAGAAATCATTTCTATTGTTGGTGCTTCAGGTGCCGGAAAATCGACTCTCCTGCACATCATAGGCACCCTCGATCGTGCCGATCAGGGTCAGATTTTTTTCGACCAGGTGGCTGTCCACCAGCTCAATGAGAAGAAGCTCTCGCAGTTCAGGAACAGGCAGATAGGCTTTGTATTCCAATTTCACCATTTGCTACCGGAGTTTACGGCTGTGGAGAATGTTGCCATTCCGGCGATCATTTCAGGAAAGTCAAGATCGGAATCGGAAAAACTTGCAAAAGGACTTCTGCATACACTGTCTCTGTCGGAAAGAGCGCATCACAAGCCTTCTGCCCTTTCTGGCGGTGAACAGCAAAGGGTTGCCGTAGCCAGGGCTCTTATTAACAGACCCCAGGTCGTGTTAGCCGATGAACCTTCCGGCAACCTTGACTCTGGTTCTGCCGGTGACTTGCATCAATTATTTTTCCGTTTAAGAGATGAACTGGGTCAGACTTTCATTATCGTTACCCATAACCAGGACCTTGCCGGTATGGCGGACCGCAGGCTGAGCATCAAAGACGGATTGATAGAATCCTCCTGACCATGCTTCCCCTGATGAGGAATACCAGCTTTTTCATTTCACTTCCCGCATGGATGCTGATGATGTTTCTCCTGTTTTCTGGTATTCAGGGAGCAGCCCAGGTTCAAAATAAAGGATTCGTCGCGGTAGAGGGTATCGTCTTTGTCAATAACATGCCGATATCAGGTGTCGATGTCAAAGTGTTTCAAAAGGGTAACGAAATCCATTTCGGGCGTTCCGTGGATGATGGCAGTTTCTACTTCAGGCTGAACCTGAATGAAGTATATGAAGTGGTGATAGGCCGGGCCGGGCTGGTGACCAAAAGATTTATTTTCGATACGGAAATACCGGACAGCGAACCAAGCAACGAAGAGTTTTTCTTCCCTTTACAGTTAGACCTTTTCCCACCGCTGGAGGAGGTGGATATGAGCCTGTTGGATGAGCCTATGGCCCTGATAGAGTTCGATCCCGTGAATAAGATTTTCTCTTTCGACCTGGATGAGGCCAAGGAAGCAGTAAGAAGAGTAAAGGACAAACAAAAGGAGATTGAAGAAATCCTGAAGGAGAAGGCCAGGCAATACAAAGAACTGTTTGATCTGGCTGAAGTCTCCTATAAGAACAAAGACTTTCCTCTGGCCAGGGAACAGTACCTCAAGGCCAGGGAGATTTATCCGGCTGCCACGGCAAGACTGTATTGCGACATTGATTATCTGAACAACAGGATCAAAGGCATTGATATCTATCTTGCTGACAAGGAGGCCAAGGCTAAGGCCAAAGCACTTAAAAAAGCCTATGATGAAGCCATTTCCAAGGGTGATGCTGCTTTCGGAAAGAAAATCTACGACGAAGCGGGAATCTACTACAATGAAGCACTCAGCTTAAAACCCGAGGAAAGTTATCCGAAGAAAAGGATTGAAAAGATGCAGGAGATCATTACTAAAAACGTGATGATCAACCTTTCTGAGAGCACCTTACTTCTGAAGAACGGAACCGAGAAGCGACTGAATTTCAAAGCCATCCCCAGTCATCTGAGAAGAGGCAACTTTATCCTTCTGAAGCTTCAGGCAAAGGGGGACAAAAGCGGAAAGATCTTTATCAAATTCGGGAAAAACGACCAGAGTGCAGGTGGTTTTGTTGTTAAAGATCTCCCGACGGATCAACCTAAAGAGTATTTTATCAGGGTGAGCTCCAATGACCAGTGGTACCGGATGGATGTCAACTGGATCAGCCTTTATCCTGAAGGCTGTGATATAGAGGTATCCGAAGTCAGGATATCACGGGCGGATTAGCCTGACGGCGATTTTCCATTCCAAGGATGGTGCAGCCTCGGCCCTGTTCCGGCACTTCATGAAATAAATATTTTTAAAATAACCTTGTTATTGTGAAAAATATGCCTATTTTTGCACTCCTTTTTGAGGTACATTATTTTCCAGAAGCCATGAGCAAAAAACCTTTAATTGAATATGTCAATGGTTTGGTAGAACAGAAGCCCCTGCCCAAGTTTAAAGCCGGCGACACCATTACAGTTCATTATAAGATCAAAGAAGGTGACAAAGAAAGGATACAGCAGTTCCAGGGCATTGTCATTCAACGTTCAGGTGACGGGGTTACCGAAACTTTCACCGTCAGGAAGATGTCAGGAAATGTGGGTGTGGAAAGGATTTTTCCTGTGGCCTCCCCTTTCATTGACAAAATTGACGTGAACAAACACGGGGTGGTACGCCGTGCCAGGATCTTCTACCTGAGGAAACTCACTGGTAAGAAAGCCAGAATTAAAGAGAAAGTATATTAATTGTTTTCATATTACTTTGGTTTACCAAAAGAGGCTGCTCCATCAGGGGCAGCCTCTTTTCAATTTCAGGAAATACCCATCCGGGTTTAACTTCCCAGGGTTGCCACCATCACTGCTTTGATTGTATGCAGCCGGTTCTCGGCCTCATCAAAAACGATGGAATGCTTCGATTCAAACACTTCATCCGTCACTTCCATACCATCAAGTTTGTATTCCTGGTAGATTTGCTCCCCTACTTTGGTTTCCCTGTTGTGGAAAGCAGGCAGGCAGTGCAAGAACTTCACTTCAGGGTTCCCTGTCAGGGCGAGTAATTTCTTATTGACCTGGTATGGCTTGAGTAATTTGATCCTTTCTGCCCATATTTCTTTAGGCTCACCCATGGAAACCCATACATCAGTGTACAGGAAATCAGCGCCTTTGACCGCTTTTTCCACCTGATCGGTAATAGTGATCTTTGCTCCGGTCTCCTTGGCAATGGTTTTGCACTGGTCGACCAGTTCTTTTGAGGGTTGGAGGCTCTTTGGGGCAGCACAACGGTAGTCGATGCCCATTTTAGCAGAGCCCACCATCAGGGAGTTGGCCACGTTGTTCCTGCCGTCACCCAGGAACACCAGGCTCATCTGGTTCAGGGGTTTCCGGCTGTGTTCCATCATCGTCATGAAATCAGCCAGGATCTGCGTGGGGTGAAACTCATTGGTGAGGCCGTTCCATACAGGCACACCGGCATAATCGGCCAGTTCCTGTACGATCTTCTGACCATATCCGCGGTATTGGATACCGTCGTACATCCGTCCCAGCACCCTGGCGGTATCTTTCATGCTTTCCTTATGACCGATCTGTGATCCGCTGGGTCCGATATAGGTCACATGGGCACCCTGGTCCAGGGCGGCTACCTCAAAAGCACAACGGGTCCGCGTGCTGTCTTTTTCAAAAATGAGGGCAACATTCTTGCCTTTCAGCCGCTGTTGCTCAGTCCCGGTGTACTTGGCCTTCTTCAGGTCAATAGCCAGGTCCAGTAAAAACTGAATTTCCTGGGGGGTAAAATCCAGGAGTTTTACAAAGTGACGGTTTCTCAGGTTAAATGACATAATATTTTGTTTTTAAGTGTTGTTAATCAAAGGAATATCTAACAATTCTGTCAATCAGCATCTATATTCATTACACCATGGTGATTCGGGTGCCTCCGTTGTCGACACCTAACAGGGTGGTTTTGGTTATAATGGTATCTTTTCCGGTATGTTCCACAAAATTGATGGCAGCCCTGATCTTGGGAGCCATGCTTCCTTCTCCGAAATGACCTTCCTGCAAATATCTATTTGCTTCAGCCAGGGTCATCCGGTCCAGGGTCTTTTCCTGGGGAGTGTTGAAGTGGAGACATACTTTTGGTATATCAGTGAGTATGAAGAACTTGTCGGCACGGATCTGAACTGCCAGGATGGAGGATGCCAGGTCTTTATCGATCACGGCATCAATCCCCTGTAACTTATTGGGTTCCACATAGAAGCTGGGAATGCCTCCCCCGCCCACGGCGATCACAATCTGGCCGTCGCGGGCAAGCTTTTCAATGGACTTCTGGTTCCCGATCACCAAGGGCTGTGGAGATGCCACGACCTTTCTCCATCCGCGGCCGCGGGCATCTTCTTTGAAGACAGAACCGGTCTTTGCCATGATCTCTTCGGCTTCCTCTTTTTTGTAATAGGGCCCGATGGGTTTTGTAGGATTCAGAAAGGCAGGGTCATCTTTATTGACCAGGACCTGTGTGATGATGGTGATGATATCACGGTCCAGCTCATGAGCTTCGAGGACATTCCTGAGTTGTTGCTCAATGACATAACCAATAAATCCCTGGGAGTAAGCCACACAGATGTCCAGCGGCATGGGGGGCAGTCCATATACCTGTGAACCAGCCTGGTCAGAAAGAAGGATATTTCCAACCTGCGGACCATTGCCATGCGTGATCACCAGGTTATAATTGCGGTTGATCAGTGCCAGCAGATGCTCACAGGTTACGTATGCATTTTTTTCTTGTTCATCGATCGTTCCTTTTTGGTCGCTCACAAGGAGGGCATTCCCTCCAAATGCTACAACGGCAAGTCGTTTCATAAGTTATCCTTGTTTGAATGGGGGGGCAAAGGTAGGAAGAATAGGCCTTTTTGCAAAATATTGTACATTCACTGTTCTCTAAATCAGGAAACAAAGGTTATTAAGAGGATTTGACAGGTAATATCAGGGATGAGCCTCATCAAGGCCAGTTTCTACTGGTGAATTTCAGGATTGAATTATAGAGCTTAATCAACGATAGTGGTCCTGAAAGTGCTCTCATTCAGTTTCTTATCAGAGACCTTCAGCTCAAATTCATTGTTTCCGGGTTTCAACAGACCTGCCAGGTCGACAGATATTTTTCCGGAGAAGGGATCATATTTGGCCATGGTCCACGAACCATTCAGATAGGCACAATAACTGCCCATACCGCTCAGGTTGTCATCGACCTTGAAATAAAGCATGGTTTTGGGATTTTTAATCTGTTTTCTGCCCTTTTTATAGGTCTTGATCCTGGTGATCACCGGCGGAGCCTGATCAATAGCTATGGCACAGTTTCCCGGCTTCCGCGTTGCTGCACTCACCCATCCGTTGGCATATCCGCCACCCAGGTACTGCATGATCCTGCCTTTTCCCATCCTGACCAGGCAGGCTTTTTCGCGTTCACTGACAGGAACTTTATCGGCCCTGATGCTGATCACTACCTCCTTATTACATGGGATCTCCGGGCTATTAATCTGATATTCCGGTGACCATGTCTGTAATGTTGCGGGGCCTTCCCGGCACGAAAAAGCAAATTCTTCAAACAGGCTTAGCCTCGGAAAGTAAACTTTCAGGGCCTTATATTCGACCCACTGATCACGGTCACAGGCCACCAGGGTATGATGACCCTTCAGCCCCGGATTTGCGTCGTCATTTCCTCCTGCGAGATCAGAATCTGTTGCTCCCGGCCGGATGCTGTCTAAAGCAGGCTTGTTTCTCACAAAGAACTGCAAAACAGAGGCATTTTTCCAAAAATCAGACACGCTCATCTTTATCCGGTGAATTTTCCCATCCGAAACATCAATACAGGTTTTTCCGTCAGCCGTTACTGAGATACCAACACCCGTGCAGCCCGGATCGCGGATGATCTGAAAAAACTGTTTTTTGGTCACGTATTGCCTGTAATCAGTGAGATAATTGATGGCACGGTTATAGTCAAAAGAAAATGAATCTGCCCTGCTTTCGAAGACGGGGATGTCATCCACTTCGACCTCCAGTCTATAATAGCCGCTCAGATCATCTGCATTGTTCCTGTCGCGGGCCTGGATCCCAAGGAAGAATCTATCCGGTACATCAAGAGTGTCCCCGCTCTTAAGATGATATCCAAAGCTGTCAAGACGCACAGGAGTGATGCCGGATGACTGTTTCAGCAAAATCTTTCCCTGGCCGGTGGCCCCATATACTTTGATGGCCTGAATTAGTGGGGAGACTGTATCGAGTACTTTAATTCCAAGGATAAAAGGGTTAATAGGGCTTTCAGACTTTTCATCCCTAAACTCAAAATGAAGATGGGGGGCCGTTGACAGGCCTGAATTTCCAGAGTAAGCGATCAGATCACCCTGTTTTACCCTGAGAAGTCCTTTGGGGGGATAATGGTCGAGTTCATAATTCTCTTCCAATTTCTGCTGTTGCCGGAAGTAATCTTCAAATTCAGCCTTAAAGGCATCAAGATGCGCATAAACAGAGACCTTTCCATTGGGGTGGGTCAGGTAAACGACCATACCATAACCACCTGGTTGGCAACGTATCCGGCTTACCCAGCCATCAGCGACGGCGAATACCGGAGTCCTCATCGGAAGGGGGATGTCAATCCCTGCATGATAATGGTCATTTCGAAACTCAGCAAAGTGAGCGTATGCCAGGAAGGGGCTGTCAAGCGGTGAACGGAATTCAACCTGGGCAAGCGAAAATTGGGTGATACCCAAAATAAAAATCAATACCAGCCATCCTCTGAGACGCCAATAGATGAAAGAAGGTGGCCTTCGCTTCTGGTATGTGTGTGGGATATGAATCAACAGGTAGAGAACCCTGTATCCCGGCTTTTATTGCCAAGATGGACAAAAATGAGGTAAGCCCCGGCCAGCAAAGCCCCCGAAGCAGAAACCAGGAACATCGCCTTTGGGGAAAAGAGGTACCAGATGACCCCAGCCATGGAGCTGGCTGCAAGGGTCACCAGGCTGAGGAGACTGTTATAAAATCCAAGGGCTGTCGCCGTTTCTTCTTTTTCTGCAATATTGGAAATCAATGCTTTAGATATCCCTTCCGTGCTGGCGGCATAGATGGCATACAGCAGGAACAAGACCAGAAAACCAAGTATCCCGGAGACAAAACCCATTCCTGAGTATACGACTGCAAAAAGCAGGAGTCCGACGGCCAGCAACCTACGCAGGCCAACCTTGTCTGCCAGCTTACCAAGCGGAAACGCTGCCAGGGCATAAACCAGGTTATAAAAGACATAAAACAGTATCATCTGACGGTCAGAACCCAGCACCAGCTTGGTCCTGAGCAATAGAAAGACATCGGAGCTATTGAAAAGTGCAAAGAATAAGAGCCCGGCAATCAGCTTCTTATAGGAGGATGAGGATCGTTTCCAATAGGACAAAAATGAAAAGAAATGGACTCGGCGGCCGTATTCCACCGTAAGCGTTCTTTTTTTGTCTTTAATGAAACTAGTGATCAATACTGCGGCCAGACCCGGAAGAAACGCCAGGAAGAACAACATCCGGTACTTTCCCGGAAAGACGGTAAGGAAAAGCAAGGCTATGGCCGGGCCGACAGCTGCACCAAGAGTGTCCATACCCCTGTGAAAACCAAAGACCTTCCCTTTGTTTTCCGGGGAACTCTCGTCACTCAGCAACGCATCTCTTGCGCTGGTCCTGACACCTTTTCCAAGACGATCGGTAGTTCGGGCGAAAAAGACCCACCAGGGATAAGAAAACAATGCCATCAGTGGTTTGGAAACCGCACTCAGGGAGTATCCCCACTGGATGAACAAGGCCCTTTTCCCGAGCCGGTCGGAATATTGTCCAAAGAAACCCTTGCTGAATCCTGCGGTGGCCTCGGCAAAGCCTTCGAGAACACCGATGAGGACCATGGAAAAACCTATGGAGGTGAGATACAGGGGCATAACCGGGTACAGCATCTCGCTGGCAATGTCAGTAAACAGACTGATCATGGATACCAGAATGATGGTACGGTTCAGATAGGGAGGCATTTTCATGGTCAGCCCATCAGTTTTTCAATCCACACAGGCAACTCAGCCATGGTAGTAATTACCATGTCGGCAGCCGGGTAGTCACCCGGCACCTTCTTTTCATTGAAAAGAACAGCCTTCATTCCAAGGGCTTTAGCAGGGATGACGTCTTTTTCATAGCGGTCACCCACCGATAAGGCATTTGAGGGTAAGACGTCAAGAGCCTTGAGTATGTTTGAAAAGAAGGACTCAGAAGGTTTACTGCAACCCAGTTCGAACGATGAAAAGGCATGATCGAAGAAGCGTGTGGCCCCTACCCTGCCGAGAGCGGCTTTCATGTCTTCGGTATCGCTATGGGGCGCGCTGGTGGCAATACACAGTCGGTACTGAGGCCACAGGACCTGAAGCACCTCATCCATACCGGGTATCCAGGCTACTTCCGGCCAGTCCTTCATGGGTCCGGGAAATTCAAAGTCACGCATGATCGTATTTCCCCAATCGAAGATGATCAGCTTGGATTTTTCTTTCATTGTGAATTTTCTAAGCGATTAAATGTCATTGATATATGGTCATCAAAGGAAGAAAACAGCCACCCCCATCACGGCGAGAATGGCACCAATGATCTCCCTGGTCCTGATCTTCTCCTTGTAGATAATGGCTGCTGGGGCAATGATTAGGACCGGGGTCATGGCCATGATGGTCGATGCGACACCCGTGTTGGTCAGCTGAACGGCCAGGAGAGAAAAGGAAACCCCGAGAAAAGGGCCGAAGAGAGCGCCAATGCTCAGTATTGCCATGGCTTTCCGGTCTCTCATACCACGAATCACGTTGGGCCATTTCTTCCAGAACAGATAAAGCACGGCAAAGCCAGCACTACCAGCTATCACCCTTATCTGTGTGGCATTGAAGGCATCGTAAGATCCCATACCGAATTTGCTCATTACCAATCCTCCGGCCTGTCCAAGTGCCCCGACCAGGGCAAGGGCCAGTCCCTGCACAGAATAAGTGAGTTTCAACCGCAGTCCGGGTAAAGCCTCTTTCTCATCCTCAGTCTTTCCAAGGATGACCATGGCAATGCCTGCTATCGTAAGGCTCATTCCGAAAAAGTTCTGATAGCCGAGCCCTTCATCAAGAAAGATCCAGCTCAGCAGGGCTGCAAAAGGCGGTACCAGCGACATGATGAGCAGAGAGATCCTTGCCCCTATCACCACAAAGGCCTGAAACAAAGCAAGATCCCCTATGGTGAAACCAATGATGCCTGAGATGGACAACCAGAACCACTGTTGCCGTGTGGCATTGAAAGGCAGGAGCTGATCACGGGTAAACCATGAGAACACAGATAAAAACACTAAGGCTACCAACAGTCGCAACAGGTTGACTGCGAGGGAACCGATCCGTTTCCCAGAAGACTCAAAAGCAAGTCCTGTGACGGTCCAACAGCAGGCCGTGGTCAACGCAGCCAGTTCACCGGTAAATGCCATCATTAATTGAGGTTAAAATCAAGGCAAAAATAGTAATTTGGCTTTTTAAAGAAGAGAACTTCATTCATGGCTGTTCAAGACACTTACAGGACCCTGTCCGCCCTTTCGACGGGAACATACCGTGAGAAAGCCAGCAAGTTCCTTGCCCTGGCCTTCCCTGTGAGCGGTGAGGAAGAGATCAGGCAACAACTTCAGGCCATCAGGAAAGAGTATTTTGATGCCAACCATCACTGCTATGCCTGGCAGCTTGGTTATGAGCAACCGTCGTTTCGAATGAATGACGACGGAGAGCCCTCGGGCACGGCAGGTCGACCCATTTACGGTCAGATCCAGTCTTTTCATCTCACCGATATCATGGTGGTGGTGGTTCGGTATTTCGGAGGGACTAAACTGGGAGTCAGCGGCTTGATTCAGGCATATAAGACAACGGCCAGGATAGCTTTGGAGGAGGCAACCATCATCGAAAAAACGGTACACTCCTTTTACAGGATCATTTACCCTTATGCACTGATGAATGAGGTCATGAGGTTCTGCAAGGAGAAAAGCCTGACCATTTCTTCCTCTTCCTTTGATCTGGATTGTGCCCTCGTGGTGGGGGTCAGGTTGAGAGATGCTGATATAATATATGGTGAGCTGATGAAGAAACAGGGCCTCAAGGTGGAGTTCCTTCATTCAAAATAGCAGACAACTGAATTACAATGACTTATGCAGATGCTTCCTTTTTTTGGAATAGTTATTAACAATGCTCAGGAGTGATGAGATAGTTGTATTTTAGCCTTGAAAGGAAAAGGAAAATAATTCAATAGTAACGTAAAGGGAAATCCAGTCGATTGGTTTACAAACAATTAAAAAAGGAGGGGAATGGAACACTATTACAACTGCTTGATTTACATTGGTTCTGATTTTTTTAGAAACAACCGGATTTGATAATGCAACATCTTGGTAATGAGGGCATTATTATTTATATTTAAGTTAAATAAGACCGGAAAAAATTAAGAATCACTCAGATGTATCGAAAATTGAGGGATCCCGAGCGTGTAGGAATTTAAGCTATTTTTTTCTGTAAGTCAAGCGTTTTTTATTAGTGTTTTAATATTTTCGTTCGCATTTTTGCCCAACTGCACATCTGGCAAATACCTTTAGCCAAAATTGAATTAATTATTTTTATTAATTATTTGATTATTAATCGTTAAGCAATACCTTCACGAAGTTTGTTGCCACATTGTATTCTGAATGAATAAGACTCATCAAGAAATATGGGATAATTGTCTGAAGATCATCAAGGACAACATCAGCTTCCAGAAGTATAAAACATGGTTTGAACCGATAAGACCCATCCGGCTTGAAGATAATGTATTGACGATACAGGTGCCTTCCCAGTTTTTTTATGAATGGCTTGAAGAGCATTATATTACCCTGCTTAAGAAAACCATTAAGACCGAACTGGGTGCCACCGGGAGGCTGGAATACAGCATCGTAATGAACCAGGTGGCAGAGCAGGAAGAGGCAGTAACCATCACTGCACCAACCGGTAACAGGCCTGCCACTCGAAATCCGGATGTGGCTTTACCGATAGACGTAAACAGAGGGGCATCCAAAGAGATTCCCAACCCTTTTATTATACCGGGACTGAAGAAAATCAATGTACAATCTCAACTGATTGAGAGTTACTCGTTTGAAAATTTTATTGAAGGCGATTGCAACCGGCTTGCCCGTTCCGCAGGGTATGCCGTCGCCCAAAACCCCGGAAAAACTGCCTTTAACCCGCTGTTTATCTACAGTCCCACCGGCCTTGGTAAAACCCACCTCGCCCATGCCATCGGACTGGAAGTGAAGAACTTATTTCCCGATAAAACAGTGTTGTACGTTACAGCAGAACAGTTTATTCATCAGTTCGTAGATGCGGTTCGAAGCAACAATCACAACGATTTCATCCACTTCTACCAGATGATCGATGTGCTGCTGATCGATGATATCCATGCCTTATCAGGAAAAGAAAAAACCCAGAACGTCTTCTTCCACATCTTTAACCACCTTCATCAGAAGGGGAAACAACTGGTCATCACCTCCGATAAACCTCCTGTCGAACTGAAAGGAGTGGAGACCCGCCTGCTGTCACGATTCAAATGGGGATTGGCAGCTGATCTTCAGATGCCTGATTTTGAGACCCGTATTGCCATCATTCACCAGAAACTATACAAAGACGGTATTGTTATCCCGGAAGATGTGGTTGAATACCTGGCATACTCTATCTCCACCAGCGTACGGGAACTGGAGGGAATCCTGGTTTCCATCATCGCACAGTCGACGCTCAATAAAAAAGCCATCACACTCGACCTTGCCAAGCAGATGATCGATAAATTCGTCAAGAATACGGCCAAGGAGATTTCTATCGAGTTTATTCAGAAAATCATCTGCGATTATTTCAGTCTTCCCATGGAGAGCATCAACTCCAAGACCAGGAAACGCGAGATTGTTCAGGCCAGGCAGTTAGCCATGTATTTTGCAAAAAAACACACCAAATCCTCGCTTGCCACCATTGGGCTACATTGTGGCAATAAAGACCATGCTACTGTGCTCCATGCCTGTCGTACCGTCGTTAACCTCATCGAAACCGACAAACAGTTCAGGGGTTATGTAGAGGACTTGGAAAAGAAAATTAAAATCTGATCCAAAGGCATCCACCTGTCCGGATTATCCTTCATTCTTACCGTTTTACAGTCAGCCAGGTGCTTCCTCGTTCCCAAAATGGTAATTTTACCTATTTTTGCCAGCCGAAAGATGTCGATGAAGATTTTGTTTGTTTGCCTGGGAAACATTTGCCGCAGCCCTCTCGCTGAAGGGATCTTCCGTGATAAGGTCAGGAAATCAGGACTGAGCAATCAAATTGAGATGGATTCAGTAGGGTTCGAACCCTTTCACCAGGGCGACCCTCCCGACAGCCGGGCACAATCAGTTGCCAGAAGTCATGGCATTGATATTTCCGCTCACCGGGCCAGGCTTTTTACGCCCCAGGATTTCGACCACTACGACAAGATCTATGTGATGGACAGATACAATTATCAGGATGTTATGGATGTGGTGCGTAACGATGAAGACCAAAAGAAGGTAGATTTTATCA
Source organism: uncultured Bacteroidales bacterium (assembly GCA_964605655.1). GTDB lineage: Bacteria > Bacteroidota > Bacteroidia > Bacteroidales > CAIXZF01 > JAKLIX01. The sequence continues at coordinate 45,816 of CAZSDK010000025.1, forward strand.
TGAACCTGATCTATCCAGGGACCAACGCCACGGTAGCCGATCCATGGTACGGGGGAGCGGAAGGATTTGAAACCACCTTTAAACAGCTTGATGAGGCCACTCAGGTCTTATTGGAGAACATCATTGCAAAACAGCTTCCATGACGGTGCATTATCCCGGACCAGAACAGATTATCGATGCTCATGAAATGATCCGCCCGGTGATCCACCGGACGCCGGTGCTAAGCTGCCGTACCATGGATGACCATTGGCAGGCCAGTCTGTATTTCAAATGCGAGAATTTCCAGAAAGCCGGGGCATTTAAATCAAGAGGAGCGACCTATCAGATTCTCATGCTCACCGAAGAAGAATGTAGGTGTGGCGTAGCCACCCATTCCTCGGGAAACCATGCCCAGGCCCTAGCAAGGGCAGCCCGGTTGAGAAATGTGAAAGCTCATGTGGTGATGCCCTCCAATTCATCCCGCATCAAAGTGGAGGCCGTACGTCATTATGGGGGTATCATCACCTTTTGTGAGCCTACCCTTGCAGCCAGGGAAGAAACCCTGACCAGGGTGATGGCTGAGACCGGTGCCCTTGAAATTCACCCTTATAACGATTACCGGACCATCACCGGGCAGGCCACAGCAGCTAAAGAATTCATAGAAGAAGTACCTGATCTGGATTATTTGATCGTGCCGGTCGGAGGAGGCGGGCTGCTGAGCGGGTCTTGCCTTTCAGTGAAGTACTTTGCTCCCTCGGTCAAAGTCATCGCCGCTGAACCTGAAAACGCCAATGATGCTTACCTATCCTTTATAAGCGGCACTTTTGTCCCTTCTGTCCATCCCGACACCATCGCCGACGGGCTTCGTACTTCGCTGGGAGACAAAACATTCCCAATAATATTGAAGGAGGTCCACCAGGTGCTCACCGCCGGGGAAGATTATATAATATATGGTATGAGGATGACCTGGGAACGAATGAAAATTCTGATTGAACCTTCCTCAGCTGTGCCTCTGGCGATTTTGCTCGAGAAGAAACTGGATATCAGAGGGAAAAAAGTGGGTATCATCCTCTCCGGCGGCAATGTCGATTTGGATGCCTTACCCTGGTAATATAGAGAAAATGGAGAAAGGCCGCTTGTTTCTTATTCCCACTCCCCTGTCAGAGACGCAGTCGCCGGTGAATGCCTTTGACTTTTCATGGGTGGACCAGTTACAGGTTTTTGTGGTGGAGGACCTGAGAACAGCCCGGCGTTACCTGAAGAAAAGCGGGTACCGGGGTTCCCTGGATGAGTTGGTCTTTATTGAATTCAATGAACATTCAGGACCTGAGGAAGCGGGCGTTTTCCTGGAATCCATCCGACAGGGAAAATCGGTTGGCCTCATGTCGGAAGCAGGTCTTCCCTGTGTGGCTGATCCTGGCGCTGCCATTGTCAGGATAGCTCATCAGCATCATATTAAAGTGGTCCCTCTGCCCGGATCCTCTTCCATCTTTCTCACCCTGATGGCCTCAGGGGCTAATGGTCAGCAGTTTGTTTTTCATGGATACCTGCCGATTGAAAAAGGAGCCAGGGAACGGAGTATCAGGGAGATGGAACATCAGGCCAGGACCAGGGGAATTTCACAGATCTTTATGGAAACGCCATACAGGAACCGTCAACTCCTGGAGGCGGTCTTGAAACAATGTACCCCCGACACCCTGCTTTGTATCGGACTTGACCTACTCTCTGACAGGCAAGAGGTCCTTACCAGGAAAGTCGCTGATTGGCGTATGGTCCAATCTGAGTTCCTTCACAAACGGCCTGCGGTTTTTATCTTGTTTTATTAGACCCAACACATTGCGTCGGCAATCGCAATAACCAGTTATTTTTTTACCTAAGAACCAAAAAAACGACATGACGATCACCAGAAATATCAAACCAGACTATCTCTTTGAAGTGAGTTGGGAAGTTTGCAACAAAGTCGGCGGCATACACACAGTAGTCTCCACGAAAGCCCTGACCCTTAAAAACCTGTTCGATGATCAGTACATTCTGATCGGCCCCGATGTTTGGATGGAAATTCAGGATAACCCGGAGTTCATCGAAGACAAGTCCATACTGAAAGTATGGCATGATAAGGCCGAAGCTGAAGGGCTTCATTTCAGGACCGGGCGCTGGAATATCAAAGGGTCTCCCCTGGTGATACTGGCCGATTTTACCCAGTACTTCCCTTTGAAAGACAAGATCTTTGCAGATTTCTGGATGAATTACCAGTTGGATTCCATCAGCGGACAGTGGGATTATATCGAGCCTGCCTTGTTTGGCTATGCAGCAGCCAGGATCATCGAAAGCTATTATAACTTCTACCTTTCGGCACAGGACAAGCTGCTGGCTCATTTCCACGAATGGATGACCGGCATGGGCGTGCTTTACCTGAAAGACCATGTCCCGCAGGCAGGTACCCTTTTTACCACCCATGCCACCGTTCTGGCCAGATCGATAGCCGGCAATGCCATGCCTCTTTACAGAGATTTGGCAACCTTTCAACCCGACCAGCTGAGCAATTCGCTGGGTATCAGGGCTAAGTACTCTTTAGAAAGAATCTCTGCCCATGCCGCAGATGCATTTACGACCGTGAGTGACACCACGGCTTTGGAATGCCACTATTTTCTCGGTCGTGATACCGATCTCATTACACCAAACGGATTTGAAAATTCCTTTGTCCCTGTCCCTCAGGAATTTAATCAAAAGAGAGAGGCTGCCAGGAAGATGATAAAAAAGACGGCTGAAGCCGTACTCGGTTACGGGCTGGATGACGAGACCCTCTTTATCATTAACTCCGGCAGATACGAGTTCAGGAATAAGGGGATAGACTTGTTTATCGATGCCATGTGGAAACTGAATAAGGATCCCGGACTGAAAAAGCCCCTGGTAGCTTTTGTCACTGTCCCGGCCCATCACAGCGGAGCCAGCCAGAAAGTCCTGTTCAACCTTGGGGGGAAGAAATCCGGCACCTATAACGAGCCCGGTTTCCTCACCCACGACCTGTTCGATGCGGATCATGACCCTGTCATGAACCGTATTCGGACAACGGGGCTCCTCAACCTGCCTGATGACAAAGTAAAGATCATTTTCGTACCCGCTTACCTTAATGGCAATGATGGAGTGATCGATTTGTCATATTATGATTTTCTGATCGGGTTCGATGTCTCTGCATTTCCTTCTTATTATGAACCTTGGGGATACACACCTCTTGAAAGCCTTGCATTCAGAATTCCGAGCATCACTACTTCGCTTACAGGTTTTGGCACCTGGGTCAGACAAAGGTCTGCAAGCCGGGAGACCGCCCTCAGCGTGGTAGACCGTAACGAAGACAATGCAGTGGAAGTGGTAGAGAAGATCAGTGGCATCATTGCGTCTTTCTCAAAGAAAAGTGAAGCCGAGGTAGAATCTCTCAGGGAGGCGGCATCAGAGACCTCTAAGATCGCCTTATGGGAGAACCTGATCAGCAGCTACCTGGAGGCCTATTCCTTTGCTCTGGATAAGGTTGAAGGCCGGGTGCACCTTTTCCGCGACAAGCAAATGATTGATTACTACACTTTGTTCAACACACCCAAGACACACAATCCTGAATGGAAGAAACTATTCGTTAATCTGAGTCTGCCGGAACCCCTTGAGTTCCTGCATACCCTGTCGAAGAATCTCTGGTGGAGCTGGAATGAGGAAGCCATGGAATTGTTTGAGATGATCGATGCCGAATTATGGGAGCGTTCAGGGAACAACCCCAATATTGTCATAGAAAACTTAAAGTACCATCAGATCAAAGACTTGTCGGCCAACCAGGTATTCCTCGAAAAGATGAAAACAGTTGCTGCCAGGTTCCGGGAATATATGGACCAGGCTTCCAAACGCCCTGCTGAGAAGGTGGCCTATTTCAGTATGGAGTTCGGTCTGCATGATACCTTGAAGATATTTTCAGGCGGACTGGGGATGCTGGCCGGTGATTACCTGAAAGAAGCCTCCGATTCCAACGCTAATATCACAGGGATCGGGCTGTTATACCGGTATGGCTATTTCAAGCAATCCATTTCTCTTTTCGGAGATCAGATTTCCGAGATGGTTCCCCAGAAATTCTCGCATCTGCCGGTTCAACCCGTAAGAAATGATAAAGACGAATGGGTGACCGTGAGCATGGCCCTTCCGGGCAGGAACCTGTATGCCAAGGTTTGGAAAGTTGAGATCGGCAGAGTCTTACTGTATCTTCTTGACACCGATATTGAAGAGAACCTGGAACCGGATCGTTCTGTCACCCATCAGCTTTATGGCGGAGACTGGGATAACCGGTTCAAGCAGGAGCTTCTTCTGGGAGTGGGCGGGATTCGTCTGCTGGATGCCATCGGTGAAAAACCCGACTTGTATCATTGTAATGAAGGACATGCAGCCTTTTTGGGGGTGGAACGCCTCCGAAAGCTTGTCCAGGATGAGAAACTGACCTTTGAACAAGCAGTTGAAGTGGTCCGTTCCACGACCCTGTTCACTACGCACACCCCTGTGCCTGCCGGTCATGATGCTTTCACTGAAGACACCTTGCGCGCTTACATTCCTCATTATGCCGACCGTCTGAACATCAGCTGGGAGACGTTTATGAACCTGGGCAGGATGACAGAGAACCGCATGGAGGAGAAGTTCTCCATGAGTGTCCTGGCGGCAAAACTCTCTCAGGAAATCAATGGTGTGAGCCAGATCCACGGGAAAGTATCACGCAGGATGTTCCAGCCTATGTATGATGGTTATTTCCCGGAGGAAATTCATATAGGCAGTGTCACCAACGGTGTACACATGCCCACCTGGGCCGCTTCACCATGGAAAAAACTGTTCCGGGAGAAGACGGGAAACCTGCTGTGTCAGGACCAGTCTAACCCAGAACACTGGAAAAAGATTCGTGAGACGGATGACCGCCATCTCTGGAAGATCAGGAATGAACTCAGGGCACAAATGGTCGATTATATCAAGGTACGTCTCACCAACGACCTGACCCGCAGGCAGGAGAACCCAAAGATTACTCTTTCGATCATGGACAAAATCGATGAAAACACCCTCACCATCGGTTTTGCCCGCAGGTTTGCCACCTACAAAAGAGCCCAGTTGCTTTTCTCTGACCTCGACAGGCTCAGGGATCTGCTGACCCATACTGAAAGACCTGTGCAACTGATATATGCCGGCAAGGCACACCCCAACGATAAAGCCGGACAGGACCTGATCAAAAAGATCATCGAGGTATCCAGGCTGCCTGAGTTCCAGGGCAGGCTGATGTTCATTGAAAATTATGACATGGAGCTTGCCAAACGCCTGGTCTCGGGAGTGGATATCTGGCTGAACACCCCCACCCGGCCGCTGGAAGCATCAGGTACCAGCGGGGAAAAAGCCTCGATGAACGGAGTGATCAATCTCAGTGTTCTTGACGGATGGTGGGCAGAGGGCTACAAACCCAATGCCGGCTGGGCTCTCAAGGAAGCGAGGACTTACGCCAACCAGCAGTTCCAGGATGAATTGGACGCAGAGACCATCTTCAACATGCTGGAGGACGATATTATCCCTTTGTTCTATGAGAGAAACGATCAGAACATTCCTTCCGGGTGGATCAGCTATATTAAAAACACTTTCTCGGAAGTCGCCCCGCATTATACCATGAAGCGCATGTTGGACGAGTACTATCAGAAATATTACAGCAAAATGCTGCAACGGTCAAAATTACTGGCAGTGTCGGGTTATCAGCTGGCTATTCAACTGGCAGCATGGAAAAAGAAAATGTTTGATCATTTCGAGAATCTTGAAGTCATCTCAGTGAAAACCCCCAATTCAACTATAAGGCCATTAAATATCGGCGAAGCCTTCCAGGCAGAACTGATCCTGGATCTGAACAGCCTCGATGTGGAGGATGTGGGCATTGAAGCGATCTTTGTGACGAAAGATAACGATGAGGCCAAGAGCATTAACCATGTGGAAGAAATGAAACTGGTGAAGACAGAAGGGAAGCAGGTCACTTTTAACTGTGAGATCCCTGTCACACAATCTGGAGTTTATGATTTTGCATTCCGGCTATATCCCAAAAATCCGCATCTACCGCACCGCCAGGACATAAACCTGGTCAGATGGATTTAATGACCGATTAGGAGCCCGGCAACATTTTTTCGATCAATTCCAGAAGCTGTTCTTTTGAGAAGGGTTTGACCAGGATTTGGTCAAAACCGGCATTGTACATGGAATCTATTTCAGGTTTTTCTGAATAACCCGTCAAGGCAACCACCGGAGTCTCACTATTGATAGAGTCCTTTTTAATTTTTCTGACCAGTTCTTCCCCGCTGATGCCATGTCCCAGGTTGACATCCATCAGGATGAGCCTGTATTTGCGCTGAAAAGCTCTATCAAGAGCAATCTCAGGGTGGTTCTCAAATTCAACCTGGTAGTGTTTCCTGAGAAATAGCATGGTCAATTCACCTACCAGAGTATCATCATCAACAAGGAGTATTTCAACCGCGTCTGTATTCATGATCCTCAATTTATTCGTTGACAGTAAATAGAAGACGAAACTCAGAGCCTGATGATTCCCGGCTGGAAACAGAAATTTCGCCATCGAGCAGCCGGGTCAGGTATTGACATATTGACAAACCGAGCCCCTTCCCTTCAAATTTATTTTCATTTTCCTCACCCAAAAGCCTGAACTCAGTAAAGAGTCCATCAAGCCGGTCATTCGAAATACCAACCCCGGTATCTTTAACGGAAATATCCACGAAAGAACCTGATTTAAATGAACTTCTGAACATGACGATGATCAACCTTCCTTTATCAGTAAACTTGATGGCATTGTCCAACAACTGCCTGAGAATATTCTTAAGGTGATCTTCATCAGTCATGAGATAAACGTCTTTATCCATATTGAGATCTATGACCAGGTTTTTTTCCAATATTCTGGGTTTGAACTCCTCAACGATAGATTCCAACAGATTGTTTAACAGAATTTTCTCTTTTCTGACCGTGAT
>CAZSDK010000026.1:0-47619 GCA_964605655.1 uncultured Bacteroidales bacterium
AAGACTCTCTCTGGCTATCACTCTGTAAATCATTTATTTAGGGATTTTCAGAAGTAAGCCATATTTTATAATCGCAGTAAAAAAATACTGGTGTTGACTGGCGATTTTTTGGTTTCATGGTTGATAACTGATCCCGAGCTGTTGATTTCATCCAATTTTCATAAAGCACGAGCACAGATTATCACCTGACAATCAGATTGTCAGCAAAATAGATATAAGGATTTGAGTTAAGCTGCCTTGATAGTCGCTTGTTGTGCAAGTCGCTTAGCAATGCGAACAGCATTGGCGGTATGGACACCAAAAAATATCCAGAGCATCTCATTTCTCATTGTCCTGGCTTTGATCCTCTGCAGTCCGTAATACTCCTTTTCCGTTCCAAAGCTGCCTTCCATTCTTGTAGCCCTTTCCTTCCGTAAGAGGGAAGCCATTATTGATCTGTGTTCCTCGTATTTACCAGCGCGTCCCTTGCGTTTAAACCCATGATAGATATTCTGAGATGAGCACCAACTACGATTGTCATTGGTGGCATAAATGTTAAGCCCCCCGAAACGGATCACTGAAAGTAATCCTCCCCCAAAAACAGAGCGAGAGCTAGTGTCAGTACTTAGAAGCAATGAGATTAGCTCTCGCGTTGTTTTTGCCCTAAGTACTGACACTGGAAGGATTTTTAGGTCAAGACTATTTGAGTCTAGGATCGATTACTGCTTAATAAACTTCATAACAGGGCAACTTTCAACAACGAACAGGTATAAACCAGGATCAATATTACTGATATCTAATGATTGAGAATCCATTCGCCCTTCCATTACCTTTCTTCCTGTCATATCGTGGATGGCAAAATACTTATTTATTATGCCGGTACTATTAATGTTAAGATTGTCACCTGCAGGATTGGGATATATTAATATATTTCCGGCTTCAGTAACAATGGGGTCGACAGCCGTTACCGGATCGATAAACTCCTTTGAACTCAGTTTACCCAGGGAAGCATTTAAATCAACATAGGTCACGATGGGCAGGCCGTCGTGTTTAATGACCATCGACAAATGATACAGCGTAGGGGTGAAATCGGGCGTTCCGACTATGCTCCACTGGGTTCCGTCCCAGCTCTGGCACGTACCTTTACTATTATCATTCAGGTAGGTGATAAATAGCTTGCCACTTGCATTCACCTTCATATCGAAAACCTGATGCATACCATTATCTATGTTGACCGCAATCGTATCCCAATTACTTCCTGTCCAATGATACACATTGGTGCCATTTGGATGGGCACAGGCTACGTATAATTCATCGTTGGGGCCAAGAGTAAGATTATGAACGGTTCTGCTTGAAGAGGTCGTTATCGTAGAAGGATTGATCAGGGTCCCCAATGCTGTCCAGACAAGCCCGTCATAATGATAAACCCTGGAACGGTAATCATAATTCGAAGGGAACTCACCGACCAGAAGATTAAGATGCCCGTCATGATCGATCTCCAGCCTTGTCCATCCCAGCAGTTCCGGGTTTATGGGATTCGCAAGGAGTGTCCAGTCTGTGCCATTGTACGTCCTGATGCCTATGCCGACTCCGTTAAGCTGATAGGCAACATAAGGGGTCCCGTTTGAGTTGAAGCGGACCTGTAAATGGGAATTGGCAGTAAAACCATTTCCAACCTGAAGCCAGGTTCCACCATTGAATCGATACACTTTTCCGGCCCCAGAAACATTGGTCAGAAAAAGCCAGGGTTCACCACTGGCAGGATTGACTCTTATGTCACTGTAAAGGCTATAAGCGGGTAAAACACTTCCCAACTGCGACCAGGTTGTGCCATCAAACTGATATATGCTGGCCTCATGACTGGCGGTAACTGCCATTGAATACAAAAGACCGGTAACGGTATCAATCGAAGAAGGTGATATGTATTTGCTGATAACATCAGAATAACCGGGCTGTCCCAACTGTACCCATGAACCTCCACCGGAGGTGACTGAAATGGTCATACTCTGACTTGACGAATGAGAGCCGTCGGAAACTTCCAGGGTAAAGGAATAAATTCCGGGATTGGCAGGTGTTCCTGAAAGTTGTGCATTATGAGTGCCTGATGGCTGTATTGAAAGCCATGACGGAATATTCGTGGCAGAAATGAATAAGGTATCATCATCCGGGTCATGACAGAGAATTTCCATAGAAAAAGGCAAGGAGGACTGTGCCATGGCTGTGGAGTCGCAATGAAAAAATGGAGGAGCGTTAAAATCCCCAATTGCATATTCACTGGTACCGCAATTCAGAATCTCTCCGGTAACGGCATTGTTGACAAAGCCGTAGACCCTTACATATCTTTCGTCGAAGGTCGAGTCCAGTGTTATAGAAAAGGCCTCGGAATAACTCTGACCTTGTTGAGGGGCAGCTGGCAAAGAACCAGCCAGACCTGAATAACCTGCCAACAATCCTCTTGCAACATGATCATAGGCCATCTTACTGGCAGGTACCGGATTTGGCAGGTTTTCATATCCTCCCATGGGACCGAGAGCTCCCCCGGAATAGCTGTTAACTTGGTTGTAAGCAGGTGCAGGTCCGGTGATGCCATCTTCAATAAGGATTCCGCCAATTCGGTAATCTCCGTTACTCAGCGTCGAAACAAAAGCTGCGGTAACCACCACGGTAAGGTTACGGGTCGTAGGATCGAAAGTCCTGGTTACCGTGACGTTGACAGGAGAAGGGACACTCTCTCTCACTGCGACCTCGGACTGCCAATCATTCGGATCAATGTTCAAAACAGCACGATCGAGGTTTCCCGCCGGGATGCCGGAGAAATTCAATGCATTATAATATGCGAGTCCCGGTATCTCCATAATATCGCCGGCGTGTATTGCAACCTGCAGTATACGTCCCGGATAGGCCTGGCTGACTTCGTGTCCCCTTACTTCTCCCCTCGGACAATATTGGCACCATGTTCCTGTCCCTTCTTCTATAAGCATGTTGCGATTCTGAGCAACTGAAGTCAGGCCTGAACAAAAAGTCAGCCATACTAATACATGAATGAATGTTCTCATTTGTTAATTGTTTTTAAAGTAATAATTATGTTTATACATGCAATTGTTGATTGGTTGCGATTTACTCCAGTACAAATCAAACAGTTCTGCCATTGCCTGAGAGATATCCTTCTGGTTAATGACCATGGATGTGATGTTAAACTGCCTTTCTTCTTTGCTTCTCAACGAAATCATACTTACCCTGGAGTCGGCAAGAAGCATTTTAAACGGAAGCTTATCGATTAGCCGGATTTCTTCTCCGATACTTTCAAAATACTGGAGCATTTCAAGTAAATTCTCCATCTCGTCGTCCTGCTTTTCAAAAATTCCCCTGACTAGTACTCCCGATGCAATGATTTGCCGAAGGGGCTCGCTATCAGACTCAAGCTGCTCCCGGTTACGCTTATACCCAGTCGCGTAAGGCTGTTTGTTAAAAGTGAATATGCTTTCTGTAGCATTTCTGGTTAGCTCTACGAATTTTTGCAATTGGCTTTGCTTTGAAGTGATGACCTGAAGATAATCAAGCGTGACGTTGAGATCTTCGGTTTGAAGAAACTCTTTTTCCAGTTCATCCTGTAGTTCAAGTATTTGCTCTTCCTCTTTCTTTTTCTTTGAATGAAGTTCGCCAAAGGAAACTGAAGGATTTACTGCTATATATTTTTTTACTTTTCCATGTATGACATTACAGAATCCCTTCATTTCGAGGGATGAAAGCACCTGGTATATTTTGCCCTGTGGCACGCCCGACAACCCGACCAGAGTTGAAGCTGAAACTTGTCCGTTTGTTAGCAATGCGTAGTAAAGCTGTGCTTCATACTGAGTAAAGCCGATCTCAATTAGTTTGGGGACAATCATATTGGTGTTTTTTTTGCAAAAATAATATATTACAACTTACGGTTGTAATAATTTTTATAAATTATTAACAACTTTTCAATCAGTCTCTTCCAGACTTCACTTTTGTTAAAGAAGTTATGAATATATATTATATATATTTCATTCCCTTAGAGGATGATTGAATTAAATTCAACATATTCAGCAATTTAGATCAGGTGTACAGATGTATAAAGGTCGAATGTTTTATCGCTCTCCTTCGCAATAAATGCAAGGATTATGGATGCATGAATTATCGATCTGTTTTTGGCCTAAGAGCCTGGCCGGCTGGCTTTATTTTTGCCCTAAGTACCTGCTCTGCCGTCAATGATAAGCGCCAAACTATCTTCTTCAGGCATCTCCCTTAGAAATCATACTCTGATTCAAGGAACCGGATTAGTCTTGTGGCTCTTAATTTGACGCCCCCCATATTGGCCTTGACAATTTCGCTGAGCCATTTGAAATCCTGAATATTGTTATAAAATCGGGCTCGTTCGGCAGGATCACGGGTCAGCAGATAACAAAAGCCAGAGGACTCCAATTGACTCAAGCTTTTACCTTCGTCAAGCAGCTCCTCAAATCTTTGGAAATCAAACATTGCATCTTTATCCTCCAGTATCCTTCCGAACATTTTATTCAGCAGTTCTTCGTTGATCAGCGCACTTTTGACCAGAGCATCATAGGCCATAATACTGTCGATGACACTCCGGTCCCTGATAAGCCTGAATCCGCCTGAGTTTTTCAGCTGTTGGATCGTAGCGTCCGTATAAATAAAATCAGGAAAACCGAGTATGCCATTAAAATTTCTCTGGAATACCTGGCTGAATCCCTTTTCCAGTAAACGGTAAGTCCTTAATAAGGTATCCTGTTGGGCCAGTATTCTTTGATACCTCAACGACAGTAACCCGAGTTTGGTTGTATCTGTCTTGATGTCATTGATCATTGACCGTATGTATTCCTTTTCCTTTTGCCGCTCAATATGCTGCTCACGGATGTTCTCAGCGACAAATCCGAGGAATACAGCAAGAAAGATCATAAAGAACTCCAACAAGTATTCAGGCAAGTGCTTTTTCTGCATTATATGATGCGGATGTTTGTGTATTTCCATGGCTCAACTGCTTTATTCTCATCGACTAAGTTATCGATTGGATAAAGATACATGATTTAACGGGTTTGAAAAGTTATTGGCAGAAAAATGGAGGGGAAAGATATATGAATTAAAATGTGGCTTTAATCCCAATGAAAATTAAATGACAAATAATGTCATTCACACGTTGATGACCAACCTGAACAACGCCTGCCTGGGGAACAGGAACATGAGCATGGCTATTCTTCCTTACTCAAAATCAACCTTAATGAAGAATCCTTAAAAAGGTAAATCCAGGCCCAATTGATAAAAATCAGCAGCTTGTTCTTTACGGTCAAAATGAACATCAAATGCAGAAACATCCAGACATACCAGGCAACAGCCCCCTTGAGATGGGTAGACTTAAAATCTACCACTGCTTTATTCCGGCCAATAGCAGCCATAGTCCCAAGGTCTTTGAATTCATACTCTTTTAAAGGCCTTCCAAGAACTAAACCCGACAGGTTCTTCGCTAACAGGTCTGATTGGGTTATGGCCACATTCGCTAACTGTGGATGTCCTTCAGGATAATGACCCGTTTTCATCAGGGCAACGTCACCAAGGGCAAAAACATTATCGTAGCCGATAACGAGGTTCTTACGGTCTACCATTATCCGTTGTCCTTTCCCAACCTGTACTTTTTCAAGTCCTTCAGGGAAGGTTGACAGGACGCCGGCAGTCCAGATCACGGTTTTTGTCCGGATCTTCACTCCGCTTCCTAACTCAACGGTATCTCCGTCATAACCAACGACTAAAGCTTCCGTTTTAATTTCAACACCCATTTGACTCAAAAATCGGTATGAATCCAGCTTGGACTTTTCACTCATACTGTTCAATGTATGACTGCTCCCTTCAATCAGGAATATTTTCAATTTGGAGAAATCTATCTCAGGATAGTCCTTTGGTAAAACATGATTACGAATATCTGCAAAAGTCCCGGCTAACTCTACTCCAGTTGCACCAGCTCCGACTATTACAAAATTCAAGAGCGCCCCCTTTTCTTCCTCCCCCACGGAAATGACCTGTTCGAGCGTTTTGAGAAAATGATTCCTGATCAGGATGGCATCAAAGGTTGATTTTAGTGGCAAGACATAAGGAATGATCTTCTGCATGTTAAAATAATTCGTTTTGCAGCCCGTAGCAATGACCAGGTAATCATAATCAAATGAGCTGCTTGTAGTCTCTATTTTATTTGCAGTCGCATCAATATGGGTCACTTCAGCCAGCCTTATATGAACATGTTTCTTATCCCTGAAAACATTTCTCAAAGGGAAAGCAATGTTGGATGGCTCTATCTGGGATGTCGCCACCTGATATAGCAGCGGCTGAAACTGGTGGTAGTTCAGCTTATCAATCAGTGTTATTTCGAACAAATGATGGTTAAGCTTTTTTGTCAGATGGATTCCGGCAAATCCTGCACCAACGATGATGATCTTCTTTTTGTCCGTCATAAAACATGAATCATCTTGAAACTCAGTTTTGAACAGAATTCAATAGTGGAACCTGAATTACAAAACTTTATAAGAGATAAATTTTTGCCAGCTCCTCAATTTTCATCAAGTATTCTTCTTTTTGATTACTTGCTTCCAATTCAGTGAAGATGCCGAGTAGTCCTGCCTGCTCCTTTTCTGAAAAGACACGGTCGGCCATACGGAAAAGGATGTTGTTCTCTTTCATGATGTGTCCTCGGAGTAAATCAATATAGGCCTGCATCTTTTCATAAACTGACAACAGGGCATTAACGTCACCCTCTTTATAGCGAACAACATTCTCTGCCGCCTCTTTAATATAATTTCTGCCTTCAGTATGATCCTTCATCATGACAGCAACAGGGCCCTGGTCAAAAGAAAATCCTTTCTCAACCATTTTCGGGAAAAGAAAGTTCTCTTCTTTGGCATGGTGCATTGCATCAGCGAAGTTTCTTACAAGGTCCAGGGCCATTTCCAGGTGTGCCGGGTCGGGCTTATCGGTTTTTGTCATGCTTTCCATCACGTCGATGAGGCGGAGGATGTGATCATGATCGTTTTCCAGGTTTTGTGTTGCAGTATTCATAATCAGATAATTACTTAGTGATAGCCAGCGCTTTCGGGTAAAGAATATTATTTTCTATGTGAACGTGTACATGCAGATCATCTTCAAACTCTTTAAAAAGTTTAAATGTGACTTGGTAAGTTGCGCAGGCATCTTCCGGTAACACATAACCTTGCGTCATCACATTGATCCTGTCCATCTCTCCCCCGGCGAATTCATGTTCTTCTCTCATCCTCTTGATCTCGCTGACAATGGTCGCCTTCGATACGGGCGATTGGTTATGAAGGATATCTTTGATGGCCGGAAACAGCACTTTCTCCTCTTTATCCAGATGAGATACCAGCTCATTGATCAGGCCTCCGACAGGTTTTTCTTCCCGCCACAACAGAAGTCAATCCCTGCCTCCTTAAATATTGAGGCTGCCCTGAAATCATTGGCAACTATCTCGCCTACAGTTATCTGATCTTTAATTTCCGTTTTCATTTTACATTAAGTTATTTCGGTACTATATTACCTTATTAACGATTACTGCCAGGTCTTTGTTCAAAGTTATTAGGCTGATATTTCATGTTGCCTGAACATAGGACAGACTGTCTTCCTGGTAAGCGAAGAGGTTTGTTTTATGAAAGATCATCCAGACGGATAATGAGAGAATCAATAAATCTGAAATTCCCGGATTTGATGTGCTTGTGGCTTTAATCCCGACGGAAAACAAATGATAAACAATGTTATTTGCTCATTTTCAATACTTTTTATAGCAACTTTCTTGGTTTCAGCAAGATTCCAAAAAATGCAATAAGTGAAAGACCCGACATAACCAGGAATAGTGATTTAAAGCCAAATCTGTTCACGATGGTTCCTCCGGCGAGGATCCCGGCAGCAGAAGATAAGTTGAAGACCAGCGACCAGCTTGAATATTCCTTAATATATTTATTGTTGTCAAGATGCTCAGCAACTATGGCATTGAAAGCCGGTGTACCAAGCGATTCTCCGAGACCTAACAAAATCTGAACAAACACCAGTGCCGTCAGATTATGGACAAAGATCAGCATGACCCAGCTTACGATCCTGATCATGTATCCGGCAAGCAGTAGTATTTTTTTCTCTTTGACCCCATCTCCCTTTCTGGCAACGATAAAGGTAAATATGGATGTTGAAATCAGGAATGCTGCCCAGGAGATACTCACGGCCGTCACTCCGTCGATAAATTTCTCGACATAAATAGCATACAACGGACCGAGCATCGCAGCGGCACATACGAATATACCATTATACAAAAAAAGGACTCTCAATGCTACGTTATTCATGCATGTATTATTAAACCGATTAGTCCGGCACCCTTGCTGTTTTTCGAGCCCGGGGTGTGTCAAATTAAAGGATTTTCGTCTCTCTTTTACAAACCAATCTGGATTCGTTCAGAAAATCTACCTGCTGCGAAATTAGCAGGTTTATTCATAATGATACCGCATCAGACATAGCCTCATCGACAATAACAACGTATTCCCCTCTCCGGAGGATGGCACATACTGAACAAAACACAACAGGATCGGGTAAAATATTGGCCTGATGGCGAGAATGCAATGGTCTTATAAAACCGGCCGTTATGCAGGCAAGAGCTGGTTTGATCCCGCTTTCAGCATGCCATACATCAGAGTTTTATAAACTTACCATGGCCTGCCTCTCCTTCCAGGTTTTCCAGCTTAAAAATGTAAATACCTGGTTTCCATTTATTTGTTGGGATCCTAACCTCTTCACCACAGAGGTCAGTGATCTCTGCGACCAGATCTGATGGCAATGCATATACACGGAGCGTGTGTTTTCTGTTACCAGGATTGGAAAACCGAAGTGTCGTATAAGAAGATGAGGGGTTCGGATAAATTTGAACTTCAATAGACTGTCGGGGTATGTTATCAGCATCCAGGGCAACAGAGTCCTGGTAAAAGTAATAATGCTTCTCGCAGGGTATTTCGGTGCAATTCCCATCGGTATCGATGTTGACACCCAGACAAACATCCTCTTGCTCGTTGTAAACGAACACCTTCTTCCAGTTGTACGGAGGGATCATAATGTGCCACAACACATTACACCTCCAGTTATTGGAAAGAAAGACATAGTTTGACACAACGATCAGGGGAGGATACTGCCAAAAACCATTCCAGTCAAAAGTCGAAAATTCTCCATAAACACTGCTAATCTCTGGATGGACCGTGTTCAGATAGCCGAAGGCTATGTCCCTGTATGTTAATGCCGGGTACTCAGGGAACATATTACTCCCATTGTTCTGGACCAGAAGATGAATGGTCTTTAAGACCTCATGAACCGAATCCTTAGCACGAATGGTAAAATCATAAGATCCGGTCAAGGTTGAATCTTTCACCATCATGGAAAGCACTAACGTATCATTATGGTAAACGGTATCGGGTTGAAAAACAGCCACGATTCCCGGCGGAACGTCGGCAGAGAGGTACACCGGAAAAGGATCGCTCCCTGAGAAATTAATGCCTATTCTGGTGTCGACGCCGGCACCATATTCTAATTGGAAATGGGTATTCGGGACATTGAAAATGAAGGATTGTCCAAATCCTGGCCAAAATGAAACGGTGGCCAACAGGGAAAGAAGAATTGTTTTCATAGCTTGGCAAGATTTAATTTAATTTAATTTAATTTAATTCAATTCAGTCTATATGTACTTCGGAATCATTATCTATCGTATCAAATGAAGCAATCCAGAGGTATTCCTTCGTATGAGCTGACCGTTATCGTTGCCGACATAACTGAGTGACCAGTAGTAAACTCCCTCAGATGCTCTGCCGTTGGAAGTATTACCGTTCCAGCATCCACCCTTTTCAGTGGTTTCGAAGACTTTTCCGCCCCACCGGTTAAAAATCATGAGGTGATACTCTTCCAGGCGGCAATCGAGTAAGGGGCCGAAAACATCATTAAGGCCATCATCATTGGGAGTAAAAACATTGGGCATAGTGAGATCGCAAAAACAATCTTTATAACTCACTCTAATATCTCCCGTGTCTCCGCCACAACGATTGTAAACGAAAACTTCGAAATACCCCGGCTCTTTTATGATCCGCCTTGGTTCTGCATATCCGTCCGACCACAGGTAACTGGCACCAGGGGTTGAAACATCAAGCACAAGAGCGTCACCTGAACAAAGGGCAGTATCCTCAGGTAACTGCACAGGTGGGATGGTCAAAAAATCCACGCGGACCGTGTCCCTGACAGCACAACCACCCAATGTTGCTTTTATCCAGTAGGTTCCGGGATGGCTTACTATTAGCGTCTGGCCGGTAGTGCCATCATTCCAGATCCAGGAATCCCACCCACTGCCAGCGATCAGGGAATATTGCTGACCAGGGCAAAGCGTCGTGTCGTTTCCCAGGTTGATGGTTATGTCAAGTTCAGTAAGTGAAACATCATCTATATACAGGTACGCACTGTTTGTGTACCAAACGTTTGGATTGAAAAGGGAGTAATTGGTATGGGCATCTGTTTTATAATTACCGATCAATAAATGATCCTCTCCGCCACTGGCAGTATAATAGCCTGAAACCCTGGTCCAGCCGAGGGTATCTGAAAGGATATTCCCCGACGGATTGGAAAACTGTGGAACGACCGGGATGACGGATGCATGTGGTACCCTGAGTTCTCCGTGGCACAGATAAGCCCCGATTCCGTCAGAAATATATGCATGGTCATTGGGCTGGTTGACATACATCTCAAACTGATAGCAATGACCGGCCTGAAGCGGTTGCATGAGGGCCACCTCAATATACTCCCTGTTTTCAGGGATATCTGTACATAATATATAAATTCCTGCATACCCCTGACCTGTTCTGGCATATTGAAAACCTCCGGTTGCCTGTGAAGGAACAGAGACCCAGCTGGAAAAGGCAGCACATCCGTTGAAATATTCAGGTGTTCCTGAAGCCGGGTTGAACCAGGGCGCAGCCAGATCCAACTGACTGGCGAACACAGGGCAGGAGGAGTATTGCTCGAAGCTGGGATTGGGAACCAAATTCTGTGCATGCCCTCCCTGAGTGAAGGTTTGAAGTAAAAGGACTGAAAACAGCATGACAAATCTTGCTTGTCTGACATTGGATTTCATCATTTAACTCAGTTTTTGAATTGGATTCTACATGTTTAAAAGACGCAATCCTTTCAAAATGAGTTGCTGGCATTGGTCGATGAAATCCGGGTATTGGAAGAATTTTCCGAAAGGAATGTTCCTTCTTTTACATCAAGTATACTTCTTTTGGATGTTCCTTGAAGAAGGTGACCTTATCCTTTTACCCGGGTGTCTGTATAACGGAATCTTTTGGTGAGTCATGCGACCGCTACCCTCTACCCTCCTGTCCAATTTTATAGTCAGGTGTCTCTTAAACCACAAATAATAACCTAAAGGTTGGTGTTATAAAAAAAACATGTATCTTTGCAACCACTTTCAAGAGATTGTATCTCTATCTTCCTGTAAAGTTCCCTTTACATCTGATTCACAGTACATCTTTCTTTTTAGTAACCTGGAGTAGTCATATCTCCACATTCATTTATTCATTAAAACTCAACAATGACATTTTCAAATCTTGGTCTCATTCCTCCCCTTCAGGAGGCAGTAAGACGATTGGGTTACCTGGAGCCCACACCTATCCAGGAATTATCCATCCCGCAAATCCTTAAAGGACACGATATCTTCGGTTGTGCTCAGACAGGTACCGGAAAGACAGCAGCTTTTGCTCTTCCTTTCCTTCAATTGCTTGAATTAAACAGACAACAGCAACAACAACGGCACATCAGGGTATTGGCTCTTGCACCGACCCGCGAGCTGGCCCAACAGATCAATGACAGCTTCTCAGATTATGGCCGCCACCTGGGATTTAAACACACCGTCGTCTTTGGCGGGGTATCTCAATTCACCCAAACACAACAACTTAAAAGAGGTGTCGATATATTGGTTGCTACTCCCGGCAGGTTGCTTGACCTGGTACAGCAAGGTCATATAAAGTTGGATAAAGTCGAATATTTCATTCTGGATGAAGCCGACCGTATGCTGGACATGGGATTTATCCATGACATCCAAAGGATATTGCGCCTAGTTCCGGGGAGAAAGCAAACCGTTTTCTTTTCAGCCACTACGACCCCTGAGGTTAAAAAGCTCTCCGATTCAATCTTACATAAGCCTCTGATGATCAATGCCATACCAACGAGTGATCAAAAGAATATCATTGAACAATCGGTCTATTTTGTGAATAAAGAGAATAAGAGAAGTCTTCTGCGACATGTCCTCGCCGATCCCGGTATTGAACATGCCCTTGTCTTTACCAGGACCCGTCACGGTGCTGACAGGGTTGTTAAGGAACTGGTCCGTAATGGGATCAAAGCCAGCGCTATACATGGAGACAAATCGCAATCGGCCAGAGAAAAAGCACTGGGTGAATTTAAGAAAAGGACCATCCGGGTCCTCGTGGCTACCGACGTTGCCTCAAGAGGCATTGATGTTGAGCGGATCTCCCATGTCATCAATTTTGAGATCCCTGAACAGGCAGAGACTTATATACATCGTATCGGAAGGACAGGACGGGCGGGTGCCAACGGGAAAGCTCTTTCTTTTTGTGCAGCAGAGGAACAAAACTGGTTCAGGGACATAAAAAAACTTAGCCAGAATAAAATATCCGTTGTTAATAACCATCCTTTTACCAACCAGGCTTAATCACTAACAATCAATAATTTATATCATGTCCACAGGAAATGTTAAATTCTTCAATCATGCTAAAGGTTTTGGATTTATCAAAGTCGAAGGCACAGGAGATGAAATATTCTTTCATATTTCCAGTATCCAGGAAGATATCTTTGATGATGATAAGGTCTCTTTCGAAATCCGGAATGGGAATAAAGGTCCCATGGCAATAAATGTCAAACCGGCATGACAATAAAATAAAAATTCCAGCAGGTTTTCGTTCATGAGGGGCTATACCCGAAATCATTTATTGCCGTCACTGAACAAGGATCTTTCCGAAGCCTTTCTTTCTGCCAGCCTCAAGTTTATAGAAATAAAATCCTGAGTTGAAGAACCCCATTCTGCCTAACAACGATTATATTTTCTATTAAAAGCCTCCAATATTTTGTATATTTGTAATTAACAAGATAATGACCTGATTTTGTATTACTTAACATACAATTGCCATGAAGAGACTGATGTACCTGTCTGTTATACTGTTTATTTCGGATTTCACCAGCGTTTCTTCACAAACCGCCGACACTCTGTTCCCCGGTTCCAATTATTCATTTTCACTTACCTCCGGTGAAGGGAACATGAATGTTAACTGCAGCGGAGCAGCTGAGGAGGGTAATGAAGTTTGCTATTACTTTACTGCGGTCAGCTCCGGTCTTCATTCCATCGATATCCTGAACAACAACAATGCTGTTTCTGCATCCTTAATGGTTAAAGAAGCTGACGGCGGGTATAATTCAAGCGGATGGAGTTGCCTGAACGGCGATTTTCT
Source organism: uncultured Bacteroidales bacterium (assembly GCA_964605655.1). Taxonomy (GTDB): domain Bacteria; phylum Bacteroidota; class Bacteroidia; order Bacteroidales; family CAIXZF01; genus JAKLIX01. The sequence goes on from CAZSDK010000026.1 coordinate 13,554, forward strand.
GGGTACGCCTTCCTTCTATTTTGACTTTACAGCAGGAACATCATATTACCTTCAGTTTGACAGGACCAACAGCACCAGCGGCACCCTGAACATCACTTTTAAACTGACTGCCCCCGGTATCCTGGATCCCTGTAATGCTGTTATGGTTATCCCAGCCTGCGACACCACAATCAGTTGCATCATGGGCAACGGCTTAGGTTTTGTTAATACACAGTGCTTCGGTGGGAATGAATATGGCGAGGAAGCCATCTACAGCTTTACCCCTGAGGTCAGTGGTATGTTTTCCCTTGACATGCTCAGCAACAATGACGGAGATGTCCTTCTTCTGGCTTATAAAAACGCCGCAACAGGATGCAACAGCGGCTCCTGGACCTGCATCGCCGAGACATACGGCACCCCGAGTTACTACCTGAATCTGAAACAGGACACCACCTATTACTTCCTGTTCGACAAACGAAGGGACAATCCCGTTAACTCCGAATCATTTTCCTTCAGGTTCAACTGTCCGGGGACTTCAGATCCCTGCGACCAGATAACCGTCATTCCCCGCTGCGACACTATCATGAGTGCTACCCTGGGAAGAGGGCTCGGGTTTATCAGTACCGGCTGCTTTGGTGGCAATGAGTATGGGGAAGAAGCCATCTACAGTTTCACCCCTGAGGTCAGTGGTATGTTTTCCCTCGACATGCTCAGCAATACGAACGGAGATGTATTGCTCCTGGCATATAAAAACGCCGCAACAGGATGCAACAGCACCTCATGGACCTGCATCGCCGAGACATACGGCACCCCGAGTTACTACCTGAATCTGAAACAGGACACCACCTATTACTTCCTGTTCGACAAACGAAGGGACAATCCCGTTAACTCCGAATCATTTTCCTTCAGGTTCAACTGTCCGGGGACTTCAGATCCCTGCGACCAGATAACCGTCATTCCCCGCTGCGACACTATCATGAGTTCTACCCTGGGAAGAGGGCTCGGGTTTATCAGTACCGGCTGCTTTGGTGGTAATGAATATGGCGAGGAAGCCATCTACAGCTTTACTCCTGAAGTAAGCGGAATGTTTTCTCTTGATATACTCAGTAACAATAATGGCGATGTGCTGCTCCTGGCCTTTAAAAACGTAGTTTCCGGATGCAACAGCAGCTCCTGGACCTGCATCGCCGAGACATACGGCACCCCGAGTTACTACCTGAATCTGAAACAGGACACCACCTATTACTTCCTGTTCGACAAACGAAGAGACAATCCCACCAACTCCGAATCATTTTCCTTCAGGTTCAACTGTCCGGGTACCTTAAATCCATGCAACCAGATCACAACGATACCTCATTGCGATACCACCATGAGCTGTACGCTGGGTAAAGGCATCGGCTTTATCAGTACCGGCTGTTTTGGAGGCAACGAATACGGGGAAGAAGCCATTTACACTTTTACCCCTGAGGTGACCGGAATGTTTGCTCTTGACTTGCTCAGCAACAATAACGGGGATGTTCTGCTTTTGGCCTATAAAAACGCAGTTTCCGGATGCAACAGCAGTTCCTGGACCTGCCTGGCTGAGACCTACGGTACACCTAGCTACTATATGACGTTGAAACAAGACACTACCTATTACTTTTTATTTGATAGACGCCGGGACAATCCCATCAACTCCAGCGCCTTCTCATTCAAGATCACCTGTCCCGGGACAATAGATCCATGCAGTATAATTACCCCGATAGTATCCTGTAATGAGGTTGCTGAAGTCACCCTTGACTCTGGCCTGGGATTCATCAGCACCGGATGCAACGGAGGAAATGAATATGGCAAAGAGAGAATTTTCAGTTTTACGCCCTCTGAGACCGGGACATACTCACTGGACATGTTATCCAACAATAATGGGGACGTGCTCCTTTTTGCCTGGAAAAAAGCCAGCGGAGGTTGCTCCAGTACAGGTTGGACATGCATACAGGAATTTTACAGTACACCTTCATTCACTCTGTCACTTACCGCGGATACCACCTATTGGTTCCTTTTCGACAAAAGAAGGGATAACCCGGTCAATACGATTGTGTTCAGCTTTAAAATCAGCTGTCCTGCAACGGGTGACCCCTGCAACGATCTTACCGATGTATTACAATGTGGCACTTCCTTCAATTCATCCTTGAAACCTGGCACCGGAATCCTGGATGTCAACTGCTCCGGGAACAACGAACAAGGTAAAGAGCAGATATATAGTTTTACCCCTTCCCAATCAGGCCTGCTCCCCATAAAAGTCACCTACAACAACAATATTGATGCATTGGCATTTAGCTACAAACCAGCTTCCTCCGGTTGTAATAATTCTGGCTGGACCTGTATCAATAATGGTTTTTACGGGACCCCTGAATTTCTGGTCGACCTTATTGCTGACACTACCTACTATTTCCTCTTCGACCGTCTCTATAACAATACCACCAATATCGAAACCTTCACTGTCAGGTTCCATTGTCAGATTCCACCTGAGGTCAGCACCCTGGAAGCTTCGGCTATAACCACTCTGTCGGCCGTGTTGAATGGCACAGTCAATGCCAATTCACTGCCCTCTAATATCATTTTTGAATATGGATTAACCCCTTCCTATGGAGACTCCGTGGCGGGAAATCCTGCTTCAGCGACAGGCAGTAATACCACTCCTGTCAATGCTGCCATCAATGACCTGCTGCCTGGCACTACCTATCATTTCAGGATCAAAGCCATCAACGCGGCAGGGACCTCCTACGGGAACGATGTTAGTTTCATAACTTTAGCCGAAAACGCCACCATTACCGGAGTCGTGACCTATGATAACGATGCTCATACTCCCCTCGATTCCATAAGCATAGAACTGTTTCTGGGCACCGACCTCGTTCAAAGCACCCTGTCTTCAGCTGACGGATCTTATTCCTTTACCATTACTCAACCGGGAACTTATTCAGTACAGGCTTCTTCCGTCAAACAATGGGGAGGAGTCAATGCTAATGATGCCTTAGGCATTTTGAGACATTTCGTGCAATATGACACCTTGACCGGCATCAGATATCAGGCTGCTGATGTGGATGGATCAGGCTATATTAATGCGGTGGATGCGTTTTTAAGCGCCAAGAGGTTTGTAGGCCTGGAAACGAGTTTCCCGGTTGGTGACTGGGTATTCACTGCTGAGACCATTCTGGTTTCCGAATTGCAATATTATAATGCTGACATCAAGGGCCTTTGCTATGGAGATGTCAACGGATCCTATATTCCGGCTACCAAGTAAAAGAGAAAGGTCGACGTGTTATATATAGGCTGAAACCGGTAAAGAAGCCGTATAGCATTCTACTACCTAAATGTATCAAACTATCATAGAAGTAGGATGAACCTTATTTCTCCTCATCTTTGTGTGATGGAAAACACAAAGTCCACCAGGTGGTTGTTTTTAATCCTCATCATGTTTACGACTGTGTACCGTTCTGTCGCCCAACGGCAGGAGGGCTATAAGATCATCTCCAGTGAGCTGATTTTCAAGACTGCAGCATTTCAGCAATGCCATGCTTCCACGATAGCGGAGAATGCCCGAGGGCAGTTGATCTGTGCCTGGTTTGGAGGCAGCCATGAAGGAGCCACCGATGTTTGTATCTGGGCTTCGATATTGGAAAAAGGCCAGTGGTCACATCCCTTCCGTCTGGTTTGCGGTCTGAATGCCGACGGTTCCTCCACACCCTGCTGGAACCCTGTGCTTTTCAATGTCGACGGGGAGTCCATACATCTTTATTATAAACAAGGCCCCTCTCCCAGGCAGTGGAAGGGAATGAAAATCACCTCCCCCGATGGAGGGGAAACCTGGTCGGAACCACAAACCCTTGATGACGGCCTCACCGGACCGGTGAAGAACAAACCCCTGGTCACCAAGGCCGGCACCTGGCTGTACCCTGCCAGTAAGGAATCGGATAGCCGGTGGCAGGTATTTATCGAACGCTCCACCAACCAGGGAATGTCCTTTGATCAGATACCCATAGATACTGCCAACCCTGTAAAAGTCATCCAACCTGCCCTTATCACCGATCCATCCGGTCATATTCATGCCCTCTGCCGGAGCGACCAGGACCGGATCATGGAAAGCCTGTCGACCGATGACGGGCTGACCTGGAGCCCCCTGATCAACACCATGCTTCCCAACCCCAACGCAGGGATCGATGCCATCACTTTACCCTCAGGAACGATGATGCTGGTCTATAACCCCACAGAAAGGGGTAAAGACTGGTGGAACGGACGCAACCGTCTCAGTGTGGCTGTTTCAGCCGACGGAACGGACTGGAAGGAAATCATGAAGCTGGAAGACCAGGCAGAGGGCGAGTTTAGTTATCCTGCCATCATCTCGGACCGTGACGGAAGGATCCATATCACCTACACTTACAACCGTAAATACATCAAACACGTTTCATTGAGGATCCGATAAACTTTTGATTATTGGTCTTTGAGACATCTGACCGATTGTCCGAAGTTCTTTGTAGGATTCCCTCTGGATATAATCACCTGACTGTCAGTGAGTGACCAGCTGTATGCATGGGTCGCATCACTGGGAGTGGAGACCCAAAAGCTCGTGAGCGCATTGGCACTGGATGAAAATCCCCCGTTGCTCCAACGGTTACCGGTACCAATGGCAGAAAATCCGCTCTCGTTGGTGGCTCCTAAATTGGGTTGGTTCCAGGAAGTCACAATAACGTCCTTTAATTTTCCGCCGATATTGTTACCCAGGGGACCCAGGTTGGTGCAAATGACCGTGGAATCAAGTAATACGGTCATGGTGCAAAATTCGGCATTGGTAGGAAGATGCCAGCCTGTGGGACAGATGCCCTGTACACCCTGGACCGTGGTATATTGCATCATCTCGTCCCAGTCATAATAACCGCCGAGCACGTTACAATTGGCAGTATCGTTATTCCAACAATACTTTTCAATGACCCCGTTGTTGCTGCATTCGCTGTGCGCTGAGCTTGTATTGTTTGAGATGACCATGATCCCGATATTCAGATTTTCTTTCATCCAGCATTGCGTCCCGATCTGAACGGTGTTGTAAGTCCTGTTACCATATACTAATGCGGGCAACCCAGGACAAGGGAAATGCATCCCGAATTTCATCTCATACGTCTGGCTGGCAGTGGGTGCATCGGTGATCCAGTATTTATAGCCATTGGCATAGGCGGTCATGAGCAGCGTATCTCCAGGAACAAAACTGAACATCGAAAGTGTCGATCCCACCTTGCGTTCTAATATTCCATCCTGCGTTCCCCGGTATACAAGGGAGCATTGCTGACGGCCATGGCCTGAACAAAGAACCTTCTGTTGCTTATGAATGCCATCATACATGATGTCAACCACGTACATACTGGAATTACCCGATCGTAAGTAAAATGAATGGTATCCTCTCCCAAGAGATTCCGACCAAACTGCTTCAGTCCTCCCGCTTGCATCAATGACCCTTATTTGGGTCTGCCCTGCCTCAGGCAGGAAAAAGACCAGCTGTGTCTGATTCGAATATGGATTGGGACGGCAGGGATAGAACTCAAAGACACCCTTCGAAGGCAGGATCTCAGACAATCCGGTGACTAATATCTGAAGCACCGTATCGGGCCATAACAGCAAGGTATCACAAACCTGTGACAAGTTGGTGATTCTCACGCTGTCAAGCGGTATGTGAGCGGAGGTAAGGGTGATGTATCGCCCGGTAAAAGCAAGGTCCACATTCAGGTCCACCTGAGGATAACCATAACTCAAGATTCCTGTAAACAGCAGAAAGAAGAACATTCGTTTTGTCATGTAGATTTCAATTTTGCGTGTGATCATTTCTCTTGACCGGAACTTTCATCGGGAAAACCCTGTTGCATCAACGGGTATTTATCTGCTTGCCTTTAATACTCGTCTAAGATACATCTGATTTAATCTGATTTGACTTCAATCAATGATTTTTTGGGGTTTATGAAACATGGTAATAATTTTTTGTTGTATGTTTGCAACATTAAACATACCAGGAATGACCAACAACAAGTCCAATCAATTTTCAGCTGACCTTCAGGAGTTTGCGCTCTTTGCAAATGCCTTGTCACATCCAGCCCGGCTGGCCATTATCCGCCTGCTTGCTGATCGGAATGAGATCAAGACGGGCAATATTTCGGATGACCTGCCCATTGCACGGCCCACCGTTTCGCGTCATCTGAAAGTGTTGAAAGAAGCCGGGATCATCAGAGGGACCATCGACGGCCTTAAGATCCATTACTGCCTGAATATGGACACACTCGAGAAGTACCGTCTGGTATTCGACGATTTCTTCTGTTCTTCCATCAGTTCATTCCAATGTAAATGCTGACAAAGTTTTAAAGACGATATCGCCATTCTGGGAATTCTCTCATCATTATAATGGAATCCAGACAACCGTGACAACACTTAGCCTCTCAATATCAGAACTTTATTAAACAGATCATCGACAAAATTTAATACACATTATTTTATGACTAACACCATGGACAACAATGAATTAAAGAATCTTGTGAAGGAGAAATACGGACAGCTGGCTGACAAGTCGGACAACATTAGTGACATCTCCTGCGGTTGCCACTGCAGTTGTAGTTCCGACAGTGTCATGGACCAGGATTATTCCATATTCAGTGAGGATTATTCGCGGCTGGAGGGCTACAACCCCGATGCTGACCTCAGCCTTGGCTGTGGCATTCCCACTGAGTTTGCACAGATAAAAGAGGGTGATACGGTCTTGGACCTCGGCTCCGGTGCCGGCAACGACTGCTTTGTGGCCCGGTCCATCGTAGGGGAGAAAGGCAAGGTCATAGGTCTTGATTTTACCGAGGAGATGGTCACCAAAGCAAGGAAGAACAACCTTAGGATGGGATTTCAGGACCTGGAGTTCATCCTGGGAGATATTGAAGACATGCCCGTTAGCTCTGAATCGGTGGACGTAGTGATCAGCAATTGCGTCTTAAACCTGGTACCCGACAAAGTAAAGGCTTTCAGGGAGATATACCGCGTTCTGAAGCCTGGCGGGCATTTGTGTGTCTCGGACATTGTGCTGCAGGGGGAGCTCCCTGAATATATCAAGGAGGTTGCGGTGCTTTATGCCGGATGTGTCTCCGGCGCCGTCGAAAAACAGGATTACCTGAGGATCATCGGGCAGGAAGGTTTTACAGAAACCAATGTTGTAAAAGACCGCAAGCTTGAACTGCCCGACGACCTCCTGCTGCAGTTCATGGATCCCGAAAAAGTTGAAGCATACCGTAAAATGGGTACTGGTATATACAGCATTACCGTTTACGCAAAAAAACCGTAAAACATGCCTTCCGGGAAAAGACTTCAATTTCTCGACCGCTACCTGACCTTATGGATATTTACAGCCATGGGGCTGGGAGTTCTTTCAGGCTATCTCTGGCCGGGCATCAGCAGCTTCTGGAACTCATTCAGTTCCGGAACGACCAATATCCCTATTGCCATTGGGTTGATCCTGATGATGTACCCTCCCCTGGCCAAGGTCAAATATGAGGAACTCCCGGATGTCTTCAGAAACATCAAGGTGCTGCTGCTATCCCTGGTTCAGAACTGGATCCTGGGTCCCGTGCTGATGTTCCTGCTTGCCATCCTTTTTCTGAGATTCAACCTGGACTATATGTATGGTCTGATCCTCATTGGGTTAGCCCGATGCATTGCTATGGTCGTGGTATGGAATGACCTTGCAAAGGGTGACACCGAGTATGCAGCCGGACTGGTTGCTTTTAACTCGATATTTCAGGTACTGTTCTTTTCAGTCTACGCTTATGTATTTGTTGCTGTTCTTCCCGGCTGGTTTGGGATACCGACCAACAGCACTGTGGAAAGCATCACCATAGGCCAGATTGCCAAAAGTGTCTTCATCTACCTGGGCATCCCGTTTATTGCCGGGTTCTTTACCCGTACACTGATGGTGAGGATAAAAAGTAAAGACTGGTACCACCGTAGGTTTATCCCAAAGATCAGCCCTCTCACGCTGCTGGCCTTGTTGTTTACAATATTTGTCATGTTCTCACTTAAAGGAGAATACATTATCAGGCTGCCTCTCGATCTGCTGAGAATTGCCATGCCACTGGTCATCTATTTCCTGGTTATGTTCTTTGTTTCCTTTTATATGAGCCGGAAATCGGGTGCCAACTATGAACAATCGGCAACCCTTTCCTTCACGGCTGCGAGCAATAACTTTGAACTGGCCATCGCCGTGGCTGTTGCGGTATTTGGAATCAACTCCGGTGAAGCTTTTGCAGCGGTCATAGGCCCTTTGATAGAGGTACCCGTCATGATCGCCCTGGTGAACGTGGCCCTCAGGTTCAAAGAAAAATACTGGGTTTCAAAGGAGACACCGGCCTGATTCTGCCGACCTGGACCATCTCATTTCTTAGACCCATGGCATTCAGAATTAATGCTCTGGCAAGGGCTATCGCATTTCACTCTTTTTCAAAACGTTTGCGAACTTTCTCCCAGGTATCGGTGGTAAGAAAAGTCTCATCCATGTACCCTATAATTTTTTCAAATTTCTTCATAGGGATGGAAAAGGAAAGGGTGTTCTCAGGAACACAAGGCCTGGCTGAAGGGTCAAACATGCCGATGACCGACTTGGGATGCTCTTTCTGGTTCTCCAGCCAGGCCCTGGCCAGGGTGCCACAGCCACTGCCGAAAGGAGCAATGACCCCATTGCCATCGGCTTCTTCAAAGTTGACCAGCGTAAACAGTCCCGACAAAACATCGGGGGTTGCATAAAAGACAACTGCCTCAGGATGGTCCTCTTCTTCGAGCCTATCCCACCTCTTGAAGATCAGGTAGTCCTCTCCGGCTGGTATCCGTTCCGCCTTTTCAAGAAAATCGTCCACCATCTTAGGAGTCCGGAGGTAACGCTCCCCTTCCATCACTCCGGGTATGCCGCAGGAAAGGAAATACCTGAAATTCGGACGCATGGTATCATTGTACCCGAAAACTCTTTGAGCCCCTCCACAACGTATCAGAGGGGCCGTATAAGCCAGGGAAACTCCTTTTCTTACCCTGGACAGCTCACAGATGATACAGCTATGTCCGTCAGGGGGAGCAGCCAGCGTAGCCTTATGGAGTTCTTTTGAATAGAAAAAGACGAAGGGGAGTTCGGTTTCACCGAAATACTGCTTCCATTTCTTCAGGAAGGTATCACGTAGTTTCAGGTTCATGGATGTAAAATTTTTCGATGCTAAATTACGGTCTTTTCAGATTGACAACTTCCGGAGTACCCGACATATTCCCCATATTCCGGCTGATGGAGCCCGGTCCTGAATTTTGCCAGGTTTGTTTCATTCATATCTAAAAAAAATCTTTTTACCTTTGCTATCGCAAAAAAACATGGGATGGCAGCAAACACCCTGGTAAAGATTTTTCTTTTTCTCGCCTATTTCTCCATAGCCGGCCATGCTTTTATTCCGCACCACCATCACGCCTTAATGCCTTCGGAAGAAATACTGGATGATCACCAGATGATCCCCTGCACTTCCTCGCATTCAGAGGACCATTCCGACACCCACCCTGCCGGGGAGTTCATCAACTGCATGCTGAACCAGGCTTTTTTTCAGCCCAGCAATCAGTACCGTCATATTTTACAGCAAAGCTGGCTCACCGACTTCCATATCCAGATTAAATTACTCCCCGTAGAGCTGAGATTGGATGAGGTGAAATTGTCGGTCACAGATTACCCCTTTCTCTACACTGACCAAACGGCAGCTTATACAGGCTACATCCAGCGGTCAAAAGGTCTGAGAGCCCCTCCTGAAGCATAAGCTGCCTCGGAATTTTTTCTTTTCCTGTTGTCAATCCTGACCACAGGATGATTCTATTCATTTCAATCTTAATAAAAACAATGAAGAAATTAGGTTTATACCTCATTGGCATGGTCATATTGGTGCTTTCATGCAAGGAAAATGCTCCTGAACATGCCGACGAGCATGCTGAATCAGTCAAGATTCGAATAACAGCATATAATGATGATTTCGAGCTTTTTGCTGAAGCTGTTCCGCTGGTTGTGGGTGAAACAGGTAATATCCTTTCACATTTTTCCTACCTGTCCAATTTCAAGCCCTTGGAAAAAGGTTCTGTTACCATTAAACTCATAGTCAACCAAAAAGAAATCACACAAACCTTGCAACAACCTTCCAGGAAAGGTATCTATTCCTTTGACCTGAAACCGGTGGCCACTGGAACAGGAAAATTGGTATTCCTCATTCAGAACGAAGACCAGGTTTCGACGATTGAAATTTCGTCTGTTACCGTATACGCTGATGAGGAAGCCGCCCATGAGGCTGCTTTGAAAGAATCGGCATCGAAAGCAAACACAGCCGGGTTCACCAAAGAACAATCCTGGAAAATAGACTTCGCCACGGGATTCCCGTCGGAGGAAGCATTCGGGCAAGTCATTAAGACAGTCGCCCAGATAGAAAGTGCGACCGAAGATGAGGTGTTGATATCCGCTAAAACCAGCGGTATCGTCCATTTTTCACGGAACGACATACTGGCAGGACAAACCACCGCTGCCGGCCAGGGGCTTTGTATCCTGAGTTCGGCTGAAATGGCCGACAATAATCTGGACATCAGATTCCAGGAAGCAAAAAACGAGTACGAGAAGGCAAAAGCTGAACTCGAAAGGAAACTACAACTGGCTAAGGATAAGATCGTCTCTGAGAAAGAACTCCAGTCAGCACAAAAGGAGTTTGCGGATGGTAAATCCCGGTATGACCTGTACAACGGAAGCTTTAAGTCAGGAAAACAAACGGTGACCAGTCCTATCAGCGGTTTTATCAAAAGTGTGCATGTCAGGAACGGTCAGTTTGTGAGAGAAGGCGATGCCCTTTTCTCCGTTTCGAAAAATAAAACCCTGGTGCTGCATGCCGATGTACAACAAAAGTTTGCTTCGCTGTTACCAGGCATGGTCTCTGCCAACATCCGCATTCCCAACGATGAAAAGGTCTACACCCTGGAGGAACTTCACGGGAAGTTCATTTCTTCAGGAAGGGCAGCAACGGAAGAAAGCTACCTGATCCCTGTCAACATTCAGATCGATAATACCGGTAACTTCCTTCCCGGTGGTTTCGTCGACCTGTTCATCAAGACTCGCAGCAGCGATAAGGCGGTCATCATTCCCAATGAGGCTTTGATGGAAGACCAGGGTAACTACTACGTCTTCGTGCAGCTTTACCCTGAGTTATTTGAAAAGAGGGAGGTCAGACCCGGCTCCACGGATGGAGTTAAAACCATGATTATCAGTGGATTGGAGGCACAAGAACGAATCATCCTGAAAGGTGCCATGTTCGTTAAGCTGGCACAGGCCACCGGCGCCCTGGATGCCCATTCCGGCCACACCCATTAAGAGAGAAGCCATGATCAGCAATATCATCAGATTCTCATTAAACAACCGCTTTTTCGTCATCCTGTGCGGGATTATCCTGGTCGTAGCCGGCCTCAGGACTGCCAGAGACATGGACGTCGACGTCTTCCCTGACCTCACGGCTCCCACGGTGGTTGTTCTGACCGACGCACATGGCATGGCCTCTGAAGAAGTGGAACGTTTGGTCACATTTCCTATAGAGACCGCCATGAACGGAGCCACCGATGTAAGAAGGGTCCGTTCAGCCTCCTCCCAGGGTTTTTCATTCGTATGGATAGAGTTCGACTGGGGCACCGATATCTTTAAAGCCCGTCAGATCGTCAGCGAAAAACTTATACAGGTCAACACACAGATGCCCATGGGCGTCGGACAGCCTACCCTGGCTCCTCAGTCATCCGTGATGGGTGAGATGTTCTTCATAGGTCTTCAGTCAGATAAAACCAGCCTTCTCGACCTTCGAACCATAGCAGACTGGTCGGTCAAACCGGTACTCCTGGCCACCAATGGTGTCTCACAAGTTACTATTATCGGCGGGGAAGAAAAACAATACCAGGTTTTGGCAGATCCTCAGAAAATGAATGTGTACCGCGTGACCCTGGATGAACTCAGCCAGGTGTGCCGGGGCATCAGCCAGAACTCAAGCGGGCAGGCAGTGAGGCAATATGGTAATGAATATGCCATCAGAGGTATTGCCAGGACATCGGACCCTGAGGAAATGGGCAATTCCTTCATCAAATTCCTGGGAGGGAAGCCTGTCAGGATCAATGACGTGGCCGAAGTCACCATAGGCAGCAGCCAGAAAATGGGATATGCCTCGGGAAATTCAAAACCGGCCGTCATCCTTTCCGTCTCCAAGCAACCCAATGCCAATACGGTGGAGCTGACCGAAAGAATTGAATCCAACCTTCAGCAACTCAGAAAATCCCTTCCCCCGGATGTCAAACTGGACACGAAGATATTCAGACAGGCAGATTTCATAGAGACAGCCATCAATAATGTGCAGCAGGCCCTTCTGGAAGGTTCTCTCTTCGTGGTCCTGATCCTCTTCCTGTTTTTGGGAAGCTTTCGTACCACCCTGATCACCCTTCTCGCCATTCCTATTTCACTGCTCGGAGCCCTTATCGTCATGAAACTCTTTGGCCTGAACATCAATACCATGAGCCTCGGAGGCATGGGCATTGCCATTGGTGTTCTGGTGGATGATGCCATCATTAATGTGGAAAACGCGTACAAACGATTGCGACAAAACCGCAAGCTGCCCCCGGAGGACAGGAAGTCCGTCTTTCAGGTCGTGCTGGATGCTTCCAAAGAGATGCAGGCATCCATCCTGAATGCCACCCTCATCATCATCGTTGCGTTTCTCCCGCTGTTCTTCCTCTCAGGAATGGAAGGCAGAATGTTGATCCCCCTGGGCATCGCCTTCATCGTCTCGCTGTTCTTCTCACTGGTCATTGCCATGACCCTTACACCCTTGCTCTGCAGGCTGATGCTTTCCGATGAGAAATACCTGTCGAAGAATGAAAAGGATAAATGGGTAAGCAGGAAGGTGACACCCCTCTATCTTCGTTCCCTGAACTGGGCCTTACATCATAAGAAAGTGGTCATTTCCAGCATTCTGGCACTATTTGCTGTCTCTGTCATTCTATTCTCCGGCATGGGTCGCAGCTTCCTTCCCGAATTCAACGAAGGTTCGCTCACACTGTCTGTGATAACCAAGCCTGGCACCTCACTGGAACAATCGAACATCATCGGGAACCTGGTGGAAGAGAACTTGTTGCAGATCCCTGAGGTGAACAGTACGGCCCGAAGGACCGGAAGAGGTGAACTGGACGAGCATTCACAAACGGTCAACAGCGCGGAGATCGATGTGAATTTCTCCCTTAAAGACCGGAGCCGCAAGGCATTCCTTGATGAAATACGTTCCACCCTGGCTTCTTTTCCGGGAATTGCATTCACCGTCGGTCAGCCGCTGGGCCACCGCATCGACCACATGCTTTCCGGCACCCGGGCCAACATTGCCATCAAGATCTTCGGAACCGACCTGAACAGGATGTTCTCTATTGGTAATGAGATCAAACAATCGGTGAAAGGAATAGAAGGCCTGGTGGATGTGAATGTGGACCAGCAGATCGAGATCCCGCAGATACAGATCAGGGCAAAAAGGGAGATGCTGGCTTTTTATGGTATCACGACCGGTGAATTCAATGAATTTGTCAACACCGCCTTCGGAGGCGAAAAGCTCTCCGACATCTATGAAGGCCAAAGGCGTTTTGACCTGGTCCTCAAATTAAACAAAGATTATACCGATGACATTGAAGGCATCCGGTCTGCTCTGATCGACACCTACGATGGGAAAAAGGTCCCTCTTTCACAAGTGGCTGACATCGTATCTGTTACAGGACCCAGCAGCATCAGCAGGGAGAATGTTCAGCGTAAGGTAGTGGTTGCGGCCAATGTTTCCGGGCGTGACATTCGCAGCGTGGTCAGCGATATTAAAAAGAGTATTCAGAAGGATGTACCGCTGCCGGAAGGCTACAGGATTGAATATGGCGGACAGTTCGAGAGTGAGGCAAAAGCTTCCCGTACACTGATGCTCACCTCCATCATGGCGGTGTTCATCATCTTCCTCCTGCTGTTCCAGGAATTTAAAAACCTGAGACTGGCGGGGGTGGTGCTGCTCAACCTGCCCATGGCACTGATAGGAGGAGTGATCATCATCTACTTCACATCAGGCATCATGAGCATCCCTGCCATCATAGGTTTTATTACCCTGTTCGGTATTGCCACCAGGAACGGAATACTCCTTATCAGCAATTACGAACGCCTGAGAAGCCAGGGAAGTCCCTTGTCGGAAACCGTGTTGCAGGGTTCCGGAGATCGCTTGAATGCCATTCTGATGACGGCACTGACCGCTGCCCTGGCCCTCATTCCCCTTGCCCTGAGAGGGAACCTGTCGGGCAATGAAATTCAGAGCCCCATGGCAACCGTCATCCTCGGCGGTCTGCTGACCTCAACCCTTCTTAATATTTATATTGTACCTATCGTTTACAGCATGATGTATCAAAGAGTAAATAAACTTGAATCTATTGATAATCAAAATAATATAATGAAGTGATGAAATTGAAAATATTTATTCCTTTTCTTCTCACCGGATGGATACTGGGAATATTTGCTTTGCCCTTGCAGGCGCAGACCTTCATGGATCAGATCCTGTCGGAGATAGAAAAAAACAATACCAGCCTTCGCATCTTTGAAAAGAACCTCGAGACCGAAAAAATGGGAAACAGAACGGGAATCTACCTGCAGGACCCTGAGCTCGAGGTGAATTACCTGTGGAGCGATCCTGTTGATGTGGGCAACCGTACGGACATTCAGGTGGTTCAGAAATTCGACTTCCCCACTGCTTATGGATACCGCCGTCAGATAGCCGGTTATCAGGACGAGCAGTCCCAGCTTGAGTATCAAGCCAAAAAGCATGAGGTACTTCTTGAGGCCAGGCTGTTGTGTGTCGAGATAGTGATGCTCAATGCCAGGTTGTCGGAATACCAGAACAGAAGCCGGCAGGCACGTGAGATGGCAGAGGCTTATCAAAAGATGTACAAGCTGGGGGAGGCGGGCATACTTGAGTACCAGAAAGCACAATTGAACCTGGTGCAGAAGGAACAGGAGCAAAGTGTTCTTGAGAGTGACCTGGAAACTGCCTTACGAAAACTGCAAACCATGAATAATGGCGTCCCGGTCATCATCACAGAGACGCAGCTACCCTTGCGCACGCTTCCTCAAGATTTTGATTCCTGGTACCAGAAAACTGAGCAGAACAATCTCTACCTCCTTCGTCTCAGTCAGGAGTTACTCTTAAACAGGAAAGAGGAGCAACTCAGCCGGGCTTTGTCGCTGCCCAAAGCTTCGGCAGGCTATGCCAGCGAACTCAGGACCGGGGAAGATTTCCGGGGCGTTACCTTTGGACTCTCCATACCCTTATGGGAGAATAAAAACACCTTGAAATATGCCAGGTCCAGGACATTAGGGAACCAGGAAATCGAAACGGATCAGAAGCTTTATTTCTATCACCAGTTTCGGATTCTGTATGATAAAACCCTGAAACTCAAAAAATCGGGTGAAGCGCTCCAGTCATCCCTGAACACCTACCAGAGTACTGACCTGCTTAAAAAGGCTTTAGATGCCGGCGAGATATCCCTTCTTGAATACTTAACAGAGCTATCGTGGCAGTATTCCATCCATGATCAACTCTGGCAAACCGATATGGACTACCAGATGAACCTGGCAAGACTGTTGCAATTCGAGAAACCATAAAATTTTTGTTTCTCAACATTTTTTACCGTTATTTTGAATAGCGGTAACATCAAACTGAACTTTCATTTTTTCTGATCCGATCAATGAGCCTGCAGGTCGTTGTTGACAGGGACATTCCTTTCCTGAAGGGAGTGTTGGAGCCTTTTGCTGATGTCGTCTACCTCAGCGGCAAGGATATAGATGCCTCTTCAGTGAAAAAGGCGGATGCCCTGCTCATCAGGACCAGGACCCGTTGCGACCGCTCACTTCTCGAACATTCCCGGGTACAGATGATAGGGTCCGCATCGATAGGGTATGATCATATCGACACGGAATACTGCGACCACAAGGGCATCCGGTGGCACAACGCTCCGGGTTGCAATGCCGGTTCAGTAGGCCAGTACCTGGCAGCTGCCCTGCTTCAGATCGCAGAATGGGATTCCTTCAGGCTCAGGGATAAAACCATCGGTATTATTGGCGTTGGCAATGTCGGTAAAAGGGTCGAACGGTTTGCCGGGCTCCTGGGGATGAAGATTCTTCTTAACGATCCTCCCAGGGAAAGGATGGAAGGCAGTGGCCTTTTTGTACCATTGGAATATCTGCTTCAGGAATCCGACCTCATCACCCTTCATGTCCCCCTGACCATGGATGGGCCCGACCGCACCTTTCATCTCATCAACCGGGAGACCCTGCCAATGACACTAAAGAAACCCTGGATCATCAATACCTCCAGAGGTAAAGTTGCTGACAGCATGTCACTGATCAGCCATTCAGCCCGGGGTTCCCTTTCAGGGCTGGTCCTGGATGTCTGGGAACATGAACCGATTCTTGATGAAGAGTTGTTAAGGATAACCGATATTGCCACCTTTCATATTGCCGGGTACAGTGTGGAAGGAAAGGCGAACGCAACCGCAGCAGTTGTTAATCAACTCGCCGTTCACTTTGACCTTCCATTGAAAGACTGGCACCCTGAAAACCTGCCCATACCGGTACAGGAGACTTGTACCATTGATGCCATAGGGAAAGACCCTGAAGATATTCTTTCGGAGGCAATAAAACATTCCTATCGGATCATGGAAGATGATGCACTTTTAAGAAACGATCCGGCTTCTTTTGAGATACTACGGGACCATTACCGCATCCGAAGAGAATTTCCAGCCTATCTCATTTCACTCTTTAATGGTAGTGAGACCATAAAGAACTTATTGCAAAACACAGGATTTCGAATAACCGACGCTTGATTACCATCAATTAACATTAAATCAGATCGTTATGGAAAATGAAAATGTACCTTCAGTAAAAACCGGTGACTGGGTATTGACCCTTTTTATTACCTGGCTGCCTCTTATCGGAATCATCATGCTGTTTGTCTGGGCTTTCAGCGGTGGTACCCACCCCAGTAAAGCAAGCTGGGCCAAGGCGATGTTGATCTGGATGCTCATCGGAATTGTACTGGCCATCCTCTTCTGGGGCGTCATTGCCTCGATACTGGGATCCATCGCGAACTGAACGCGGGCAGCTCCTGACCCACGGAGCAGAACATTTTTTCCTGTTATTAAAATCAGGGGTTTTATGCACAAATTGAACCCCGGGGGAAGTGCGTTGTTATAGATTTTGTTATTTTTGTACCACTTAAGTTACTTCCGATGACTGAAAAAACCTTTACCCCCAGGTTCGCCGTCGTGGTTGCTGCCATTTTCATCGCAGCCCTGATGCGACTGATCCCTCACTGGCCTAATTTCACCCCTGTTGCAGCTATCGCTCTCTTCGGTGGTGTCTATATCAGCAGAAAGATGCTGGCCCTGGCCATACCGCTGGCAGCCCTGCTGATCAGTGACCTGTTTATTGGATTTCATCCATACATGCTCGCTGTTTATGGCAGTTTTGCCCTGACCACCGGCATAGGAATACTGATCAGGAAAAGACCTGGCATCCTCAGCATTCTGGCTGCTTCTCTGGCTTCATCGATATTATTCTACCTGATCACCAATTTCGCCACCTGGTGGGGCAACCCGAACTACAGCCAGGATTTTGGAGGACTTGTACAGTGCTATACTCTGGCTATTCCATTTTTCAATAACGGCATCCTGGGTGACTTGTTTTTCAACACGGTCCTCTTCGGCGGATTCTATCTGGTTCAAAGGTATATCCCTGCTTTCCAGAAGGTTTCATAAACTATTTTTCTGGTCAGTGAAACTGGCTGCTTTGTCATTTATTTCCATCTCCCTGTTAATTTTGAAGATGGAAAATCCTTACCGGATACATACCGGATGCTGAGTTAGAAAATAATGTCGTTAACCATGTCTGATGTCATCAGGTTATTACCGGATCATGTTGCCAACCAGATTGCGGCCGGCGAGGTCATTTTAAGACCTGCCTCCGTCGTCAAGGAGCTCATGGAAAACGCCGTAGATGCCGGAGCCGGTAAGGTCCAGGTCATCATCAAGGACGCAGGAAAGACCCTCATTCAGGTCATCGATGACGGCATGGGCATGTCGGAACCGGATGCACGAATGTGCTTTGAAAGGCATGCCACCTCAAAGATACAGCAAGCTGATGACCTGTTTGCCATTAAAACCATGGGATTCAGAGGAGAAGCCCTCGCCAGCATCGCCGCCATCGCACAGGTTGAACTCAAGACCCGGATAAAAACAGAAGAACTGGGCACGGAAATCCTGATTGAAGGATCTCAGGTCATCCATCAGATTCCATGTTCCACCTCTCCGGGAACCACTTTTTCAGTAAAAAACCTCTTTTTTAATGTACCCGCCCGGAGGAACTTCCTCAAATCCGAACTCACTGAAACCAATCAGATTTTTGAAGAGTTCTACAGGGTCTCTCTGGTCCATCCTGATGTGCAGTTCATCCTGGTCAATAACGGCAAAGAGGTGTACCACCTCACACCGGTCAATATGAAGCAAAGAATCGTCCAGCTGTTTGGAGGAGCCACCCAGGAGAAACTGGTGCCGGTCGGCCAGGAGACCGATATTGTTCATATCAAGGGATTCGTCGGGAAACCGGAAAACGCCAGGAAAACCAGGGGAGAACAGTATTTCTTCGTCAACGGCAGGTATATCAGGCACCCCTTTTTCCACCATGCCGTCGACACCGCCTACCGTCAGCTGATCCCGGAAGGGTACTTTCCCTCCTATTTTATCTACCTGGAGGTAGAGCCCTCCACCCTGGATGTCAACATCCATCCTACTAAAACCGAGGTGAAGTTTTTGAATGACAAGGTGATATACTCCATTCTCCACGCTGCGGTACGCCAGGGACTGGGCAAATACAGCCTGGCCCCCACCCTCGAATTCGATGTAGAGCAAAGCCTGGACCTGAGCACCAGACCTTCTCAAAACCCTCCGGTCCAGCCACAGATAAGGATCAACCCGGACTATAATCCGTTCTATTCGAACCGGACAGAAGACCCGTTAAAAAACCGCCGTGACAAATCCAACCTGGGCCATTGGGACCAGCTGTTCCCTGCGGGCAAGGAACATCAGGGCACCTTGGAACAGGGAGTTACAGCTGACGGCCTGAACATAGATAAAGACTCCCCTCCCGAGATCTTACAGCTGAAGAACCGCTTCCTGGTAAGCAGCGTCAAATCAGGAATGATGATCATCGACCAGCAGAGGGCTCATGAAAGGATACTTTTTGAAAAGCTCATGAGCAAAACAACTTACGTTTTCCAACAACAGGAGCTGTTCCCACTCGCATTGAAATTTCCACCTTCTGATGCGCTCACCTTAAAAGAGCTGTTGCCGGAACTGAAGGAGAACGGGTTCGGGATAGAAGCCTCCGTACACCAGGAAGAGACTTTTGTCATCACGGCCATCCCCCAGCACCTCCAGGAATCTGAAATTCAGACCATCCTGGAACAGATGCTGGAAGTGTACAAAAGTGCATCTTTTGTCCCGGGACTGGATCACCACGCCCGCATGGCCGCCTCCATGGCCCGGAGCATGAGCATCAAAGCGGGGAAAGCACTGCATATCCTCGAGATCAATCATCTGTTTACAGAACTCTTTTCCTGCCAGGTACCGGACCTGACCCCCGACGGAAAACCGGTGCTGAGCATCCTCACCCTTGATGAACTGGAACAGAAGTTTAAATAATCAGCCTATAAGACCTTAACGCATTCCCAATATGGCCTTTCAACAATACAGTCCCGGTGGTATCAGGATGCTGCCCCCAGCCGTGAAAAACATTCTGATCATCAATGTCATCCTGTTCATTGCCACTTATGTGTTTGAGAACGTATTCAGGATGAACCTGCTTGATCTGCTTGGATTGCATTTCCCTTCAGCCTCCAAATTTGAGCCCTACCAGATCATCACGTATATGTTCATGCATGGATCACTGGGCCATATCTTTTTCAATATGCTGGCTTTATGGATGTTCGGCGCCGTACTTGAGAACTACTGGGGTACCAAAAAATTCCTTATCTATTATTTTGTAACGGGCATAGGGGCTGCCGCCACCCATTATCTGGTCAGATATTTCGTCGACATGAGACCCATGCTGTTGCAGATCAATGTCTTCCTTGACAATCCCACCACCAGTGGTTTTCAGAATCTGTATGAGTCTCAGTCATTTGGCGACATTTTTGGCAGTGAATTAAAAGAGAATGCCCGGCAGCTGTTAAGTTTATGGCAGTACTTCCCCGATAAAGGCCAGTTTAATGCCGTCGATTTTGTAGTCCAATTGAAGGCTGCCTTCCTGAATTCACAACCCGTGGTCGGGGCATCAGGTTCGGTATTCGGACTACTTCTGGCTTTCGGGATGCTTTTTCCGAATGCTATCATATATTTGTACTTTGCCATTCCTGTCAAGGCAAAGTGGCTGGTTATCATTTACGGAGCCTTGGAACTCTATGCAGGGATCTGGCAATCAGGAAGTAACGTCGCCCATTTTGCCCACCTGGGTGGCATGATTTTTGGCTTCCTGCTGATTCTTTACTGGCGTAAACGAACACGATACTTCAATGAACCAGGGTTTTAACTTCAGGGAAAGCTACCACTCCTTCCTCAGGAACAGGTCAGCCTTGCAAAGGTTGATCCTTATCAATGTGGTGGTGTTTATTCTTCTTAACCTCTTTACCCTGGTCTTCTGGCTTTTCCGGCAACCTTATCAGTACCGGGACACAGAACTCAACCTGCTGGCTTACTGGCTTTCAGTACCTGCCGACCTGCACACCTTGCTGCTCAGGCCCTGGTCTGTGTTTACCTATATGTTTGTGCAGGTGGGATTGCTGCATCTGCTGTTTAACATGATCGTGCTTTACTTCGGGGGAAAGCTGTTCCTTTGGATGCTGAATGAAAGGAAACTGGTATCGACCTATATCCTTGGCGGACTGTGCGGTGCCCTATTTTATGTTGTATCGTATAACCTCTTTCCCGTATTCAGGGAAGATATTTCCGGCTCAGTGGCCATCGGGGCTTCTGCCTCCGTATTATCAGTGCTGGTGGCTGCAGCCACACACTCACCCAACTTCGAACTCAATCTCCTGTTTATAGGAAGGGTGAAACTGAAGTATGTAGCCCTGGTGCTGGTCATCATGGACCTCCTGAGCATTACCCAGGGCAATCCGGGAGGCCATCTGGCCCATCTGGGAGGTGCCAGCTGGGGTTTCATATATATCAGGTTCTTCCTGAATAGAGGCTGGAAAGGCTTTTCCTTTCCTATGCCCAACACCTCTTTCCGCAGAAAAAAACCTTTCAGGGGATCCTATGTCAATACAAAACCCGTCTCCGATGAAGACTATAATGAAATGAAAAACAGGAAACAGGAGGAAATCGACCGTATCCTTGAAAAAATATCAAAGTACGGCTACGAAGGGTTGTCAAGCAAAGAAAAGGAGATACTGTTCAAAGCAGGAAAGAAATAATTCCGGCAGCGGATCCCATGAAGTCAAAAAAAAATAAGACCAGGTACTCCTTTCTTTATAAGTTGTTGTTTACTGCCAACATCATCCTGCTGATATTGCTGTTGCTTTGTTATCTCGTTCCTTTTCTTAATCCAGGCAAGTTCCCCTACCTTGCCATCCTTGGCTTGTCCTACCCCTTCATCCTCATTTTGAACATCTTGTGTGTACTGTTGTGGTTGATCAGAGGGAAGCTGGCCTTTTTATACTCCTTGGTTGCCATACTCGTTGGTTATCAGCATTTCCTGACTCATTTTCAGTTCCATTTCAGAGGCTCCTCAGGAGAGGAAAGCGAAAAGTCGCTCAGCATACTTACCTATAACGTGCATCTGTTTGGGTACTTTGACGGGAAACAGCAAAAAGTGGTCCGTGACAAGATTTTCACTTTTTTGGAGCAGACCAGGGCCGATGTATTTTGTTTCCAGGAATTCTTCGACCGTAAGGGCTCCTATCCCATTGCAGACACTTTGAAGACAATCCTGAAGACCAACTATATAGACACTTCCTTCTTGTTGACCTACCGCGAGGTGAACCAGTTCGGGCTGGCCATCTACAGCAAATATCCTATCATCAATTCGGGAAAAGTGACCTTTCCCAATGGCAAGTTCAACTATTCCATCTATGCAGATATCGTCTGGCACGGAGACACGGTCCGGGTTTACAACAATCACCTGGAATCGATACGTTTCAGCTCCAAAGATTATAGTTTCTACGAGGAACTGACCCATATTCCGACGGATCAGAACATGGTTAAGAAAGGTTCAATGAAGATTTTCAGAAAGTTGATACGGGCGTACGGCAAAAGAGCGGTCCAGGTCGATATTTTGCGGAAACACATTTCTATTTCTCCTTACCCGGTGATCCTGTGTGGTGATTTCAACGACACTCCCTTATCTTTCACCTACAGGAAACTTTCCTCAGGACTGCAGGATGCCTTCGTTCAGAAAGGTCTTGGATTCGGAAAGACCTATTCCGGTATTTTCCCTTCCTACCGCATTGATTACATCCTGTTCGATAAAAAATTCAGGGCGACAGTCTTTAAAACTTTTCACAGGGAATATTCCGACCATTATCCCGTTCTTGTGAAACTCACCAAAGAAAAAGAAACAGCGGATTAAGCATCCCGATAAACGGAACGCACTTGGACTTCAAACTTACCTCCGCATTTTTTCCTACGGGAGATCAGCCCGAAGCCATCAGGCAACTGGTGGAGGGGCTACGTCAGGGAGAGATGCACCAGACCCTCCTGGGGGTGACAGGTTCGGGAAAAACCTTCACCATTGCCAACGTCATTCAGCAAATTCAGCGCCCCACCCTGGTGCTGAGCCATAACAAGACCCTGGCAGCGCAGCTTTACGGGGAGTTCAAACAGTTTTTTCCCGAAAATGCCGTCGAGTTCTTTGTTTCATACTATGATTACTACCAACCGGAAGCGTACATCCCGGTGACCAATACCTATATTGAAAAAGACCTTTCCATCAATGAAGAGATCGAGAAGCTGAGGCTCAGCGCCACCTCTTCTCTTCTGTCGGGCCGACGGGATGTGATCGTGGTCTCTTCGGTTTCCTGCATATATGGTATCGGGAACCCCGACGATTTTACCAACAACGTGATCAGGCTGGCAGAAGGTGAGCCTGTCGGGATCAGGAAGTTTCTCAATGCCCTTGTCAACAGTCTGTATTCCAGGACTGAACTGGACCTCAGCAGAGGGAAATTCAGGGTGAAAGGTGATACCGTGGATGTTTTTCCCGCCTATCTTGACATCGCCTTTAAGATCATTTTCTGGGATGATAAAATTGAAAGCATTGAGTCCATGGATCCGGTCACCGGCCTGAAACTGGATCGGATGGATAACCTCACCATCTACCCTGCCAATATTTTTGTCACTTCCCAGCACAGGATGCAGGAGGCCATTTACGAGATACAGGAGGATATGGTGAGACAGGTGGCTTATTTTAATGAGACCGGCAAACAGATGGAGGCCAAACGGCTGGAGGACAGGGTTACCTATGACATCGAAATGTTGAGGGAACTGGGTTATTGTTCGGGTATTGAGAACTACTCCAGGTATTTTGACCGCAGGGAGCCCGGATCAAGGCCCTTTTGTCTGATGGACTATTTCCCGGATGATTATCTGTTGGTCATCGATGAAAGTCATGTCACGGTCTCCCAGGTAAGGGCCATGTACGGAGGCGACCGTTCGAGGAAGCTCAACCTGGTGGATTACGGGTTCAGGCTGCCTTCTGCCATGGACAACCGCCCGCTGAAGTTCCCGGAATTTGAATCCATGATCAACCAGGCGATCTATGTCAGCGCTACCCCGGCTGATTATGAACTCCAGAAATCCGAAGGCATCATCGTTGAGCAGCTGATTAGGCCCACAGGGCTGGTTGACCCTGAAATCGAGCTCCGGCCTTCCAAAGATCAGATCGATGACCTCCTGGATGAGATCCACCAGGTGGTCCAAAGGGGAGAAAGAGTCCTGGTGACCACCCTGACGAAGAAAATGGCCGAAGAACTCACCAAATATCTCGGAAGACTTGACATCAGGGTCAAATACATCCACTCAGATGTGGATACCCTGGAAAGGGTGGAGATCCTGCGTGACCTCAGGCTGGGGGTCATCGATGTACTGGTGGGAGTGAATCTGCTGAGAGAAGGGCTGGATCTTCCCGAGGTCTCGCTGGTCGCGATCCTGGACGCCGATAAAGAAGGATTCCTGAGGTCGGAACGATCGCTGACACAAACCGCAGGCAGGGCCGCGAGAAATATAAACAGCAAGGTGATCATGTATGCCGACAAGATCACCGATTCCATGCAGCGAACGATGGATGAGACCGAGAGGAGAAGGAAAAAACAAATGGATTACAATACTTTGCACCATATCACGCCGACCCAGATCGTGAAGTCGACCGAGTCTATCCTTGGTCAGACAGCGGTGGCTGATTCAAAACCCGGTGCCGCAAGACCCTATATTCAAACTGAAGAACTGAGCCTGGCAGCAGATCCGGTGATGAAATACCTGCCTGTTCCGGAGATAAAGAAGATGATCCTCCGTGCCCAGAAGGAAATGGAAAAAGCAGTGAAAGAACTCGATTTTTTGGAAGCAGCACGACTGAGGGACGAATGGCTGGGGCTGCAGCAACTGTTAAAAGAGAGGGAGGGCTGAAAAACAAAAAAGGAGTGTTTCCACTCCTTTTTTGTTAATCCACCAAATTAACCTGCAAGGTCAATTAAATTACTTCGTAGGTGCAGCAGTTGAGTCAACTTTTGTGGTGTCGGCTGCCAGCTTAGCAATAGAATCATTGTAAGCAACCTGTTTCAGTGAATCAGCGATTCTGATAGAATCCTGTCTGGCTTTTTCAATAGCGTCTTTTTCTTCCTGGCTGGGTCCGCAAGCAAAGAATGAGAACATTCCGGCTACGAGCAAAAGGGATGCGAATTTTTTCATGGTCTCGATTGGTTTAAATTTCTGCAGCAAAATTAATTCAATTTAACAGGGTGCTTTCCTTTTTTAACTTTTTTTAAGAATAAACGGCCCTTCCAACGACCAGACACTCTGAATAGTGCCATTTTCCTATATATATGTAATATACACTTGTTTGTCTTATAAGAGGGTGTTTATATTTTGACGGTAACCCTCAGGGAATTTCTTCTTGCCGCAAAGATAGGAATTCTCTGTCAGATAATTCCGTCCATCCATCCGTTCATTCTTTTCCAGTTTAATAAATCGGGGTACTTAGTCATTCATTTAGTAATTTCGTGACCTTATTATCCCATTGAACCATGGTACCCTTAGCGGAATTAATGCGACCCACTGACCTGGACCAATACCTTGGACAGGAACATCTGACGGGTAAGGGTTCCATACTCCGCACGGCCATCGAAGGAGGGAACATCCCTTCTATGATCTTCTGGGGCCCTCCTGGAGTGGGGAAGACTACCCTGGCATACATCATCTCACAACAGACCCGCCGTCCTTTCTTTACCCTGAGTGCGGTCAGCTCCGGGGTGAAAGAAGTCAGGGAAGTCATCAGTCAATCAAAAGAACAAGGGGGCACCGCCATACTGTTCATCGATGAGATCCACCGGTTCAGCAAATCCCAGCAGGATTCCCTGCTCGGAGCCGTGGAAAAAGGCATCGTCACCCTGATAGGCGCTACCACCGAGAACCCCTCTTTTGAGGTGATCTCTCCCCTGCTCAGCAGATGCCAGATCTATATCCTTAAAAGCCTGGAAGAGAAAGACCTGCTCAGTCTGGTGGAAAAAACCCTGCCTACCCTTGAAAAAGAGCGGCAGTGCAGCATCAAAATCCTTGAAAACGAAGCACTCCTGAGGATATCAGGCGGCGACGCCCGCAAACTCCTCAACGCCCTGGAACTGGTGACCGGCATCGTTAAACCCTCGGAAGGACAAATCCTCATCGACAATAAGACCGTCCTTAAAGTCATTCAGCAGAACCTCACCATATATGACAAAAGTGGTGAGATGCACTACGACATCATCTCTGCCTTCATCAAATCCCTCCGGGGCAGTGATCCCAACGCAGCCGTGTACTGGCTCGCCCGCATGGTGGAGTCGGGCGAGGATCCCAAATTCATCGCCAGGCGTATGCTGATCCTGGCATCAGAAGACATAGGCAATGCCAATCCCAATGCACTTCTCATTGCCACCAGCTGTTTCCAGGCCGTCACCATGACCGGCTACCCCGAATGCGACCTGATCCTTTCCCAGACGGCGATCTTCCTTGCCTGCTCAGCCAAAAGCAACGCCTCCATCAGCGCCATCAGAAAAGCTCAGAAAACGGTAAGAGAAACCGGCGATCTCCCGGTTCCCCTCCCCATTCGGAATGCCCCTACTTCCCTGATGAAAAATATAGGCTACGGAAAAGACTACCTCTATGCCCACGATTTCCTCGGAAACTTTGCCGACATGGAATTTCTTCCGGATAAAATCAAAGGGACCCGTTTTTATGAACCCGGACAAAACCCAAGAGAAGAAGAACTGAGGAAAAGACTTAAAGAACTGTGGAAATCGAAATACAAGTATTGATTGCTTATTTTATTCAAACTCCTTAGATTTGTGGTCTGCAAATAAGATTCACCCAATAACAAAAAGCGTATGAAAAAAATTACCTTAATCCTGGGTTATCTGGCAGCTATATGCCTGATTATCTTTCCTTTCTGCCTAACAAAAGGAAGTTTCTGCACCGCCAGCTGGCTGCTGGTCATAGCCGCAGTACTCTTCTCCCTGGGGTATGCCCCATTGTTGTTCATTCAACGCCAAAAGACGGCCGACACTTCATGGAAAAAGGTGGCTAACGTGCTCATCCTTATCACCATGATCATGGCGGGCGTCACCGTCCTGGCCCAGCATTTCCTCTGCCCGGTGGCCATGGGACTGGGCTGTGTCACCTACAGCCTCATCATCCTGGTTATCATCATGCAGATCTGGAAAGCCGTCAAAGCCACCGATCCCAAATGCTCCCTCAACAACCACAATATCTCTGTCGTCGCCATCATGGTCCTGGTGCTTTTTGCTTTCATGCAGGCAACCACGGTCCCCAGAAAGGTGATGAATGAATTTCTTGGCGTCTATTACACCCAGCAGCAGGAAATCGGCTATTTTGCAGATAAGGCTGCTTCCTTCATGGAGAAATTCGACACCAAGACCACCGACAATATCAAGGCAGTAGAATATTACACCAAAGCCAAAGAAGTCACCACCCTGGCCGACAGCCTGGTGGCTTATCTCCATAGCCTGGGTGGTGAGATGATACAGTTGGCGGATAAAAAGACGGTTTCTCTTGACTCCATCGAAGGGATCTGCCATAAAGCCGACAGAAAATCGGTGGAAGAGGTGATGTTCACCCAGAAGAAAGACAGCATCCTGAACCAAAAAATCATGGCCTTCACGACCCTCATCGATGAGAATACCAGCAGCCGCGGCAAGGAGATGCTCAAAGCCCTTTTCCCCGAGTGCCAGAAAGACAGCCTGGAATCAGGAAAAGACTGTAAATCTGACTGTTCAACCTCTTGTTCAGGATGTTGCTGTTGTGGTCCAAGCACCCTCATCGCACAGCTGGTCAGATTCAACTCCCTGGAACTGCATATTCGCATGCTCCAGTCGGAGACCCTGCCTCATCTCCAGGCTCTTCAGTACAGGGAACTCACCCGTGCCGCAGCCAAGGAAGACAAGAAAGACGAGGACACAGAATAAGGCCCTGCCCTGCCCCAGGTAACATTTATTGTTCTTTAACGTATTGATTATGTTACTGAACAGTAAATCTTTGTTCCACTAATACAGAAGGTATGCGATACCTGCTGCTTCTTGGTTTTCTATTTTCGACCCTTTTAGGCAACAAGAGCCAGGCACAACCTCATATCTATGCTTACATCGATAAGTATAAGGAGCTCTCCGTCGAATTAATGAATGAATCAGGCATCCCTGCCAGCATCATCCTGGGGATCGCCATCCATGAGACCGGCGCAGGGAAGAGTCTTCTGTCGCGGACCATCAACAACCATTTTGGGATCAAAGGGAAACATAAGATCCGGATTCCGGGCACCAACAAAATGACAGCCTACAAAAAGTTTGAGTCCGACACGGCCAGCTTCAGGTATTTCTGTATGATGATAGGGAAAAGGAAGTTCTACACTTCCTTAAAAGGCAACCAGAACTATAAACCCTGGGTTCCCGCCATTGCCAGGACCGGCTATGCTGCCAACGCAGAGCGGTGGACCAAGAGCATCAACCTCACCATCAGGAAGTTCAAGCTCTATGAGCTGGACAAGTTGAACGGCAGCCCGCCGGTGATTCCAAAGGAAGAGGACCAGAAAAATGACCCTTTCAACCCTTATCACCTACCACTGATCAAAGACTCCCTTTCCTACCGGAAAATCATTGAAAAAGACAGCAACAACCGCCTTGTGGATGTAAGCAGATACGTACACGGTATCGTCCTGGACATGCGTTATGCCACTACCAATAATTTCACCGGGAAGAAGATCTATACCGAACCAAGGGCATTCCTGGTGCTCCCGGCTGCCAAGGCCCTGGCAAAGATCCAGGATGAACTCAGGCCGCAGGGACTGGGCCTGAAGGTGTACGATGCCTATCGCCCCTATGCTGCCACCCTGCTATTCTATGACATTGTAAAAGATACGGTCTATGTGGCCGCACCCTGGAAAGGCTCCCGTCATAACCGCGGCTGCGCCGTCGACGTGACCCTGGTCCGTGTTGCCGACGGCACCGAGCTGGAGATGCCCAGCCTTTTCGATGACTTCAGCAAAAAATCCTCCCCGGCCAACGATGACATCACACCCGAGGTGAGAAAAAACAGGGACCTCCTGATCCACCTGATGGAGAAGAACGGTTTCACCGTCTTCCCCGACGAATGGTGGCATTTCGACTACGACGGCTGGATACGGTATGATTTAAAGGATCTACCCTTTGAGCAGCTGAACTGAGAGATTTTTGAAGGGAAAAGGTACAAAACGGAGGGGAAAAGAGAAGGTGTTAAGTACCTGTAATTCTTACTCTTACTTGATATTACTTGATACTATTACTTGATATTATTACCTGTTACTTTTACTTGTTAGTTTAAAAATCCACTTCTTCTGGTGGTGCTATCTGAATCGAAACGTACAGTTTCGGCAAGATGCCGGTAAAATCAGAGCGTAGCAGGATGCTACGCTCAGCTCAACTTTTGGCTTGCCTTCTTATTGTGTGTTGTGCTTAATTTTTATTTTATTAAATGTCGTAAAATACCATTTCAATCTTTTGATAATATGTAAAATAAGATAAATCGATAGAATGATAGCAAGCTTATCGTGAATCTCAATGAATACTTTTCGATGTATCTCATCGCCTTTCAATAAATCAATAAACCAAGGTGTTAGTCCTGTAATTGCGGCCAAAACGAACAGTAACGAGAAAATCAAAACCTGTTGATTTTTAGAAAAGAGTCTCTTTGAAATTACAGCTTTGTACCATTTCCAATGATAATAAAAATGGTAAATCATAAATAAAGAAAGTAAACCTATCGAAATTTTATGCACAACAGACCAACCGTGGTAATTTATTCCGAACACAACATCATTTATTGCAATTTTACCATGATGGCCCATATGATAATTTACTTGAATCAACATTCCAGAGAATGAAGATGCAATACCAAAAATAAATAGTCCAATATTTATTCCGAACCGATTAATACTATTTCCCATTAGCCCCCCCCCCTATTCATTACTTAGCCTACATATTGCACCTGTCTTGCAATCCTTTACACATTTCAAACAACCTATACCTGCATTTCTGTTGATAAAACGGATATGTTTGTGCCACGGCAGATTGATCCGACCAATCACGCTATTAGGACACACGTCCAAGCATTTCCAACACGCTTCACATTTTTTTGTATCAAGCAATAGAGGCCTTAAAATCAGCACAGTGCTTCTATGGAGTCAAATATAAGAAAAAAAATAATATCCATTCAACTGTAATATAAAAATTTTAGGGGGCTAGAAAAAGACAGTAAGGGATGCCAGGCTAAGATGTGAATATGGGTTATAAAGGTAGAGGGTACAAAATTGAGGTAAAAAGCCTGCCTGCTCTGACTGCCGTCGGCAGGAAGGCAGGAGCAGCAAAAAGGGGTTAAGTACTTGTACTTCTTACTCTTACTTGATATTATTACTTGATATTATTACTTATAATTAATCCAGCCAGTCAGAAAGCAGGTGCTGCCGGAACAAATTTATTGAACCTCGTCTCGTATATCTCTCATGTCCGATTTCTTAAAATTGTAGGAAACAGGGGTATACACCGAATATATCAACTCCCCTGTCGATGAATTAACAACGCTTACATATTTATCAGTACAACTTTTAATATATATAAGATAGTAAAACGCTTCAGTTCCATTTAGGATTTTCTCATTGAGTTCATCTATGGAGATGATTTTATATTTCAGTTCGTAATCCTCAAATAACTCCTTTTCATCATGTTTCTTGGTTTCATCCCCGGAGAATTTATTAAACTTAGTCAGAACATAATCCGGTATATAAAGAACCTCGCTTTTCAGGTTCTTCATCACCGCGGAATTCATCATTCCTGAATAAAGAGAAAACTCCTCGCCCTGGCTCAAAAAGCTCATTAGGCTTTGAACATAGTTTTTGAGAATACCAGGGCCCCAGTTGTGGATATGTCCGTCGCCGTCAAAATTGGATTGGAAGATTTTATCAGGGTCCATCAGTGTTTCAAAATCCGTATAAAGTTCAATTCTGGCAACCTGGATCTTATCCTTGTCGCCAAATTCTCTTTTCTTTTGCTTATTTCGGAAGTACTTATCATCACACGTCCACAATTCAAGGTAGAGATGCGTGTTTTCGAAACTGATTCCATTCTTCTGACCGCCATTCCTATACAGGGTAATAAACTGAGTGGTGGTCACATAGCCACCGATGGTCAGAAATGAATTTTCCGGGGACAAGTACTTTTCAATTTCCTGATACTTAATGAATTGGATTTTCGAAACAGTCCAATAGCGCTTAAACACCTCAATATACGCTTTGACCCGTTCTGAAGTCGTGTCATTCATGGCAATGAACGTTGTTCCCCTTTTGATCTTCTCAATTTCAGAAGGATTTGAGATGGCAATCTGGCACTTTGCGTTATTAGCAATGCTCAGTATAAAAAGCAATAAAAGAAGATACCGGAATTGTTTTTTCATGAACTTTTAATTTGTATCGGGTTTGACTGACTCCCAGGGTAGGCCAGGTCACAGCCAGCCAAATATAAGAAAAATTACATCCGTTAAAACTTCCTACTTATATTTATTCCTCTTACCACTCCCCATTTCAGTGATTTGAAACAACCATTTTATCAGACAGTATCACCTGATGATCCTGTTGCAGCTGGATCAGGTACATCCCACTTCCAAGATGATCACGTTGCAACAGGATGGACTCCCCGTTGATATGCTCTATTTGCTTAACTATCTGACCATACAAATTAATGACAGTAAGTGTTGCATTTTCACAGACTTTACCGAATTCAATTCTGGTCCGGTCTGAGAATGGATTGGGATAAATACCCATCATTCCTTCCGTTTCCGGATCGTTGAGCGCGAGAATGAGATTACAGTTGTAAGGGGAGTTATATCCGCTGGTAAAGACGGTTCCTGAGCTGTCCTTCACACACACGAGATAGCGGGTATACCAATCGATGGCATAGGTGCACAGAGGTTCAATCAGTCCGGCACTGCTGCCAATGCCCTCTATGATGTATGGGGTGATGTAATTCCCGGACATTGAAATATTGCAGGGGTTGAATATCCATCGCTTTCTATATTGGTTGCCTAACAAGACAGAGTCCACCGAAGCAACGATCATTTCTGTATTGAAACCGCCACCGATTGACAAACATCCCTTCAGGGTATCACCCGTTACCAGGTTGTAGTCATAAAGAAGGGAAACAGTTGTTGTTCCCTTAAACACAAACCAAACCTTTCCCGATGGAGGGTCATCCCGCAAAGCTCCGACATAGCCACCCGGTGCTGAAGTAGGAGGAGGGATAGTGGGTGAGGTCGGATTCCACATAAAGACATGGATCAATTTGAAGGAACTGTTGATCTTCTTATAAGCCTCAGCGTTGATAAGCGTATCCCCGGAAATATAATAATGAAAGTAATAGACGTAATGACAGGGAAACTGCACCGGGTAGTAATAATCTTGATCCACTCTCCAGTAAGCAGAATCCGGGAAGGGATGATAAACATTTGTCTGACCTTTACCGAAACTCGATGCAGCCAGTGTAATCCCAATGAGTAGAAACAACTTTTTCATGGTTATTTTAATATTGGTTCACAGCTATCCGCTGCCAGATTTTTTTCACGGAACGTCTCAAAAGGAAAAGACTTCGAGTAAAATAGAAGGTTGCCCAAACAGCACCAGCGAAACCCTGGTGGAGGGAAGGTACTATTAGCGGTAGTCTAATTGTTGGTGCCCTTACAGATTATAGATCTTAAAGTGAAAGGGTATTAAACTGAGGTGAAAAGCCTGCCTGCCCTGACTGCCGTCGGCAGGAAGGCAGGTGAAGTAAGAAGGAGATATGTACCTGTACTTCATACTCTTACTTGATATTATTACTTGATACTATTACTTGTTACTTTTACTTCCGCCAGGCAGTTGCCTCACACCAAGACCTTCGTTTTTGATATTGAATTTTCCTATATTTGCTCTAAATATCATGTTTAATCACTCAATGACTGACCATGGAAGAACAAATTCAATACATAAAACTGGACCAGCTGGTGGATTCCCCGTACCAGGGAAGGTTCGAAGGCAGTGCACAGGAAGGTGAGGCTGTTGCGGAACCCAGGGAGGCGACCGAGCTGGCTCAAAGCATCGGGGCCTCGGGACTTTTGCAACCCATCATTGTAAGGAAGGTTGGGGATCATTTTGAGATCATCGACGGGCACCGGCGCGTGAAAGCCTGCAGGCAGCTGGGAAAGACAGAGGTACAGGCCGTGGTGAGGGAGGCAGATGACCGGGAGGCGCAGATCATCTCCGTGGTGACGAACCTGCAGCGGAAGAACCTGAGCCTGACCGAGCTGGCGGTGGCTTATAAGAAGATGCTGGACCACCGGTTGTTTGCCGACAACCGGGAGCTGTCCAAAGCCCTGGGGAAAGATGAGACATACGTGGGCAATGTGCTGAGCATGCTGAAGATGGACAGCCGGATCCTCGAAGACCTCATTACCAGTGACACCGTTCGTGACGTGAAGATCCTGAGGATGATCCGAAGACATTCACCGGCCGTTGTGGAGGGGAAATCGGACAAGCAGTGGACCCTGTATAAGAAAGTAAGGGATGAAAAGATGACCCGGCGCATGCTGGAGGAGTATCTGAAAGAAAAGACCCCCTCCGACTCTCCCCGGAAATGGAGCATCAGCGAGGCCACGCGGTCTTTCACCCTGAGGTTCGACACCAAATCACTGACTGAGGAGCAGAAGCAGCTTCTGATCAAGACCCTGGGCGAGAAGATAGCTGAACTGGGCTGGTGATCCAAAAGCAATCACTTTTTGGGGCAAAAAACACCTGAAAACACCCCCAAAAGCCAAAAATGCCGTTTTGTAACTATCTCATTATCTGTACATTACAGCGATAATCTGCCAGGGCCGAACACCGAAACAGCAGGAAAAATCGTCTTTAGGCGGCTCACACTTCCTAACTTAGCGGAACGAATGTTAAACGGGGTCAGAACCTGGAAGGTAAAAGGGAGAGGGTAGAAAATTGAGGTGAAGTAAAAAAAATTGAAGTAGGTTCGACGGGGTCAGTATGCCGGAATGTCATAACCCAAGGGGGTCAGCATTGCCGGAATGGCAGCTGAATATTCCGGCGCAAACAGCGCCACCTATTCCGGACAAAACAGCGCCACTA
>CAZSDK010000027.1:0-40566 GCA_964605655.1 uncultured Bacteroidales bacterium
CAAAGTTATTTAGTTTTATTGATTTACTTTGACACACTTTATTGAACATCCTCAAAATCAGGGCTACTTTGCCTATTTCATCTGGATTTTAAAACAGCAGGCGATCCTGGAAAGTTGTTCTAATTGCTCAGAGGTGAGGGTCACGGTGATGCCGCTTTTGTTCTTTTTCCAGGATACCTGGACATCGGAACCGAGGATGGACACTTTATTTACCCTTGCCGGATCGGCAAGTAGGAAATTCAGTTGGGAAGGAAGGGAGAGCTCATCTTTCTGGACCAGGTAGATGGCATAAACGGTTTTGTTTTGTTTTTTGGCGGTATAACAGATGTTGCCTGAACGGTAAGGGGCTACGGCCCTGGTCCCGTATATGGCTTCTCCGTTCATCTTCATCCATTTCCCTATCCCGCTCAGCATCGTGTACGCTGCAGCGTCAAAACTCCCGTCAGGACCGGGGGCAATGTTGAGCAGAAGGTTTCCGCCTTTGCTGACAATATCGACCAGCATTTGGATCACCTCCTTTGCCGATTTGTACTTGGCATCGGGAACCCATGACCATCCTCCCCCGGCAATGATACACGACTCCCACGGATAGGGCAGCGGTTTCTGAGGTACCTGGTTTTCAGGAGTGAGGTAGTTTTGGTTTTTTCCGGGCACAGCCCTGTCCACTACAATCAGTCCCGGTTGTGTCTTTCTCACCTTGCCCACCAGTTCGTCCATTCTGATATCCTGGCTTTGTTCCCGGGTAAACTTATAATCAGGACTGTTCAGTTGTTTCATGATATCTTCTTTGGTCCTTTTCTGGACCCAGCCCCCGTCCAGCCAGAGAATGTCCATCTTCCCGTAGTCGGTCATGAGCTCTTCGATCTGGTTTTGAGTGAAGCGGACATATTGTTCCCAGCGGTCGGGGTACCTGCTGATATCATAGTTCACATTGCGGTCGGGGGTGGGAAAGTTCCGCCACCAGTAATATTCGCAGTGCCAGTCAGGTTTAGAGAAATACGCTCCCGTCCATAGGCCTTCTTTCCGGAAGGACTGGAAGATCTCTTTTGCAATGTTTGATTTTGGGTTGGTATGAAAGGGGCAGGCAGGGTCCGTGACCTTATAATCGGTGTACTTCGAGTCGAACATACAGAAACCGTCATGATGTTTGGTGGTGAACACCACGTATTTCATTCCGGCCTCCCTGGTAGCAGCGGCCCATTTGCCGGGATCGAAGTTCACAGGGTTGAAGGTGGTCTTCAGGTTTTCATAATCCCTTAAATACTCATAGTAGTTGTCTTTTTTCCGCCGGCACCAGTCTTCATCTTCGCCGCAGATGGACCAGGATTCCACTACGCCCCATTGGCTGTAAGGGCCCCAGTGCATCAGCAGGCCGAACTTCAGATCCTGCCACTTTTCAAGTTTTTGAAGCACCAGGCTGTCGGTTTCAGGATAGTAGGTCTGCTCATGCTGGGCTCGGGCAGGCATCATCGAAAGGCACATATAAACTGCTACTAGGTATTTGTAATACTTCATATACAAGGTGATTTTAGTATATTCGTCAAAAATTTGGCACAAGGTAACAAAATCTGATGAGCAAACCGGGATTCCTCATCTTCAGCTTGTTCATGCTGCTGTCTCATTTTCTGCTGGCCCAGGGTTTTCGCCTGGTCTCCAACGGGAAGTCGGAATATCAGATCGTAGTACCCAGGCAATCAACGGACGAGGAGAAATGGGCTGCCAACCTATTGAAAGAATATCTCTACAGGATCAGTCGTGCCAGGATTCCCGTGGTCGATGACAGCTACAGGGAGATCAACGAAGAAATTCTTGTCGGGAACACAAACCGTACCAACGGGAAGCGGGCCCGGATCTATACACCGGAGATTCGTTATGATGGTTATTGGATTAAGACTTCAGGGACCAGGCTGATCATCCTGGGAGGAGGCAAAAACGGGGTGATCAACGGGGTGGTGAGTTTCCTGGAGGATTATCTGGGTTGCAGAAGGTACAGCCCCCAGGTCGAAGTGGTTCCCCGCAACTTTACCATCGACCTCAAGGATATAGACGACCTGCAGGTCCCGGCAACGCCAGTCCGGATCATCAACGGTCGTTTGTTTCAGGATGAGGTTTACAAGCGGTGGAGGAAGCTTCAGGTAGTAGAGGATGCCTGGGGCAAGGATCCCCACGACCGATATTATGTCCACACTTTTAACCGCCTGGTCCCTCCTGATCACTATTTCAGCCAGCATCCGGAATATTATTCCCTGATCAACGACCAGAGGGTGCCCTGGGGACAGCTTTGTCTTTCGAATCCTTCGCTTATACAGATCGTGGTCGATTCCCTGCGAGAACTGATGAAAAGAAACCCGGAAGTTTTATACTGGTCGGTCAGTCAGAACGACAATTATTATTCATGCCAATGTCCATTATGTAAGAAGACCGACGAGGAGGAGGGAAGCCCTGCCGGGATCTTGCTTCGCTTTGTCAACCGGATTGCTGATTCATTCCCTGACAGGATCATCACGACCCTGGCATACCAGTACACCCGCAAAGCGCCGAAGATCACCAGGCCCAGGCCTAACGTGATGATCACCCTTTGCAGCATCGAGCTCAACCGTTCGAAGCCCATTGAGACCGATCCTGAAGGCGCTGGTTTCAGAAAAGATATCAGTGAATGGAGCAGGATCAGCCAGAATATCATGCTGTGGGATTATGAGGTCCAATTCACCAATTACCTCTGTCCTTTTCCCCTTTTCCATACCTTGCAGCCCAACCTTCAGTTTTTCAACAGGCACGGGGTCGTGGCCCATTTTCAGCAATGCAATATCGACAAAGGGGTTGAGTTTGCTGATCTCAAAGCATACCTGCTCAGCAAGCTGTTATGGAATCCAGATATCAACACCGATTCGGTTATAGCTGACTTCATGAGAGGTTATTACGAAGAAGCGGCTCCTTATGTCTATTCCTATTTTGAACTGCTTCATCATGAGCTGATGTTATCCGGTGACCGTCTCGACATCTACGGTTCGCCCGTCTGGTATGCCCGGAGTTTTTTATCGGAGAAGAACCTGGATATTTACGATGAGTTATTTGACAAGGCAGAGTCTGCGGTTGACCTCAAGTCTGACATCCTTCACAGGGTGAAGGTCGCCAGGCTGCCGGTACAGTTCAGCCGGCTCGAGATCGGAAAGACAGACCTTTTCGGAGAAAGGGGTTTCTACCAGTTGAAAAACAACAGGTACCTGCTGAAAAAAGAGATGAAGGCTACACTCGAACAACTTCATCAGGTATGTCTTGTTGAAAATATGAAGGTGTTGAATGAAAACGGACTGACACCGGAAGCCTATTTTCAGAACGCATTAAGGTTTATACAGGTAAAGACGGAAGGGAACCTGGCCTTTCAGAAAGCGGTGACTTGTGAACCTCTACCTGCCGCGAAATACTCACACCAGGGGCCGTCTGTGCTGACCAACGGGGTCAGGGGGACAGAGGATTACAAGATCAACTGGCTTGGATGGGAGGCTTTGGATCCGAAGATCACCATTGACCTGGGTGTTGCTGACAGCATTCACGAGATCGTGATGAGTACCTTGCAGGATCCCAAATCCTGGATACTGCATCCCCTGATCATCACCTGCTACCTTTCCGATGATGGTGAGAATTTTGTGAAAGCAGGCGTGGTTACAACAGCCACCAATCTTCAAAACGAACCCCCTATCAGGGAACATGTCTTCAAAATGCAGAAGACCAAAGCCCGCTATATCCGGTTCTTTGTTACGGCAACCAAATTATTACCCCCCTGGCATCCTTACAAAGGGAACAAGTCTTGGGTGTTTATCGATGAAGTGACGGTACGCTGACACCCTTCACGGGATGACCAGTTTCCCACTGATGGGTTTGGGGAGTCCTGGACTGTTCTATTGATAGGTGTAAATTCCTGGACTCGGTAACAGCTCACTGCCCAGCCGGATTTGGTCCGGCTTACTCCTTGATGAACTTCCCGCTCGTTAACATCCTGTTTCCATCCAGGAGCCTGACCAGTAGCATGCCGGACGGAAAACCTGAAATATCCAGGCTGATCTCCTTCTGGTTTGATTCCAATACCTGGCAGGAGACCAGCCGTCCCAGCATGTCGAATATCTGCAGGCTGAGTTTCTCTGGGTAGCGGTACCAGGTGGTCTGAACTTCCAGGGTACCCACCTGCGACCAGGATGAATAATAATCTGGTAACGTCAAAGTCACATAATCCGTTGCCGGATTTGGGAATATCCGTATCTTTCCGTTTTCCGGATAAGTCAGAGGTTCTTCCACATTGATGATCACATCGCAATCCAGGTCAATGGTATCGGCATAAGTGGGGTTTGGACACAAGCTGTCGTAATTATATACGTGTGTGTCAATACTGTCGTACTCCAGATCGAAAGTGAATTTATAAAGATACATTTTCCAACCGGAGAAATAATGCCCGGCAACCATCAGAATTTTGTTGTTGCTGGTAACAGTACTATTGATGATGGCAGCCTCATTTAAAAGAAGTTGTTTTTCCTTAATAAGGTTTCCTAAGGTATCTGTTTTTAGTGCCATTATATAATCTATATTGTTAGGATCTGTATACCTGTACGATATAATTAATTCGTTATCAGCTATTTTATCAAGTGTTGCTGCAACACCTGAAGATGTTGGGTGATTAACGATTTCAAAATGGTACAAAGGATTCCCGTTTGAATCACTTTTCATGATACTGGGAGCAATAAAATTGCCTGGGTTGACATGGTACCTGACTCCTGGGCAATAAAAAATACCATTATTGTCTTCAAATGATTTTGCAGCATAACCGATAAATTCATTTGTATTCTGGGTCCATGGTTTTGCCCAAATTTCGTTTCCGTTTGTATCCACTTTAACAAACAATGGTTCAGGCCAATAAAGGTTCTGTACAAGAGTATCTTCATAATAAGTCATGCCAGTGATCAGGAAATTCGAGGAATGAGTTTCAATAATATCAAATGGAATTTGATTTATCATCTTTGGATCATTCTGGCAATAAACCTTTTGCCAGATTGTGTTGCCCACTGAGTCCAAGTAAAAGAGCCAGACACGCTCATGTACGATGTCAGTGCCATAGTCCTCAACCAGAACAAGATAATTGTTATTAATCAGCTGAATGATACTTAAACCATCATCTACGTCATTAGGAACTGAAAAGATTTTGCACCACACTTTGTTTCCGCATGCATCATTCTTTAATATTAGAATGTCCCCATCTGGATCATATTTTGTGGTCCAACCTGTTGAAATGATCCCTTTATCAGATGTCATATATGAACATTTTAATCCTGCAGTCTCATATAAGTTACCAATTATTCTAAACCATAATACATTTCCATTAACATCTGTCTTTGTTAGAATGCCCATTTTATTTACTGATCCATATACAATTTTACCAGTTAGGATGTAAGAATGGTCGTATGCCTCATCTACATCCCATCCATATGCACCAGGTTGAAAGTTGAACTCGACTGGCCATGGTTGGGCAGTTAAAGAGAAATGAAATAAAGAATGGAATATTAGTAAACTGCTCAAAATGAATTTAAACATCACGGAATTCTATTTTGTTAGAACTATCAATACCACACTTGTGATCAATTTGTCGTTAAAAAGTGAAACGAAATAGGTCCCCCCAGAGAACTGCGATAAAGGAATGACAACTTCATCATCAGAATTATACAACGGGATAGTTTTCAGGATCTTACCATTTGCATCACCCAACATGAGAAATGAAGTATTCACAGTACTTTGGAAATGGGTTTCAGCGATCACATAACCCAATGCTGGATTTGGGTGTAAGCGTACGTAATTATTCCTGTCATTTTTTAATGAGTTAACACTATGATTCCATTTCGACTGGTTGGTTTGTGAAATCACAATGGGTTTGCTTATATGGTAAAGATAATATTTTTTTAGCCAGCATAGAAGTGTTTTGCCTTGAAAAGATCAGGAATCGGTTGGTCGCTAAGGAAAAGGGGCAGT
This sequence comes from uncultured Bacteroidales bacterium, assembly GCA_964605655.1. Taxonomy (GTDB): domain Bacteria; phylum Bacteroidota; class Bacteroidia; order Bacteroidales; family CAIXZF01; genus JAKLIX01. The sequence continues at coordinate 6,013 of CAZSDK010000027.1, forward strand.
GATACCACAAAAAAAGGTTAAAAAGGCCAAAATTCAGGTAAAAATCAATGATTTTGAGGCAGGATTCACTCCTTGATAAACTTCCCGCTTGTTAACATCCTGTTTCCATTCAGGAGCCTGACCAGTAGCATGCCGGACGGAAAACCTGAAATATCCAGGCTGATCTCCTTCTGGTTTGATTCCAATACCTGGCAGGAGACCAGCCGTCCCAGCATGTCGAATATCTGCAGGCTGAGTTTCTCTGGGTAGCGGTACCAGGTGGTCTGAACTTCCAGGGTACCCACCTGCGACCAGGATGAATAATAATCTGGTAACGTCAAAGTCACATAATCCGTTGCCGGATTTGGGAATATCCGTATCTTTCCGTTTTCCGGATAAGTCAGAGGTTCTTCCACATTGATGATCACATCGCAATCCAGGTCAATGGTATCGGCATAAGTGGGGTTTGGACACAAGCTGTCGTAATTATATACGTGTGTGTCAATACTGTCGTACTCCAGATCGAAAGTGAATTTATAAAGATACATTTTCCAACCGGAGAAATAATGCCCGGCAACCATCAGAATTTTGTTGTCGCTGGTAACTGTGCTTTTATAAATGCAAGCCTCATTTAATAGAAGTTGTTTTTCCTTGATGGTATTTCCTATTGTATCCGTTTTTATAACCATAATATAATCAGTATTGTTTAGATCTGTATACCTGTAAGATATAATTAATTCGTTATCAGCAATTTTATCAAGTGTTGCTGCTACACCCGACGTCATTGGATGATTAACGATTTCAAAATGGTACAGAGGATTCCCGTTGGAATCACTTTTCATGATACAGGGTGCAATAAAATTGCCTGGACTAACATTATACCTGACCCCGGGGGAATAAAAATTACCCGAATTGGTTTCAACCGATCTTATGGCATAACCGGTAAAAGCGTTTGTATTTTGGGTCCAGGGTTTTAACCAAATTTCGTTTCCGTTTGTATCCACTTTAACAAACAATGGTTCAGGCCAATAAAGGTTCTGTACAAGAGTATCTTCATAATAAGTCATGCCAGAAATCAGGAAATCTGAGTAATGAGTTTCAACCAAGTCAGAGGGTAACTCATTATTCATTTTAGGATCATTCTGGCAATAAACCTTCTGCCATATCGTGTTACCGTTAGAATCCAATAAAAATAGCCATACCCTTTCATTTACAATATCATAGCCAAAATCCGCACAAAGAACAAGATAATTACCATTATAAAGCTGGATAACACATTTCCCAGCATCCTCATCATTTGGTACTTTATAAATTTTGCACCAGACTTTAGAACCACAAACATCATTCTTTAAAATAAATACATCGCCCCAGGGATCATATTTGGTTGTACAGCCAGTGGAAATAATACCATGATCCTGTGTCATAAAAGAACTTCGTAGGCCTGCTGTCTCGTTTGTATTACCTATTATTCGGTACCACAACACATTTCCGTTTATGTCTGTTTTTACCAGAACTCCCATCTTTCCACTTGAACCGTATATAATATCTCCAGTAATTAAGTACGATTTGTCATAGGCCTCATCAATATCCCAACCATACGCTCCTGGTTGAAAGTTAAAAACATGAGGCCAGGGTTGTGCTGACAAGTCTGTATTAAGTAATATATTGATTACCAGAATACAAGATAAAAGATACTTGTTCATAAGATGTACCTATTGGGGAATCACGATTACTGCATGCCGGGAAATAGGACCAGGATTATTTAGGGTTATAAATTTAACTTTTTACAACAAAACAGGCAGACATTTTCAAATTTTTCTGTGAGCTACCAGATGGGGTAGTTATAAAAAATAAGAGGCAAGTTGGAAACGCTGATCAAAATACCTCCACTCTGTACAGAATGGCGTTAATTTGTTGAAAATATGACATCTTGTAATGAGGAGCCAAAGGGACAAGACTCAAAGCAGGCTCGGATAACAAATACTTCCCTGCTTAATAAGAAATTAAGATGCGTCGCCCTCGAAATAGTAGCATTAACTTTGGGACTTTATTTATTGGTGTGATGAATAAGCCACTTAATAAAAGGATGGTGCTGTTAATCACCACCTTATCTTCCTTCATGACGACCACCATGGTGTCATCGGTCAATATCGCCCTGCCCACCATCGGAAAGTACTTTGAAGTCAGTGCCGTGATGTTGAGCTGGGTGGCCACGGCGTATCTGCTGACGGCTGCCATATTTCTGGTTCCTTTCGGGAGGATGGCCGATATCCTCGGGAGGAAGCGGGTCTTTATCTGGGGAATCATGCTGTATACCCTTTCTTCTGCTGCAGCGGCACTATCTCCTTCTGCCCTTTTTCTCATCATCACCAGAGCTATACAGGGGGTGTCGGGTTCCATGGTATTCGGAATCGCCGTGGCTATTCTTACTTCTGTTTTTCCACCCGGGGAGAGAGGTAAGGCGCTGGGTTTCAACCTGGCTGCTACCTATACCGGACTCTCGTTGGGTCCGTTTCTGGGAGGGTTACTCACCCACCAGCTGGGGTGGAGGTCTATTTTTTGGTTCAGCTCGATCTTCAGTGCTTTCATCATTCCTATGATCATCATCAGCCTCAGGTCGGAATGGGCCGACGCCAAAGGAGAAAAGTTTGACTGGAAAGGGTCTGTCGTATATTCTTTGGGCCTCTTCGGAATCATGTACGGTTTTTCATTGTTCCCCAGTCTTAACGGAGTGGTGTTGCTTCTGTCAGGGGTAGCAGTGATGGGTTTCTTTGTTTTTCTCGAGAAAAGCGTTCCTTTTCCTGTATTAAACGTTCACCATCTGAGGAAGAACCTCACTTTTATCTTTTCCAGCCTGGCTGCTTTCATCAATTACAGCGCCACTTTTGCCATCGGGTTCATGCTGAGCCTTTATCTTCAGTATATCCAGGGACTGAATCCCAGAGATGCCGGCCTCATTCTGGTAGCTCAGCCCGTCACCATGGCACTTTTCTCCCCCCTTGCCGGTCGTCTTTCCGACAAGATAGAACCCCGTGTGGTGGCCACCATTGGTATGGCGCTGACAGCGGGAGGCATGGTTCCATTGATATTTTTAAGTTCTTCTACCTCAATAATATACATCATCATAACCCTCCTGGTAATCGGCATTGGTTTTGCCCTGTTTTCCTCTCCCAATACCAATGCCATCATGAGTTCCGTTGAGAAAAAATACTATGGTATCGCTTCTGCCGCCGTGGGAACGATGAGACTTACCGGACAGGTGATCAGCATGGGTATTGCCATGCTCGTTTTTTCACTGGTGATCGGAAAGGTAAAGATCACCCCGGAATACTATCCACAATTCCTTCTCAGTACCCGGTATGCCTTCATCATTTTTACCAGCCTTTGTTTTGCGGGGATTTTTGCTTCCCTGGCCCGGGGCAATGTTCGATAGAAGAAATGCTTTGAGGTATTTTGGGATATATGAACCGGTGAAGGTGTCCTACCTGCCTTTCATCACCACAAGTTTTCCTCTTTTCATGATGTTGGACCCGGTCAACTGGTACTGATAGATTCCGGGGGCAAATTTCTCTTCGGGAAGTACCAGGTTTTGTCCTGGTCTCATCTCATTTCTAAAGATCAGCTTACCTTTTGTGTCGTATAAACAGAGGATAAAACTGCCCGGCATGTTGGTGGCCAGGAATAAGGGGGATCCGGCAACGACCGGGTTGGGGTAAACCGATGCTTCCGCCTCCAGTGGCTGAAGTTCATTGACTCCTGAAGGGGTGATAACGCGGGGATTATCGATGTAGAGGGCATTACCATACCTTCCGATATTTCTGAAAGCTACCGTGAGATCATCCTGTCCGAGGAAATCAGCAAGGTCGACGGTGTCGGAGCGCCATTGTGAGAAATTTGGATAAAAGAAATCCTGATTATCGGGAGCAGTAGCCAGTATGTCCCCACCTTTCTCATACAACTGAGAATACGTCTGTCCACAGTCTATTGACGCATGGATTTCGAGGGTGTCGGAATACTGTCCGCCCCATTTGGCATAGGCCACGTCGAAGACCAAGCGGGCAGCGGTGGCCTGTGACAGGTTGATGCTGAACCTGAAGTCATCATAACGCCCCTGGCAATCGTTATTGAAATTGTCGAACAGGCCGCTGCGGGCACTCCAGCCAAATCCGCCGGCACTGTTGCTTACCGACCAGGTGGCATCCTGGTCGGGATTGAAGATTTCCCAACCCAGTGGGGGAAAGATGCCCTCAAATCCCTCGTTGAGTGTGGTTGGTACCGTATAATTTGAAAGGCTGATGGTGAGGGTGTCGGTGTCGGCTATTCCGTTACCATCGGTGACTGTAAGAGTGACCAGGTGGTTTCCGGGGGTGTTGAAGACCACCTTTGGGTTTCTCAGGGAAGAGGAAGAGGGGGCTCCTCCCTGGAAGGTCCATTGCCAAGTAGCATTCAGGTGATTCAGCATGGAATAACAATCGAAATAGAAGGTGTCTGTCGCACAATGGACGACCTCCTCCAGCTTGTCGACCATGATCTGGGCGACAGGTTTCTGAGGCGCTTCGTAGAAAGGACTTTCCCATATCCCTTTCCCGTAGGAAGCAATGCGCAGCTTTCCATCCCGGTAAAAAGGGCGAATAATGTCGGTGTTGAAATAGGTGGGCAGGGCATCATTGAAAATCACCCAATCGGTCATGGTATCGTTGCGGTAATAAACGGTCCGCTGCGTGCCCAGGTAGATGCCTCCCTGGGTGCCGCCAATCTGGCAGATGGAGTGGATCTCTTCTCCGTTGAGCTCGGGAGTGTATAGGTTGGTCCAGGTATTGCCTCCGTTGATTGACTTGTAGATCTTAGCATTGTTGCCTCCCTGCGGATAGGCGATCCATACCAGGTTCTCATTTTCCGGGCTGAGGGCAATGAGGATCTTCCGGCTGTTACCGGAGGGTTTGGTGAGTAAAGACCAGTTGGCGCCCCCGTCGGTGGTCTTCCATAAGCTCCCAAGGGTGCCTGTGGCAGGCTGCTGGCTCAGGTAGATCACCTGTGGGTTGCTTCTGGAGATCTCTATGTATTTTACCTGAGAACCGGTATTAGGGCCAAACTCATGAACGAGGTTAAAAGCCGTTCCTCCGTTCACCGATTTCCAAAGCTTGTTTTCCTTGCCCAGGTACATGATGTTGTAACAGGAAGGGTGAAATTCCAGCTCACTGGATTCCGCAGACCAATACGTTTCGTTAGGGTACATGCCGAAAGTGAAGTTAATGATAGGATCACCCATCTGTTCCGGGAGTAGCTTTCCGCCGATATCTGAAAAATAGGTACGGCGGTTCTCTGACGGATTGACATATCCGGTAGGGGCTTCGCCCCCGCCCAGGCTGAGGAATTCACCCTCATTATAATTTTCATGCCAGGCAAGGTTCCCATTGTGATACAGCCCTCCAACCAGCACATCTTCATTCCATCCGCTGCCGAAACCCCAGTAATCCGACCCGTGAACACCGGTCGTCTTCACTAGGTTGGACCCGGTAAAAAAATTATCGGACCAGTAAATGCCGCCATCGTTGGTAATCCAATATTCTCCGTTCATGGCACGGAAATCCTGCATGTCCACGTGCATCTGCAGTACGCTGCCCTGGTAACCTGCCTGCGGGGCGAAAGTATGGGCGCCGTCTTCCGAACGCCAAAGGTTCAAACCACCAATGAGCAGATGATCAGGGTTTTCATTATCCACCATCAGGGCACAGTTATAAAATCCCTGGTGGTAGGTCCAGGAAGGAGTGCCGTAAGCAGTGTTCGGGTGGGCCGAGGTATAGGGACCACCGGCAGGAGGATTGGGGAGATACCAGGTCTCACCACCGTCATCACTGCGGTAAATACCAATAAATCCGTAGTCATCGGTCTTGGCCTCACCGATAAGATAGGCATAGATTCGCGAGGTGTCAGCAGGAGTGACACCCAGTCTTGCTCCTCCGTCGTTTCTGTCGGGATCCATAGAAGAATACCACCCCTGGTCCTTCAAGGTCCAGCTGGCACCCATATCGCTGCTCATAAAGAACTCAGCCCTGATCAAAGTGGGGTTGTTGCGTAAACAGTACACTTTCTGATCGTTGAGAGGGTTAAGCTTAAGGTCGTAAGTCTTTTCAGAAAACAACTGGGAAAAAGTCAGTCCACCATCGCTACTGCGGTATAGTCCGAGGTTGGTCGCTGCCATCACGATCTGGGGGTTGGAGGGTACGATAAGGATTTCGTTGACACCCAGGTTGCTTAACTGCAAAGCGATATTCCAACTGTTTCCTCCATTGTCGCTTCGCATCAGCCGGTAACCACTGCCTGCAAAAACGATGTCGGGGTTGGAAGGATCCACCTCCACAGCAGTGACCCCTCCCCCCATATCATAATCCATGGAGGTACTCATCCAACTCTGGCCATGGTCCGTGCTTTTGTATACTTCTCCCGGCTCGGTCCCGCAATAAAGGATCTCAGGAACAGCCAGGCACTGGTCAATGGAATAAACGTTGGTCTGTGATCCGACTTTCTGTCCGTTGTTTCCCAATGACTGAACAGGTCCCATTACCTGCCATTGTCCGCTTTTGACTCCTTTTGAGGCCTTCATTTTTTGTTGGTACTCCTTGTCCGCCATTTCCCGCTGTCTCTCATCCGGAAAACCGACAAAACCTTTCGCATCAATGTAGGAGTCCACGTTACGCCTCCATCTCTTATAATATTGGGTGTGGTATGTTTTCTCAAATACCGTATGCTCATAATAGTTCCTGTAAAGGCTGTCGACACGCCATACATTGGGAGTTTCACGATACATCTCCTTTGCCCAATCAGGTAAGGTGGAAATTTCGCCCGCTGAGGGCTTGTACATGCCCTGGGCTGAGACCAGAGAATAACTGAAGCAACAGATGATCAGAATAATAATTTTCCTCATGAAAGTAATTGGTTTGCAGGGGTAAAGATACGACAGAACCTGATTGATGAAACACCATTCCTTCTTATCTGCCGATTCATAGAATATTTAACTTTGTGCATAAGTTGAATGAACAGGGCCCCGACCGAACATTCTTCCCTTGATATTGTTAACCTTATCCTGTGAAAAGTGATTGTTAATGTGCGAGTGAACATTTCTGCCAACATAAAGGAAACGTCCTATGAACTACCCTAAAAAAGTGACCATCGGTGATATTACGGTCAGAGATGGTTTTCAGCATGAGGAGATATTTATCCCGACCGATGCCAAGGTATGGGTGGCAGAGCAGCTACTCCTGGCCGGTTTTAAGCATATTGAAGTGACCAACCTGGGGAATCCTTCTGGTATGCCGCAATTTAGCGATGCAGATGAGGTGATGAAAAGGCTGAGGGGAAGCAAGAAAGTGGAGCACCTCCTGGGGAGTGTGAGCCTGACCAACATCACCATCAGGGAGAAAGCCATTGAACGGGCCATTGAAGCCCGGAAGAACGGTTTCGGGCCCGACAGGATACTGCTGATGGTATCTACCAGTGAATCACATCATAAGAAGAACTCAGGACTTTCGCTGGAGGATTACTGGAAGATGGCTGAAAAGTATATTCCTCTGGCCAGGGAGGCCGGCATCAAGGTAAATGGCACGGTAAGCACGATCTGGGGATGTCCGATAGAAGGCCCGACGGAGATGAAAAAAGCAATTGAATTTGCCAAACGCTGGTTCGCAATAGGAGCCAACGATGTGGAACATGCCGATCATGACGGTTCCGCTTCACCCGACAGGGTCTACCGTTATTATTCCATGTTGCTCGACGCGATACCGGCACCTGAAAAACATATTGTACATTTTCACACCACGCGGGGCTGGGGACTGGCCAATGTGTTGGCAGCATTACAGGCAGGTATGGTGAACTACGAGTCTACCATGGGTGGCATCGGCGGTCAGCCTGCCAATTTCCTCAGCGGAGTGCCTGTGGCAGGAACCGGGAGCTATTATTACAAGGATCACAATCTCGTCGGGCTGGTATCGACAGAAGACATGGTGGTGATGATGGACGAGATGGGCATTGATACACAGGTGGATGTCGACAAGGTGCTGGAGATCGGACAGATGGTAGAAAAAATCGTAGGCAGGAGGCTCCGCTCCGAGTCGATAAAGAACGGCAGGATCCCTAAATCCCTGACCGGTCGGTCCTAAACCGGATTCATCAGAATTGTATTATCTTTGTTACTTATTCCAACGGAATGACCGAACCTTCATCACTAACGCTTCCCTGCCTGTTAAGGGAATCAGTAGTATCTTACAGTCAGTACCCTGCGGTTTCCTTTCTTGATGAGTCTCCTTGTTCCTATCATAATTTCGGCGCTCGTATCGAGGCGCTGATCTCCTTTTTTGAGAAAGTGGGAATTATTCAGGGCGATAAAGTGGCCATCCTCAGCCACAACATGCCACATTGGGGAATGGCCTATTTTGCTATAACCTGCATGGGTGCAGTAGCGGTTCCGCTGCTTCCTGACTTCTCTACCGCTGAGATCAGCAATGTGCTGGAACATTCAGAGTCCAAAGCCCTGCTGGTATCGAATCGCCTCATGCATAAGGTGGAGGGATTGGAAATAAGTCATCTGCGCCATTGGATCGAACTCGATAGCTTTTCTACCCTGAGATCTGATCAGGGTGACATCGTCTTTAATGAGGAAGATCGGCCTGGTAAAGAGTACAAGGTTGAAGAAAATGACCTGGCAGCCATCATCTATACGTCAGGGACCACCGGAAAACAGAAGGGGGTGATGCTGTCGCACAGGAATATTGTCTCCAACGCTATTGCCGGAGGCAGGGTGCAGTATGTGGATGATAAGGATGTGTTTCTCTCATTGCTTCCATTGTCGCATGTTTACGAAAATACCCTTGGATTGATACTCCCAATTCTGAGGGGCAGCAGCATCGTGTATTTCCGTCAACCAATTTCACCGCAACTGATTGCCGAGGCCTTACAAAAAGTCAGGCCGACCTTAGTACTGTCTGTTCCCCTGATCATTGAAAAAATGTACAGGAACAAGATTCTTCCGGGGCTCAAAGAAAAGAAACTGATCTGGGTGCTCTACCGTATTCCGGCGATGAGAAAACTCATCAACAAAGGAGCCGGAAAAAAGCTGATGAAGGCTTTCGGTGGCAGATTGAGGTTTTTCGGAGTGGGAGGAGCTAAAATTGACCCGGTGGTTGAAAAGTTCCTTCTGGAGGCTAAGTTCCCGTTTGCCATAGGATATGGATTGACAGAATCTTCCCCTTTGCTCGCCGGGACCAATCCTCACACCCTGAGATGGCAGTCGACCGGACCAGTGGTGGAGGGAGTAGAAATCAGATTGCATCCTTCTCACAGAGTAGATCAGCTGGGAGAAATCTGGGCCAAAGGTCCCAATATCATGATGGGCTATTACAAAGATCCCGAGTTGACCCGGGAAGTCCTCACAGAAGACGGCTGGCTGAAGACAGGAGACCTCGGCAGCTTCGATAAAACAGGCTATCTCTTCATCCGCGGCAGGATTAAAAATACCATCTTGGGTTCAAATGGAGAGAATATCTACCCGGAAGAAATAGAATCAGTGATCAACAACTTCAAACATGTGGTGGAGTCAGTGGTGGTGGAACAGAAAGGAAAGCTGGTAGCCCTGGTACACCTGAACAGAGAGGAGATAGAAAAAAACTGCCGTCAGATGTACGGCGAGGTTCAGGACAAGCTCGAACAACGTATTGAGGATTGGAAGAAAGAACTCCGCGACTATGTGAATGCCAGGGTGAACAAGTTCTCGAAGGTCCATAATGTGGTGGTCTACCTGGACCCCTTCCAAAAGACTGCAACCCAGAAGATTAAACGATACCTCTACGCTTAATTCCTTTAGAAAAAATCAGTGATCTTTATTTAGTTTATCCGTGAAAAGGGTTCATATTCGACAAGGATAAACACTTGGAGTCAAGGCTGATTCTTGTCATAATAGTCTGTAATTGAGATCATTTTAGCACAGCGATGCATTTCCTGTTTTCGTCAATGGGACCCTCAATGTTTTTTCAACCACATTAGGCACAATAGAATCCATTAGTATCCTTTCTGCAGAGTACCGTTCTCTTTTGTTAATTCATTCTGTGTCATAATATTAATCCTATTGCTATCGATTGCTTCTATGTGGTTTTAATCCTTCCAGAAGGAGGCAATAAGCAAAAAAAAGGTGATTAGCTTCTATCGTATAGATGCAATATAATATTCAGAATGGAAAATCAAATGGAAACTTTTTCCTGTTTCTATCAGAGGCAAATTTAGGTTAGAGGTACCCAAAATACAAATACTGCCCTGGTATATGATTGTTTAACAATAAGATAATTAATTATTCGAGAAAGGTGACGAAAACAGGTGTCATAATAGTCTGTAATTGAGATCATTTCAGTACAACGGTACATTTTACTCAATATACTGAGTATAAATACTCAACACATTGAGAAAATTGTAAGAAAAAGAGAAAAATTATTGCAGGGGGGTCACCACCTCCACCAGTTCGGGGAGGTCCATTCCCAGTTTTTTCAGGTGTTCGAGGGTGGGAACCCCGTTAGGTGTCCAGCCGCGGCGTTTATAAACGGCGTCAAGCAGTTTCTCATACCGGTCTTCCCGGTAATTCCTTGTAGCCGCCATCTTCTCCTGCAGGGTCATGGTCTCGGGGTTGAGCCCCTGGAGATCGAGGAGCTGCTTGTCATACCTTTCCTGGCGTGAGAGGTATTCTTCCTCCGTAACTGGACCAGCAGCCCTGTAGGGCTGAGCGTCATGCTTCCGAAGGCCGTAACCGCGGCGTATGTTAAAGATCCTCTGGTAGTTATAAACTCTTTCACTCTGTGTTATGATCTGGTGTTTATCGACCTGAAGGCCAGTCACGGCATTGAAAATGGTGACGTAGTTGTCGACATGCTCAGGTACTTTGGCGGGTTCATCGGTCTCACGGTTGTTTTCCGGTTCCACATCGTTCCAGGGAAGCTTGCACAAGCCGTTGAGCCCGAACCAGGTACGGAACATGGGAAAGTAATGCAATGCCTCTGCCTTGGCTTCGAAGGTCGGGATCTGGTTGTTCACCATATCCATGAAGATGAGCCAGGCCTCGTCATGTTGCGGTCCTTTGTTGGTCATGGCATAACCACCCTGCTGTGCCAGGGATTCTTTGGAGACATACTGGGAGTATTCCAGACCCTTGTTCTCCATCCCTATGTCCTGCATAAACCCGGGATCACCCCAGCCTTTTTCGGCAAAGATCTTTTTCATCTTCCTCACGCCTTGTCCGGCGATAAGGCCGAACCCTTCACCCCTGGAGACCTGGTGAAGCAGTTCGAGGGCAGCTTCACTGGCACCGAAGTTCATTTCCAGTCCTCCGGTCCTTTCTTTGTTAAGGATGCCGTTCTCATAGCATTCCATCACGAAACCCAGTATAGTCCCCCAGGAAATGGTGCAAATACCGTAGGTGTCGCAGTAAAAATTGGATTCAATGGTGAAATAAGGATCGAATATACCGGCAATGGATCCCAGTGACGAGGTGGATTCGTACTCAGGTCCGTCGACAATGACTTTCTGCCCTTTGTAGGGCCCGGACTTCAGTTCAAAATTATCCACTCCCTTGGCACAGGCCATGTTACAGCCGATCCAGCAGCCGTCGGTGCTCATCCCCTGTGTGAAGAATGATTTCCATACATCTCCGTGGATCTTGTAGGTGTCGGGATGACTGCCGAACTTGAAGTTATGGACGGGAAGCAGGTCGTAGTCGTGCATGATATGGGTCAGGTGAGCCGTTCCCTTGGACCTCATCTCGCATTGAGAGTCGTCCAGTTCCCTCATCTCGCGGTTGAACCTCCGGCCTCTTTCCATGATGACTTCCAGGTTCACCACATTGTTGCGATTTCCGCTGACTCCCTTGGAATGTGCCACCACGGCGCGTATCTTTTTGTCTCTCAGCACGGTGCCAATGCCACCCCGGCCAGCCTGTTTCAGCCTGACCAGCTTCCTCTTATTGTCGAAAAAGCTGAAATTCAACATACCGATCAGGGAGTTGTCAGCAGCAGTGCCGGCAGAGACCACCGAAACATTAAGGCGGTCTTTTTCTGTATCGGCGAGCACCTCGGTGAGATATTCGGCCATCAGGTGGCTGTCGGGCGATTCCTCCCCGGCCTCATAGATTTCAATCACCGACCGGGTCTCATCGATCAGCACGATCACATCCTTATCCGATTTACCCTGCAGCTCCAGTGAGTCGAAACCCGCAAACTTCATGAAAGGACCGAAAAAACCTCCCACATTGCTGTCGATCACAATATCGGTCTGTGGGGAGATGGTCACCACCAGCGACTTGCCTGTCCCGGAATATTGAGTGACCCCGCAGATGGGCCCCGTATTGATCACAATCTCATTTTCGGGGTCGTTCCATTGGGTATTGGGTTGGGTGGCTTCCCACAACAGTTTAAGACCGAAACCTTTTCCCCCGATGAATTTGTCCTTCATCTCCTGGGTGACAGGTTTTTCAAGGATGACATGGGTTCCAACGTTCACATACAGGGTGCGGTTGTTGTACCCTTTCTCGATGGGAGCCCAGATATAAGGATAGGTTTTGAGTAGCCGGTGCGTCTGCTGGAAATGTTCGAGGCTCATGGGGTTGGTATTAATGGATGTTTGAAGTACTTATGATAAAGGTCCGTGTAGCGTGCAAAGGTAATTAAAAACCTATGAAAATGTTAACAGAACCCAATAAAATAGGGATATGCAGACGTTTACATAACGAAGGTTCACTCCGGTTCCGTCACAGGCCGGATAAAAAGCGAATCGGCACCGGGAAGGGAATCCGGTTTGAGCATCAGGTCTTTGGATGGTCCTTTCAGCTCGATGACGGGTCTCAGCTGGTCCAGCTCCGTTTGGGAGATCATCTCCTTGTTCAGCATCTTCTCAGCAACACGCCGGAAGAATTCCACCATCGATTCTTTGAGCTGGCCGGTGTTCTTGTCGAAGGTGTACATGAAATACTTGGGTCTGGGGATGATAGAAGCCAGGAAGAGCGCTTCCTCGAAGCTGATTTTGGAGATGTCCTTATCGAAGTAGAACCTGCTGGCTTCACCGGCGCCATAAATGCCTGGCCCCCATTCGATGATGTTAAGGTAGACTTCGTACATCCTTTCCTTGGTGACCAGCTGCTGGCTTTCGATGAGCCAGACGATGATGGCTTCTTCCAGTTTCCTGGCCATGGTCTTGTTCCTGTTCAGGAAGACATTTTTCACCAGTTGCATGGTGATGGTGCTGCCTCCCCGGGCGAAGCGACGTTGTTTGATGTTGGTCGCGATGCTTTCCCTGAAGGCGCCGATGTTAAATCCCCGGTGCCGGAAAAAAGAACCGTCTTCGGTATTGAGAATGGTATTCCTGAGGTAGGGAGATATCTGGTCGAGGGTGTAGTAGTTGGGATTTCCGGGACCCACGAAGAAGGTCTTTACGGCTTCTCCTTTCTCATAAGCGGTATGGGTGAAGGTGTCGTTGATCATTGTGAGGTTGGTGTTCCCGTACGAAAGGATGGAGAACTTCCTGGGGAGGAGCTCACATTCAAACTTCAGGGAATCCGGCAGGTTCAGGTCCACATTGAAATACAGGTGGAAATCCAGGTTACCCCTGGTCTTCATGCCCTGGAGGTTATAAAATAGTCCTGGTGGTAAAGAGGAGAAAAGCTCCTGTGCCGGGAAGTCCTTTTTATCGAGCCGGAAGGTGAGCTGTCGATACGGTTTAGCCCTGTACTTCAGATAGGGATGGACGCTGAGGAGGTCGTAGCTGACTGTGGTGGTGCTGTCGAGTTCAACATAATCCCTGCCGATGTTCAGGGTGTAGTCGAGGGAACTTTTCCCGAACGGGATGGGCTCGGCGGCAAGCCGGGCATTCCGCACCCGGAGTCCGGTCAGGGATGCCTGTCCGGAGACAACCACCTGGCTGCTCCCCGATTCTTTTTCTGCCAGGCTGAACTCCAGGGTGTCGAAGACAATCTCGCTGTTCCAGCGGAAGCCGATAAAGGGGATGCTGAGCTTCTCCGGCTGATCCCCGCAAAGTCTGAAACGGCCTTCATGATTGTATTTGTCCAGTTCACCCTTTACCCTCCAGGTGAGGGTTTTCTGGTCTTCTTCAATGGTAATGGGGGCATCGAACTGGTGGTCACTGATACGGAAAGTGTCGACATTCATCTTCAGGAGGTGCCCGTTGTAATCGCTGCGGATCATGAAGTTGCTGATGAGCAGGTCGTTGGGGATCTTGTCGAAGGCTGCTTCCAGGATGCTGTTCATCCGGGCTGCATAGTTTTTGGTGCCGCTGCTGTCCTGTCGCGTACTCTTTTTACCCCTGGAATCCAGGAGGAACATATAGTTGTTGAGGCTGTCCTTCTTTACGAAGTTGCATAAGGTATTTTTAAGTTCCAGGTTATCCAGGGCGATACGTCCGCTGATCAGTTTCCAGAACCCTAACGAAGCGTAGAGAGAATCGATGCACAACAGGGTATCGCCCTCCAGCGGCTTTAACATGATGCCTTGTACTTCGAGGGAGCTGACTCCCCGGAGATGCGCCTGCTTCACCACAAGCTCTGCATGAAAAGCCTGGTTGAAACGGGTGGTGTATTTTCCAAGGTAATATTGCAGGAGCGTATTCCGGAAGATAAAGGATAGAAGAATTATTGCCAGAAAAACCGTCAGTACCACCAGGACGGTCCGTTTCAGCCTGCGTGAGGTAAGAAATGCGAGGATCTTCCTGGTGTTGAAAGGAATCTTCATGATCCGGGGAATGGTGATAAGCAAAGATAATGATACAACGATCCCAGTCTTTAATGCAGGATGTTTTTAATTCGGATGAAGCAAGATTTTGCCGATAACCCCGTTCTGGTAGCTGGTTTTTAAGACCGTGAAGCCAATGACGGAGAAAGTCCTGAACATCAAGTTGATTTCTCCGAGGATGAGCCTCAGGCCCATGGACTCGGAGTTTAAAAGGAGGATGTCGCCTTCTTTGTCTTTGGTCACCATCGCCTCCCTCACGCCGAAGCCCCACCGGGTTTCCATTGAGGATGAGAACCTGCGGCCTCTGAACTTTTCCGATCATCCCGACCTGGTCGGTATCACTGTGAATGTGGACACCACTTACCGGGCCTTTGAGATTGCGGAAATCTACCGGAAGAAAGGGGTCAGGGTCATCTTGGGCGGTATCCATCCCAGCTCCAATCCCGGATTGATGGCCGGGCATTGCGATGCCGTCTGCATTGGTGAAGCCGAGGAACTCTGGGGGCAGATCATCGAAGATGTAGGCAACGACGAACTAAAGCCAGTCTACCATCATAAAATGCCGGCCGACCTGGCCAGGGTACCCCTTCCTGACTGGAGTTACATCTCAAAAAAGGATTACCTGTATTATAATATTGTGGTGACCAGCCGGGGATGTCCCTTCCATTGCGAGTTTTGTTACAACAGTTGCGATTATATACACAGTGAATACAGGAACAGGCCGGTGGAAGACGTGATCGAAGAGATCAGGAAGCTGGATACCCGGCAGGTCATGCTGATCGATGATAACCTGATTGGGAACCTTACCTGGCTGGAAGGGTTTCTTGAAGCCATCACCCCGATGAAACTCACCTGGCATGGGGCCGTGTCGGCCAACCTGGTCCACCATCCGGGACTGGTCAGCCGTATGGCTGCCTCAGGATGCAGGAGCCTGTTCATCGGTTTTGAGTCCATCAACTCCGATTCCATAAAAAGCGCAGGTAAAGCACAGAATAAGGTCCATGAATACGAAGACCTCATCGGCCTGCTTCACCGGCATCACATCATGGTGAATGCCAGCCTGGTATTCGGTTTTGACCATGACACCCCCGATACCTTCCGGAATACCCTCGACTGGCTGATCAGGAACCTGGTGGAGACCATGACCGGCCATATCCTGACCCCTTATCCGGGCACCAGGTTATACAAGAGGCTGGAGAAGGAGAACCGCATCACCGACTACGATCTGAAGAAGTACAACACGGCCCACGTGGTGTTTCAGCCCCTGAAGATGACTGCTGAAGAACTCAGGGAAGGGTATCTGACCATGTACCGGGAGTTTTATTCGATACGGAACATTCTCAGGAGGCGGCCTCAGAACAGGAAGCTGCTGGTCCCTTACCTGTTGTTTAACCTGGGCTACAGGAAATTCGGGAAGTTCACCTCCCTCCTCGGCCGCCTGGGCCTTATGAACCAGATCGGCCGCCTGGGCCGGAGACTGGCTTATGGCATCGGGTGATATCCAGGCATCTAGAAGTCCGATGCCTATAGAGATGGTTTTTTGAAAAACAAGTATGGGAAACTGAGATTCTCTTTTGTCTTCTTTCCTACATTTGTATGATACAGAATTGGATGTTCTGTATAAAACATGAATATCTGATTCTGATTTAATCCAAGGAACCTCCTGAAAGTGCGCATATTACAGCATAATGATGCTACAATGAAACCTTCTTACCTCCTCAAGCACCTGCTGGGCACCTTTGTGTTTTACGCCCTGCTGTTCCTGGGTGCGGGAACCATTAATTACCGGCAGGGACTGGTCTACCTGGCCATCGGCCTGGTCATGTTTGTCCTCAGCTACACCGTTTTCCGAATCGACAAAGAGCTGCTGGAGGAGCGGTCCAAACCGGGAAAAGGTGGCAAACCATGGGATAAGGCTGTGCTGGGGCTGACCTTCTTCACCACCGTTGGCATGTACCTGGTGGCAGGACTCGATTCCGGGAGGCACCACTGGTCGCCGGAATTTCACCCGGCCTGGTATGTGTTGGGCGGGGTGCTGACCGTGACCGGGCAAATCCTTTTCCTGGCAGCCCAGAAGCAGAACAAGTTCTTTTCCAGCACGGTGAGGATACAAACCGAGAGGGAGCACAAGGTCTGTGATACAGGACTTTACAGCCTGGTGCGGCATCCGGCCTATATGGGTTCCATCATTCAGGTGATTGGATTTCCCATGCTGATGGGTTCCCGCTGGAGCATCCTTCCTGTAACCATCCTGGTGATCCTCTTTATCATCAGGACCCATCTGGAAGACCTTACACTGAAAAATGAACTTACCGGCTATCGGGAGTATGCTGCAAAGACAAGATTCAGGATTATACCCTATATTTGGTAGACAGGATTTCTGAACTTCAAAATGATGACCCGAATGAAAGGGAAGCGGTTTGTTTATAGTGCCCTTATATCAGGAATTGCATTCTTCAGTTCCTGCAGCCTCATAGAAAAGGGTTCCATGCATGGTTTCGAGAGCGGTTACTATTATTATCACCAGGCAGGGGATCATCCGAAAAAGATATACCTTGACATCACCGACGATACGATTACCGGTTACGAAGTGTCCCATGACAGTGCCAAGGCCGTGCGGTCCATGACTTTCCCTTTGTCAGATCATGAACCTCTGAACCCTTCGCATCCACTTTTTGTAAAGAAAAGCCTGGATATAGATCTTACTTCTGTGTTGTTAAAATATCGTCCGCCGGTACATGGTCTGCCTGCTCAGCTGACGACCGATTTCAATGCTGCCCTGTACACCGGATGGAGGTTTGATTACTACCATCTGCGTAAAAACATGGATCCCCTGAAAAAGTGGCAACACAAGATCAGTTCCAGGGGTTTTGATGTCGGCGTGCTGTTCGGTGGCGGCTCCACCCTCATGAGTCCGTTTACCACCCGCGATGCCATCGTTCACGAATATAACGGAGTGATCCTGCAGTTTGGGCTCGCAGGTTTCATAGAATCCGACATAGCTAGTTTTGGTATCTCCTGCGGATACGATTATCTCCTCAGTCCCGACCGTTCCTCCTGGATCTACCACGACCAACCATGGATCGGTCTGGTCGTTGGCATCGCCCTGGAATGACATTATTATTTGTGATTTTGAACCAGACCTCATTCAGCAGGGCTGCGGCAAGACTTTGTTGCCGTCATTCCTTTCCCTGTCTGTTATTCCATACTATCAGATACAGGGAACCGATGTTCACTTCCTGAAATAAAAGTCCCCTTCCAGGGAGCTGTTCTCCCAGGGGATCTGGTTCCTTTCTGAAAACTGTTTTACCTGGGTGCGCACTTTTTTAAAGACCGTTTTAAATGCATTTTTTAAAAGAATTGCCTACAAAAAAGGCCGAGCGGCTGCTATAACAGCTACAGCAAGAAAGTTGGCAGTAATAATCTGGAATGTTGTTGTTAAGAAATCTGAATATACTCCGTTAGATGAGTCAGTTTACCAAATGGCAATCCGTAAAACAGTGCTAAATAATGTACTAAAGAAGATAAAGCGATTTGATTTGAAAATCAATGAATTATCTCCAGAGGGTCAATTTAGTTAGATGGAATTACACGGATTCCCGCCTGACGGCTGACAGCCCTGTGTCGTAAAAGTGCTAAGCTACAATTCCGGAAATTTGGCCAGCTGCCTCAGGCTTTAGTCCCACTTTTTCTGAATCTTCTTGATAAGCCGGTTTGTCCTCATACTGCCTTGTGATTTGGCAAAGT
The DNA here is from genome assembly GCA_964605655.1 of uncultured Bacteroidales bacterium. Taxonomy (GTDB): domain Bacteria; phylum Bacteroidota; class Bacteroidia; order Bacteroidales; family CAIXZF01; genus JAKLIX01. Next base: position 24,510 of record CAZSDK010000027.1, read on the forward strand.
GCGCGGCAGTCTCACCGGCTTGGTTTTTCAGGTTGGGATCTGCACCCATTTCTATCAGGAGAGCTACAATGCTTCTCAGTCCCTTACCAGAAGCATACATCAGTGCTCTGTTGCCGTTATTGTCTGAGAGATTAATATCGGCCCCTTTACTTAGCAATAGCCTGATTTTTTCCTTGATGCCATCAAATCCACGATCCCCATCATAATCAATGGAGTAAATCAATGCGTTAAACCCTTCATGATCCCTGTAGTTTACATCGGCACCAGCATCGAGTAATTTAATCATGACTTCAGTATTATCATTATATTCTGATGCATATAACAACGGGGTGGCACCATATTGGTCTGAAATATCTGGTTTAAACCCTTGATTAAGAAGATATTCGATCATGCCTGGGTTTTCACTGATGGCAGCAATGTGCAACATATTCAATCTGCCATTGAGTGTATCATTAATGTTCCCACCCTTAAACAAAGCCTGCCTTAGAAGAACAGTATCATTGGCAGCGATGCAACCTGCCACATCCACAGGATGGATCATTTTCATTTGGGACATCAGATATTCAGCGATGGTAGTCTTTCCATTTAAACAAGCTATGGAAAAGGCATCCAGTCCATCTGAGTTATAGGAATCAAGATCAATTCCGTACTTAACAAGAAGTTTACAAATATCAAGGTCGTTATTTTGGACGGCAACAACAAGAAGGGAATTTTTATCTGCGTCCCTTGAGTTTACATCTGCATCATTTTCAAGGAGATATAATGATATCTCCCTATTTCCGTTGATAACAGCATAATATAAAGGAGTGTACCCCTGAATATCCTGCTGGTTGATATTGCTTCCGTTATCAACAAGGATCTTCAGGAAGGGAAGTGAATTATTCCGGGTCACCAGGTGAATGATAAAATTTCCGTTTTCCTGGCTATTGGCGAGGTCTGGTTTTTTCTTAATGTGCTGTTCAAATTTCTTTATATCACGCTTCGCATAAATATTGAACAGACTTTGAGAGAAAGCTGAACTTGTCCAAAAAACCAGGGTGAACAGAATCAGGTTCCTGTTCACCCATGACTGGCTCATTAATTTCATCATTCTTCCTGGGTTAGTCAAGTTTCACTCTGAGAAACCAGATGACCTTACCGGATTTATTGGAACCAAAAAACACCACTTTGCCCTTGTCGGGGGTTTCCAGAAAGGGGTAACTCTTGTCAACAAAATATCCATCTTTACCAAGTTTGGCAAAATCACTGAGCAACCCCGTGTTGGTGCTAATATTTGATATGACCGGATATTGCATGATCCAGCCTTCTTTTTCTTTATAGTCCTCAGTCTCGTAAACGATCCAGTAAAGCTTGTCACCAGAGATCCCCTGAATAAAGGATTGTGATGCTCCGATCACTTTAGCGGCCTCACCATTTTCTTTTGTGTCATAGCAAAAAGAGTTTACCAGTTTACCCTTCTCATTGAAATGGAATCCAAGTATATCCTGATAAACAGCTCTGAAATCCTTAAGGATAACATTGTATTTTGTAACCCAGTTCTGGCCGGAGATGAACAAATGACCATTTTTGTCGATAAAATAGTCATGCAACTGGAATTTCTTACCCCTGTATTCCGATGATTTTTTCTGGGAAGGTGGTTTCATAAGGGTCATTTTGAACTGTTGCAGCGGATTATCAGTAAAATAGGCAACTTTCCCACCATTTGTCTTCATCAATAAATAACTTTCAAGTTCATAATTTGCCGGAGCATCAGGGAACATATCAGTAGCGACTGCAGAACTATAATCTGAAAAATTGTTTGTGGCACCACCAATGTAATAATAGTCCTGTTTTGATTCATCCCAAATGACTTCTGCTATTCTCCAATAAGTCTTTGGAGAGGAGAAACTGATTTTTTCAATGTTCTCCAGTTTATTATTGGTATGATAAATAGTATAGTTGGCTCCTACCTGGTCCTTTTCGTCGAGCATTTTTCCGAAAACGAAGAATAAGTTATCTATCCCTTCCGATTCTGGATTCTGTGTAATTCCTCCGGCATAAGTCAGCAGAAGCGTAGTATCACACTTTATGATTTGACGAGCTACCACATCCAGGTTATTGTTGATTTTCAGTAGAGTAACCTCTTTAAATTTTGCACCATCTGATTTTGATTTAGGTTTTACAGTCACCACAATATACAGATCTCCCGTGGAATTATCTTCGAAATGAGTGATATAGTGATACTTATCACCTTCCTCTGAGCGAAGTTTCACTTTATCCAATTGTTTTACTTTGTAATTGTAACCCAGGTTCCACCAGCTGAAATAGTGGGTGATTTCAAGCTTTCTCAGGATAAGTTTCCCACTGAGATTGCGTTCTGCGGTAACTCCGTTAACCGTATATTCCTCTCCTTTCCAGTTCCACCAGGCATATTTTGCTTTGGCAGCTGAGGCTTCGAGTTCGTCCTCCTCCTGGCTGATGAAATTGAAATCCTTATCAAATACGTACGTTTCAAATTTGGCTCTCGTTGATGAAGCTTTTGTGATATAAATCAGCTTGTAATTGCCTGTTTTTGCATCACATGAAACATCTCCCAACTGACCTTTTTTTGCTTTCTTGGATAGGGTATATTCTTTTTCCAGGTCCAGGGTCTGGGAATATCCTAAAAAATAGATAAACATGCTACAGGTTACCAGGAATAAGCCGTACCATAAATGAAAAGAAAAGCGGCCTTTTCTTGAGGATTGTGTTGTTTTCGCATTCATTTGTTCTAATATTTTGTTAATGAGTTTAATAATTTGAGCTGTAAGAATGATTCAATAACTTATCCAAAATTGTCATCTATCCCAACTAATAATGATATTAAAAGCAACGTGTCGGTCATATACTTTCTGAGATCCGAGAAGTGAGGTCATTCCATAATATTTTCTAAGTTCAATATCAACAAGTTGATCAAATAGCGAACAACCAATCCCGACAGATAACGGGATATTATAAACCCTGTGATTAAAATCTCCTTCATCTTCATCCTTGATTTTAATATTTGGATAATTGGCAAATAAGAACATAAAGTCTGGTCCAAGTTTTACATAGGGAATTGTTGCTGCATCAGGTAGTATCATAAACTTATAGAACACCCCGATATGTATGCCGTATACTTTAATATCATTAGTATGGTCAAATAATTTCTGTTTAGCACCTATTACCGAATATCCGAATTCAGTTGTCATCTGTGAATATCCTTCATTAAACCTTGAATTAATCTGAAGGCCAATATTTGAAGCTCCAAATCTGAACTTATAGAATGTACTATCAATATCATTCCCTCTGAGATTTGTGAAACTAACACCATAAATTGTTGCTTGAGTAAATGCAAATTGGACATTTACAAATAGTATTGTTATGATGAACACTTTTATCGATTTCATTATAATGAATTTGAATGCTGGGTCGGTTATTATTCTTGTTGAATTGCGGAGAATTATTAATTTAAATTTCTCTTTTACATCAAAAATATTGTAAATACATATGTGATATAAAGAAAATATCTATTCAAGTAGCATAATTGAATTAAAGTATAGAGTGTATAATAATATTTGTTCAATTAGATTGATATCTAAAAAAAATTTCCTTTAGTACACCAGCTGCATAATGATACTTTTCACTTTTATTTATGGGAATTTTAATTTTACCATCAATCAAAAATAGGGTATTGGCAACACCTTCCGTACAATCATATTTGTTATTTCTTGTTTCTAACAACCAATTTAAATTTGAAAAGACTTGTAATGTGCCAATTTCTTCACTAGAATTTATCGCAAATATTTTATTGATACCACTTTTATCGGATGAAATCAAATATTTTAAAGCTGGTTCAACTGATACCGAAATTATATCATCCTCATGACCTTTGTAGTTCAATAAACAGGATCCAGTATATATATTCCATAATTGTAAGTTGTTGCCTTTTGAAGATGAGATTATTTTATTAGTATCTGCAAAGCATAAACTAAAAACATCTCCCGAATGCTTTATTTCGTTAACAAGTATACCCGTCTCATAATTATAAACAAAAACTGATTTTCCCGCATAACCAGCTAAATATTTGCCATTAGGACTAAAGCACATATTTGTAATAATTTTTACTTTATCTATGTTTTTTCCACTGGACCAAATATCATCAACTAGTTGGAGAGTTTCTAAGTTTATCATATAAAAACTATGTCTATTACCCATTCTATATTGGCATAAAACTAAATAACCATTTCTGGGATTAATGCAAGCACCTGTATAAGTGTCCTTTGTATCGAATGATTTGTAAGTTGTAGGAGTTTCTGATATGTTACATACAGTCATTTTAGAGGTGTACATATAAGCAACGAAGTACTTATTATCTAAGCTAATAAAGGGTCCCATATTTCCAAAATCAATTCCTGATTCAGCAATGATCTTTCCAGTGTTAATATCCCACAGCTTGCAGCAGAATCCTCTTCCGCCGTTTGAAATAAGCTTACCATCGGAACTAAACAGAATTTTTCCGGGATCACCATAAGTCCAAGAGTTTTTATTCTCAAAAAGCTTTATTATCTTCCCTGAATTTATATCCCACAATATCACACCTTCCTTTACAGCAGTAGCTAAATATTTGCCATCTTTACTAAAAGCTGTAGAAAATACAGTTTTGCATTTTGAATAATCACTTCTAATTTCATTCGTTTGAGAAAAAATGTTTAATGAAATAATTAAACTCAATATGATTGCAATTGTTTTCATATGAATTTATTTTAAAATATAATTTTAGAAAAATAGATTTAACTAGCGTTGCATCATAGTTCGACCAATATCAGCTATTTATAATTTTACTCAATGACATACTGATAATTCTCGTTCGTAAAGCCTTTTGCCAACGAAGTTCGATCGAAGGCTGCAATACTGACTACCTGGAGTATTTCGTATTGTGAGTGCTGGATATTATGGGCACCTCTAATAACGAGTTCATCAAAAATAAGAGAGTATGAAGATTTCATGTGAGACAAAAATACTTACCTTAGAGCCTGCTTTTAAGGATCCATTGAGTTGAATTTGATTCAGTAATTGTTCTATACTGCTGTGCTTTGCCTTTGTCCCGCAATAACCCGTACCAAATGATAAGATACTTTTGTCAAACTGAGCGTACAATGAGGGGCCTGTGAATGCTAACGTAAGAAGTAATATTGCTGATTTTATGATTTTCACTGTTTAATTATTTTTTGTGTCAGGATATTATTGTTACTATAGATTCTAATGGTATATATGCCATCAGGTAAGAATGAAATGTCTATTGAATTTGTATTTTCATAAGAGCCAACTTCGTTGCCAATCATATCGAATATTTTAATCTTCGTATGATAAGGATTTAATTCGTCTAAGGTCAGGATTGAATTTGTCGGATTGGGATAGAGGTACATTTCAGTACTTCTGGAGTTTGGTTCGGTGATTCCTGTAAAAAAGTCATAGTCACCAACTTTAATATCGTCAAAATAATATGTAGTATTACCGTGTTCTGCACCGAGCATAAAGCAATCGTAGTAGCTTGAAAAAGCAACTCCATATAAGTTTGTGATTAGTAAAGTGTCATTGATCCAAACGTCCATATTATGATTGATCAAATCATATTTCATATTTACTTTGTACCATTGATTTGGGACAAAGTCAACTACTGTGGATACTGTGTTCCCAATATGACACTTTATGACATTGCTGGTTGAGTAAAAGTAAACACCGGGAAATTCATTGGTATTAGCAATATCATAGAACTGAAATCTTCCCATATCTTCTGCTATACTTGTGTTATAGGATGATGCCATCATCCAGATCTCGACGTACATAATAGGGACATGAGGAATAGATTTGTACATATGGGCAGCCCATCCGGGAGTTCCGGTTAATGTCATACTTTTCAGACCATTATGGTGATGGCTGTCTGTCACTTTTTGATAGGAATTACCTGCACCATTGTGAAGAAGTATCCATCCGCCATTGGAGGGGAATGTGTTCAGTGTATAAGATTCAAAATCTTCCTGGACATAGATTGTTTGCCCGAAGACACTGATTAGTGTCGAGAATACCATTAGACAAAGAGTAAAAATAACCTTTTTCATCGTCATTAATTTGAATTATAAATGATGTAAATAATCATATTTGCCAAGGTGCTCTAATATTGAGATTGAAATGGAAGTGCCTCATAAACAATTAAATAGATTATCTGTCTTGAGAAATAAACTACATTCTAATGATCTGTTCTGCATCTGGCAACTAAACAGTATTCACCTGTCTCATCGGATTTTTATATCATGTGAAGAAGGATGTAAGTGCCCGAAAAGAAACTGTGCCGTTGCGATATTTAATGTCTTTTTGTGCTACCTGGTTAACATAATATGTAAATAATGTTGATGTAAAGAAGTCCGTGAATCGAAACAGGAAAAATGATCAAGCTGAAAATTCACCGGATGCAGCTTTGGATCTGCTTTATTTGCTGCAACTGAAAATATTTGCATACTTTTACGGACTCCTACCGGTTTCGTCAATTTCTTTTTTTTCAGGGCTTATGGGTTTACATAACGAAGGATCCTCTCATAACTTTCTGAATGATCTGAAAGAAGGTCTGGATGATTACAAGCAGGATGGTAATCAGGAAAAGTTGCGGGAGCTTCTCCTTAATACCTATCTGGAAATCAATGTACAGTATGTATTAAAGAGAGTGAAAGCGGTAAGCCGGGAAGAAGTCATCAGCCAGTTTTTTGATGCGACCGGAATACTGATGGAAAGGATGAGAACCGGAGAATTCCTGATCAGGGATGAAAAGGGAGTGAGAGCCTACCTCTGCCAGGTCACCATAAATAAAGTCAGGGAATACAAAAGAAGATTGAGAGGTGATCATTACCTGGTCTCTCCCGAGGAATTTTCTAAATATGAGCAGATCATTCAAACAGAATTCGAAGAAGACATTGATACTGAGTATGATAGAATACGGGAAAGATATGGAATCGATCTGGGCAGGAAGAAAAGTGATGAAAAGCTTCCTTCCAGGGTTGTAGAAGCGTTCCACCTGCTTTCCGATAAATGTAAGTTCCTTGTTTTTATGAGATGTGTTTTAAAGCTTAAACACAGTGAAATTTCAAACAGCCTTGGTTTCTTTTATAAAGTGGCCAGTTCGGATGTTTCAAAGGTCGAATTTCACCGATGCAGGGAAAAGTTCATTGAAGCGATAAAGGAGGTATCCAATAATGAATGACAGAGAAAATGAACTCATTGAAAAATTTCTCGACGATGCGCTGACTGAAAAGGAAGCGGAAGAACTGTCGGAATATTATCAATCGAGCAACGAATTTGCAGGGGAGTTGAAAAGGATCGTGGACGCAAGGGTAGCCATGCAATCCATCGACTCCGTGCACAGACGTATCAAGGGAGGTAAAATCAGGAGCACGACAGTCGTACTCCGTCAATCCTCCATTCGTTGGGCAGCAGTCTTTCTGGTTGCATTGGGCATAGGAATCCTTATCCGTTCGCAGGTATTCCAGGCGCATGATACGCCAGATGAGCTTTTTATCCGTTACTATGAGTCACCGACAGGGATAGGAAGCTACCGCCAGATTGAGATGGGGATGCCCTCTTATGATTCTGTTACAGTCAATATGAAAGACAGGCAGGATTCGGTGGCATCTTTCTTTTATTCAGCACTGTATTTGCTTGACAAAGGGAAGTATCGGGATGCCAGAGAAAAGTTTGATATCATGTTTTCCATGGGTGGTAAAGAGTTTGAAGAGGAGTCTGTCTGGTACTACGGGTTAATACTCCTGAAGACTGGAGATGTTGATGGGAGTAAGGCGTATTTCAAAAGAAGTGCTGCCTCCAACGGGCATTATTCCCAACAATCCCGGGAAATTCTTAAAAGGCTTTAATACGCCGCATTCTTTTTGAGGAGCAAAATCAGTAAAATCAGCAGCAACAAACTGGACAGTGCGGTCATCCATCTGATATTGCTGCCTGGGAATAATGGCAAAGGGTCTCCATACAGTATAAACCCGGCCCAGAGGAATGGTTCCGTGCATCTTTCCGGGCTCTCTTCCAGAAATCTGAGTTTGGCATTCCTCAGTGCTTCAGGTTTGCTGTCTCCTTTTTTCAGAAACTGATAAAAAGAGGACATGATTTTAGCACTGGACTGGTCTTCCACATTCCACAAAGTAATGACCTGTGAGGGAATGCCGGCGTTGGCAAAATACCAGCCCAGACTATTCACTCCTTCTTCAGGTCTCCACTTTCCGGTGCCGGTATTACATGCTGAGAGTACGACCATTTCTGCCTTCAGCTTCAAACGATTGATTTCGAAACCGTGCAAAAACCCTGCACCCTGTTCCCGGGGGTTGAGGTAGAACGCTATGGCTGAATTCAAAGGTTCCTCCCTGTTCAGGAAGGAATGAGCTGCAATATGAACCATCCGGTACCGCCCTGCATTTTTGATAAAATTGGTAATGCCAGCCTCTTGTCCGAAATACAACCTTGAGGGAACGATACCTGCCAGCCCGGTTATTTCTTTTTTAGATCCGGGCAACGGCAAGATTTGATCGCGGTAGGTCATATAATCTTTGTTCCCGTTAAGTTCAGGCCGGCTAATATTCTCATACAAAGGAGCAAAGGCAATGAGACTATCATTATTCAAAGATTTTAGTCCTGACCGGAGTTTCATCAAGGTGATTGAAAACGAATAGGAGACCGGGTGTTTTTTAATGAAGAAAGGGAATTCCCGGTAACTCGTCGAATTCGGATCAATATTGGTGGTAAGGAGGATTTCAAAAGGAATGCCGGACAACTCTTTTTCAGATAAAATGTAGATCTCAGTACTATGATCAACCAGGGGTTCCAGCGGGCGTATCAGCCATTGATACAGGCTTCTTCCCCAACGGTAAAATTCTGTCTTGTTCTGTCCAGCTTTGCCAAACTCAGTTCTGAGGCTGGTAAAATCCGTAAAAATCTGGTGATCCGCGGGTCGGATGATTCTGTGAAACATGACCTCTTTCCCATTTGTGAAAGCAAAACCAAAGATGATGGTATCATATACTGAATAAGCGAGGACAGCTTTTCCGGAAGGCAGTATATTACTGAATTCCATGGCTGATGTGAACACCATTTTATTACCGAAATTAAGTATCCCCGGGTGTTTTATCGCCAGTTGTTCCATATACTCATTGTACTGGATCATGAGTGAGTCGTATTGGCCCTTGTAGGTCATTTTTCGTTCAGTAGTCGTGGCCGCAGACAGGCAGGCTTGTTTTTCATCGATCTGATATTCAAAGCTTTTGATGTGATTAATCTCGATCGAATCCAACCCCTCTTCCATCAGCATGGTGGCAGAATACAGGGATTTACGCAAATTATTGGCTCTGGTCAGTTCCAACATATCGATACAAGAGTAAAAATACTTACGGTCGCCGGTAAGGTGAAACAAGGTCTCACAGGTTAACAGATGTGTAATGTCGACATCATTGATTTGGAAATTGTTCTCCAGATTGAACTTTAATTTTCGGTCGACTTTTGATATCTGTTTGTAGAACAATAAAATACAATTGTATGCGATCTTAAGGTCCCGAATATCATGAGACTGCCCTTGGTATCTTTCCCATAAAATTTTACTTTTATGTAAGAGAGCTGTTACAAGCTGAGGGGTGAGGATGATAGATGACTCATCAGGATTTTTGCGAAAATCAGGGTCATCAAAAACACCGGAACATGCGATCAATGAACGCTGGGCATAATACAATGCCGTATCATAAAGCGCTTTTCGGGCAAATGCGGAGGCCAGACTGTTGGCTGAGATGCTCAGGTCGGGGTGGTGTTTCCAGATGGATGATCTGACCTGATATGACTTACGATGGTAATAGATCAGGCTGTCGGAGTTCAACATACTGCCCCAGACAGCTGCCACTGCATTATAGGACTGTGCTGTTTTAAGACGGTTGGCTTTGGTTTGCTGCCTTTTCAGCCTCATGAGAAGCGCCATGTGATGATACTGCCTGGCTTTTGGGAAGTCACTTATTCTAAGATAGTACCATCCCAGCGAGTTGTAGACGTCGTCGAGGAATTTCCCATCCAGGCTCAGGGCCAGGCTTTGGGCAGATTCCAGTTTCTTTTTTGCCAGTATCCTGTACTCCTTTTCTTCTTCAGGATATAAGTAAAAATAAGAATAGCATGATCCTGAATATCTCAATAATTCGACTTTTTGTTCTGTCGGAGAACTTGTGATGCCGTCATATAGTTTATAGGCTTGTTCGAAATAGGTCGCGGCAGTTTTGAATTCCCCTTTGATATAGAATGCTTTACCGGTCAAGGTGAGCCATTTTGCACGGAGTGATATTTCCTTATTCGATGGTGATGAGAAAAACGACAGTCCCTCCAGGGCATACTTCATTGCCAATACTTCATTTTCAAGCAGCAGGTAGGAGAGGGTCAGCTGTTCGAGGCAATCCAGATGGAGAGAAGGGTCCTTTTGCCTTGATGTATGTATTAACACCTTCTCAAGGATGGAGACTGCACTGTCCAATTGAATGCTGTCGCGCAATATTTGAGCCCGCAACAGGCAATGCGCGATTTCTTCCTTTGACAATTGCTTATTAATGACCCGTTCAGAAGGAAATTGGTGGACTGTTGGCAGAGGATTATTTTCCCTGACTGAGAAATTAAACAATGATAAAATCCATACAAACAACCACCAGGGGTACATGGCTGAATATTAGGCCGGGTTATTTCCTGGTAAAGTTATAAAGTTATCTGGAAATATGATATATGATTTAATTTTACAACCCCAAGTGCCTGGTGATGACCAGACGCTGGATCTCGGAGGTGCCTTCGCCGATCTGGAGCAGGCGCTGGTCGCGGAAGAAGCGTTCGATAGGATAGTCTTTCATCAGTCCGTATCCGCCGTGTATCTGCACGGCATCGTCGGCCACCTCCTTAGCGATCTCCGAACAGTAGAGTTTCGACATGGCGGCTTCCTTGGCAAAAGGTTTCTTGTTGTCTTTCAGCCAGCAGGCTTTGTACAGCAGGTTGCGGGCCAGTTCGATCTTGGTGGCCATATCGGCCAGCTTAAAGGAAATGGCCTGGAACTTGGCGATAGGCTGTCCAAACTGTTTTCTTTCTTTGGCATATTCCATGGCCAGCTCATAGGCCCCCTGGGCCAGGCCCAGTCCCATGGCAGCGATGGACAGACGTCCGCTGTCGAGGGTGTGCAGCATGATACGCGAGCCCTGCCCGATCTTTCCCAGGAGGTTCTCCTCGGGAACCCGGCAGTCGTCGAAATACAGCTCTGCCGTGTTGGAAGCGCGCCACATCATCTTGTCGTGCATGGTCACGGCTTTGAACCCCGGAGTCTGCTGTTCCACGATGATGGCGGAAAACTCCTTCTGGTCCTTGTCCTCACTGGTGACCACCTGTACGGTGGATCCCCTGGTGATGACGGTGGAGGCATTGGTGATAAAGATCTTGGAACCGTTGATGGTCCATAGTCCTTTCTCCAGCACGGCCTTTGTCTTGGTTCCCCTGGAGTCGGAACCGGCGTTGGGCTCCGTGAGTCCGAACCCCCACAAGGCTTTACCGGTGCAGAGTTCAGGAAGGTACTTCCGTTTTTGTTCCTCACTGCCGAAAGAATAAATGGGGCCGATCCCCAGGGAGTTGTGGGCTGCCACGGTGGCAGCCTGGGAGCTGTCGATCCTTGCCAGCTCTTCCACGGCGATGATATAGGAAAGGGTGTCGAAACCATGTCCGCCATATTCCGGGTCGACCACCATGCCGAACAAGCCGATCTCACCCATCTTTTCAGTCAGCTCGACAGAGAATTCTGCTTTTTCGTCCAGTTCCCGGGCCAGGGGCTTGATCTCTTTATCCGCAAAATTCCTGACGGTATGCCTGATCAGGTCGTGTTCTTCGTTGCAAAAGATATCCATAGTCAGTTGTTTTATCAAAAGGGCTCAATGATCATCATTTCAGCATTATGTCCCTGCACATCGTTAATATGATATGAATTATTTTGTTTCATCAGACTTCTCACTGAGGGGCTTCTTTCATGATCTGTACCAGCTCTGTCCGGGCCTCCACCAGGTCGCCGGGTTTCAGGGAGCAGGATCCTATCCATCCCTCCCGGGGAGCCAGGATGTTGTTTTCCATCTTCATGGCTTCCACGATCAACAACACCTCTCCCTTGTTCACCCATTGTCCTTCGCTGATGTTCACCCTGACCACCTTTCCGGGCATAGGGGAAACCACCTTGTCGCTTCCACCCGTCAAGGCAGGAGTGTACACCTCAGACTCAGGGAGGTAATCGCTTCTTTGACACTGGAAACGGAATCCCTGGAAGGTGATAGTGATCTCACCCGAACTGGTGGATGAGCCATAAGCAAGATAATGGTTACCGTCGGAGGTGAACTCCACCATTCCTTTTTCCGACCTGAGGAGTGAGGTCTCATACTCTCTTCCCCGGATCAGGAAATGGTAGTGATTTCCGTGATGTCGCAGGATCTCCACCGTCACCTCCTCTTTATCGACGGTCATTACCAGGTCGCTGATCAGTCTCCAGAATCCGATCTGGCTCCAGAGGTTGTCCTTATGGCCCTGTGAGACTCCTGACAAAGAAAACAACAACCCTGCAATCACCGGGTAATGAATGGGAATTTCCTGTTTCTGTTTCTCCAGTTTTTCCAGTATTTCGGTGGTATGATCCTGGCAGAAAGCAGTAGAAAGGTGATTGAGGCGGTAAGCCTCATTTTTCATGATCCCTTTCAGGTAGGGGATGTTGGTCTTGATACCATGAATAAGATACTGATCCAGTGCAAGTCCCATCTTCTGCCGGGCCAGGTCCCTGTTTTCACCCCAAATGATGAGTTTGGCGATCATGGGGTCGTACTGGCCCCTGATGATGGAATTGCCGTTGATACAGGAGTCGATGCGGATGTCCTTCCCGGCAGGTTCCTGGTACAGGGTGATCTCACCGGGTTGAGGGATGAAGTTGTTTTCCGGATCTTCGGCATAGACGCGGCATTCGATGGCATGACCCTTCTGCACAACCTGGTCCTGATTATAACGAAGGGGATAGCCACTGGAGATGAGCAGTTGTTCTTCCACCAGGTCAATGCCCGTAACCATCTCTGTGACAGGGTGTTCTACCTGTATCCTGGTATTCATCTCCAGGAAATAGAAATTCAGGTCTTTATCGACCAGGAATTCTACCGTTCCTGCGCTGGAATAGCCTATTAACCTGGCAATTCTCACGGCTGCCTCCCCCATCTGTTGTCGCAGCACGGGTGTCAGGGTAGGGGAGGGACTTTCTTCTATGATTTTCTGATACCGTCGCTGAATGGAACATTCCCTTTCAAAGAGGTGGATGACATGGCCCTGGTGGTCGCCCATGACCTGTATCTCGATATGCCTGGGTTCCAGAATATATTGTTCCAGGTACACCGATCCGTCGCCAAAGTAGGTGGCTGCTTCACGGGAGGTAGCTTCCAGGGCTTCTGCCAGGGTTTCCTTATCCTGTACGATCCTCATGCCTTTCCCTCCTCCGCCGGCCGCAGCTTTGATGAGCAAGGGAAAAGGGAGTGAAGAGGCTTTGTCCAGGATTTCTTCCCTGCTGCCGGTAAGTCCCAGGGTGATGGGTATTTCCGCTTTGATGGCCAGTTCCCGGGAAAGGATCTTGTTTCCCATGTTCAGTATGGCGTGGGGCTGAGGTCCGACGAAGGTGATCCCATCTCTGGAGCAGGCTTCCGCAAAGGCATGGTTTTCAGAGAGAAACCCATAACCCGGGTGGATGGCATCACAGCCCGACATACGGGCTATGGAGATGATCTTCTCTATGTTCAGGTAAGTGTGGCTCAGTTCACCGGTTCCGAGTCCGTAGGCTTCATCGGCATATCTCACATGCCAGGAGTCTTCTTCCAGGGAGTCATAGACAGCCACCGTCCTTATTCCCAGTTTTTTTGCCGAGCGGATGATCCTGACGGCGATCTCTCCCCTGTTGGCTATTAAGAGTTTTTCTATCAGTTTCATGGTCTAGCTGGGATGGATCCAACGGGGTTTTCTTTTTTCAAGGAAAGCGGCCATTCCCTCCTGTCCTTCTTCCGAAGCCCGGATATCTGCAATCATTCCTGCCGTATACGACAGGGCTTCCTCGAGAGAGAGGACGTTGGTGACCTGGTGGATGAGGTTCTTGCATTGTTCCATGGCCTTGGGGCCGCTGGTAAGCAGAGAACCAATGATATTTTCGATGTAGGGCGTGATCTCTGAGGGTTCCAGCGACAGGTTGACCAATCCGGCTTTCTCCGCTTCCTTCCCTTTGATTCTTCTTCCGGTCAGCATGAGTTCCCTGGCGTTGTACTCGCCCACTCTTTTAATGATATAGGGTGATATACAGGCCGGGATGATGCCTATCTTCACCTCGCTCAGGCTGAATACGGTATCCTGTTCGCAGAAGGCCATGTCGCAGGAGGCGAGTAGTCCGTTGGCCCCACCGATGGCAGCACCATGTACCCAAGCAATGGTCGTCTTTTTACAGGTATATATGGCATAGAAGCAGTCGGAGAGCTGGATGCTTTCCCTGAGGTTCTGTTCATAGGAATAGGAGGCTATGTCGCGCATCCAGTTCAGGTCGGCGCCTGCACAGAATGATTTTCCGCTTCCCCTTAAAATGACCACGCGTGTCTCGTCCCAATGGTTCACCTCCCTGAAAAAGTCGAGTACCTCAGAGATCATGATCTCGTTGAAGGCATTGTGTATCTGAGGCCGGTTCAGCCAGACCGTAGTGACGGCCCCTGAACTTTCTATTTGTATGGTCTGGTATTCTTTCATCATCAAATGCTTGATTGAAAATGTATTACATTCTGAAGACCCCGTACTGAGGTTCCGGGTACTTTTTATTGAGCGACATGGCGATGCCCATGGCAATGATCTTGCGGGTGTCGAGAGGATCGATGATGCCGTCATCCCATAGTCGGGCCGAGGAATAATAGGCTGATCCTTCCTCGGCATATTTATCGAGGATGGATTGCCGTAAGGACTCCCTTTCTTTCGGATCGAGTTCTTTGCCCTGAGCTCGGAGTTGTTCTTCTTTCACCTGGATGAGTACCCCTGAGGCTTGTTCCCCACCCATGACTGATATTTTGGCATTGGGCCACATGAAGAGCAGTCGGGGTTCATAAGCTCTTCCTGCCATGGCATAGTTTCCGGCACCGAAGGAGCCGCCGAAGATGATGGTGAACTTTGGCACCCCGGCATTGGCCACTGCATGAACCAGTTTGGCCCCGTCACGTGCGATGCCTTTGCGCTCATATTCTTTTCCCACGATGAAGCCAGTGATGTTCTGGAGGAAGAGTATGGGGACCTTTCTGGATGTGCAGAGTTCGATAAAGTGGGCGCCTTTCAGGGAGGTTTCCGAGAAGATGACCCCGTTGTTGGCGAGGATGCCGACAGGGTAACCCATGATGTGGGCAAAGCCGGTGATGAGGGTGGTGGCATACCCTGCCTTGAATTCATGAAAGCGGCTGCCGTCGACAATCCGGGCGATGATTTCCTTTGCATCGACGGGTTTTTTAAGGTCTACCGGTGCCAGGCCATAGAGTTCCCTGGGGTCATAGGCCGGCTCTTCCGAAGGCTGCAAGTCAAGTTCCTGTTTTTCAGTCTTTTCAAACGACATGAAAATGTTGCGGCAGATCTGCAGGGCGTGATGATCGTTGTCGGCAAGGTGGTCGGCCACTCCCGACATGGTGGTATGGACGAAAGCCCCGCCGAGATCTTCTGCCGACACTTCTTCGCCGGTAGCAGCTTTCACCAGGGGTGGGCCGCCTATAAAGATGGTCCCCTGGTTCTTTACAATGATAACCTCATCGCTCATGGCCGGTACGTATGCACCACCGGCTGTACAGGATCCCATAACGATAGATATCTGTGGTATCCGTAAAGCCGACATCCGGGCCTGGTTAAAAAAGAACCTGCCAAAATCGAATTTGTCGGGAAATACATTGGCCTGCTCAGGAAGAAAAACCCCTCCGGAATCGACCAT
>CAZSDK010000027.1:40666-43358 GCA_964605655.1 uncultured Bacteroidales bacterium
GCAGGGTGGACCGTTGACCTTCAACCGGCGAACTGGTCTCTTTCATACAGCTCCCTGGCAGGAGGACAAGCTCCAGAGGCCCGTTTGTCAGGTAGCCCGTCTTTCTTTAACATTACCCGTCTGGTCTCCCCTGTGATCAACCTCAGCGGCCAGAACCTGGTGAAACTGGAGATTCATTATGCCGTCGAGCACCTGATGGCTGGTTATTCGATCGGAGTGGCAGCCAGAAACGGAAACGGGGCCTGGAACACTTTATGGAGTGTGGTGCCCTTGTCAAGCCAGACTGGGGTCGCCAAAACCTTGATCATCAATTACCCGGGATTTAATACCTCCAATTTCCAGTTTTGTGTCTTCTTTCAGGGTAATTCACAGAATATCAGCAGTTTACATCTCGATCATTTCCGGCTCTATGTGCCACCAGCCCATGATCTTGCCGTTGTCCAGTTCGCCAACCCCGAGAACCTGCTTGCGAATACTGCCGTTGTACCTAAGGTCCTGCTTCAAAACAACGGTCAGTATGCAGAGACACTTTTCCCCGTCAGTTGTATGGTTTATGACGGGAATGACAACCTGATATATTACAACATGATGACCGTGTCTCAGTGTGGCATTGGTGCCATGGACACCCTTTCATTCCCTTCCCTGACATTGAGTTTCATCAATGAATTCTTCCGCTTTGAAGCAAAAGTGAATCTATTGGCAGACACCATTCATAATAATGACAGTCTCAGCCGGATGATGCGTACCTTGTCGCTGGTGCCCCGGAAATATGTTCTCACAGAGATGGGAAGCGCAACCTGGTGCACACAATGTCCCGCCACCTCCCTGGCTGTCAATGACATGATCACCGCCGGAAAGGAGGTTGCCGTGGCTGAGTATCATTCTCCTGCGAGCGATCCCTTTACTTGCACAGCCTCGACCGAGAGGCTGGATTATTACAATATCAGCGGATTTCCGGTAGCTTATTTTGACGGTTTGCTTTCCTATGCAGGGAGTGGCAATGCCTATTCAGAATATACCAGCAGGTACAATCAGCGGATGAATCAATATTCTCCTTATGATATCAAGCTCTATGGGACTCATACCGGGAACACCTACAATCTCAAGGTAGTCTTGTACCGTATGGCTCCGGTGCTTAATGAAAATCTGGTTCTCAGGGTGATCCTGACCGAGTCTCATATTTCCTACAATTGGCTGGGCCAGTCAGAGATCGATCATGCTGTCAGGATGATGATACCTGATGCCAGTGGTACCCTTGTTGACCTGGTGAATCATGTTCAGCTTCAAATACCCTTGACTTATACCATGAACAGCGGCTGGGTGCCTGAGAACTGTGAATGGATCGCTTTTCTTCAGGATACGGTGACCAAGGAAGTCATGCAGGTTGAAAAAAGAACGTACGCTGAGTTGGTCCCTTATGGCTTTACCAAGCTTCAGGGATATGTGAGGTATGATAATATGTCGCACACTCCTTTGGGGGGTGTGACTGTGACCCTTCGGCTGGGAGGAGGTGTGGTGGCCAGCACCACCACTTCTTCAAACGGGTATTACAGTTTTACCGGAGTAGCCCCGGGAACCTATTATTTGTCCTGTTCCAGCGCACAATCCTGGGGAGGAGGCAACGCCATTGACGCCCTCTTTGTAATGAAACACTTTGTCGGCCTGATTACACTACCTGCACTTAGACTTAAGGCGGTGGACACGGATGTGTCGAATTATGCCAATGCCACCGATGCCATGAACATTATGAAACGTTTTGTCGGGTATTTGTCTTCTTTTGTCAGGAGCGACTGGGTATTTGAATCCCCGACCGTGACTATTCCTAACAGTACCATCATCACAAAGAACATCATTGGCATATGTGCCGGTGATGCAGACGGATCATACCTGCCTTGATGATAAATGGCATTAAGCGGAGGAAATCATGACAAAGGAGGTACAAAAGAAATATTCCAATATTCATGTGGTCTTCTCCATTTGGCTTGAATCAGGGCAAGGGGAAAGGATATTGAGTGATAAGACATGGGAATTGCTCAAAGCCATTGCCACTACGGGTTCCCTGTCAAGTGCTTCCAGGTTGATGAATATCAGCTACCGCAAGGCTTGGGGTGACCTGAAAAAGACTGAAGCGCTTCTTGGTTTTCAGCTCATCGAGAAACACCGGGGAGGTGCATCCGGAGGCGAAACACATTTGTCGGAGGAAGGAATGGCTTTTATGGAAGCTTATGCCGGTTTCCTGGAAGAATTTGATGCCGCTGTGCAGTCATCGGTTATTCATTTTAAGCGCAGGTTGAAAGGGAAACCCCAGAAATAAGGATTGACGCAGTAAACATTACGGGTTAATAATCTCGAACCTTTGGTTTCTCTGGTAAGGGATGAACCCTGCCTCCCGGATGGCTTGCTGTATCCCTTCAGCATCGAAGGTATGGGTTGCCCCGGCTACCGATACCACATTTTCCTCAATCATGATGGATCCGAAATCATTGGCTCCGGCGTGAAGGCAGATCTGTGCGGTATGTTTTCCAACGGTGAGCCAGGAAGCTTGAATATTTGGAATATTAGGCAGCAGAACGCGTGCCAGGGCTATGGTCCTGATGTACTCCGGTGCTGTGATACTGTTGCGTACCTGTTCATGTCGACGCAGCCAGGTGCCGTCGTCCTGGAAGGGCCATGGGATAAAGGAGATGAATCC
>CAZSDK010000028.1:0-37020 GCA_964605655.1 uncultured Bacteroidales bacterium
TTTGCACTTCAAATTTAACCCCTTCTGTCAGATTAAGTCTTGACTACTTCAGTTAGAGTGACCAAGCAAGGCTTGCAAGTTTCTTAAGCTTGCACCCTGGTCTAACAGGTGGGCGGCAAAAGAATGGCGCAGTATTCTGGTCGTGACTTTCTTGGTGATCTTTGCCTTTTGCCCGGCTTTTTTTACTATATCCTGTATTGATCGTTCTGAATATTTGTTACCAGGACTTCCTTCGAACAGGAAGACCTTTGGCTTGAATTCCAGGTAATAATTCCTTAATAACTTAAGCAACCTGTTCGATAACAATGTACACCTGTTCCTTTTCCCCTTAGGTCCTCCAACATGAATTAGCTTCTTTTTTGAATCTATATCATTTATTCTCAGATTTATAACCTCTGCTAATCCCAGTCCACCTGAATAAATGGTCATCAAAATACATTTGTGCTTGAAATTCTCGACACAGTTAAAAAGTCGACTCAGCTCAGACGCATTAAGTACCTCAGGTTGAGTCATTTCTTTTTGCGGACGAGGAAAGGGATCCATTATAAATTTCCCAGAAAGGACTTTGTCATAATAGAACTTTACTGCACTTACCATTACATTCTGATAAGAAATGGATATTTTCCTGAAGGTTGAAACATAAATAATAAATGAATGTAAATCATCTACCGTCAAAGTATCAATTTCTCTATTGGGGAAATGATTGATAAACTCCTCAAAGCATGTACGATATGATTTAATGGTTGATTGGCTGTACCTTAAAGAAATCAACTTTTCGATAAAATCTTGGGGACAAACACGATAGATGGAATAATTGGAGTAACTTCCTGATTTTCTTTTAAGTATCTTCCTGGTATCATCAATAAATATTACTGACCAGTTCATTAATGCACAGAAATCGGAAATGCGTTCTCTATTAAGAGCAGAATCAGGAATAGTCCAGGACCGACTACCACGATCGTATTGGTGAAAAGGAATAGAATTTAGGAGATTGATTAATTTGTTGTTGTAAGTGAAAGTGAGCCGGATCCTGCCACTATCATATTTAGTTAACAGCAATGTTTTAGGATGGAGGGTGAAATTGACTTTAAGACTTTTCCTGGAGAGTGAAGGTGAAGGCAAATGATTCCAAACAATCCGATCCCTGAAGTACGCGTTTATACGCTTCATATTAAATGGGATGATGGGAATATGATAGCCATTCGATTCGGAGTCATAAATAACTCCTTTCAAATTACTTATGAAAAAAATGTCGGTTTTGTTTTCAGGTAACTGAATGACCAGAAATTGAAAATCATGTTCCATATTCTTACTTTGTTTTAATATGCATTATTCAAGAAATCAACTACTTATCTGCAATAGGAACGCGTTTATCCGAATTTGGATAAACGCAGACGAACATCCTCACAACTGTTATAGATGAAAATCTTGCCTCATCTGGAAACTTTTTCCCGAAAATTTCTCAGCAATCTCAAAAAACCATAATCCCCATCCTTCTGAAATCTTCAGCAGAGATCAGTTCATTCATTAATTACATGATCAAATGCTCACCCCCCCTTGCCCGGAACTCATTCATCGGCTCATTTCGCACTTATGAAAGAAATTAGATTGGCTGAATTCTATCGATAATGGGTACCTTTGTATCACGTCCACTCTTTATGCAACAGATTCATTCTTGTTGCTTTGAAAAGACAAGGCCAATATTCTATTCATGAAACACAAAACCCTGTATTTCTGTATTTTAATAATGATTTCCTTGTCTTCAGCAGCGACTAACGAAATCGTTATCGACCATGCAAAAAGTAACCATCTATCCATGAACAGAGTCTCTCTTACTGAGTTGACTCTCAACAATATCATAGCTTCTTTTCAGTTAATGGAAGTATCCACTCCAAAAGGAACTTTCTTAGACTGTTTCATCCAGGATTACGCTTCCACCGAGATACCGGGAAGTCCTAAACTTCCAGTCATCTCAAGGATCTTGGAGATCCCTTCAGCTGCCGATGTGTCATTTGAAGTCCTTGATTCAACCTATGTCGACTATGCCCTTGCCCAACTTGGCCCCGGACTTCTTATCCCTACTCAACCACCTGCGGTTAAATCAGAAGAAGGACAATATAGCTTTGATTTTGACAGCCTTGCATACCTTGCTGACGGTTTTTACCCGGTTTCCCTTGTCTCTTTCGAACCTCTCGGAACCATGCGCGGGATCAGGCTGGGAAAGATGACCTTACATCCGGTGGTCTATAATCCAGTCCAGGGTATTCTCAGGGTCTTCACTGAACTCAGGATTAAAGTGATATTTGATCACCCTGACCTTACCCAGACCAGGTATGACCAAGCCAAAGGAAAGAATCCATTCTTCCATTTTCCCGATGATCTGATCTTCAGCCCCCTTCCTGAGATGAGCCCTCTGGACGGTCCGGCCGGGGTACCCATGAAGTATGTAATCATCTCTGATCCCATGTTCCAGGATCTGCTACAACCCTTTATCCAGTGGAAGAAGAAAAAAGGGTTCACTGTCATCGAAGCTTATACCAATAACCCTGCAGTAGGGTCGACAACCACTTCCATAAAAAACTATCTGCTTGGCCTTTGGAATGCCGGGACTCCTCAGGATCCTCCACCCTCCTTTGCCCTTTTTGTGGGAGATATTGCCCAGGTACCAGCTTTTACAGGAACAACCGGCAGCCATCCCACCGATCTGCCGTATTGTGAATATACCGGTGATTTCCTGCCTGAGCTGTTTTACGGAAGGTTCTCGGCCACCACACTGGCCCAGCTGCAACCTCAGCTCGAC
Source organism: uncultured Bacteroidales bacterium (assembly GCA_964605655.1). Lineage (GTDB taxonomy): Bacteria > Bacteroidota > Bacteroidia > Bacteroidales > CAIXZF01 > JAKLIX01. The sequence continues at coordinate 2,801 of CAZSDK010000028.1, forward strand.
AAGACCCTGGAGTATGAACAGTATTCAATGCCTGACCCTTCTTTCCTGAATGAATGTGTTATGGTAGCCGGAGTCGACGCTACCTACGGACCGACGCATGCCAACGGACAGATCAACTATGGTACCACTACCTATTTCAACACGGCTCATGGACTGACCTCCCACACCTACCTTTACCCTGTTTCGGGATCACAGGACACTCAGATAAGGCAGAACGTCAGTGATGGCTGTGGTTATGCCAACTATACGGCCCATGGAAGCTCCAGCGGTTGGGCCAACCCTTCTTTTACCACTTCTAACATACCCGCTCTGGCAAATGCACATCAATATCCCCTTATGGTCGGTAATGCCTGTCTCACTAATAAGTTCAATGATACCGAATGTTTCGGTGAGGCACTCCTCAGGACCGCCAATAAAGGTGCCCTGGGTTATATAGGTGCATCCGACAATACTTATTGGGACGAAGATTATTACTGGTCTGTCGGCGCCAAGTCTGTAGTGGTCAATCCGGAATATAACGCTACCTCTCTGGGTGCTTACGACAGGACCTTCCACGACCATGGGGAGGGGTTCCAGGACTGGTTTATGACCCAGGATCAGATGGTCTTTGCCGGTAACCTTGCGGTCACTCAGGGCAGTAGTTCGATGAGCCATTATTATTGGGAGGTCTACCATCTCATGGGAGATCCTTCGCTGATGGTATACTTCTCAGAACCTTCGGTGTTGGCCGTCAACCATGAGCCTCAGATCCCCCTGAACGCAACCCAGTTTGTCATCGCCACTGAGCCTTATGCTTACGCCGCCCTCTCCGAAGGAGGTGTCCTTCATGGCGCTGCACAAGCTGACGCCACCGGTATGGCCAACATCAGTATCACACCGTTTACCGCTCCAGGCACGGCCGATGTCGTAGTCACCCATCAAAACCGTCAGCCCCACATCGGCACCGTCGTCGTCAGCAACTCCGATACTGGTCCCCAGGTGTCCATAGGCAGCTTCATTGGCTGTTCTGATATTTTTGCGATACCCGTTATGGCAAACGATCTCATGAACGTCTCTTCCATCTCCATGGTCATCACCTTCGATGCCTCTTCCCTGGCCTATCTTGGTTATACAGATGCCAATCCCCTGATATCCGGACCCGCCCTCCTGGTGAACCAGACAGGCAACACCCTGGTCATCTCCTGGGTCTCCCTCAACCCGTTCAACCTGACTTCAGGGAGTCTTTTGTCATTGAACTTCTATCCCCTGAATACCGGAGTATTTCCTGTGAATTTCGACACTTCTGCCCCCGACAACTGCCAGATCACCGACTTTTATGGGGTGCCTCTTCCGGTCACCTTTGTCAATGGCACGGTTCAGATCACCGGAAGCAGCGCTCCGGCAGGCATCACCATCACCGCCACCCCGGGCACACAGATCTGCAGTGGCACTGAGGTCTCTTTCTCTGCGGTGACCATCAATGGAGGTACCGACCCCGGATTTACCTGGTTCCTTAACGGTATCGCGGTGAGTACCGGACCCACTTACACTTCTTCCACGCTGGTGGATGGAGACCAGGTCCAATGCGAACTGAACTCAAGCTCCTTTTGTTCCACAGGAAACCCGGCTTTGTCAAACCTGCTGGTCATCGGGGTCAATGGCATTCTTGACGTGGACCTGGGCCCCGATGTCGTCGTCACGGGCAACAACACAGTAGTCCTCGATGCAGGCCCCGGCTATGCATCCTACCTTTGGTCGACCGGTGAAACAACCTCTTCTATAACCGTTGACACCACCGGGAACTTTTCAGTTACCGTGACAAACGCACAGGGTTGCAGCGACCAGGATTCTGTTCATGTTCTCATCCTGTTTTACAACTACTTCACAGGTACCCTGACTTACAAGAACAGCAGCAACACTCCATTGAACAACACCCTGTTGCAACTAAAGCAAGGCATCGCGGTAGTCTCCGAAACCACCACCACCGGCAGTGGAAGCTATGAGTTCGACAACCTGGCCCCCGGCACCTACCAGGTTAATCCGGTATGTGTGAAGCCATGGGGGGGCGTCAACTCAACCGATGCCCTGCTGATCATGAAACACTTTGTGGGGATGTCACTCCTTTCTGGACTCAACCTCAAAGCATCCGACCTCGACAACAACAATGTTACCAATGCCCTCGATGCCCTGTATGCCCAGAAACGATCCGTGGGCATGATCAACTCCTTTCCTTCGGGTGACTGGGCATTTATAAGACCCACCGTGGTGTTCGACGGGCAGACCATCCTCAATATTCCCATTCAGGGTCTCACTTATGGAGATGTCAATAACAGTTTCGTTCCCGCCAACAGGACACAGCCATCGGTAAGCCTGGAGGTAAACCAGAAAATTCTCTGCAAGACCGGTCAGGTCATCAGTATCCCTGTCACTACCCCTGCTTCCCTTGAACTGGGAGCCATCACCATGGACTTGGATATTCCTCCATCCTGTTTTCGTATCACCGGGGTGGAGATGCCCGGACAGCAAGGTAACCTGTTATGGAACCTCCAGGACAACAGATTGAGGATATCCTGGTTTGATGTGGAAGGAAGGACATGGTCAGCGGGGGAACCTCTCTTCTTATTGACAGGAGAAGTGACAGATGATCCAAGTTTTCCGCAAAACGGGAGGATTACCTGCAATGCGTTCTCTGAACTGGCCGACAGTCAGGGAACGGTTCTCACCGGGAAGTTACTTTATATACCGGAACTCCTTTCCGGTCCTTCTGTCAGCGTGATGCCAAACCCTTTCTCAGGAATGACCAGGGTGAAGTTGTACCTCCCCGAAGAATCATCCGTCATAGCCTGTATACTGACTGTTGATGGTATTAAGACACAGGAATGGTACTATCCTTTGATGGCTTCGGGGGAAAACACCTGGGAATGGGATGGGTCTGACTCCAGAGGCAACCCGCTTCCCGCAGGTATCTATACCTTGCAGATCAGGACCCCTGAGGTCGTCCTCAGCCAGAAGATTGTGAAAATAAGGTAAGCGGCGAAGTGAGCCTTTGTTTCTAGCTTTTCATTACTTTTGCAGATATTTGGGAAAGAAAGCATCTCAAATCCTTTATTTTTTTGATGACAACCACAATCCATCTTTGGCTTATACCACAGATTGTGAGGGTTTTATGGATTCAATTAAACATATTTTAATCATTAAATAGCATCATGTTTATGGTTTCATTCCAACGTATCACTGGCACATTCCTTCTTTCTTTATTTGCATTTTGGGGATTTTCCCAGCAGGTCATCCCGTTTGAAAACAGCTGGGGTAAAGATGGTTTTACCCTGCTCAAACAGGGAGAGACCAGCATGGTGCTGAATTTCTCAGTGACTCAGCTGACGCTGGGTGACCTGACTGTCGATGGCGTCCCTATGAAGACAGTCGAAATACCGGGTGTTTTTCTTCCGAATAATGAAGGAGCCCCCAACATTCCCGGCACCGGAAGATATCTGGCCATTCCGGAAGGCGCGTCGGTATCTCTGGAAATCCTGGAAAGTCGCAGACAGACCATATCCAATATCCTGATTGCACCGGCACCGAGAATCCCGAAGGAGACGGAAGACGGACTGGAATATCACTCTGACCTGACCATCTATGGTAAAAATGAATGCTATCCTTCTCAAATAGTGCAACTGTCAGAACCCACGCAGATCAGGGGTGTGGATGCCGTGATGCTTGGGATCACCCCTTTTCAATATAATCCCGTCACCAGGGAATTGTTGGTCTTTACAGATATAAAAGTCCGGATTCACGTGAACGGTGGTAACGGACATTATGGAGAAGACCGCCTCAGAAGCCGCTGGTTTGATCCCCTTCTTCAGGACATGCTGTTTAACCCGGATGTTCTTCCAGTGGTGGATTATAATAAGACCAAGGTGAATACCGATGATGTCGGTTGTGAATACCTGATCATCGTACCCAACGATCCCTATTTTTCACAATGGGCTGATACCATCCGTGAATTCAGAACCCGGCAGGGCATCATCACCGAGGTGAAGACCCTGGCTGAGGTGGGTGGAAACACCGAAAGTGCCATAGAAAACTACCTGAACAACGCTTATAATACCTGGGACCTGCCTCCGGTAGCCTGTCTGCTGATCGGCGACTATGGCACCAACGCTGCCAATACGCTGACTTCCCCGATATGGGATGCCTATTGTGTCTCCGATAATATCTATGGAGATGTGGACGGCAACAGTATGCCGGATATTGTCATGGCCAGGATGACCGCCCAGAATGAGGCTCAGCTCGAGGTCATGGTACATAAGTTCATCAACTACGAGAAGAACCCACCCACCGATCCGGATTTCTATAACCATCCGATCTCAGCCTTGGGATGGCAGACAGAAAGATGGTTCCAGATCTGTTCCGAGGTCATCAGGGGTTTCTGGGAAGAGTCAATGGGAAAATCCCCTGTGAGGATCAATGAAGTATATATCGGCAATCCCCAGGTGGATCCCTGGTCTACCGCAACCAACACCAACACGGTGGTCAACTACTTCGGTCCTAACGGACTGGGCTATATCCCTGCCACCCCTCAGGGAATGACCGGATGGACAGGAGGAAATGCCTCTCAGGTCAATGCAGCCATCAACAGCGGCTCCTTCATGTTACAACACCGCGACCACGGCATGGAAACAGGATGGGGAGAGCCCGCCTACGGTAATAACGATATCAACGGTCTCAACAATACTGATTTGTGTTTTATCATGTCAGTCAACTGTCTCACAGGTAAATACAACTACCCCACCGAAGTCTTCGCCGAGAAATTCCATCGCTACACGTTTAACGGTGAGCCTGCCGGTGCCCTGGGCCTGCTTGCTGCCTCCGAGGTGTCCTATTCCTTCGTCAATGATGCTTTCATCTGGGGCGTCTATGACAACCTGTGGCCTGAGTTCATGCCTCAGTATGGAAGCACTCCGGCTGAAAGAGGGATCCTGCCTGCCTTCGGCAACGCCGCAGGGAAATATTTCCTTCAGCAGTCCTCCTGGCCTTATAACACCAGCAACAAAGAAGTAACCTATAACCTGTTCCACCACCACGGGGATGCCTTCCTCACCGTTTTCTCCGAGGTCCCTCAGACCCTTACCGTAGTCCACGACCCCATCATCTATACCAGTGCCACTACCTTTGCCGTCACTGCTAACCCGGGCTCACTCATCTGCCTTTCTCTCAATGGCGAGATCCTCGGCACTGCAACCGGCACAGGAGCTCCGGTCAGCATCACCATCCCCGGAACCCAATTGCCCCCCGACATCATCGACGTCACCGTCACCCTCCAGAATTTCTACCGTTACGAAGGCCAGGTTACCGTCATCCCTCCTGTCGGACCCTATGTCATCAGAGATTCATACACCATCAACGATGCTGCTGGCAATGGCAACGGACAGGCTGACTTCGCAGAAACCATCTCCCTCAACTTCACCATGAAAAATGTGGGGGTAATGCAGGCTGACAATGTGATCGTCACCCTTCAGACAGCCGATCCAAATATCACCTTCACCGATAACACTGAAAATTATGGCAGCATCCCCTCCAACACCGGTCTTACCGTGAACGATGCCTTTGCTTTTACCGTTTCTGACCAGGTCCCCGACGGACATCCGGTGACCTTCGATGTAATCGCCACCAACGGCACCGACACCTGGACCAGCCATATCTACCTTTCTCTCCGGGCCCCTCATCTGGCAGTCACCACCATCGTGATTGATGATGCCAGCGGTAATAATAACCACCGTCTCGATCCGGGTGAGACTGTCACGATCACCCTCACGACGCAAAACAATGGCCACAGCGATGCCCCAAACACCAATGGTACCCTGATCTCTATGGACCCCTCTGTGACCGTCGTTCAGGGAACACAACCACTCAATACCATCATTGCCGGCAACAACGTAAGTGTGTCTTATACCCTGCAAGTATCTTCAGCAGCTGTCCCGGGAAGCCAGGTCATGCTGAATTATAACGCAGTCTCTGGCAACTATCAGGTTACCAGGTATATCCTTCAATATCTCGGGACCACAGTGGAGGATTGGGAGAGCAACTCCTTCACCCATTTCAACTGGAACAACACGGCTTCCAGCCCCTGGACCATCACTTCCCAGGGAGTGTATGAAGGCCAGTATTGCGCCAGGTCAGGTGTCATCGGTAACAATGCATCTTCCACTCTGTCCATCTCCCTCGAGGTGCTGAGCAACGATTCCATCTCCTTCTTCCGCAGGGTGTCTTCAGAAGCAAACTATGATTTTCTTATCTTCAATATCGATGGTAACGCGGTTGGCCAATGGTCAGGAGAATGGGTTTGGGGAAAAGAGTCCTACCCGGTGACACCTGGCGTACATACCTTCACCTGGGTGTACCAGAAAGACCAGGGAGTGATTTCCGGTGGTGATGCCGGCTGGATCGACTATGTCTCCCTGCCTTCCTTCGGGGCTATCCCTCTGAGCATCTCTGCCAGTGCATCGCCTACAACCATCTGCCTTGGATCGACTAGCCAGCTGGACGTGGTCCCCATTGGCGGCATTCCTGCATATACTTATACCTGGTCCCCGGCATCCTCCTTAAGTGATCCCAACATCTCCAACCCGCTTGCCATACCGGTGAGTAACACCGTTTACAAGGTCACCGTAACCGACCTCAACGGTACAGCCCTCACCGACCAGGTGACCATCACCGTGAATAACATCCCCGCCACCCCTAACACTCCCGCCTCCTCTCTTACCTCTATCTGCCAGGGAACACCTAGCTCCATGGTTTCCACCGTTTCAGTACCCGCAGCAACCGGCTACCAGTGGACGGTTACTCCCTCCTCTGCAGGGTCCACCAACGGTACCGGCGTTAATGCCTGGGTCAACTGGAACAGCAGCTTCTCCGGCCAGGCCAGCGTCACAGTGAAATCCGGCAACAGTTGTGGATACAGCCCCAGTACTGATTCCCTGTATTTCACGGTAAAACCCGCACCCTCCGTAAGCCTTGGCACCTTCCCCAACACCTGCGTTAATTATCCGCCCTTTAACCTAAGTGGCGGCATGCCGGCAGGCGGAACCTATGCAGGAGCGGGAGTCAGCAACGGCATCTTTACTCCTTCAATTGCCGGGACAGGAAACGCTTCCATCACCTACACAGTTTCAGGCAGCAATGGATGTAACGCCAGCACCTCCCAGATTATCTATGTTGACCCGTGCACCGGAATGGAACAGATGACGAATGCCTCCGGATTCCTCGTCTTTCCCAACCCATCACAGGGAATCCTGCATATCGCACGGCCTCTCACCGGGACCTCCCAGCCCTTAAAGGTCACACTATCCAATCCTGTGGGGCAAGAGATCCTGTTAAATGAATATACTACTCATTATCAGGATGATGAGGTGATACTCGACCTCTCCCGGCTTTCTCCCGGGATGTACCTGCTCCATATTGACAACAGCGACCGTATTTCCGTATACAAAATCCTGTTGTCCTCAAAATAAACCTTTCGGGATGGGGTAGCCTATCTGCAAAGGTTGATCCTTTTTCTTGTATCTTTATCCTGAATCATTCATCATGATGGAGGATGATAAATTTATGATGCCATGATACGGAATATCCTGCTTTTTGCCGCCTTTATCCCCTGCCTCGCATGGAGCCAGGTCAGGGTCATTCATTACAGTCAGCTGCCTCAGGAATGGCAGCAGGCATGCCGTCCGGATGTGGAAGGCTATGTGCTGGTCGCTGATAAACTCCCTGCTTCTGTTGTCTCGCCCGACAGCATCTTTCCCTACCCCGGCTGGCCGGTGACCACGGTAACCGGAAGCCAGAAACTGGGGGGTACCTGGGCCAACATCGCCGGGGATGAAAGGATGGAGATCCTCTTCACCATAGGTCAGAATATCTATGCCTGGATGCTCGATGGTACCAGTGTGCCTGGCTGGCCGGTGAACCTGACCTATTATCCTGACGGACCTCCGGCCATTGGAGATATCGACGGAGATGGTCTGATAGAAGTGGTGGTGGCAACACGCAGCGGTGGCACGGCCAACTCAGGGAAAATCCATGCTTTCGAGATGAACGGGACCCCTGTTGCTGGCTTTCCCGTCACCCTCAACGGAGGACCTACCAACACCACCTGCCTGGCCGACGTCGATGGTCTGCCGGGACTGGAGATCCTGGTCACCGAAAGAAACTACCCCGACGGTAAAGTAGGCATTTACAAAGGTGACGGCACAGCGCTGGCAGGCTGGCCTCAGACCATGGATTATATCCCTGGTTCAGCGGTTGCTGCCGCCGATGTCGACAACGACGGTATCGTGGAGGTCTTTGCCGAATCTTATTACCAGGTGTGGGGATGGAAAGCCGACGGCAGCATGCTCCCCGGGTGGCCTTACCTTCCCGGCACCGACAGGGTCTTCTCCTATTCGACCCCTGTCATCGCTGATATCAACCAGGACGGTACCCGCGAAATCATAGTCGGGGACCACAGCCTTGGAGCCGGCAACGGCATGGTGCATGTCATCAGGTCCAACGGCACCGCCCTCACCGGCTGGCCCCGTAGCCTGGGATACTGGATATACAGCCCCTGCGCCATAGGCGATGTGGATGCCGACGGACAATGGGATATCGTCACCGGCGACCAGGTATTGTCAGGATCACCGGTCGACGAACTCGCCGCCTGGGACTATGCCGGCAACTACCTGCCCGGATTCCCGGTCGTCAACATCGACGCCATCAACATCCAGCCCCTGATCTGCAACCTCGACAACGACAGCAGGGTGGAGATCATGATCGACGACAACACCGCCTCCGGCCTGTTCCATGTGTATAACCACGACGCAACCCCCCTCACCGGTCAGGGTTATCCGCTGCAGGTCAGCGGTCAGTCGTTCTATATCAACCCCTTTGCTGCCGACCTTAACAAAGATAACATGCTCGAAGTGGCTGCCGCAGGGTACACCAGCACCGGCACCCTCACCAGCATCCATGTCTTTGGCTCCGATTTCCCGTATATGGCCGAGCTGGCCTACACCACTACAATAGGGTTTAATGTTCAGCACGACGGGCTGTTCATACCGCCTTCCACTGTGGGATCAGGAGAAACGTTCCCACTTGTGTCCGGCCCTTCACTTCATGTCTTCCCTAATCCTTCAATAGGAAACATCCTCATAAGCTCCTTATCTGATATTCAGGAGACATGTACCATATGCATTTTTGATATCACAGGGAATGTTCTGTTTTCAGAAACAGTGCAAGGAAACAAGCTCCAGTCGTGGTATTCCATCAACCTGTGCGGGTGGAAGCCTGGATTATATATGCTGTCACTCAGGACACTGGATGGACTAAAACTGGAAAAGTTCATCATACATTGATCTTTTCAGATCTTGTGGTCAACATCTCCAAATAGATTCCCTGGTAAATAATTGAATGTAACATGACAAAAGAAACTGCAATACAGATCTTTGAGCAGAAACAAGTTCGTTCTCATTGGGACTCCGAACAGGAGAAGTGGTTTTTTTCCATTATTGATGTCGTTGAAGTGCTTTCAGGAACAGATCGTCCAAGGAAATATTGGAATGACCTGAAGAAAAAGCTTCAGAAGGAGGGTAGCGAACTGTCCGAAAAAATCGGACAGTTGAAATTGAAATCAGAAGACGGTAAATTCAGATTAACTGATGTTGCTGATACAGAACAAATTTTCAGGCTGGTCCAATCTATACCGTCACCCAAAGCAGAACCTTTTAAACGTTGGCTTGCCCAGGTTGGGAATGAGCGAATTAATGAAATCGAAGATCCGGAGCTGGGTATTGATCGACTGATGGAGACCTATCTGAGGAAAGGATATAGCAAGGAATGGATCAACCAGCGGCTTAAAAGTATAGAAATCCGAAAGGAACTTACTGATGAATGGGAAAGCCGCGGTATTCAAAAAGGACAGGAATATGCAATTTTGACGGATGAAATTACCAAAGCTTGGAGCGGATTGACAACCAAACAATACAAAGCACTTAAAGATCTGAAAAAAGAGAATTTGAGGGATCATATGAGTAACCTCGAACTAGTGCTAACTATGCTTTCAGAGGCTTCTACAACTGAGATTTCCAAGGATAAGCAACCGGAAGGTTTTGAAGAAAACAAAATTGTCGCACGAAAAGGTGGCAAAGTCGCTAAAGCTGCCCGACTTCAATTGGAAAAAACTACCGGAAAGAAAGTGGTATCAAGACTGAATGCGAAGGAACTTAAGGCAAAGAGAAATAAAGAAATAGAAGACCTGAATGGAACTTAACTGAAAACGACCAAATCACCAAAACTCCCCTCAAAAACCCCCAGTCCGAAGAGGGCGAAATCGTATCTTACCGGATCCTGAGGGTCGAGCCGCCGCAAGCTTTCATCCAGCTCCACGACCGCTTTGGCATCGTTCTGGGTCCGTTGCAGCAGTCCCAGTGCACGGGCTACCCTTCCGGAATGCACGTCCAGCGGGCAGGACAAGATGGAGGGGGATATATCCTTCCACAGACCGAAATCAACACCACGCCCGTCACAACGCACCATCCACCTCAGAAACAGGTTGATCCTCTTGGCAGCCGACCCTCTGCAAGGATCTGGAAGATGCTTCCTCGTCCGCACCGGATGAGGAACGGAAAAAAACTCCGTCTTCAGCCGGTGAATGGCAGGCTGAAGGGAATGCTCCGACTGGTATCGTTTGAAAATTCCTTCCAGCCCTCCTTTGTTCAAGTAAATGTCTTTCAAGGCCCTGATAAAAACCCTGAAATCCTCCGCCTGAAAAGTCCTGTAGACAAAACCGTCGAGGTGCTCCAGATCATGTTCCCTGTGGCTGATCACAAAATCATAAGGTGTATCCCCCATCCGTCGCATCATCTCCCGGGCACTCTTCAATATCGATTTCCGGCCTCCCCAGGCAATGACAGCAGTTAGAAAACCCGCAATCTCGATGTCTTCCCTGAATGAATACCTGTGAGGGATCTGTACCGGGTCGGTTTCAATAAATTCCGGCCGGTTGTAATAATCGGCTTTCTCGTCTAAAAAATCCTTGATAGTCGAAAGATCCAACTCCATAGTCATAAAATGTAAATGAAGAGGAAAAGCCTATTCCCTGATGAATTTTTCCATCACCACCCCCTGATCTGTGATGATTTTGACAAGGTACATTCCGGCAGCCAGGCCCGAAATATCAATACAAGATAATTCACTGTCAGGGGTAAAAGTCATCATTACCTTCCCCGATGGGTCCAGAATATCTATATCTGAACAGGGATAGTTCCTGAAATACAGCACCTGATGCGCAGGATTGGGGTAAAGAAAGGCTCTGTCCGGATGTTGCGGTACCGGGATGCCTGTCAATTCCTGCAGAGGACGCTTCCAAACACCTCCGGCATTCATACCCGCATATACAAAGTTGTTATCTGAAAAAAGGGACAGCACCGGTGAGCCTGCCAGTCCATCATCAGCCAATATCCAATGATCACCGTCATCATTACTTACATATACCTCTCCCTCATCGGTCCCCGCAAAAATACTACTCCCGTTTTCATATAAACAACGTACGTAAAGTGGTGAAGGCAGTCCGTCCGTTGCCTGGGTCCAGGAATTTCCTTCATCCTCCGAGATAAAGATACCGTCGTGCGTACCGGCAAAAAGCCTTGTATTCAGGTATTGCAAGGTCGTGATTCGTGCAGATGTCAGCCCGTTGTTCACCGCCGACCAGCTGGCACCGTTATCGGCCGAAAGATAAATACCGCTGTCGGCTGTTCCCGCAAAAACAAGGGTATCGTTATCAGTGAGAGCGGTGATGTTCGTACATCCGGAACTCGTAGTCACCGGACTCCAGCTTGCGCCCTGGTTGGTGGAGACAAAGATCCCTTCCTCCCGGCTGCCGGCAAAGACCCGGCTGCCACACAGGGTGAAGGCTTGTATCCACTTGCTGCTCAGACCACTATTGGCCTGGGTGAAATTGCCACCCCCGTCGGTGGACCTCGAAATACCCAACATATCGGTGCCCACCAGCACCAGGGAACCATCAGCCATCACAGACCGTATTTCCACCGTACCAATGGTGTTCGATTTCATCCAGGTGTTGCCTCCGTTGGTGGTTGTGTAAAGATCGCTCCCATGGGTACCTGCGATCAGGCGGGTGGAACTGGCCACTATCGACCCCACGCAGGCTTTGAACGGATTGGGACCGTTACTCAGGGCCCAGCTGCCTCCCTGGTCAGGGCTCCTGTAAATATGCCCGCTGCCGGCACCGGCATAAAGCACGGTGTCACTGGCACCTATAGCCCAAAGATCCGTCTCCGCCAGACCGTTGTTGACACTCACCCAGCTGATCCCCGTATCTGCTGACTGGTAGACTCCTCCTCCAAAAGATCCGGCGTACAGTTTTCCCAGGCAGGACGTAAAGCCCTTCACTGACGGTAAGTTGGTCCCCAAGGCAGTCCAATGCAGTCCCTGGTCACCGGAGACAAAAACCCCCGAACTCATGGTGCTTAAAAAAAGCTTTCCACCAAAGGCATACATCGCCATAATGGTAGACTCGGTGATTCCTGTGTTGGCAGGGGCCCAGCTGTTTCCCAGGTCGGTGGAACGATAGAGACCGTTCTGATAGGTTCCGGCAAAAAGATTCACGCCGTCGGTCGACAGCCAGTAGATATATTTGGCCGGCAAGCCATTATTGACAACAGTCCATGTGCTCCCTTCATCGTCAGATCTCCATACACCATGAAGGTAAGTACCAGCAAAAATACTCCCGTTTACGGCTACCAGGGTCTTCACATATTTACCCTCGAGGTCCGTGCCGGCAGACTCCCAACTGAGAGCGTTATCATCAGTGCGGAATACATTCTCATCGGTGGACACAAATAGGTAGTTCCCCACCTTGGCAAAGGATTTGGTGTCACAGCTCTTCAGTCCTGTGTTCCGGAAAGACCAGGAAGAACCTTCATCCTCGCTCACCAGCACACCACCACCCGTAGCAGCATAGAAAAAACTGCTGTCCTGAGTGAAATTCCTGATGTATCTTCCCGCAGGACCACCCAAGGGCTGCCACTGGGCCCTGGCAGCCACAGAAATAACAATAAAAAGAATAAGGATAGCTTGTCTCATTCTTCAAAGGTCGTAAAAAATGACCAGGCATTGCCTCTAAAACAGCGTTCGTCTTATTGTTTCCTTATTTTTGTTTTCTGAACCTGCCCCGATGAAGATCATCAAACCCCTCATCCTCCTGTTGATATCCTTCCTCTGTATCGGGAAACTGCAAGCCCAGCCCTATGTCGATATCCTCACCGTCCGTTACCAGCATTTCGGGGATGCAAGCCTGAAAGACAATAGCGCCGCCCGGGTATCTCACGATTTCCTCACCAACAGCATCTTCCTGCCCCTGCTATTGCCCGACTCCAGTCGTCTGATCGTGGGAGGGGAGCAGCTATCAGCCCGAATCAACTATTCCGATGACTTTGGCAGCAGTAGCTACAAGCTCTACAGCAGCGCCCTCCAGCTTGGGATCCTTCATCCCTGGGAAAACCGCCACTGGACCACCATGGTGTTGTTCGTCCCGCGCATCGCTGCTGACGTGCATAAGGTCATTGAAAAGGATTTCCAATGGGGCGGGGCAGTGGTCAACACCCGGGTTTATTCTGACAGGTTTAAGCTGAAATTCGGATTGTATTACAACCGTGAGTTTTTCGGGAATTTCTTCATGCCGCTTCTGGGTTGTGACTGGAAGGTAAGCGACCGTACCTATGTGTGGGGACTGCTTCCGGGCAGCTTCAATTTCCGTTACAAGATCAACGCCAGGATGGCCTTTTTAGCCAGCTATTGCAGTATTACCAGCTCTTTCCGGGCTGAAGGAAGTCCCGGCGACGACTATATACGCCAGGGAGCGGTGTTCTGGGGCGACAACCACCTGGCCCTCAGCTTCGACCTGGCCCTTCAAAAAAACATCATCTTCAATGCAGGTGTGGGTGTACCAGGGTTCCACCATTTCCAGGAATATGACCATAACAATAAGGAATTGAACCTCAGGCAGGCTTTTCAGGCTTCCAGGGATGTTCCTTTTATCACTGCCTCCCTGGCTTACAGGATATGGCTCATAGAATAAGGAAAGGTAAACGCATGGAGATCAGCAAAAACGATCCAAAAGTGATACGGGCCTGGGTGTTTTACGACTGGGCCAACTCCGTCTTCCAGCTTACCATTGCCTCAGCAGTGTTTCCGGTTTATTATGCTAACATCACCACCGGCAGCCGGGACGATATGGTCGACTTCTTCGGATTACCTGTCATTAACACGGTACTGTACTCCTGGACCATAGCAGCTGCCTATCTCTTACTCGGACTCTTAAGTCCGGGCTTGTCATCCGTGGCCGATTATACCGGCCGCAGAAAAACCTTCATGAAGATCTTTACCTGGACCGGCGCCCTGGGCTGCGGGCTGCTTTTCTTTTTCGACAAGGCCCATGTTGACTGGGGTATGCTCGCCTTTTTTATGGCCTGGGTTGGATACGGGGGCAGCCTGGTGTTCTATAACTCCTTTCTCCCGGTGATTGCCACCGAAGACCGCCATGACCGGATCAGCGCCCGGGGTTATTCCATGGGATATCTGGGCGGAGTGGTGTTGCTCGTTCTCAACTTAATCGTGATCCTGTTCCCCGGATTCTTCGGCATCACCGACAGCTCCCTGCCGGCGAGACTGGCTTTCTTCACCGTCTTCCTCTGGTGGATAGGGTTCTCCCAGATCACTTTCCGGCATCTTCCCAAATACACCTTCGGTCATCCCCATCAGAAACAGGTGATACTCAAGGGCTACCTGGAACTTCGTAACGTATGGAAACAGCTGAGAAGATCCCGCAACATGGTGATCTTCCTCTTTGCCTTCTTCTTCATCACCAGCGGCACACTCACCGTGATGTTCATGGCCGCCACCTTCGGGGAGAAAGAACTGAAGCTGCCTGCCGGAATGCTTATCGGGACCATCCTGGTGATACAGCTGCTGGGTGTGGCCGGTGCCTACCTCTTTGCCTGGATTTCCAAACGCAGGGGAAACCTCCCTGCTCTTCTGGGTGGCACCTTTGTTTGGGTGCTCGTCTGCCTCTGGGCTTATTTTATTCAAGGAGCCGCAGGATTCATGGGCGTCGCTGCCTTCGTCGGACTGGTCATGGGTGGGACACAGGCACTGGCAAGGTCGACCTACTCCAAAATGCTCCCGGAAACAGAGGACCATACCTCTTTTTTCAGTTTTTATGACGTGATGGAGAAATTGGCGACGGTAGCCGGACTGTTCAGCTTCGGCTTTATGGAGGCCCTGACCGGCAATATGAGAAGCAGCGTGCTGAGTGTGGTAGGGTTTTTCCTGATAGGAGGGATCCTGCTCCTCTTCATCAGGAAACAGGATAAAAAGACCCTGGTGTAATCAAAATATAATGGGATCCGGATAAAACAGACTATAACAAAGTCTGTAAAGATGTCTCCTGGAGCACATTAAAAGTATAGTCCCGGATGTCTTTAAAAACACCCCTGATCTTGCACTCACTCTCTTCCTTGCAGAATTCACAGGGCTGGTATGCCCTTTCTGAAACACAGCACATAAGAGCAATACTGCCTTCAAAATGTTGAACAACCTCCACCAGCCGGATGTCGTCCGGATCCTTCCTCAGGTAATATCCTCCCTTTTTCCCCAGCCTGCTGCCTAAAAGACCCATCTTCTTCATTTCCAACAGGATGTTCTCCAGGAAACGCTGTGGAATATTCTCACTTCTGGCAATTTCGCTGATCATGACAGGAGAATTGTCTTTCTCTTTTGCGAGCTTAAGCAGCGCTATGATCGCATATCGCGTCTTCTTTGAAAGCATTTTCAGCCGTTTTTACTAAGTTGATATAACCTGGGCAAATCCAAAATAATGATTTCCTTCCCCTCAAACCGTATCGTACCTTCCTTATTGAGCTTTGAAAGAGAATTGATCATGTTCTCATGGGAACAACCTGCAAACTCTGCCAGCTCCTTCCTGGTAAGATGAAAAGAATAGACACCGTCATTATAAACATTTTCATGCAAATAGATCAGCACATCGGCAACCCTGCCATAAACCTGGTTGTGCGCCAGGCTTATAAAATTAAAAATGGAGGCCTGGAACATATTTACCATCTGGGCAGCCAACGCCAGTACGTAATTACCATGAGCCATGCACACTGTCATCAAGGCACCGGAATCGATGTGACAGACTTCGCAGTCCTCCACAGCTATTATACTGAAGATACAGGTGTCACCGAAAAAAAGGTTGGCCCCACCCAGTAATTTGGGTCCTATAACTATTGTGGTTATAAAGTTCTTCCCTGAAGAATATTCATAATTGAATTTCACAATACCCTGGTGGAGGAAGATGAGGCTGCTGCACCTGGTTCCCTGGCGGTAGATCACCTCCCCCTTTCTGTATTTCACCTGATGGGATTTACTCCTGATAATCTCAAAATCGGATTCAGGTATCATATTGCAACTCAGCTGTTTAAATAAACACCGGTCGCAGTCTATGGGATGATCCTGTTGTGAAAATGTGGGATGATTCATGGATAAGTATGAAATATTTCATATTCTGCTCTGCAAAATACAAGGCAAATGTACACTTATCCGGTGAACATAGTAAATATTTTTGTTTCAAATTACACATTATGAAAAACATCCTATCTAAACTACTGATAATTAATATATTATTCAATTTGCCTCAGATCTTAACAGGACAAACGACCAACGATCTGATCAACCTTCTGATTGAAAAACAACTCATCACTCAGGATCAGGCTGATTCTATGAGGGCTGATTACTCCATCAAGCAACAGTCAGCCCTGCCTGATAAAAGCCTGGTGATAGGAATGGAGTTCCGCCCCAGAACAGAGTTCCGAAATGGGTACCAAATGCTGAGAAACGATACGACGGTGCCCTCCTTTTTCACCAACCAGCGTACTCGTTTATCATTATTGTACATACAGGAAAACACCCTTACTGCTTATGTCAACCTCCAGGATTTAAGGGTATGGGGACAGCAGGATCCCAAAAGCAATGCAGCTACCATCCAGGTGTTTGAAGCCTGGGCAGAGCCCTTTTTCCAGCCTGAACTATCGCTCCGGGTAGGTCGTCAGCGGCTGATCTTCGATAATCAGCGCCTCTTCGCTGAGAACGACTGGAGAATGTGTGGAGCCGCCTTTGATGCAGCCAATCTGAGGTATTTTCATGAAAATATTTCCTCAGAACTGGCTGTTGCCTTCAATCAGTCGAAGGAGAATTACTTTGGCACCGACTATAAGCCCAACAATTTCACGAACTTTAAAATATTGGCTGTCAGCTATATAAAATATAAGTTGAGCCAGAAGGTTCAACTTTCCTTTTTAAACAGCATGGATGGTTTTCAAGCATCCACGAACACCGAAAAGATCTTCACCAGGTACACGAACGGGGGCAGGCTGGAATACGAGTCAGGTCCCTGGTATGCTACCATCAGTGGATATTATCAGTGGGGAAAGAACCCGGCAGGAAAAGATCTTACTGCCTGGTACCTGCAGCCTGAGGTTCGGTTGACTTTGCCCATCCATCTTACCGTGAGGGCCGGCGGCGAGCTCTTTAGCGGCACAGATCCCGAATACACCGGGGATAAGGACCATTCCTTCGTTCCTCTGTATGGTTCCGGCCACAGTTTTAACGGATCTATGGACCTTATTACCAAGTTCCCGTCAGATATAAAAAACGGAGGTTTGTTCAATCCCTATTTGTTTTTGGCACAAACCCTCACAAAGCATCTGGACCTCCGTTGTAATTTCCATTCCTTCAGCCTGATGTATGATTATCCTGTCGACAGCGTCACTTCTGATGCATTTTTAGGGTTTGAGAACGACTGGCTTTTGGGTTATAAACCCAGCAATTTCATGAAAGTGGAGCTGGGATTTTCCTATTTCCTTCCTACCCGGACTTTTGCTGCCATAAAAGGAGGTGACGGAGACCTTGGCCTCACCTGGGCTTACCTGATGCTGAGTCTTAAACCACAGATATTCAGCACGAAATTCAAATAAGCTAATCACTACTTTATATGAAAAATTTTTTCAGTTTTATTTTATCCTGTATGCTGTTCCTGCCGGCAACCAGGATTCCGGCCATTCAACCACCGGCAAAGCTTTCAGGTCATATCACCCTTTCAGGGGCTTTCGCCCTGTACCCGCTTGCGGTCAAATGGGCGGAAGAGTTCAGGAAGATCCATCCCGAGGTGCAGATTGATATCTCAGCAGGAGGTGCCGGAAAAGGCATGACGGATGTCATTAATAATATGGTGGATATCGGGATGGTGTCCAGGGAGATCTATCCCGTGGAAACAAAAAAAGGAGCCTTTGCCTTCAGCATGGCCAAGGATGCCGTGGTGGCGGTGATGAACAGTGCCAATCCCCAGATTCAGAAAATACTTCAAACCGGCTTGACCAGAGATGCTGCCATAAGCCTTTGGATCACAGGTAAATATAAGTCATGGGGACAGGTGGTGAAATCCTCCGCCCGGGAACCCGTGCACCTGTACACCCGTTCTGATGCTTGTGGCGCTGCTGAGATCTGGGCCAAATATCTTGGGAAAAAACAGGAAGATCTTAATGGCAGCGGAGTATATGGTGATCCCGGGCTGGCCCTGGCCGTAAAAAAAGACCCTGTCGGCATCGGATTCAACAATATCGGATATGCCTATGATGCAAAAACAAAGAAAATGACGGCCGGAATACGCGTCATTCCCCTCGATCTGAATAATAACGGGAAAGTGGACCCCGATGAGAATTTTTATGATTCCATGGATAAGATCATGGAAGCCATCGGTAAAGGAAAATATCCCTCACCTCCCTCCAGGGAGTTGTTCTTTGTCACCAAAGGAAAAGTAAAAAATCAGCTGGTTAAAGAGTTTATCAAATGGGCTTTGACCGATGGGCAAAAATATGTGAACCAGGCCGGATATATCCGGTTGCCTGAGGATAAAATTAAAAACGAGCTGAAGAAACTTGATCTATAGGTTACGATACCGGCTTCTCATCAATCAGGCAGTAAAACAGTACTCAAAACTGATCACGCTTTGCAGCCTCCTCCTGCTGATCATTATAGGGGCAGCTTTGCTTTACCTGGCCTGGCCGATCATGAAAGAAAAGAACTTCACCGAACTCCTTTTATCGAGCCGGTGGAAACCCTTCAAAGGAGAATTTGGATTTTATACCTACATCGTCAGCACAGTCTATGTCACCTTCATTGCATTGGTTATTGCGTTGCCTGTGTCCCTGCTGACAGGAATTTATCTTTCCGAATATGCCAATGCCAGGATGCGTAAGTTCTTTTCCCCTGTCATCGATCTTTTGGCAGGGATCCCTCCTGTCATTTACGGTGTCTGGGGCACCCTCACTATAGTCCCTTTGGTGGCTGACATGGCAGAACATCACGGGAAGTTCTCCACCGGTTACAGCGTACTGGCAGGTGGCGTGGTCCTTTCCATCATGATCATCCCTTTGATCATAGGACTACTGGTCGAAATGCTGAGGTCTGTCCCGGCAGAAATGAGAGAAGCCTCCTGGTCGTTGGGCGCTACCCGTTGGGAGACCATACGGAAGGTGCTCCTGGTCCATTCCCTGCCGGGAATCTTTGCCATCACCGTTTTAGCACTGACCCGTGCTTTTGGTGAAACCATCGCCGTGCTGATGGTATGCGGTAACATGACCGACCTCCCCCAAAGTATCTTCGATTCATGCTATCCCCTTCCTGCCCTAATCGCAAACAATTATGGTGAGATGATGTCTCTTCCCTCCTATGAATCGGCCCTTATGTTCGCTGCCCTGCTTCTTTTTGTGCTGATGTTGCTGCTAAATTCTGCATCCCGCCTGGTTCTCTATCACCTGAATAAAAAATATAACCAGTGAGGCATTTAATCGACCATATGATGAAGTCCCTTATGATTGCAGCTTCATGCATCATACTGGGGATCTTATGCTTCATTTTGATCATCATTCTGATCAAAGGGATCCCTTCTCTGAGCTGGGAGATGATCAGTACTGTCCCGGGAGGTGGTTTTTACCTCGGAAAGGAAGGAGGCATTCTGAATGCGGTCATTGGTTCATTGTACCTGATCCTGGGAGCAGTATTGATGAGCCTCATCATCAGCCTTCCTGTGGTTGCCTACATCAGCTTTTTTATCCGTAAGAATTCCAGGTTCTCCGGTTTGATAAGATTCTGCTTCGATATGTTATTCGGAATCCCATCTATCGTCTATGGGGCCTTTGGATTCTCCCTGATGATCTATTTGGGGATGAGAGCTTCCCTCCTGGGTGGAATGATCACCATCGCCATTCTGATTCTTCCCATTATGGTGAAGACCATAGATGAGATCGCACTGACCCTCCCGCGGGATTTGCTCGATATACCCAAAGCCCTGGGAGCTACTCCTTTTGAAACAACCATGGTAGCATTCAGGCAGCTGATCCCCGGAACTGTGACTGCCGTCTTGCTGGCAACAGGAAGAGGGATAGGGGATGCGGCTACCGTGCTTTTTACTGCAGGATATACCGACAATATACCAACGGGCCTTGGCCAGCCTGCTGCCTCCCTTCCCCTGGCCATTTTCTTTCAGCTTAGCAGTCCGGTGGAGGAAGTGCAGGGCAGAGCCTATGCTTCTGCCCTCATACTGACACTGCTTATTTTATTCATCAGCTTTGTGACACGCCGGTTAGGCAGAAAATTATCAAAATTTAATCTTTAGAGGATGTGGAACCCGAATACCAGTGATGATCCTTCCATAGCACCTGCTATTCTGACTTTGGACCAGGATAAGTCCCAAACAGGAACCTTCAGGTCTCAATTGGAAGTGAAGAACCTGAATGTCAGTATTAACAATCAACCCATTCTGAAAAATATCAGTATGAGGATCCCTTCCAAAAGCATCACCTGTATCATAGGACCCTCGGGTTGCGGAAAGACCACTTTGTTACGATCGTTCAACCGCATGCATGACTATTTGGCTCATGTCAGGGTGGAGGGAGCGGTGATCCTCGACGGAGAAAATATTTATTCTGAAGGGATGGAGGTCACCCATATCAGGAAAAAAATGGGACTATTATCTCAGAAGCCGTTTCCATTGCCCTTTTCAATCTTTAACAACGTAGCATACGGACCTAAGATTTATGGTGTCAGGAACCGTCATTCCTTAAATCTCCTGGTGAAAGAACAACTTGTCAGGGTCGGTCTGTGGGATGAGGTCAAAGATCGCCTGAAAAGTCCCGCTAACTCCCTGTCCATTGGCCAACAGCAAAGGCTTTGCCTGGCCCGCGGGCTGGCCGTGGAACCCGAGATCATCCTGGGTGATGAGGCTACCTCAGCCCTGGATCCGATTTCAACCAAGGTGATAGAAGAATTATTCCTGTCCCTGAAAGAACGGTATACCATCGTACTGGTCACTCATACCCTTCGACAGGCCCGGAGAATATCCGATTATGTTGCCTTTATGTATATGGGGGAACTGATAGAGTTTGGCCCTACAGTCCAGGTCTTCGACCGACCTGCAAAAAAACTGACGAAAGATTATATTTCAGGCAGCTTCAGCTAACTAACCTTTACGTATTAAGGAAGATCAATATAAATTGATTAATTTCGCTTCTTGTATGGTCTGAATTTCTCAAACAGACCGTATGATTTGATATATTGGTCATTATGAGCAAATTAGTCATCAACAGCTACGAAGAATTCAGTAAATACACCGGGGAAGAGCTCGGTGTTTCCGAATATCTCACCATCACACAGAAACAAATCAACCAGTTTGCGGAAGCTACCCTGGATTTCCAGTGGATCCACCTCGATACGGAGAGGGCAGCAAAAGAAAGCCCGTTCAAAACGACCATCGCCCATGGGTATCTCAATATTTCCATTTTACCCTACTTATGGGAACAAATCGTTGAATTCAGAAATGTGAAGCTGATGGTGAACTACGGCATTGAAAACCTGAGATTTAACCAACCGGTTCTGGTCAACAGCCAGGTCAGGCTCAAAGCCAGGCTCGATTCTCTGCAGAATCTCAGGGGTATCACCAAAGCCCAGCTGAAGATCACCCTCGAAATTAAAGACAACCCCAAACCAGCCCTGGAAGGCATCCTTACCTTCTTATATCATTTTCATTCCTAAGACTCCGTTTAAAGGAACCTATCGAACAGAGAATGCCTAATCAAACCCTGTCTGCCAACCTTTATGAAAACAGATCCAAGGATCGATGCGTATATCTCGAAGGCTGCTGACTTCGCCAAACCCGTACTTCAACATCTCAGGGAACTGGTTCACCAGGCTTGTCCAGATGTTGAGGAAACCATCAAGTGGGGATTCCCTCACTTCATGTACCAGGGCTCCATACTCTGCAGCATGGCATCCTTTAAACAACATTGTGCCTTCACCTTTCGAAAAGGTCCGTTGATGAAGGACCCATACCAGATTTTTATCCTGACCGGTGAGACTGCCATGGGTCAGTTTGGCCGCATCAAGTCACTGGAGAACCTTCCTTCCGACACTTATTTGCTCGAGTACCTCTGCGAGGCTATGGCGCTGAGCGATTCTAAATCCTCTTAAATCGCATTTTCTCCATTTATTAACAATGTTAACCCCAGTCTATTCCGAAAGTTCCTAACTTTTATTAACAAAATATTTTTAACACTGTTAATATTATTAATAATGTTCATTATATTTGCAGTATTAAATATATTAACGTTGTTATCATGGAAAGAAAAGAAATTCAGGAACTTAGAATGAAGGGATACTTTATTAAAGCCACCAAAGAGCTGCTGAAAGGAGAAGGATTGAGAAGTGTGAACGTGCGGAGCATCGCAGAAAGAGCCGGCTACTCATACGCCACCCTCTATAACTATTTCAAGGATGTGAAGGAGCTGGTGTTTTATTGTGTGCGCGACTTCCAGGACGAATGCCAGGAATTCATCAACGAAGAAACCTCTGGTCAAAGCCACGGCATGGATAAAATTGCCGTCATCACCCTGTCATATATGAAATTCTTCATCCAATATCCGGGCGTATTTGAACTATTCTTCCTTGAAAAGGTTCATGACATTGGAAATAAACAACCTACCCTGGAACTGATCACTACCTTCCTGAACCGTTTATGCGAGAAAGAATGGGAGTATTGCATCAACCAGGGAATAGTGACTCAGGAAGAAAGCCAGATGAAACAGCACAGCCTGACCTACCTGACCACCGGAATGTTGCTCCATTACCTGAACCGCCGTCAACCCGATTCCTACCAGGAAATGATGACCAGGGCTAAACGGTTGATCCAACAGCAACTGGCATAATTTCATATCTTCAAACCCTTTTCTCCTTAATAAGATTTATGACTCAAATTAAAAATATTGCCATTATTGCTCACGTAGACCATGGAAAAACTACCCTGGTGGACCGTATTCTTCACCAGGTGAAACTCTTCCGTGAAAATGAACACGTCGGGGACCTCATTCTCGACAGCAACGACCTGGAAAAAGAAAGAGGGATCACCATTCTCGCTAAAAACGTCAGCGTCAGATATAAGGGATTTAAAATCAACATTATTGATACCCCGGGGCACTCCGACTTTGGAGGGGAGGTGGAAAGGGTACTGAACATGGCAGACGGATGCCTGCTCCTTGTCGACGCCTTTGAAGGACCCATGCCTCAAACCCGTTTCGTCCTCCAGAAAGCTCTTGAAATGAAACTGAAGCCCATCGTCGTGATCAATAAGGTTGATAAACCCAATTGCAATCCCGACCAGGTCCATGAAGCCGTCTTCGAACTCATGTTCAACCTGGAAGCCGACGAAGACCAACTCAATTTTCCCACGGTTTACGGCTCCTCCAAACAGGGTTGGATGTCGGATGACTGGAAAAATCCCACCAACGATATCAGTCATTTGCTGGATGTGATCATCCAGAATATCCCCTCTCCCCAGGTCACGGAAGGAAACCTTCAGCTGCAGATAACCTCCATTGATTATTCTTCTTACGTGGGACGTATTGCAGTAGGACGTGTCCAGAGAGGCCAGCTTCATGCAGGTCAGCAGGTCAGCCTCGTGAAAAGGGAAGGCAATATTCAAAAAGCTACGCTCAAAGAAGTCTTTCTTTTTGAAGGACTCGGTAAAGAAAAGACCAAGGCTCCGGTGATGGCCGGAGAAATCTGCGCCATTGTTGGCCTCGAGGACTTCGACATAGGTGATACCATTGCTGATGCAGAGAACCCGGAAGGTCTCATACCCATCAAGGTGGATGAACCTACCATGAGCATGACCTTCACCATCAACAATTCACCCTTCTTCGGCAAGGAAGGGAAATACGTAACCTCCAGGCATTTACGCGAACGTTTGTTCCGTGAAACAGAAAAGAACCTGGCCCTTCAGGTCAAAGAGACCGACTCTCCCGACACTTATTCCGTCCATGGAAGAGGGATCCTTCATCTTTCCATACTCGTGGAGACCATGCGCAGGGAAGGCTTCGAATTCCAGCTTGGTCAGCCTCAGGTCATCCTCAAGGACCTTCACGGGATAACTCATGAACCCATTGAACACCTTACCGTTCACGTGCCGGAAGCCTTCTCCGGGAAAGTCATCGACATCGTGACCTCCCGCAAAGGCGAGATTTTAAATATCGAGACCCGTGGTGATCGTATAGCCCTTGAATTTGACATTCCGGCCCGTTCTCTCATTGGTTTAAGGAATACCGTTTTGACCAGCACGGAAGGTGAAGCGATCATGGCCCACCGTTTCAAAGGATACGAAGAATGGAAAGGTGATTACTCACCCCGCCGCAATGGTGCCCTCATCGCCCTGGAGACAGGCATGGCCATCCCTTATTCCATCGATAAGCTCCAGGACCGGGGAACTTTCTTTATTGATCCGGGGGAAGACGTTTACGGCGGACAGGTGATCGGAGAGCACATTCGCCAGGACGACCTGGTCATCAACGTCTGCAAGACGAAGAAACTGACCAACATTCGTGCATCAGGTTCTGATGACAAAGCGATGATCAGTCCTCCGGTCAAGTTCTCCCTGGAAGAAGCCATGGAGTACATTCGCCCCGATGAGTACCTTGAAGTGACGCCCAAGTCGTTACGTCTCAGGAAGATCATCCTGAATGAGATTGAAAGAAAAAGGCAGAATAAATAACTCCCTGTAATCCAAATAATTACAATTTCTCCAGCCAGGCTTTGAACTCCTCCATCTTCAGGGAAGGAATATCCAGTTTCATTTTCTTTCTCATGCCACCCAGGTCATTGAAAAGCTTATTCGGATTGGCCTGTTTGAGCTGTTCCGGGTTTTGAATCCCCAGCTTGACTAAGAGCGCGGCCCAGTATTCAGGAACACCCATCATTTCAAAAGGATTGCCCTCGGCTTGTGTCTGAGCGGAGATGACCTCTGGCTTCATCTGTGGAAAAAACAACACTTCCTGGATGGAAGGCTGGTTGGTCATGATCATGGTAAGCCGGTCGATGCCAATACCCAGACCTGCCGTGGGAGGCATGCCATATTCCAGGGCTCTGAGGAAATCTTCATCCAGCACCATGGATTCCTGATCTCCTCTGCGGCCCAGCTCCAGCTGTTCCTCGAAGCGTTTTCTCTGATCGAGGGGGTCATTTAATTCGGAAAAAGCGTTGCAGATCTCTTTACCATTGCAGATGGCTTCAAAGCGCTCGACCAGTCCGGGTTTGCTCCTGTGTTTTTTGGCCAGAGGAGACATCTCCACCGGGTAATCGGTGATAAAGGTCGGCTGTATCAGGAGGGGCTCACATTTCTCGCCGAAGATGGCGTCGATGAGTTTTCCCTTACCCATGGAATCCTCGACAGGCACTTCCAGCCGCTGGGCGGCCTGGCGCAGCTGCGGTTCATCCATCATACTGATATCCAAGTCGGTGTAATGTTGTATGGCCTCAAACATCGTGAACCGTTTCCAGGGTCTTCTAAAATCGACCTCATGATCGCCGACCCGCAGACGGGTGGTCCCGTGCAGATCGAGGGCGATCTTCTCCACCATGGCCTCCACGGTGTTCATCATCCATTCATAGTCTTTGTAAGCCACATAAAGCTCCATCTGAGTGAATTCGGGATTGTGAAAGCGGTCCATGCCTTCGTTCCTGAAATCTTTGGAAAACTCGTACACGCCTTCATATCCTCCCACGATCAGCCTCTTGAGGTACAACTCATTGGCAATGCGCAGATATAAGGTCATGTCGAGTGTATTATGCCTGGTCTTGAAGGGCCTGGCTGCAGCTCCGCCATAAAGTGGCTGCAACACCGGGGTCTCCACTTCCAGGTAACCCTGGCGGTTCAGAAACTCCCTCATGGAGTTCACCAGCCGGGTCCTCTGTATGAATATGTCTTTTACCTGGGGATTGACAATGAGGTCGACATAACGCTGACGGTATCTCATCTCAGGATCAGAAAAGGCATCATAAACCACCTCATCTTTTTCTTTCACCACGGGGAGAGGACGAATGGCCTTGCTGAGCAGGGTAAACTGCCTCACATGGACGGTGATCTCACCCATCTGGGTGATGAAGACAAATCCGGACACTCCGATGATATCACCAATATCGAGGAGCTTCTTGAAAACAGTGTTGTACAGGGTCTTATCTTCACCCGGACAGAGGTCATCTCTCTTGAAATACAGCTGGATCCTTCCCGTGCTGTCCTGTATCTCGGCGAAAGAGGCAGCCCCCATGATCCTGCGGGTCATGATACGGCCGGCCAGGATCACATCCTGGTATTTTTCAGTGTTGCCGGGATAATGCTGAAGGATATCACCGGAATGGGCATTGACTTCAAAAGTTGCAGCGGGAAAAGGATCGATTCCCAGGGTTCTGAGCTCTTCCAGGGCATTTCTCCGGAATAATTCCTGATCAGAAAGGTGTTCGGTACTCATAAAGCACAATTTGGCTGCAAAGATACCGATTCTTGGCTTCGATCAGGTGGCAGGCCCTCATCTAATCGTTAAACACGGTCTCCAGCACGGCGGTCGACTTCAGGGTACCGAAGCCGGGAAGATGGAGCCTGAAATAATCTTCGACAGCCGCCAGCAGCATCCTTCGCATGGGCTGTCCGAGGGTCGCTTGCTGGAATTCCCTGAAGCCGGGTCTCGAAAAATGATGAAAGTAGCTGCCGGCCGGGTACTCCAGCACGTATGGATGATCGGGAGGCTGAACCAGGTAAGCGCCATTTTTCAGGTCAAACCACCGGTGCCTCACCGAATCGGGTTCAGAAGGAAGAAATCCCAGGAAACGGGTCAGCTGCAGGCAAAACCAAAGGTGGAAATTATTGACATTCTCCTCGGTAAGGTCCAGGATCTCCAGAGAGGCAACCAGAAAACTGAACAGATCGGGATTGGCTTCTTCTTCTTTGATGGATTTTTCCAGCACCTCGTTCATATACATGGCCAGCGACCTCTTCCTGGCATCGAAAGGGATGTGATGAAAGGGAAGGAAGCTCCTGATCTCTTTTACGGTATGAAGGTTTGTGCCGGGTTTGTCATAATAAACCAACTCAACCAATGACAGGTGCTGCAACCAGGCAGGCCGCACCGCGGCATTCGACTTTCTGACCCCTTTCAGGATGAAAGCGTCCAATCCCTTTGACTCTGTGTAAACTTTGACGATAAGGCTGGTCTCAGCGTACTTGACCTGATGAAGGATGATCCCGCGGGTTTTCTGAAGGCTCAATTCTTAAAAAGAATTTTGGTTACATAGGTCTGGGTGCCGTCATCGTTGCTGATATAAACCAGGTAAACCCCGGTGCTGACCTTCCTGCCGCTGAAATCCATGCCGTTCCAGCTGGCCTGCCCGCCCTCGGCCCGGGTTTTATAAACCAGGCTTCCGGAAATATCGGTGATCCTCACATCAGCATCCTTGACCAAACCCCTCACTGCGATATATCCTTCAAAACCAGGCTCCACAGGGTTGGGGTAAGCATACACGTTCTCGTTGGTCTCTCCGCCGGTGGTGGCAAAACCCTTAAAAGAGCAAATGCCTTTGTCGGTGCCGAAAAATATCTCACCACTACTGGGGTTGATGGCGATACTGGCGATGTTATTGGAGATGAGCGGACTGTTCTCCTCAGTGAAATGGTACAGTTGTTTGGTCCCGTCGGCCGACATCAGGAAGACCCCGGCTCTCTCCGTGCCAAACCATTTCTTGTTGGATCCGTCTACAGCAATGGCTGTAACGGCCTCAGTTTCAAGCAGGTATTGGGTATATCCGTCCTGGGTCACATAAATTCGCTGGGCATCGAAGTTCGAAGAAGTGAAGACGTTTTCCGGGCTGTAAAACACAGCCACCCCCTCATCGGTACCCAGCCATACCTGGCCTTCCAGGTCGGTGGCGATGCTCCTTACCCTGGATCCGGGAATGGCACCGTTGCCGATGGAGGATGTCAATACCTTGGCCTGGTCGTCATTGATCTGGCCCAAAGTATTGTTATGATTGAAAACCAGCAACTTGTTGCCCCTGAGCAGCATCCACACCTGGTTATAATGATCGATGGTAAGCTCACCCACATCCATGTTGGAGCCTCCAGATACCAGGTTGCCGAGGTTGTATGAGTACCAGCCTTCGTCGTTGGCGCGCTTCACCACCACCACATTGCTGGTATTGGCATTCACGATCCAAAGGTTGTTTTCATTATCAAACATGAGCCCCCCGATCTTGACTTCATAGTCATCGAGACCACTGGGAGGCCGAAGCAGGGAATTGCTGCCGTTGTATACATTCACCAGCTGGTTGTTGGAAAACTCCGCCAGGCCGTAACCCCAGGTGCCTCCATAGATATGGGAGGGGTTGGACGGATCGACGGCGATGGCCACAAAATCCCTCAGGCTGTCCATCAGGGCGTTGATGGTATAATCAACGGTACTCCACGATTCATCAGCAAAAGTGTACAGGGCGCCCGGGGTCCACTCATTGCCCCAGGTGATATTCCTGCCTCCCGGGACCACACAGATACGGTCCGTTCCCGGCGACATGGCAAAGACCTTGGGACTGCTCGGGCCGTTGGGTTTGAACATCCTGAAAATATAGGTCATGTAATTCCTCAGCATCCCCTGGTTGGCATCTGCGATCCATACCTCCTTGTCCTTATCAATAATGGCATGCTGGGGTTGGGGATAGTAGTTGGTGTCACCGAAAAAATACCTCCATACATGATTGACAATGATAAGGTTAGTGTCCATCACGTCCATGTAATCATAATGGGTGAACACGATCCGGTCGCCGAAAGCACCTATGCTGTTGGTGGTCGGAGTCTTTGTCTCGTTAAAATAGCTCCAGCCATCCGTATCATGTATGTAAAGGGTGTCTGAATTAAAGACCTCCGATGAGAAGTTGGCATAGATCTTCCGGTTAAAATACTCTATGTTGTTGAACTTTCCATCGGGATGGGTGATGGTGGTATCGACGCTCCAGGAGTCATAGTTGGAAAGGTTGGGACTGTTGACCAGAGCCTTATAGATACCTGATTCCGTGGCCACCCAGAAATACTGGCCATCGGTGGTCAGGTCAAACACACTGATGGGACTTCCTTCAGGACCGATATAATAGGTGTCTTTGATCTCATTCTTCATGAGGTCGAGCAGCACGATGCCAAATCCGCAGCAGAGGTAAGCGATCCTGCCGTCGACAATGACCTTGTTGATGGTCTTATTCCCGAGAATGGGTTTCCTCTTGATATCGGGGATATTGATAAAACTGCCGTTTTGTATCAGGTCGATATTGGTGTTGGTGTATGCGATGACTACCGTCCTGTATTCCTTGGAATACCCAAGGGAACTGACCCCGACATCTGACAAGCCGTTCACCTTGGAGAGACGGTTGAGCGACTGGTCTGATTTATCGTAAAAAAAAACGCTGTATGGTGTGGCACAATAGATGCGGTCGCCGGCTTCCGTCACGGCGATACACCTGTTGTATGCCAGGTGGTCTCTCCAACTTCCGATGGGGATTCCCTGTGAAAAAATCTGTACACTGAAAAGCAATCCTATCAGGACCGGGAATACTCGAAAAACCTTCATCCGATCGTAATTTGGTACAAACCTACTGAATTTTAAGATATCCAGTATAACTCGACCGGACCCGTTTTATTGCCTCCGGAGCGAAGGGCCAGCTCCTATTTGTCAGGGCCCTCTTCTTCTTTATCGTGCTTTTTAATAATGACCTTTTTCACCTTCTTGGGAACGCAACCCGGCTGACAGGGTATCGGAGGGACCGGTGGAACGGCACTGAAAAAGAACACGTCGGAATCTTCGGTACGGATCACCACTTTTTTCCCGTGTTTCCTGTCTTTCACCTTGATCTCCCTGATCTTTCCCCAGGGAGAGAATCCCTGCATCCAATCACCCTGGCCATAGGCTCCGGGACCTGGAGAATAACCCGGGACCTGGTACCCTCCGGGTGCTCCATCGAAAAGGCGAAGGTCCATATCACCGGGACCGCTGTCACTGTCACCCGGCTCCACCCAGGAGAAGTCCATATCCTCGAAACCTTTGAAATGAGGAAAGTCTTTCCCATCCATTTTTATGACCGCCTCAATGTGTTTTTCAAGGGAATCAAGTGAATCTCCGTGAAGATCCAGACTGATCTCCATGTCCGGCAGCGATTTCTCCAGGGCCTCCAGGTAAATCCCCTTGCATAGATTGTGCAGATCAAGGGAGTCATGAAAATCTGATACAATCAAAGTATCGATGCTTACCTGCTCCTTGCCATCATCATCCGTGGTGATCTTTAGGGTGATGGCTTTTTTGTGTTTGCTACCGGGTTTATCGGTATGCTGCGCAGCGAGTCGAGTTGTGTTGCCTGACAGAAGCAGGCCGCCTATCAGCAGGGCAGCCGTCTGCTTCATCATCCAAAGTTTTTTCATTTTGCTTACAAATTATTGGTTTAGTGGAAAGATTGATGTGATACAAAACTACAGCCGCACCGTGTGGAATGCAGTTAAGCCAGGGTTAAAAGCGGTTAAAGAAAGGTTAATGTCAGTGCATTGACTCTTAGTATTTTATACTTTTGAGTCATGAAAAGAAAATGGATCACCACCCTGATCATTATCGGAAGCCTGGCGCTATTAGGCATCGTACTGGTCCAGTTCCTATGGATCAGAAATGCCCTGCTGGTGAACAGGGATAAGTTCGAACGATCGGTCTCCCTGGCCCTGGCCAGGGTGAGTGACCAGCTGGAGAAAAAAGAGGAGATGCGATACCTCGACCATCACATGGACCTCAGTATTACAACGGAATCAGAAGATCCACAACCCCGGCCCCGGCCCGGAAAGAAACATCCTCCCAAAGAATTCAGGACCAAGGATTCTACCATCATCCTGGAAAACTTCCCGGATTTTTTCTCCATTAATGTCGATTCTCTCTTCAATGAATTCCAGATCAATGCCGAGTGGAAGAGTTTTCAATATTTCGACGGGGATGATTGGCCAAAAGACAGCCTGATCAAAACCGCCCAGAGGATCAAAGTTTGTATCCCATTCTTTGACCGCTCGGCGATCCATCAAAATGTTCAGGGTTTATTCATCCCGCCCCAGCCACCTGATCCTTTTATCTGGACAGAGCCAGTCCTGGAGCATGAACAACAGGAATTGGACCGGGAGGTTCTTGAACTGAAAGACCAGCAACAAGATGCTTCCCGCCTGAAGAGGAAAGTGAACAAGATGAAAGATGTGGTCAAACAGATGGTGGTGGAGGTAGAGACCAAAAACAAAAAAATTGAAGACCGTATTCAGCCCTATCTGTTGACGGGTGAGATGAACAAGGCTTTCACCGACGCCGGAATCCATTCTCCTTATGAATATGCTGTCCTCTCACCCGAAAAAAACTCTGTGACCGCACTTCATTCCCTGAACTTCAGCCCCGGTCATCCGGGAAAGGTATTTGCCACCACCTTGTTCCCCAATGACCTGGTGACCAAGGCACACCGGCTGGTGGTCTACTTCCCCGATCAAACCTGGAAACTGCTCAAATCGATGTCGATACTGATGATCGCCTCCGTGGTCTTTACCCTGGCCCTGCTGCTTACCTTCCTGGCAACGATCCTTACCCTGCTTCGCCAGAAGAAACTCTCAGAGATCAAAACCGACTTCATCAACAATATGACTCATGAGTTCAAAACGCCAATAGCCACGATCTCACTGGCCACCGATTCCATCAACAATCCCAAGGTCATCTCCAACCCTGAACGCATTCAAAACTATACCCGGGTCATCAGGGAAGAAAACCAGCGGATGAACACCCATGTGGAGCAGGTATTGCAGATGGCTCTTCTCGATAAACGGGAGATAGAACTCAATATGCAGGTGACCGATGTGCATGAACTCATCACCCGTACCGTGGAGAACATCCTTCTTCAGGTGGAAAAGAAGGGCGGAAGCGTCACCATCGACCTCCAGGCAGACCAGTATGTGGTCAAAGCCGATGAGATTCATCTTTTCAATGCCGTTCTCAACCTGCTCGACAATGCCAACAAATATTCACCCGAAACGCCTGATATCAGGGTCTTTACTCAGAATCAGGCTGCCTGGCTGGTGGTAGGGGTCGAAGACAAAGGCCTGGGCATGAGCAAAGAAGTTCAGAAAAAGATTTTTGAGAGATTTTTCAGGGCTCATACCGGGAACATTCACAATGTCAAAGGTTTCGGATTAGGACTCAGTTATGTAAAAGCCATCGTGGACGCTCATAAAGGAAAAATATCCGTCCATTCAGAGCCCGGCAAAGGAAGTACCTTTGAAATCAAGCTCCCCTTGGTTTAACTTTGCACCGATGAGTGACAAGCCCAATATCCTTCTGGTGGAAGATGACCTGAACTTTGGTTCCATCCTGAAATCCTATCTGGAGCTGAACGACCTGGATGTGGTGTGGAAAACGGATGGCAAACAGGGGCTGACCGAGTTCTTCCGTGAAGGTTTTCAGCTCTGCATCCTGGATGTGATGATGCCTGAGATGGATGGATTTGCACTGGCCAGGGAGATCCGGGCAGTGAACAGCGAAATCCCGTTGATCTTTCTCACTGCCAAGACCTTACGTGATGATGTCCTGAAAGGTTTTAACCTGGGAGCCGACGATTACATTACCAAACCTTTTGACTCGGAGGTCCTTTTGTTCAAGATCAGGGCCATACTGAAAAGAAGCCACCCTACCGGAAAAAAGGAAGAGCAGCCCGATGAGTTTGAGATCGGGAGGTATCATTTCAACTACAGGCACCGGACCCTGGTGCTGGACCAGCACCGGCAAAGCCTGACACCCAAAGAAGCAGAGCTGCTGAAGATGCTGTGTCTGACGAAGAACGAGATCTTGTACCGCAAGGAGGCTTTACTGAAGATCTGGGGCGATGACAGCTATTTCACCACCCGCAGTATGGATGTGTTCATGGCCCGGATCAGGAAATACCTTAAGGAAGACCCCCGGGTGGAGATTCTGAGCCTTCATGGCAACGGATACCGGCTTGTGGTGACGGAAGAGGATTATAACTGAAAGGTATTCCTCAGCTCCATGATCTGATCATCGGTGAGCCCCATGGGCTGGTGGCCGGCAGCCTTGCACTTCAGGTAGATCCCAGCCGATTTGTCGACGATATCGATGAGGTCGAAAGCCTGAGCGGGTGATTCTGCCACGGCGAGACAGCCGTGTTTTTCCCACAATATCACTTCGTGACTCTTCAGCGCCTCAAGGGTGGCCAGGGCCAGGGCGTTGCTGCCGGTGCATACATAAGGGACAAAACCTACCCCTTTGGGAAGGAAGATCACTGATTCAGGATGCATGCCCCAGATGATCCGCGTCAGACTTTCCGTTTCTTTCCCTTCCGGCAGGTGGGTGAGTGCGATGATATCGTCGGGATGCGTATGGACTACCGCCTTTTTAGCGGGATGGTGTTGCAACAGGTACTGGTGGATGGAAAGATGAGAAGCCAGTTCAGACGTTGGCTTCAGGTCGTTCAGCAGGTCCGGTTCGGGTGATAGCACCTGGTATTGTTCCCCGGTGTTGCTGATCTGAAAGAGCAGTACCTGATGTTCCGGATCGCGGCTGATGTCGCGCATTCTTTTTCCCGTGCCGGTGGCCAGGAAACAGCTGCCGGCCAGAGAACGGAAGGTCATGGGAAGCGTAAAAGACGGTCCTGATTATTTCGGACAAAGTGAGCCAGTGATTTCGGACGAAAGTGAGCCACTTTTT
>CAZSDK010000029.1:0-32045 GCA_964605655.1 uncultured Bacteroidales bacterium
GACTAATAGAAATCTGACTAATAGAAATCTGACTAATAGAAATCTGACTAATAGAAAACTGAACTGCCATGGCTCTAGTTGGGTCATGCCATGGCATGACCCAACTAGAGGGTAACTAAATTGCCATGGCATGCCCCGACCAAGCGACCGACCAAGAGACCATTAAACCCCTGGGTTAAATCTCACGAATACCTCAATAGCCTGGTATTCGGCCATACCGAGCTTGTCGTAGGTCCTGGCCGTGGACTGGTTGCGGTCTTCGGCACGCTGCCAGAACTCCCGGGCATCATCACCGGGAAAGAGGGGCCTGTCCTTCTGCGACTGATGCTTGAAGATGGCTTTACGCTTCCGCAGGGCTTCTTCCGGACTCAATGGGACCGCCATGTCTACCTGGTGGATCTCCCACTCCTGCCAGGCACCCCGGTACAGCCAGATGCGGCATTCCTCGAACCATGAAGCCTTCCTTACCCTGAAAAGTGCCTCCAGCAGGATGTTCATACAAACCCTGTGGGTGCCGTGGGGATCGGAGAGGTCGCCGGCAGCATAGATCTGGTGGGGACGGATCTGCCGGAGCAGCTTGGTGACAGCCGTAAAATCAATTTCTTCCGGAGGGTTCTTCTTGATCAGCCCGCTCTCATAAAAGGGAAGTTCCAGGAAATGAACGCGTTCTTCGTCGATCCCTATATAACGGCAGGCAGCCTTGGCTTCTCCTTTCCGGATGGCAGCCTTGAGTTTCCGTCTCTCCTCGGTGTCAGCCTGCCCGGGCTTCTTATGCCGGACCTGGTGTTTGACCTCCTCCAGGATGGCATGGGTGTCCACTCCTTTCAGGCTGAAGATCTCTTTAAAGGCATCGGCAAAGTCGACAAATCGGACCACGTCATCGTCGTATACCGCAATATTACCTGAGGTCATGTAAGCCACGTGAACCTCATGACCCTGGTCCGACAGCCTGGAGAGGGTGCCGCCCATGGAGATTACGTCATCGTCGGGGTGGGGACTGAAGATCAACACCTTCTTGGGGAAGGGACGGGCTCTCTCGGGACGGGTGGAGTCATCGGCATTTGGTTTCCCCCCGGGCCAGCCGGTGATGGTATGCTGGAGGTCGTTGAACACCCTGATGTTGATCTGGTTAGAAGGACCGTGGGCGGTAAGCAGGTCGCTCATTCCCAGCTCGTTATAATCCCTGTCGGTGAGTTTGAGGATGGGTTTGTTCACCTTCTCGCACAGCCAGACCACCCCGCGGCGAATCAGCCGGTCTTCCCAGTTGCAGGGACCTGCGAGCCAGGGAGTCTGTATCCTTGTCAGCCTTGCAGCGGCCGCTTTATCAAGATAGATGGTGGCATCAGGATGTTGCTGGAGAAAGGAGGTGGGCACGTTGATAGTCACCTCTCCTTCCACCGCCTTGCGGATGATCTCGGCCTTGTTCTCGCCCCAGGCGATGAGGATGATCTTTCGGGCACCCAGTATATTTCCTATCCCCATGGTGATGGCGTTCTGGGGCACGTTGGCCTCCCCGTAGAAGTCGGAAGCCGCATCCATGCGGGTGATGTGATCGAGGGTCACCACACGGGTCCCGGAGTTTACCGGAGAACCCGGCTCGTTGAAACCGATATGGCCTGTCCTTCCGATACCTAACAGCTGGATGTCAATGCCCCCGGCCTTTTCAATCTTCCTGTCGTATTCCTGGCAGTAACGATAGACATCTTCCTTCTTCACCCTGCCGTCAGGGATATGGATGTTCTTTTTCGGGATGTCGATATGATCGAAAAGGTACTCCCTCATGAAACGGTGGTAACTCTGCAGGGAGTCGGGGTCCATGGGATAATATTCGTCGAGGTTGAAGGTGATGACGTTCCTGAAGCTGAGCCCTTCCTCCCGGTGAAGCCGGATCAGCTCGTTGTAAACGCCTATGGGTGAGGATCCTGTGGCCAGGCCCAGCACGCAATGCTTTCGTTTTTTTTGTGTCCTGATAATGGCTTCCGCGATCTGCCGACCCACTTCTTTAGAAGCCTCTGCAACATCATCGGCTATCCTGACCGGCACTTTCTCAAACCGCCTGATATAGGCGTCGGGATCACGGCCATGCTGCAGGAAAAAAGGATCATCAATTCGGTAGGTCAGTTCTTTCTTGAGGTTGGATTTCATAAAAGATGAGAGAATGTCATTAAATATCAGATAATTGCTGTATTAGGCAAATACATTTGCGACATAAAGAAACGCAAAGGTAAGGGATATCCATACAGTATCCTGGACAATAATATCCCTCTGTACCAGGGTGCCTGCAAGAATTTTTGTAATTTTATCTAATTATGAGAAAGACTCCATTATTGGACAATTATCAGCACAATATCAGGGTGACAGGTTTTGTAACCTAATGATAATCATAGTTCTAATTTTTAAATGGAAGAAAATGGAAGAGAACACAAACCCAAAGCCGGAGAAGGAAGAAAAAGGATTCTTCGACAAGTTGAAGGATGTAGCTGAAAAGGCAGGCGACCTTATTGAAGATGCCTCATCAAAGCTGAAAGAGACAGAAGCCTATAAAAAGGCTAATGAGATGATGGAAAAAGCAGAGTCATTTATCGATGAAAAGGTTGATGAATTTGATAAAAGTGAGGCCGCAGCAAAGATTACAACCGTTACGGGCAACCTTGTCGATAAAACTGAGGAAATGATTGACAAGGCGAAAGATACCGGTAAAGGCCTCCTTGAGAAAGCTGAAAAGTATTTAGGAGAAAATGAAAAAAAACCTTCGCCCGGAGAACCTGAAAAACAGGAAGGCCAGGAATCAGGTAAGTCGGGCACCGAATAATTGAACACCGATGGTTTATGAATTAGTTAAAAGGCTGGAAGACAGTGTCCTAACGGCACTGAAGACCTATTCCAATGTTCACCGGGGTAGTGGGCAATTTTCACAGGTGACCACTCATCTATATGACAAATCCAGGGAAGTGGTGCTGGAATACCTGGGCCTTTCTCCCGATAAATGGGACGTGGTTTTTGCCACCCCGATTAGTCTGGAAAAACTGATGACGGTCCTCCCTGGCGGAAGCTTCCGGGTGCTTTCCAGTGAGGAGGCCGGTCTGCCTCTGGGGGTCAGGATCGTGGTCGTCAGGAAGAAGGCGCTGCCGGCCGGAGCACCGCCATACACGGGAGGAGGGACGACCCGTCTCATCGGGCGCGACTGGGTCCTGTGGGCGAAATCCCCGGGCAGGTTTGAGCCGGGAACCCCGGCGGTCATCAACATCATCACCTTCATCAGGTACCTGCAGCTCTGCAAAGATAATAGCCTTGATTACAAGACAGTCTCTGCTGAAATGTTGAATCAAAAAGCCGGAGAAGTGATCCCTGATCCCTGGAGTGAACTCCAGGGGGAAGCTTTGCTCAAGGAGTTGACCATAGGATGGATAGGCAAATATACCCGGGTGGTTACCAGGGAGGGGATGAGACCCTATATCCACCTCGACAACGGTGCCAGTACGCTCACTTTTCCTCCTGTTTGGGATGCCTTTCGCCAAACCTGGTTCCAGGAAAAGGACAAGAATGCGCAAATACCGGCAGACGTGAGGCAAACCATCGCCGCCTGGCTGAATGTTCCGTTGGATGATTATGAAGTGATTTTCACCGGTAATACCACCGAAGCAGCCAACCTGCTGGCTGAGAATTTCGCCAATAATAAAGAACCCGGAGAGGTACCCCGTGTGCTGACGACCCTGCTGGAGCATTCTTCCAACGATCTGCCGTGGAGGCCTTTCTCAAAGGGAAGCCCCTTGAGGCTGCCGGTAGATGAGCAAGGTTTTATCCATACGGCTGAACTGGAGAAATGGCTGAAAGCCTACAATGCAGATCAGCGGCACGGCAACGAAAGGATCAGGATGGTCGCTGTGACAGGGGCTTCCAATGTGATGGGAAGCTGCCAGGACCTGGAAGAGATCGGCAGGGTGGTGCACAGCTACGGTGCCCGGCTGGTGGTGGATGCAGCCCAGCTGGTGGCCCATCGTAAGGTGGATGTAGCTGCCATTGATGCCGATGCGTGGATGTTCTCCGCCCACAAAGTGTATGCTCCTTTCGGTTGCGGCGTCCTGGTGGTAAAAAAGGAGTTTCAATACCTTTCAGAAACCAGGAAAGAGCGGATACGGCAACTCGGTGAAGAAAATAAAGCGGGGATTGCTGCCTTCGGGAAAGCGATAGGCTTGTTGCAAAGGGTTGGCTATGAGTTGATTATTGAAAGAGAGAAAGAGTTGACGATCAGACTTCTTTTGGGATTACATGCTTTACCCGATATGCGGGTTTATGGTGTGCATGGAGTGGGATCACCCCGCTTCGACCAGAAAGCCGGTGTCATCCCGTTTGCCTCTAAAAAGGTGATGTCCAACAAGGTAGCCAACAGGATGGCCGAGCAGTCGGGCATAGGGATTCGTTTTGGTTGTCATTGTGCCCATCTCATGGTCAAGCACCTGGTGGGGATAAAACCCGGGCTGGAGAAGATTCAGAGGCTCATCGTCATTTTGTTCCCCGGACTGAAGCTGCCCGGGGTGGCGAGGGTAAGCCTGGGGGTTCAGAATACCAGGGAAGAGGTGGATATGTTTCTAAAGGAGCTGGCAATCGCGACTTCAAAACGTGGTAATGAATTAGCGCAAAAGCAGCATACAGAGAATGAGGTTTCTGGAAATGTTAACAGAACGGTTTATAAGCAACAACTTAAATTCTATATGGAAGAAATCGGTGATAAGGTTTTTGGTTTCGATCAGTAGAAATCAAGTGAAATCAATTAAAATGTTGTCGACCCGTCCCTTTGCGCTCCAGTATTTTTTTTTTATTTTTGAAATCATGTAATGAAGTCTTAATTATTCACCTCTATTTAAATTTTCCCTATGAAGAAAGTTGCCATTTTAGTATTGACTCTTATAGTTGCTATCGGGCTCAATGCTCAGCCCAAAAAAAGTCCACAACCCAATAAAGGGGCTCAGCCTGACAAAGGTGCACAAGCAACCCAATTGGTAGTAAAGCTGTTTCAAAAAAGCACTATGTATGGGGGACCCGACAAGTTCATTGAATTGAAAGACTTTAACAAGTCAAAGGAGGCTTTTGTCGATTATGGGGCACAGGTGAAAATCCAGCTTCTGGGCAATATGAACGGTCTATCGATGAGAATTACCGATTCGAAAGGGAAGATCGTTTATAAAAATGAAAATTTCAATCTTGTCAAAGAGCTAACCGTTGCCGATAATGGCATTGAACCCCAGGATAGTGGCGAGGGAGAGGGAATCCAATTTGTGCTAACCATTACTCAGGCCGGCAAGGTTATCTTTACGGGAAAACTAATTTCCGTACCTGGAGGAGAATGACCATCCTGAGCAAACAAGATCAAATCAACAGGATCGGTCTGGGTGTTCTGCAGATCATCATTGCCATCAACGCCCTCGGGGGCGGTTGGTACGGCATGGCCGGTGCAAAAGCCATACCCCTGGAATGGCTGGAAGGAAGTCCTTTCGACAGCTACCTGGTCCCTTCCCTCATCCTTTTTATTGCCGTGGGTATGACCAACCTGCTGGCTGCCTTCCTTTTGTTTCAGAAGAACCGTAGGGCCCCCATGGTTTCCTTGTTATGTGGCCTGATCCTGCTCATTTGGATCGTCACACAGGTGAGCATCATCGGCTATGTATCCTGGTTGCAGCCGGCGATGGGCCTGGCTGCCTTGGTGGTGATGTTTCTCGCGTGGAGGATGAGAAGGACAAAGGTTTGATTGACAGGCATCTATCTGTTGACCTGTTTCTTTAAGAATTTAAGATTCCTTTACGGATGATATTTAGCGGAATATCCTGGACAGGGTCCTCAGAATGACTCCGATATCGGAAAAGATAGTCCGTCTTTCCAGGTATTCAAGGTTGAGTCTGAGTTTGGCGGGCATGATTTCCTCCACATAGGTCTTAACCGGGTCAGGGGATTTACCAAGAATCTCATTTTCATTAATATACGCCAGGGAGGCTTCATCCGTCAGGCCGGGGCGCACCTTCAACACCTTCTTCTGGTCTTCGGTATACAGAGTTGTGTATTCAGGGACTTCCGGACGAGGTCCCACAAAACTCATTTCTCCTTTTAGGATGTTGATCAGCTGGGGCAACTCGTCGAGCTTGTACCTGCGCAGAAAATATCCTGCCCGGGTGATCCTGGGGTCTCTTTCTCCGATGGTGAGCTGACCGCTCCGGTCGGAACCAGGCCGCATCGTCCTGAATTTGATCAGCATAAAGGGTAATCCGTTCCGGCCAGCCCTTTTCTGCCTGTAAAAGACACCTCCCGCGGAACTACTGAGGACCCAGACCGACAACAACAGGAATACCGGACTCAGGATAATCAACCCTGTTATACTCAGTACGATATCGAAAACACGTTTCATGCTGTCTGCAAAGGTATAAACATGAGGTTCATCTGCTTTGGAACATTCGTTATAAAATAGAAACTGTAACCATTTTTATAGATATTAGTATCAGTAATACTAGAAATCGATAAATTATTAGTATTGGCAATACTAATAATTGTATCTTTGTAAAAAGATGAATGATGTTTATCCCAAGGTATTGTTCCGATTTGAATGCATGGATGAAAGAAGGTAAAGTTCTTGTCATCTATGGTCCGAGACAGTCAGGAAAAACAACACTGATCAAAGAGTATTTAAAGCATACTGAATTAAAATACCGTTTGGTCAGCGGTGATAATATTCTTCTTCATGAATTGCTGGGTGGGAACGAGTTCCAGACATTGATTGAGTTTGTCCAAGGCTTTGATTTACTTGTTATTGATGAAGCTCAGAAGATCAAAGGGATAGGAAACGCCCTTAAAATACTGGCTGATCAGGTTGAATCTCTCAGGGTGGTGGTCACCGGTTCCTCTTCTTTTGAACTGGCCGGGCAGGTGGGCGAACCATTAACAGGCCGGAAGAGAACGCTTTACCTGTTCCCGGTTTCTCAAAGCGAGCTTGTTGAGAGTGTCAATGCCTTTGATCTCAAAATGAGACTGGAGGAGTTTCTTATATATGGGTCTTATCCGGAAGTGCTGACCGAACCGGACAGAATGCAGAAGATCAATCTTCTGGAGGAATTGACCGGGTCTTACCTGCTCAAGGATATATTAGCGCTTGAACAGGTAAGGAGTCCTAAGCTCCTGGTGGACCTGCTTCGTTTGCTGGCATTTCAGTTGGGATCTGAAGTGTCTCATTCTGAACTTGCCCGAAGCCTGGGTGTCAATTATAAGACAGTGACCCATTACCTTGATATTCTCGAAAAGACTTTTGTCATCTATAACCTGAGAGGGTTCAGCAGGAATTTAAGGCAGGAAATCAACAGGAAATCGAAATACTACTTTTACGACAATGGAATCAGGAACACATTGATATCCAATTTCAACTCCCTGAGCCTGCGTAATGATACGGGTTCATTATGGGAGAACTTTTTAATGATGGAAAGGGTGAAATTCAAGTATTACAAAGGGTGGTACGGAAACCTGTACTTTTGGAGGACCTGGACCCAGAAGGAGATTGACCTGGTGGAAGAGAGAGATGGGATGTTACACGCCTATGAGTTTAAATGGAAACAACAAATGTCGGTTCCGCCCGCGCAGTTTATGGAACAATACCCCGGGTCCGGTTACCAGGTGATACATCCGGGTAATTACCTAAGTTTTATAACGGATGGAGTCCAGCAGAACCCTTAATGTCGGTCACCAGCCATCGCCTCAACCACTGCCGCTACCACCAGGTCCTGCATTTCATCGGTAAGGTCGTAGTAAATGGGAAGGCTGATCTCCCTGGAATACAGCTTGTAAGCCACAGGGAAGTCCTTTATGTCATAACCCAGCCCCTGGTAAAAGCTGAATAAGGGCAGCGGAACAAAATGCACGTTGACTGCCACCTCCTGTGCATAGATTCTGCTGATGAGGTCGTCTCTCTGCTTTTCATCTATATTATTGATTCTCAAAAGGAAAACGTGGTAAGAGCTTTCTTTTTCTGTCGTTCTCACCACTGGCATTTCTGCCCAGTCATAGGCAGAGAGTTTGTCAATATACCGCTGAAAAAGGTGTTTTCTTCTGGGAAGCATGTCTTCCTCATACCTTTTAAGTTCTGCAATGCCCATGGCAGCCTGGATGTCGGTCATGTTGCATTTGTAACCGGCTTCCACAATATCGTAACGCCAGTTGCCCAGCTGCATCTTGGCCAGGGCATCTTTGTTTTGTCCGTGTAACGATTTGACAGCAAGGGTCTTGTAAACGGATTCGTTATCGAAAGGCGAAGGAAGGTTCAGGCAGATGGCGCCTCCTTCAGCCGTAGTCAGGTTTTTCACGGCATGGAAGGAGAAAACGCTGATGTCGGTCAGGCTGCCTGATTTCTTTCCCTGGTAGACGGCGCCGATGGAATGGGCAGCATCAGCCAGCACCAGGATACGTCCCAGCATCTGCTGTTCCCGGGTTTGAGGATTAAAAAGGCTTTTGATCTCCTTTTCCTGGACGATCTGGTTGATCTGTTGATAGTCGCAGGGAAGTCCGGCCACATCCACAGGGATGATCACCTTGGTTTTGGCTGTGATGGCTTCTGCCATTTTCCTTACATCCATGTTGAAATCCGGTCCGGAGTCCACCATCACGGGCCGGGCACCGGTATGGATCACGACGTTGGCGGTGGCTGCATAAGTATAGGCCGGAACGATCACCTCATCTCCTGGGCCGGCCCCGAACCAGCGAAGGATCAGTTCCAACCCCGCGGTGGCCGAATTCACACAATGAGTCTTCCCGCTTCCGGTATAATTGTTGAGCATCCGTTCAAACTCCTTGGTGCGCGGACCGGTGGTGATCCATCCCGACAGCAAGGCCTGGGTGACCTCGTCAATGATAGCCTGGTCGATGCGGGGTGGGGAGAATGGAACCTTCATGGAGAGGAGTATTGAGAATTAATAATTGATGTTTGATACCGCCCACTGCCCACTGTTACATCCTGGTCTCAAATAAATAGTATTGTTTATTTACCGCAGAGGCGCAGAGGCGTAAAGGGAAATCATCTCTGCGTCTTTGCGTCTCTGCGGTAAAATATGACGCACATGCAGTGTGATGATTGATAATTTTTACCTATCAATTCATTTCCAACCACCTGGTAATATTATTTTCCACCCTCGTAAGTACATCCGAAAGGTCTCCCTTAACGAAAGCCTCACCGGTGATCTTCTCGAAAAGTTCTATATATCGTTCGGAAACCTGGTTGACAAATGCCTCAGTCATTGCCGGGACCTGCTGACCTTCTTTTCCCTGGAACCCTCTTTCCATCAGCCATTCCCTGACGAACTCCTTGGAGAGCTGTTTCTGGGGCTCGCCCTTGGCCTGTCGTTCTTCATATCCTCCCTTATAGAAATACCTGGATGAATCAGGGGTGTGGATCTCGTCGATCAGGTAAATGGTGCCATCACTTTTCCTGCCGAACTCATACTTGGTGTCTACCAGGATCAGTCCCATTTGGGCAGCGATCTCCGTTCCCCGTGCAAAGAGCGCCAGGGTGTATTTTTCAAGTACCTGGTAGTCCGCCTCGCTCACCAGGCCGGTCTCAATGATCTCTTCCCGTGAGATGTCCTCATCGTGGCCGATCAGTGCCTTGGTGGTGGGTGTGATTATCGGTTGGGGAAAACGGTCGTTCTCTTTCATCCCTTCCGGCAAGGGAACACCGCATAGACTTCTTTTGCCCGATTTATATTCTCTCCAGGCATGCCCCGACATATACCCTCGTATCACCATCTCCACCTTGAAGGGTTCGCAATGATGGCCAATGGTGACCATGGGGTCGGGAGTGGCGATCTTCCAGTTGGGGCAGATGTCCTGGGTAAGATCCAGGAACTTGGATGCTATCTGGTTGAGGACCTGTCCTTTATAGGGTATTCCTTCCGGAAGCACCACATCAAAGGCCGAGATCCGGTCGGTGGTTACCATTACCAGGTACCGGTCGTCAATATTATAGACGTCCCTTACTTTTCCAACATAGAGGCTCTTCTGCCCCTGAAAACGAAAATTAGTTGTAACCAAAGCTTTATTCATATTCTACTGATTAACTATCAATTATCAATTATCAATTATCAATTCTCCTCCCTGCCATAAGCTCTCAGTATCCTGGTCACAAGCTTGTGCCGGATAACGTCGCTTTCATCGAGGATGATGATCTCGATACCGGGTATGTCTTTCAGTATCTGCATGGCCTGGACGAGCCCTGAGGACTGGTTTCGGGGCAGGTCGATCTGGGTGATGTCGCCGGTAACAATGAATTTGGCCGATTTTCCCATACGGGTGAGGAACATTTTCAGCTGTCCCTGGGTGGCATTTTGTGCTTCATCGAGGATGACGAAGGCGTTATCGAGGGTACGGCCTCTCATAAATGCCAGGGGTGCGATTTCTATAGTACCGTCTTCCAGGTAGTTAAGTAGTTTCTGGTGGGGTAGCATGTCCCTCAGTGCATCATAAAGGGGCTGGAGGTA
The DNA here is from genome assembly GCA_964605655.1 of uncultured Bacteroidales bacterium. Classification (GTDB taxonomy): domain Bacteria; phylum Bacteroidota; class Bacteroidia; order Bacteroidales; family CAIXZF01; genus JAKLIX01. The sequence continues at coordinate 10,503 of CAZSDK010000029.1, forward strand.
CGGGTCCAGCTTGTCGCGGAGGTCGCCGGGGAGGAAGCCCAGGTTTTCACCGGCTTCGACGGCAGGACGGGTGAGGATGATGCGTTTTACCTCCTTGTTCTTCAATGCTTTAACAGCGAGTGCCACGGCGGTATAGGTCTTACCGGTACCTGCCGGGCCCACAGCCACGACAAGGTCGTTGGTCTTGCTGCTTTCCACCATACGCTGCTGGTTGGGAGTGCGGGCTTTGATCAGGTTGCCGTCTCTGCCATGGATCAGGATATCTTCACCTCCCGGGAAAGTAGGGGCAGGGTAGTCTTCCCCGGAAGACTCCATCAACATCCTGATATCGTGAGGGTTAATCCTTCCGAACCGGTCAAAATGCATGAGTACCAGCCCAAATTTCTCCTCGAACATCAAAAGGTTCTTTTCTTCTCCTATCAGCTTAAGCATATCTCCTCTTGCGATGATTTTCATCTTCGGGAAGAACTTTTTCATCTCGTTCAGGTTCAACTCGTTGACACCAAAGATGTCGACCGGGTCATAGGGATTCAGGGAAAGGACTCTTTCAGTCATGAAGTCTTTTTCAAAGGGATTCTCTACAAAATTGCCAGCGGAAAGAAAAATTTCATTTCAAAAAGCAGTAAATGACTACTTTTGAGAAGACAAAAGTAAGGATATTTTCGTTTTATTTGCTTCCGCAGCGGGGGGATAGCACTATGGCAATCGTTACCATTACCAGTGACTGGGGGACCAGGGATCATTACGCGGCAGTGGTCAAGGGCATCATTCTAAAGCAGTTACCCGAGACCGTTTTGGTTGATTTATCTTTGGAGATACCTCCTTTCAATCTGCAGCATGCTTCCTTTGTACTGAGAAATGCCTATCATCACTTCCCTGATGGAAGCATCCACCTCATCGATGTCAACTCCCATCCTTCCAAACAGAACAAATATCTTCTGGCGGTTGACGGGCATCAATATTTTATTGCTGCGGACAACGGGCTTTTTGCCCTCATTTTCGACAAACCGCCGGAAAAGATCATCGAACTTGCTTTACAGCCTGACCAGGCCGGTTCTCCTTTCATTGCCCGCGATCTCTTTGCGCCGGTGGCTTGCAGCCTGATCTCGGGCACAACCCCTGAGGAACTGGGGACCGCGCTGAGTGGCGTGCAGCAGATGGTCCTCTTTGCTCCCACCATTGAGAAAGATGTGATCAGGGGCAAGGTGATCTTTATTGATGCCTATGAGAATGTATTCCTGAACATTACCAGGGATCTGTTCGAAAAGGTGGGAAAGGGAAGGCCTTTCACCATCTATTTCAGAAGCCTAGATTACGGCATTCAGAAGATCAGCACCTCCTACAGTGATGTTTATGAGGGAGACCTCCTGGCGATGTTCAGCAGCAGCGGTTTCCTCGAGGTCGCTATGAACCGGGGCAATGCTGCCAGTCTTCTGGGATTGAAACCCGATGAAATGGTCAGGATTGAATTCAGGGATTAGCCTGACCTTAACTGAAAAATACTAATTTTGCAGCTCACGAACCAGGCAGCCTGATGTGGGTCTTATTTAAAAAAGAACTGAGCACCTTCCTTAATTCTTTGATCGGATACATAGTGATCCTGGTGTTCCTTTCCATCATCGGAATGATCCTCTGGGTCATCCCCAGGGATTTTAATGCCTTTAACATCCTTGCTTCCCGCTATGCCAACCTCGACGGGCTCTTCATCATTGCTCCCTTCGTATTTCTCATCCTCATCCCGGCCGTCACCATGCGATCTTTTGCCGAGGAAAGAAAGACAGGCACCATAGAACTGCTTCTTACCCAACCCATTGCAGATATGGAGATCATCCTGGCCAAATACCTGGCCGGCCTGGTCCTGGTGCTCTTCTCCCTGCTCCCGACCCTGATCTATGCCGTAACGGTATATCTCTATGGTCTGCCTCCAAAAAACATGGACCTGGGTGCCACGGCAGGCTCCTACCTCGGAGTGTTTTTCCTCGGGGCTGCGTTTGTGGCCATCGGAATATTTTCTTCCTCCATTGCTGATAATCAGATTGTCTCCTTCATCATCTCCTTCTTTCTCTGCCTTTTCGGATACATAGGCTTCGAGTTTATCTATTCACTGGAGCTTTTTGGGAAAGTGGACCTGTTCGTCAGATCCCTGGGCATCAGCGCTCATTTTGCCTCCATCAGCCGGGGTGTGATCGACAGCCGCGATGTGATCTACTTTCTCAGCGTAATCGTCGTTTTCCTGTTGCTTACCAAATTATCACTCGAAAAAAGGAAATGGGAAAAATGAGCCTGCCGAAGAAGAAAACGCCTCACGAAGAAGGTCCTTTGAACAGGAAGAAAAACCTGCGCAAACAAGGGATCATACGGTTTTGCCTGGCACTGGTCATTATCCTGGTGGTCAACCTGATCTCTTCCTTTCTCTTTACCCGTATCGACCTGACCAGCGAAAAACGCTTCTCCCTGCACCCGGCTACCAAACAACTGCTGAAGGGCCTCGACGATATCGTGTTTTTCAGGGTTTATCTCGACGGGGACCTGAATGCAGGATTTAAAAAGTTGAGGAATGAGACCCGGGAGATGCTGGATGAATTCCGTGCTTACTCCGATAATATTCAGTATGAGTTCATTGACCCCTCGGCAGCCACGGATAAGAAAGAACGAAACGACCTCTACCGTCAGCTGATGGAAAAAGGATTGATACCTACCGATATCAAAGAAAACAATGAGAAAGGCTCCAGCCAACAGATCCTTTTCCCCGGTGCCCTGGTGACCTATCATGGTAAGGAGATTCCAATACAATTACTTCAGAATCAACTATATGCTCATTCAGAATTGGTGCTGAACAATTCTGTTCAGAGCCTTGAATTCAACCTGGCCAACACCATTAAAAAACTCTCCATCCCCGGAGAAAATGCCATTGCGTTTGTTAAAGGAAACGGGGAACTGAGCGATTACGAGACTTACGACATGCTCATGTCTCTCAGTGAATCCTATAAAGTGGACACCGTGACCCTCCATAACCAGCTCAACAGTCTTACCGAAAGGGATTCCCGGGATACCAATCATATCCTCTTCAAAAACAAGTACAGGGCAATTATCATTGCCAAGCCCGATTCCGTTTTCGATGAAAAGGACAAGTTCCTGATCGACCAGTACATCATGAGGGGTGGCAGGGTGTTATGGTTGGTCGACCCGGTATTTGCCAGCATGGACAGCCTGCAGATCAGCAATTCGACCATTGGGATCAGTAGCATGCTGAATCTGGATGACCTCTTGTTTCATTATGGCATAAGATTGAATACCAATTTATTGATGGATATCAGCGCCTGCCCCATTCCCATCAAGACCGGGCAGATCGGGAACCAGCCGCAGTTTGAATTTTATCCCTGGTATTTTTTTCCGGTGGTGACACCCATGGAGAAACATCCCATCGTGAACAACCTCAATGCCGTGAAGTTTGAGTTTGTCAGCAGTCTCGACACCGTGGAATCGGAGGGAATTAAAAAGACAATCTTGTTAAAGACCTCTCAATACACCAGGGTGGTGAATGCCCCAGCCATGATTTCGCTGGAGATTCTCAGGAAAAAGCCAGACGAGAAGCAGTTCCCGGGTCCGGGAAGACCGGTGGCTGCCTTGCTGGAAGGGAACTTCACCTCTCTGTACGCAGGCCGTATACCTGAGGAAATTCAGACCGACAAAGGCATCGGGTTCTTAGAAAAATGTCAGAAACCTACCAAAATGATCGTGGTGTCAGACGGAGATGTGATTAAAAACTATTTCGACAGGAACAAAGGCATCCCATATCCGTGCGGATATGACCGGTACACGAACGAAACCTTTGGCAATAAAGACTTTATGCTGAATGCCATCGACTATCTTTGCGACGATTCCGGGCTGATCAACATAAGATCAAGAGAACTGAAACTGCGGCTGCTGGATGAAACCCGGATGAAAAAAGACCAGCTGAGCCTGGGATTGATCAATATGCTGGGCCCTATTCTGCTCATCTCCCTGTTTGGGTGGATACAGTTCTGGAACCGCAGGAGGAAATACACCCATTCCCACCACACCAAGCTAAGCGGATGAAAAAGAACCGATTTATATTAATTGTTGTACTGGTACTTGGTGCTTTAGCAGTCTACCTGCTGCTGTCCCGCTCAAAAAATACCCTGAAGAAAGAAATGAGGGATTTTGCCGTGGAGGATACCGCTTCCATTACCAAGATCTTCATGGCCGATAAGGCCAACCACCAGGTTACCCTGGCAAGAACAGATTCCGGTTACTGGATGGTGAACCATCAATTCCAGGTCAGACCACAGGGAATCAGCATGTTGCTAAAGACGGTCTCGAAAGTGACCGTGATGGAACCCGTTCCCAAAGCCTCCCGGAATACCGTGATAAAAAGGCTAGCAGCCAGTGCCGTGAAGGTTGAGGTGTACCAGAAAAAATACCGTATCAACCTTTTTGGGAAGATAAGGCTGTTCCCTCATGAGAAAAGGACCAAAGTGTACTATGTGGGTTCGGCCACCCAGGATAATATGGGCACCTACATGCTGTTGGAAGGGTCTGATATTCCGTGTATTACATTTATTCCGGGTTTCAAGGGATATCTCTCAGTGCGTTATAGTCCCAGGATGGAAGATTGGCGTACGCATGCCATTTTTAACACGCCTATTACGCAAATAAAATCGGTGAAGATCGACTTTGTGGAGGTGCCCGGCTTTTCCTACGAAGTGAGCAAGGCCACTGAAAGAACTTTTGAATTGAAAAGCATTTACACGGGAAAGGTCATTCCTGATTATGATACCCTGAAAATGCTGGAGTTCCTGGCCTCCTTTGCCAGTGTGAATTTTGAGGTGGTGGTGACAGGTTTCTCCAAGAGCACGGTTGATTCTATCATCCATTCCAGGCCGTTCCATGTGATCACACTGACCGAAACTTCTGGTAAGTCTCAGGTCGTAAAGACTTTCCACAGGAAGAACCCCGGAGACAGCATGGATGAAAGTGGTAATTATGTGCCCTGGGACCGCGACCGTATGTATGCACTGATCAATGAGGGGAAAGACCTGGTCCTGGTCCAGTTTTTCGTTTTTGATAACATCACCCTGCCCATAGGCGCGTTTTTAAAACCGAATGCCCCAGCCTCGCCTTAGTCTTATTATTAAGTATCTAAAAAACAATAGATTAAAAGAGTACCAGGCGATTCTCGAGTCTGCCCTGCAGGCTTCTTACCATATCATCTCCCTCAGGGACTCTGTCATGAGCCCTGTTGAACCGGCAAAAAAGTACCTCATCCTGAGACATGATGTCGATCATATATCCCCTGCCACCCGGCGAATGCACCTGATAGAGCAGTCGATGGGTGCCCGTGCCAGCTATTACTTTCGTAATCAGACAGCCGAAAAAGAATTGATGCAGGAAATTGAAGAGACTGGTTCGGAAGCAAGTCTTCATTTTGAGACCCTTGCTGACTTTATGAAGGATAGAGGGATCACTGACAGAGATACCCTGTTATCCGTCGACTTCAAGTCTCCCTGCCTGGAACGCTTACAAGAGAATATCTGGCGTTTCCGTGGCGAATTCGGGATTCCATGCCTTACCATCGCATCCCACGGTGAAGCCATTAACCTGAAGGTGGGTGTTCCCAATAATGCCCTCACCGAGGATATTTCCGTGTATGACAACCTGGGTATCAGGCTCGAAGCGTATAACAAAGATTTCCTCAGCCGGGTGAGCTGCTATATCTCCGATACCGTTATGGAAGAAAATGATGGCTACCGTTACGGCAAGCATCCTTTCCAGGCCATCCGGGAAGCCCAGCCCCTCATCCTTTTTCTTACCCATCCTAACCATTGGTACTATTCACTCTATCAAAGATTTAGGAAAATAGTTAAGGTCATGATCCGCAAACCGGTGGACCAGCCGGAACAATTCAAAAGGCTTTAGGACAATGAAACGGGTGGCCAGCATCGTTCTCAACAATTTTACCTCCGATTCCAGGGTGCTGAAGGAAGGAATAACACTGAGCAGGGAAGGTTATCAGGTGGTGGTGGTGGCTTTGCACGATCCCGGACTGGCAGAGAAAGAGGACGTAAATGGTATTAAAGTCCACAGAATTAAACTGATTACCAGGTGGTTGCCGAAAAGTACCTTCTGGAATGCCTTTAAATACCTGGAGTGGCTGCTGAAGATCTGCATTAAATACTGGCATTGCGATGTTTTTCACTGCCATGATCTGAATGCGCTTCCGGTCGGTTGGTTGTGTACCCTCTGGCGTGGGAAAAAGAAGTTGGTGTACGACGCCCATGAATATGAGACGGAAAGAAGTTACATCCAGGGAAAGATATATCACGGTTTAGCTGTCTTTGTTGAGAAACATCTGATCAGGCGTTGCCATGCCGTCATCACCGTGAGTGACAGTATTGCCAAAGCCTATGCCGAAAGATATGGGATCAGAAAGCCGTTTCTGGTGATGAATTGTCCGCCACTACAGAGGGTGGACCGTCAGAATATTTTTCGCCAAAGATTTGGGTTGGAAGAAGATACGACAATTTTCCTGTACCAGGGCGTGCTGGGAAGAGGCAGAGGTGTACAGGCGATGATCGATGCCTTCAACCGACTGGACTCACAGGATAAAGCCATGGTATTCATGGGTTATGGGCCCATGGAAGACCTGGTTAAAAAGGCTGCGTCAGAGCAGCCTTGCATTTTCTTTCAGCAAGCCGTTCCTTTCTCTGAGATGCAGCAATACACGGCTTCTGCCGACTGGGGTATGGTCTATATTGAAGATGTGTCACCCAGTTACTACTACAGCCTGCCCAACAAGCTCTTTGAGTTCATGATGGCGGGTGTGCCGGTCATTGCCACCCCTCTTCCTGAGATCGCCGGTGTCGTTAACACTTTCGGGGTGGGAAAAGTATTGCCGGATTTCACTTCGGAAGCCTTGGCGGAGATTGTCAGGAGTTCCGGTCCGCGTCAGCATCCATCCTTTGAACAGGGGATAGAGGCGGTAAGAAAACAGTTTAACTGGGAAAACCAGGAGGAGGTGCTTAAAGAATGCTACCATGGCCTGTAAAGTATGCCATATCACCACGGTACACCAGCCGACAGATGACCGTATCTACCATAAGGAATGTGTTTCACTGGCCGGCGAAGGGTACCAGGTCTTCCTGATGGCTCCGATAGATGATATTCCTGACCTGAAGGATGTTACACTCATTTCATTACCCGTTTTCAGGAGCAGGTGGAAGCGGTTTCTTGCCGGAAACATCAAAGTCGTGACGCAGGTGTTGAAACACCGGCTGTCGTTCGTGCATTTTCATGATCCTGAGTTGCTGCCTGCGGGAGTGGTACTGAGAATTCTGGGAAGAAAAGTCGTATACGATGCCCATGAAAATATTTCCCTTCAACTGAAATACAAATCCTGGATCAGACCCTCCTGGTTTCGTAAAGTATTATCAATCAAGGTTTATTGGATTGAACGCTGTTGCACTTGGTTTTTCCAGGGGGTGGTCACCGCTACGGATGATATCCTGACCTACGTGCCTTCAAAGAAGCGTGTCGTGCTCCGTAACTTCCCGCTCCTTCAATGGGCTGATGACATTGAGGTCCCTGAACGTACCGGCACGGTCCCAGTGGTGATCTATGCGGGAGGACTGACGGAGATCCGCGGCATCAGGGAGATGGTGGATGCCACGGCGCTGGTGCCCGGTGAAATGGAGCTCAGGCTGATGGGTACCTTCGACGACCCGGAATATGAAAAAGCCTGCAGGAACTCCACGGGTTGGAGAAAGGTCAGATTTCTCGGGCAGCTGCCTTTACAGGAAGTGTACCAACAGGTTGCCCTGTCGGACATAGGTCTGGCTCTATTGTACCCTGCCGAAAACTATCTGACCAGTCTTCCCGTAAAAGCTTTCGAATATATGGCCTTCGGGAAGCCCATCCTCATGTCGGATTTCCCGTTCTGGCAGGAGTTTTTTAAAGGTGCCGCCCTCTTTTGTGATCCGAAAGATCCGGAGAAGATCGCCATGAATCTTGTTAAATTATTGAATGATAAACATTTACGGGATCAGCTTGGAGAAGAAGGAAAAAGGAAGGTGAAAACTGAATACAGTTGGGAAGTCGAAAGGAAGAAATTGTTTGCTTTGTATCATAAACTGACCCATGGAAGTAAGAAGGATTGACGAGAGCCTGAAGCCTGTTTTTGACGAACTGTGCAGGCAGCAGGGTTCGGCATTCATTCATCCTGACTGGATCTCCTTGTACGGTGATTCCATCGAGTCATACGGGATCTTCGATGATGCCGACTCCATGATAGGAGGTTTTGTCCTTAAACGGAAAAAATTGGCCGGTTTTGATCTTCTGAGAAACCCGCCTTACATGCCTCACAACGCCTTGTTCTATAAGCATGTATCCTCAAACCCCGCTGCCAGGAACGGATTTCATAAGAAAGTCCTGGAAGCCTTGCTTCAATTTCTTTCCAAAGAAAAGTTAAGCATAAAGAATGTCGGTTTTCCGAAAGAATATATTGATTTTCAACCGTTTATATGGGAGAAATACAAGGTCGTGCCCAGGTACACCTATGTCGTCGATCTTCAGAAAGAGCAGAGTGAGCTTTGGTCGCAGCTGGCCGGTGAAAGACGAAATGATCTGAACAAGGCGGAAAAGGACCAGGTGGTAGCGGTTTTAAACGATGATCCGGAACAGGTGATCCGGCTGGTCATGAACTCCTTTTCAAGAAACAAGGCTAATGCCGACCGGCACATGGTGACCAGGATCATCAAAACCATGAGTGGGTCAGGACTTGCCTTTTCATTCACTACCTATTTGAATGACAGGGCTATAGCCACCGCATTCTGCCTGACCGACCGGCATACGGCCTTCTACATACTGGGTGGTTACGATGAAGTAAATCGTCATAAGGGAGCCGGGGCCCTGGCTCTATGGAAGAGCATCCTCTATGCCCGGGAAACGGGTCTGAAGGCCTTCGATTTTGAAGGGTCTATGATCCAGCCGATCGAACGGTATTTCAGGGGCTTCGGAGGGACCATCACTCCTTACTTTACCGTTAACAAGGCCACTTACTTGCTGGAGTGCGGTCTGAAACTATTTCAAAGGCACCAGTTCTGATGAAGGTCATCATTTCCCATGATGTGGACCACCTGAAGGTGACTGACCACCTGAGTGACCTGATCATCCCGAAGATGGTAGCCAGGTCTACCATGGAACTTACCAAGGGAATGATAGGTGCCCAGGAGTACCTGAACCGTATGGTCTCTCTGTTTTCGAACCGCTGGGAACATATCGACGAAGTCATGGAGTTCAATACCCTCCATGGGGTGCCGTCCACCTTCTTTTTTGGCATGTCGAAGGGTAAGGGAATGAACTATAATAGTGAACATGCGAAACCTTTCATCGAAAGGGTGCTTCAGAAGGGCTTCGATGCCGGTGTTCACGGGATTGCCTTCAACAGCGCCGCGGAGGTCAGAAAGGAGTATGAGCGTTTTTCCAGACTGTCCGGTTTGCAGCATTTCGGCATCCGAATGCACTACCTGAGGCAGGATGCCACCACCCACGACCTCCTCGAGAAAACCGGGTATCTTTTCGATGCGACGGTCTATTCAATGAAAAATCCTTACCAGCATGGAAACATGTGGGTATTTCCCCTTCATATCATGGATGGCTATGAAATTGAAGCAGGCCGTTCCTGGCAGAGCCGGAAACTGGAGGCAGCGATGCATTCAACCATGCAAAGGGTTGAACAGGCTGAAAAAGAAGGGATTCAGTATCTTTCCCTCCTGTTTCATGACCGGTATTTCCACTCTGCCTTTTCCACCTGGATGAATTGGTATGAGAACGTTATCAGACATTTAAAGGAAAGAGGACTGACCTTCACCAGCTACCGGCAGGCCATTCAGGAGCTGAATGCGGGTGATCAAACCCAGCGAACTTGAAGATCATCATACTGACTCAATATTACCCCCCTGAAGTGGGCGCGCCCCAATTCCGCATCTCCGACCTGGCAATGCGTATGCAACAGGCGGGAAATGAGGTTACGGTGATGACGGCCATGCCCAATTATCCCCGGATGCAGGTTCACGAGGCCTACAGGGGAAAATGGCTGATGGAAGAACAGATGGCTGGGGTCAGGGTAGTAAGGTCTTGGATCTTTGTCAGCCGGAACCGTTCCTTCCTATACAGGCTGGCCAATTATTTCTCCTTCGTTTTTTCATCCATGATACTGGGAGCCTGGAAGTTACGAAAGGCTGATGTGCTGATGGTGGAATCCCCTCCCTTGTTCCTGGGAATCAGTGCCATGTTTCTTTCCCTGGTGAAAAGGGCCAGACTCATCGTCAACATATCGGACCTCTGGCCCGAGAGTGCCGTAAAACTGGGAATGGTCCGAAACAAGTACCTGATCAGCCTGTCGGAATATCTGGAAGCGAAAATGTACAGGCGTTCTGTCCTGGTCAGTGGTCAAACCAGGGGGATATGCCGGAATATCGAACAACGCTTTCCCGGGATCAGGACGTATTGGTGGCGCAACGGGATCGACCTGGAGAACTTCAGTGAGCCTCCGGAACAGGCGCACTCCAGGGAGAAATATGGATTCGGAGCCGGTGATTTTGTGCTCCTGTACGCAGGAATATTAGGACTGGCACAGGGTCTGGAGATCATCACGGAAGCAGCCTGCCTGCTCAGGGATCATCGTGAAATAAAGTTTTTTATTGTGGGTGAGGGACCGGAGAAGGAACGTCTGCAGGCTGTAAAAAAAGAACAACAGCTTGAAAATGTGATCTTTCACGAGTTGGTCCCCCGTTCGGAAATGGCAGAAGTGATTGCCTGTGCTGAAGCCAGCCTCATTCCTTTAAAAAAACTGGACCTCTTCCTTTCCGCCATCCCCTCCAAGATCTTTGAAAGCCTGGTGATGAGAAAACCTTTGCTGCTCAGCGTCGATGGTGAAGCCAGGGAACTGTTTATCGACCAGGGAAAATGTGGGTTGTTCGTGGAACCTGAGAACGCCGTGGACCTGGCTGAAAAGATTCTTTACCTGAAACAGAATGAGGAAATAAGGCAGCAGATGGCTGACAACGCATATCAGTATGTCAGTACCCGGTTTTCCCGGGAAGTAATTGCAAGGGAATGGATGGAAGAATTACGTATATTCGCTCCATAAGCATCTGTGCATGTCCGATTCAGCCGATACCACCTTAAGAATTCGTGATGAGATATATCCCTGGCTGCTGGCGGCCATGGCCTTTGTCATTCCGTTGTATGACAAGCTGGTAGTGTATTTCATAGCCCTGCTCATCCTGTACTGGCTGGTGTCGGGCGATTGGAAAGGACGGATACAAAGACTTTCATGGAGGATAAACGGAAAATGTCTGATTGTTCTCACCGGGTTTTACCTGTTTCACTGGGTCGGATTGTTGTACACCCAGAATTTCCATTATGCCTGGTTCGACCTGGGGATAAAAACTGGACTGGTGGCCTTCCCTCTCATCCTGGGTTCCGTTGACATCGATCGTTTCAGGCCGGGGAACTTTTTAATCATTCTGATGGCCTTTGTGGCAGGATGTCTCCTGATCAGCCTGTTCCTGTTCGGAGCGGCTATAGCTCATTTCCTTCAGGGAGGAACCTTCTCGGTCTTTTTATACACCTCTCTTTCCGGCTTTCATCATGCCAGTTACCTCTCCATGTACCTGGTGATGGCTGTCACCATCCTGTTGATCATGATTGGAGAAGGGTTTTCAACAGAAATACCGGTTCCGGGATCCATACTGTGGGGCATACTTCTGTGGTTTCTGATCTTTATCCTGCTGCTCTCCTCGAAGGCGGGGATCCTCATCATGGCGCTGATCTGGGTTTTATACCTGGCCCATGTGTGGTTCAGGAACAAAAACCGGAGACTGGGCGGAACCATGTTAATCGTCCTGGTAATCCTGTTTTTAATGGTATGGCGGGTTTTGCCAGCAACGGTCTCACGTTTTTCTGCCGCCGGACAGGCTGTCGAAAACAGGAACCACCTGTCGGCACAGACCACCGATGGGACCGCAGAACGGATGTTGATATGGAAATCATCATTAAAGATAATTTCTGGAAATCCCTGGCTGGGTGTCGGGACCGGAGATGTTAAGGATGAGCTGTTGAACTATTACAAGGACAAAGGAATATCCAACGCCTTGACACTGAAATTAAATGCTCATAACCAGTATCTGCAGACAGCCATAGCATTGGGCCTTGTGGGATTGATTTTATTGTTAGCTGCCTTGCTGGTCCCGGCATGGATAGCCATGAGAGAAAAGAACCTCCTGCTCTTATTTTTTCTTTTGATATCCGGCACCAACTTCCTGTTCGAATCCATGCTCGAGAGGCAGGCCGGGGTCGTCTTCTTCGGATTCTTCAGTTCCTTCCTGTTTTTTATAGGAAGACGATATTATGTTGAAATTCTGTTCAAGAAGCACCTATCAACATAGAAGTTCCTATCTCTGTCTGCTAAAGGTTGGTTGGGGCGGATGCCGGTAAAAAGTAATGACTCCGTAACAGTGTTTCACGAATAAAAAAGGGCACCGGTTAAGGCGCCCCTTTTCTGCAAGTAGTGTTAGGTGATTATTTGTCAGCTTCAGCGGCTGACCTTAAGTTAATGGAGTTTAGATCAAACCCTGAGCGAGCATAGAGTCGGCAATCTTCACGAAACCACCGATGTTGGCTCCTTTTACGTAGTTGATGAATCCGTCGGGCTCGGTTCCGAACTTCACGCAGGTAGCGTGAATGTCTTTCATGATCTGGTTCAGCCTGGCATCGACTTCTTCTCTCGGCCATCCCAGACGCATGGAGTTCTGAGACATCTCGAGGCCAGATGTGGCAACACCACCGGCGTTGGCGGCTTTCCCAAGTCCGTAGAGGATCTTGTTCTTCAGGAAGACCTCGACTGCATCCGGAGTGGAGGGCATGTTGGCACCCTCGGAAACACAGTAACAACCATTGGCAATCAATACTTTGGCGTCATCGGCAGTCAACTCATTCTGGGTGGCACAAGGCATGGCAATATCGCATTTCACACCCCAGGGAGTTTTACCTTCAACGTATTGGCAACCATATTTGTCGGCATATTCTTTCATCCTGCCTCTCTTTTCGTTCTTCAGCCACATGATATAAGCCAGTTTATCTTTATCGATACCGGCGGGATCATATACGTAGCCGCTTGAATCGGAAAGAGTCACCACTTTTCCGCCGAGCTGGGTCACTTTCTCGCAGGCATACTGAGCAACGTTACCTGAACCGGAAATGACCACTGTTTTGCCGGCAAAAGCCAAGCCACGGGTTTTCAGCATCTCAACAGCAAAATAGGTGGCACCGTAACCGGTAGCTTCCGGACGGATGAGGCTGCCTCCCCAGTAAAGACCTTTACCGGTAAGAACGCCGGTAAATTCATTCCTGAGCCTCTTGTACTGACCAAAAAGGAAACCGATTTCCCTTCCGCCAACACCGATGTCACCGGCGGGAACGTCGGTGTCGGGACCGATATGACGGAAAAGTTCGCTCATGAAGCTCTGGCAGAATTTCATCACTTCATTGTCTGATTTTCCTTTGGGATCAAAATCTGATCCTCCTTTACCACCGCCCATGGGCAGGGTGGTGAGAGAATTTTTAAATACCTGCTCGAAAGCAAGGAACTTGAGAATGCCAAGGTTCACAGTGGGGTGGAAACGCAATCCGCCTTTGTAAGGTCCGATGGCACTGTTCATCTCAATCCTGAATCCACGGTTAACCTGGATCTCACCTTTGTCATCCAGCCAGGGCACCCTGAAGATGATCAGTCTCTCAGGCTCCACAATGCGCTCAAGGATCTTTCCGTCCTTGTACTTGGGGTTTTCCTCCATATAGGGAATGAGTGACTCAACTACTTCTTTTACAGCCTGATGGAATTCCGGTTCTGAGGGATTCTTAGCGATCACCTTTACCATGAATTCATTGACCTTCTGGTCCAATACTTCTTGTGTCATTTTTTTAGGGAATTAAGTTTGATGGGGTTTAAAGAATCGCGCAAGTTTACACATTTTATTGCTTTGTTAATCAATGAACAATTGGAATTTTCCCTGAAGAGGTCAATTTGGAAAGAATTTAAAAAATTAAAGTAAATAGCAGATAATCAATATATAACGCAAATATGACAGCAATTTTATACGCCGGGCTCACTCAAAATAATGTTTTATGTAACTTCGATCAATAAAAAAACTCACTGCTTATGCTCGACGAACAGGAACCCAGACTACCGGAGAATGAGGCCAATGGAAATTCAGGAGAGACGATGCGCCTCGATTACGAACAACTCCAATATGAGAACAGGGAGAGGCTCAAAGAATTATCCGCCATCAACCGTACTACCAGCATCTTCAAAGAAGGGAAGTCCATCGATGAGACGCTCCAGCAGGTATGTATGATCCTTCCCCTGGCCTGGCAGTACCCGGATTATACCACCTCAAGGATCAAATACGGAGGCAAGGAATATAAAAGCGCCAACTTTAAGCTGACCCGCTGGGTTCAGCAACAGTCATTTGAAACCATCGACGGTGCTAAAGGAAGCCTCGAAATTTATTACCTGCAGGAGTTTGTGGAGATGGATGAAGGCCCTTTCATGAAGGAAGAGCGTCACCTTCTCAACAACCTGGCAGAGCTCATCACAGGTTATCTCAACAGTGTCAAGGCTTTACGACTCTATTCACCCGCTCACCATAAGGGACTCTCCGATCGAACAGATAAGGAGGGCCCCATACCTGCTCCTTCCAACAGGCAATTGCTGAAGAAGTTCCTCAATATCAATAATATCGACAGGGATGTCTACCATGACCTGACCTTGTTCAAAGTCAAGGAGATACTCCTCATCGCTAATCTTTATGATGCCTACAGTATTGAAAAGGAAGGAAGATTCTCTGAATATGTGCTGGGAGAGTACCAATCTCTGAACCTGACCTCGGTACCACGAATCACCGGGGTGTCTTCACTGGAAGAAGCCACCATGGAACTTCAGAACAGGCATTATGACCTGATCATCATCATGATGGGCGTGGAAAAGAACATGCCTGTGGAGATTGCCAACAGGATCAAGCAGGATTATCCGTATATTCAGATATTCCTTCTCGTTAACAACAACCAGGACCTGACCCTGATCAAGGAGAAGCCGGAGCGTTTCAAGAGTTTCGTTAAAGCCTTCGTGTGGAATGGGGAGTCCAGGGTGTTCTTTGCCATGATCAAGTACCTGGAGGACAAGATCAACGTGGAAAACGACACGAAGGTGGGTCTTGTAAGGGTCATCCTGCTGGTGGAGGACTCCCCCGATTATTACTCCCGTTATCTTCCCATGCTGTATAATATCGTCCTCGAACAGACCAAAAGGATCATTGAGGATGTCAGCACCGACGAACTCTATAAGGTATTGCGGCTGAGGGCGAGACCTAAAATCCTGATCGCCTCAAATTATGAAGAGGCATGCCAGATTCTGGAAAGATACAAGGATTTTCTGCTGTGCCTGATCACTGACATGCGATTTGAGAAGGGTGGGATCCTTGATGAGGATGCCGGAAGGTACCTGGTGGAGAATGTACGAAGGATCCATAAGGATCTGCCGGTCATCATTCAGTCGTCGGATAAAATAAATTCTCAGAAAGCGTATGAGTTAAGGGCCAGTTTTATCGATAAAAACTCCGAAAGCCTCTCCCAGGATTTCAGGAGCTTCCTTACCCACTACCTGGGTTTCGGCAACTTTATTTATCGCGACAAGGAAGGGAACCAGATTGCCATTGCCAAGTCACTCCGAGAGTTTGAGAATTATCTGAAGATCATCCCGGATGAGTCACTGCTTTACCACGCCAAGAAGGACCATTTCTCTATGTGGCTCATGGCCAGGGGGGAGATACAGGCCGCCAAGATCCTGAACCCGGAAAAAGTGACGGATTTCAGCACCCCGTCAGAGATCCGCAGCCACTTGATCGAGGTGATCCAGACCTTCAGGAATGAACAGAACAAAGGGAAAGTCATCCCCTTTGAAGAAACAGCGCTGGCGGATGAATCCAACATCGTGAGCCTCTCGCCGGGCTCACTCGGCGGAAAGGGCAGAGGCCTTGCCTTTGTCAATACCCTGATCTATAACTTCAATTTTAACCAGGTGGTGCCCGAAATCAATATCAAGGCGCCGAAAACCTCTATTATCGGGACCGATGAGTTTGAATACTTCATGGAAAGGAACAAACTCGCCGAAGAGATTATAAATGAGCCTGATTATGAAGTTATAAAGAAGAAATTTGTTGAAGCCAGGCTTACCGAGGGGCTCATTAAAAAACTGAAGTCCGTTTTGAAGGTCATCAAAAATCCCATTGCGGTGCGTTCTTCCGGGTTGTTTGAGGACAGCCTGATGCAGCCGTTTGCGGGGATATTCGAGACGTATATGCTGCCCAACAACCATCCCGATCCTGCCATCAGGCTGGTCCACCTGATGGATGCCATCAAGCTGGTGTATGCTTCTATCTTCTCAGCCATGGCCAAGGGATATATCGAGGCCATCCATTATTCACTCGAAGAGGAAAAAATGGCCGTGGTGATACAGGAAGTGGTGGGAAATCGTTTCGAGAATTACTACTACCCGCATATCAGCGGCGTTGCCCAGTCATACAATTATTATCCCTTCGCCCACATGAAGCCGGAAGAAGGCTTTGCGGTGGCAGCCGTCGGATTGGGAAAATACGTGGTGGAGGGCGAGAAAGCCTACCGTTTTTCTCCCATGTATCCGACCCTCGATATCAATTCACCCAAAGACCAAAACAAAAACTCCCAGGTGGATTTCATCGCCGTGGACCTCTCCCGTACGGAGATTAATTTACTGGAAGGGGATATGGCCGGCCTGATACAGCTCGATATCTATGAAGCGGAAAAACATGGCAACCTGAGGCATTGTGCTTCGGTATATGATGCCGAAAACAACCGCATCGTTCCGGGCTTGTCCCAGCCGGGTCCCCGTATTATTAATTTTTCCAACATACTGAAATATAATTATATACCACTCGCGAAAACCCTGGAGGTGGTGTTGGATATTGTGAAAGAGGCCATGGGATGCCCGGTGGAAATTGAATTTGCCATCGACCTGAACCGCGATGCCAATAACAAATGTTCTTTCTATCTTCTTCAGATTAAACCGCTCATCGGGAATGCCCAGGATTATAGCGTCGACCTGAACGAATTCAACAGGGATGATATCATCCTCTACTCAGAAAAGGGGATGGGTAACGGCCTGGTGGATGGGATCTTCGATTTGATTTATGTGGATCCCAAAGTGTTTGATAAGTCGAAGACCCTGGAGATGGTTACAGAGATCGATGCCCTGAATGCCCGGATGTTTGCAGAGAACAGGAAATATGTCCTGATCGGGCCGGGACGATGGGGCACCCGTGACCGGTGGATCGGGATCCCCGTGGTCTGGCCCCAGATTTCCCAGGCCAAGGTGATCGTGGAGACCAGTCTTGAGGATTTCCCACTCGATGCCTCATCCGGATCCCATTTCTTTCATAATGTCACTTCCATGAATGTCGGCTACTTCTCGGTGCTTCAGGAGATGAAGGACAACTTCATCGATTATGACTTCCTCAGGAAGCAGCATGCCATTAAAGAGACAAAGTACTTCAGGCAGATCCGGTTCAACCAGTCACTGCAGGTACGAATGGACGGGAAGAAAAGGATCTCCGTGATCACCATCGATAAGTCGAAGTTGTCCTGAGGCTTTCTTCGTTCGGAGAATAAAACGGACAACATTTGGAGCCGGCCGCGTTTTGTATTATATTTGCTTAAAATAAACAGATATTCACTTAAATATATGAATAATGTTTGATTTTGTTTCCCTCAACCTGAAATGTCCCATTTGTGGCATCTCTCTCATGAACCGCGAGATATTGGTGGACAAAAAGGCCAGCATCCATCTGAAGATCAGGATGGGTGAAGTCGAAGGATCCATATACCTCAGCTCCTTGTACGGCAGTTACAATTACCAGTGCGACCTGAGCCTGGCCAACAACCAGATTGCTCATTTCTATTGTAACCACTGCAAGCACGAGATCACCAGCAAGAGTGAGTGTCAGCAATGCGGGGCGCCCATGGTACCCTTATATCTCGACATGGGTGGTAAGGTGAGTATCTGTTCACGCAGCGGGTGCAAGAACCATTTTGTGGAATTCGAGGACCTGAACCTGGCCATGCAGAAGCTTTATGAAGACTATGGTTTCGACGATCCTTCCGTTCATACTGCCTCCAGAGCATCTGTCACTGCCAAACAGCCGCCTGCTCCCAAGCCCGTGGAGGACTGTTTATGTCCTCACTGCCAGAAGAGCCTGGTTACCGATGGAAATGTCCATCTGATCAGAGATACCGGCGGAACGAAGAAGGATTGGGTGATCCCCTTCGGGGATGCTAAAAGCTAAGGAAAAAGATCAAGTAATAGTAAGAAGTAACAAGTACCTTTTACTTGATGCTTTTACTTGATACTCTTACTTGATACTCTTACTTGATATTATTACTTGTTCCTCTTACTTCCCCACCGCTGAGTACCGGGACCTACGCTTATAGGGGTGAGCCAGTAGGCGGAGTTCGCTGAGTAGTGTTTCTGCCTGGAACAGGTATAAATTGTCGATTGACGAAGTTTTCTGCGAAATAAGGGATAACTTTACAACTTTGTAAACCATTCTAAGAATTTCACAATGAACCGATTACTTCTATTGGTCATTCTTGCTGGAGCCATGGTGCCGACAAAATCACAGGTTTCCATACAGGACTCCCTTGCGCTTGTCGATTTGTATTACGCAACTTCTGGTTCAAATTGGAACTATGACAGCAATTGGCTAATAAATCCCCCCGTTGGGCATAGCCTCTGGCTACGTCCATTATACTTCCGGCATCTTGCCGAAGCTATTGTTATCCGGGGATTCCAAACCAAAGATTACACTGATTAACACGGATTAGTCCATATTTCGCAAAAGGATCCGGATATATTCGAAATAACACCAGCCTAATGTATGCCCTGAAAGGGCTGAATATGAATAACCGCGTGGGTAACCCGCAAGTTTCTTATCTTTCACTTACCCCGGGCTTCAGCCCGGGGGACTGGTATACTCAAGATAGCCGGGCTTTAGCCCTAAACTTTAATTTCAAAATTGTACTTATAGATAGAACCCTGAAAATCATCCTCATAAGGCTTCTACTCATGATACTTCTCCTATACTCTGATTAATTCCTTACCCCCGTTGAAACCTTATCGGTACTAAATAAATTTAATCGTCCTTTGAAATTCTTTGTTAATCGCATATCCTGTTTCATAAGAGGGAAAATCTGTTGACCGTCAGGACTTATAAATGAATACCAAGTCGAAGTATGGTGATCTCCGGACAAATACCGTTATAGGGACCTATTCCGAAACCTGCTTCGAGCGCGGAAACGAAACCCTTATCATTTTCAAAGAACAAAGGATTGATATGTATTCCGACCACCGGTACGGGAGAAATGGGCCTTCTCCCGTCTTCAAGAAGAATTTCAATCCTTGAGCCCCATAATACGGAAAAAGTACCCATAACACAGGGTGTCCATTTGCCGGACTTTTTATAACCCGCGGAAAGCCTGGTTGAAATGGCATTGCCACTTATCCAGTAATCACTTATATCTCCCTGGATAATCAGATGTTCATTTATTGTACAGGCCAGTCCGGCACCTATACCAACACCGGCAACTGTGATATGGTCTGACGAGAAATATATTCCTGAATTTTGAAGATATGGAGTCCATTTTGCTTGTGCCTGCGCAGATAAGACTGTGGCTGACATGAAAAGTATACAGAATAATAATAATTGTTTCATTTGTTAATAATTATGATTTTAATGATCATATAGCTTGTCCTGCCTTAACGGGAGAATACCCATGATTTATTATCACCGACGATTTTTAAATATTACTTATGGATATTACCTTATTGTACCTCTGCCATTAAAGAAACCGTGGCTGCGATGAGCCTAATATTGTTGGTAAGAAATGATTTGTTCAGTGTCTCGGGCAGATCTGATTCCTTATGATAATTCGGGTTTCTAAAATTTGCACCATCAGTAAAGAACAGGGTTGGAATTTTTTTATGCCAGAATAAAGCATTATCCGAGCGCATAAACACCGAGGCCAGGAAAGCGCTTCCGTCGCCCGGGGCAATAATACCGTATGTTTTGGCTATTTTTGATGTATGCGCAAGATTCACCACTTTTTGGGCAAGGGTAGAAGATTGTTCATTGGCAATGGTAAAAATATAATTGCCTACATCTGGAACTTTAATTCCCATGATATTATCCTGACTACCCGTTTCTTCAGAGGAAAATCCAAGCAAATCCATGATAACGGCTGATGTCACATCATCGGCATAACCGGCTTCAACATAACGGGTACTGCCTAAAGAACCAAATTCCTCCAGGTCAAAAGCAACAAAACGGATGGTTCTTTTAAAAGTGAATTTCTTAACTACCCTGGCTATTTCAAGCAGCGCCGTAATCGCCGAACTGTTATCGTCGGACCCACCATAAAAAGCATCCAGGTGTCCTCCGATAAGGACAACTTCATCGGGAATAAGGTTTCCTTTGTATTCGGCAACAACATTATAGGTAGTCGTCTGACCGTTGCTCTGAACCAGTGTATCCACCTGATAACCCAGATCTCTGAAGGCATTGGCAACGAATCCGACTGCGGCATCTCTTGTCAGATGTTCAGTGGGATAATTATCTTTTGACGGGAAGCCGGTATTATCAATCGGAGTATCATTTAAATGGAGGGTAGTTAGTTGCTCAATCATGGGCATGATTCTTTCAACGTCAACTGAATCAGCTACCCTGAGTATGGCTTCTCTGTTTTCAATTTCAGGAACATCTTTGGTACAGGAAAGTGAAAAGGTCAGGAGAAGAAATACAATGAAAAAATTTGTTAGTTTCATATTTATTATTGCTGTTAAAAATCTACACCAAAACTGATAATGTTTACCTGTACCCTTAAGGTGCGTCCAAAGTCTTTATAATGGGTTCCCAGGTTCAATTCGAGGAAACTGACATTCCATTTGTCTTTTATTTTGAAACACAATAATTCCGCCTGTGTGCCAATATAAAAATGTCCGGTATCTTTGGACATGGCATCCCTGGGTTCCTCGAGCAATTTGTCTGATCCTTTAAAATAGGCACGATCGGTAATTCCTGTTTCAATGCCAATGGAAGGATGCCAGCGCCCGGACTGATGTGTAGCCATTAGACGGATAAACCCTTCAGGCCTGACAGGGTCTGTCCCCAGCCGAAATCCTGCTTCAAGCGCTAAATTTTCACGGAAAGACCGTTTTATGGCAGCTTCAACACCGGATGAGTTTCTAAAACCATAGGTTGTTTCATAAATCATCATCCCGTATCCTGCAGAAATTTCCGTCTTTTTTGTTTGAGGCGTTTTCTGGGCAAAACAGACGAAGTTTTTATTCAAAATGCAGGTAAGTACAAATAAAAA
>CAZSDK010000030.1:0-29250 GCA_964605655.1 uncultured Bacteroidales bacterium
GTGCGGATGAAGGGACTCGAACCCATACGTCGTTAAACACCAGATCCTAAGTCTGGCGCGTCTACCAATTTCGCCACATCCGCGTGGGTGCAAAAATAATCAAAATATTTGAGTGGGAGGCAACGAGAAACGGGATACGGGATAGGGGATTCGGGATAACGGTATTAATGTTCCTTCTTGCATTCTTGCCTTCTGGCAATACTGCTTCTAGTGGATTTTCCATGAATTTTAAAGTGATCAAAGTGTCTAAAGTGATTTTTTTCAACACTTAAGGCACTTAAGGTATTGTTAATGTGTATTTTACAGCAGGGACGGTGAGGCGCAGAGTAGATCGTAATATGTGAACTATTAATGATATTAGATTTCCCCCCCGGATGGGGGGGGCAGGGGGGGCAGGTAGCGGGATAAACGGGATAGGGGATTCGGGATAACGGTATTAATGTTCCTTCTTGCATTCTTGCCTTCTGGCAATACTGCTTCTAGTGGATTTTCCATGAATTTTAAAGTGATCAAAGTGTCTAAAGTGATTTTTTTCAACACTTAAGGCACTTAAGGTATTGTTAATTTGTATTTTACCGCAGGGACGGTGAGGCGCAGAGTAGATGGTAATATGTGAACTATTAATGAAACTTAGATTTCCCCCCCCGGATGGGGGGGCAGGGGGGGCAGGTAGCGGGATGCGGGATACGGGATACGGGATGTTGCCGGGAAATAATTCTGAAATCTGCATTCTGATATCGACATTTGGACCATTCATGGTCCAGACAACCTGTATCACATTTTTTGTCTGGATTTTATTGAAAATTGTATCTTTATCCTTCTCACCGCTGAACTCACATCACTGTGTCCAGAACGCTGATATTCACTTTATTACTGATAGTCTTTCGGTTGCAGGCGCATTCTCAGGAGATGCTGGGCCTCATCAGCGGAAATCATGCCGGTGCCAACGGTCTGATGATCAACCCGGCATCCATGATCAACGCCAAGGCTTATGCCAGCCTGAATATCATCAGTTCTGGAGTTTCCTTCAACAACAATTACCTCTTCCTGGCACAGGGAGAATATACTTTTGGCGACCTCTTTAAAAAGGAGTACCAGACGGTCGACTACGGGATGGACTGGTACAAGCTCACCATCTACGACCAGTACACGGAAAGCGACAAATGGGTCCATCTGAACAGCCGCACCCTGGGACCCTCGCTGATGTATTCTTACCAGCGGCATGGCTTTGCGGTAAGCACCTCGGCCAGGGCCGTCTTTGCTGCCCACGATGTTCCATACCATGTGGCGAAGTTTGCCTACGAAGGGGTGGATTATGTTCCTCAACAAAATATTGATTACCACGGAGATAACTTCTATATCTCTCACATGAGCTGGTCTGAAATAGGATTTTCTTATGCCTACCAAGCCATTAAAAAGGGAAAAATCAACCTCTCATTGGGAGTCACCGCAAAACGTCTACTGGGATTCTCAGGGCTATATCTCATCGCGCGTAGCGTGGATTACCAGGTGCCTAACGACAGTATTCTGGATGTGCATGATTTTGACGGAGATATAGGATTGGCAACCCCGGTTTCAAAGAATTCCTGGAATATTGACCCGCCCCCGGGATTCTGGCTTGGAAGAGGCTGGGGCTGGGATTTTGGGCTGGTACTGCAGAAGAATACTACAGTAACTTCCAAATCTAAAGTGACTACAGGCCGAAAATCCACTCTTTGCGGTCAAACTTTTGAAGTCTATGACTATAAACTGGGAATCTCACTGGTGGACGTGGGGAAGATCCACTTTACCCAAAACTCGGAGTACTTTGTCTTCGACCATGTCCCCACGTATTGGGTGAATATCAACAAGATGAAGTACGAGTCCATCAATCATTTTTCTCATGATCTCAGCTACCGGTTTTATTCAGATTCACTTGGTGCCAGAAGAGCTACGGCCTTCGACATGTACCTGCCGACTGCGGTCAGCGCCCAGTTTGATTATAACCTGGGTTATAACTTCTATCTCAACTCTTTCTTTTTATATGCCTTCAATCAGAAACTGCCTTCGTTGTACCGTCCGGCCCAGCTGGGAGTGATCCCCAGGTATGAAGGACGATTCTGGGGTGTTCAGCTTCCCATATCTTTGTACAATCTGGAACAGCCGAGGTTGGGAGTATGCCTGCGCCTGCTCTTCCTGACCATCGGCAGTGACTGGATCGGCAGTTTTACCGGAAGACGTGATTTTACCGGTACTGATGCCTACTTTTCCATCAACATCCCGTTCAACAAAGGCTACTGTAAGAAAAAGAGCAAAGGCCGGCCCTGCCGCAATGCTGAATTCCAGAAGCATTTATAAATACTAACGGGTCCTTACGTCCAGGGCATCCCTCAGACCATTCCCGATCAACATGAAAGCCAGCACCATCAGCATGATGGCCAGTCCGGGCAATATGGCCAAATAAGCTGAATCCAGCAGGATATACCCGTAATTTTCCCTGATCATGCTCCCCCAGGAGGGCATGGGAGGCTGCACGCCGATGCCAAGAAAACT
This sequence comes from uncultured Bacteroidales bacterium, assembly GCA_964605655.1. Taxonomy (GTDB): domain Bacteria; phylum Bacteroidota; class Bacteroidia; order Bacteroidales; family CAIXZF01; genus JAKLIX01. Next base: position 2,533 of record CAZSDK010000030.1, read on the forward strand.
CAACCCTGCTTCCAGAAGGATGGCAGAGGCAAAATTGGCTGCCGAAATCACGATAACGGCGCTCATCACATTGGGTACGATATGATTGAAGATGATGCGAATGTTCCTGAATCCCATGGCCCTGGCGGCTTCCACAAACTCCTTCTCCCTGATCCCGAGGATCTGTCCTCTCACCACCCTGGCGACATCCACCCACATCGTTAGTCCGACCGCGATAAAGACCTGCCAGAACCCTCTTCCCAGTGCAAAGGTGATGGCGATGACCAGCAGCAGGGTAGGGATGCTCCAGACCACGTTGATCAGCCACATCAGAACATCATCCACCCAGCCTCTGAAGAAACCTCCCAAGGCCCCGGCCGTGATGCCGATGATCAGGGAGATCATCACAGAAATAAAACCAACAGAGAGACTAACCCTGGTTCCAATGATCAGCTGGCTGAGCAGGTCCCTTCCATAGCGGTCGGTGCCCAGCCAAAAATGACGGGTCTTTTGCAGCACCTCTCTTTTGGTGTGGTCGAAGGTGAGCTCCTGTCCTTGTTCCCCGGGAATCCCCGTATAGGTAAATGCCTTGGTGATCTTTCCATTCCGGATGACGCTGCCGACCGGATAACAGTCATAACGGCCGGGTTCTCCCCATATCATTCTTTTGAAAAGTCCAGGTCTTGCCGGGGCATCATCCTTGGCAACATACAAAATGGTCACCTTGCTGCCTGGTTTCAGCGTTCCCAATTCGAGAAACTGCTGGTTGGCAAACGGGGTAGGGTCTGGGGTGATCAGATACCCCAGTATGGCTACCATCAGGGCAAAAGCCACCACCCAGAGAGAAGTAAAGGCCACTGGGTCCTTTCTGAACCTTCTCATGGCGAGACGCGACAAGGAAGCAGATGCCTCGATCTCAGGCTGCCGGAACAGGGGAAGTAAGTTGAAAACCTTTTTCACTAAGGGCGATTGTTGTGCAATGATACAGGTTTTTTGCCTCAGATGCAGCGAAGGTTATGCAAAAAGACTGTACTTTTAGTTGATCTAACATAAGAAGTTGGCAAGTGTTTCATTTATAGATTATTAATAGGTATGAAGGCATTCATCGCTACCCTTTTCTTTTCAGCAATCCTTTTTGTGACTGCACAGGCACAGGTAACCGGATTTCATGAGGATTTTGAGATCCCCGGACAGGCTGACAGTGTTGTTTCTTCTCAGACGGGCGGAACGGACCACTGGCAGGTGAATGGACGCTTACAAGCCGAAGGACAGTTCTCTGACTCATGCCAGGTGAAGACCGCCACTACTTGTACTTTAACGACATCAGCCTTCAGCACAGTAGGATATTCCTATATCCATCTGGAGTTTGACCAGATCTGCAAGGTCGATATTTTCGACCTCGGGAGGCTACAGGTCAGTGCCGACTCCGGTCTGACATGGACTTTTCTTACGGGCGCACAATATCAGGGGAGCGGACTGTTTGGATCTAATGGTGGTTGCTTTAACGCTGCTTCCTACGGGACAGCCTGGCAGCCGTCGACAGCCACGGCGCTCCCGCTGAATACCTGGTGGAAACATGAGGTTTTCGACCTTTCGGGATTGGTCTCCAACACCTCTCACGTGATGATCCGGTTTGCACTTATCGATGCCGGTCTTCCCGGACCTTCCGGAAACAAAGGCTGGTATCTTGATAACATCAAGGTCTATCTGAGTCTGAGCGAGACCAATCCGCCTGTCATCACCATGCTTCCCGTGGTCTGGTCCGGAAACGTCTTCCTTCAGGGCCCTTACCCTGTAAAAGCCTTGATCACCGACATGAGCGGGATAGATACCGCCTACCTGACTTACTCGGTTGATAGTGGAAGTAATATGTACACAGGGATGACGCATCTCGGGGGTGACACTTTTGTGGCCAACCTACCGCTTCTTCCTGACTCCTCCAATTGCTGTTGGAGTGTGACTGCTGTGGATTCATCCCCTGCCCAGAATCAGGCCTCTTATCCCTCTTCAGGCTGCCTGATGATGACTTATCTCAGTCCATTGAACATACCTTATGAATTGAATTTTGATACAGGTTCTCCCGGCTGGGAGACCGGTCTGCCCTCGAACGGTACCCAGTGGGAATTAGGCACGCCCACCTATGGCACGACTAACAGCCCTCATTCACCACCCAATGCCTGGGATGTCAACCTGAGTACGGTCTATACGATTAATTCCACTTGCTTCTTATATTCACCAAGATTTGATTTCCATAATATTAAAGATGCTAAGCTGACTCTTTGGATTAATTACAACACGGAACTGCATTACGATGGTGTGTATATCGAATATACCCAGGATGACGGTAACACATGGGTGACACTGGGTACGATGAATGATCCCAAGGGTGAGAACTGGTATAATCAGACCTATAACGGAAGCCTCCATCCTGCCTGGGCAGGTAATTCAAACGGATGGCTCCGGGCACGCTATGATCTGTCACAATTCAATCTGCTCACTGAAATAGTCAGGTTCCGTTTTGTCTTTATCTCGGACATATCCGTAACGAACTCAGGCTTTTCTTTCGATGACTTCTCCATTCAGCTTCCTGCTGCCTTTGACGCGGCCCTGCAGTCTATCGTACAACCTGAGCCGGGATGCGGGCTTCATGAAGAAACCGTGAGGTTAAAGATTTTCAATAAAGGACTGGATACTATACCGGGGAACCTGACCGCTTCCTTTTCAGTGGGATCCGGAGGACCTGTGGTGACAGAAATTGTTCCTGATACTCTTTTCCCCTCCGACACCCTGATCTACGAATTCCTGGCCAAGGCTCATGTGCCGGCCAACATGAATGATACCAATTATACGGTCGTTGCATGGGTGAGCCTCCCGGGGGACTCCATTCACAATAATGATACCTTACAAAAGACAGTGCTGTCAAAGGCACTGCCGGCCCCGCCGCTATTCTCCTCTGTATCCACACCTTATGGAACATGGACCGTCCTGACAGCCAATGCATCCCTGCCAATCTCATGGTACAAGGTTCCTGAAGGTGGGCAGGCCGTGGCGACAGGAACGATGTACACCACGCCCGTTCTGTTTGTCAATACGGTCTATTTTCTGGCAACCACAGCTCCTAATGGCTGTGAAAGCGTGAGGGCCCCGGACACCGTGATCATTACCAATCCTCCTCTAAAAGATGTGACGATCACACAGGTCATTACTCCTTCCACCTCTTACGGGCTTACCTCGGCCGAAGTGGTGAGGGTGGTGGCACGGAATTACGGCACCATAACCTTGGATACGCTCCACCTGTCATATATGATTAATAACCAGCTTATTGATAATGAGAATCTGGTTGCTTCCCTTGCCTCGGGTGACTCGGTAGTCTTTCCCTTTCCTGTGACCAGCAACATGCTGGCATTTGGAGCATACGAAATTAAGGCGTTTGTTACTTTTCCGGGAGATCAGTATCCGGGCAATGACACCTGCCATAAAACAGTTGAGAACCTGGAATACACTCTTTGTCCTTCTGCGGCTATCAATACCGTGGATGATGACATTGGCAATGTGCACATCAGCAATATCAATAATGGTGTAGCTTCCCCTCTTCTGAGCAATGGCACTTCCAACAAACTATACAGCGACTTTACCGAATCTGTCCCCCCCATTCAGCTCATCCGTGGACTTACCTATCCCATTTCCGTCACACAGATAAACTCAGGGGCCTTTTATGCCTGTTGCTGTAAGGTGTTTATCGACTGGAACAATGACGGCACCCTCACTGAGGAGACAGAAACGGCTTTCGCTGCAGGGCCATCCACTTCTGCTAATATGACCTTTAGCGGTAATATCATCATCCCCATGGATGCGGTGGAAGGATTGACCCATTTCAGGGTAGTCCTGATGGAGACAGGCTCCCAGGGAAATGTTCATGCCTGTGGAACCTATAACTGGGGTGAGACGGAAGATTATTTGGGTGAGATCATCTTACCTTTTGCCACCGACTTGAAGCTGGTATCGATCGATCAGCCCAACTCCTCCTGCAACCTGAATTCTGCCCAGGTGAAAGTCAAGGTGCAAAATATTGGGATGACAGCTATTGCCGATACACTGAGCTTCCACTATCAACTGGACAATCATCCTCTGGTGAGCGCGGATATCTTCCTCAACCTGCCGGTATCCGGCGTTCAGACCATCACTTTCAACCCTGTGGAGAATTTCGGTCCAGGTTTGAATGACAGTATCTTTCATTTGAAAGTTTGGGCTTCAGTACCCGGTGACGGGCAGCATGCCAATGACACCCTGAATCTCACCGTTGAATCGAAAAAGACTCCGCCTTCTCCTGTGATTTCCTCGGTGCTTGTTCCGGTGGGAAATGCGGCTGTACTGTCCGCCTCTTCGACCTACCCTGTAAGTTGGTATAACGCCCCGTCCGGCGGAACTTTACTGAGTACTCAGAATCCTTATAGCACCGGCAGTATCGGATATACGCAGATTTTCTTTGTACAGTCCAATGCCCCTAACGGTTGTTCTTCCGTGAGAATTCCAGATACAGTTTTTGTCGGTGATGCTATGTATCCGATGTTTCTGATCAATGCGCAGGGCCAGACCGCAAGCTCATGCCAGGGCAGGGTGTTTGACAATGGTGGAATACGGAATAATTACGGTGCTTCCACCGATGATGCCATTACCATTTGCTCGGCCTCGGCCACCCTTGACAGGGTCAGCCTCCGTTTTGTCCTGTTTGCCCTTGGAACGGGAGATACGCTTTTCATTCACGATGGAATTTCTCAACTGAGCCCTCTGATCGGAGCCTTCCCCTCCCTGGGTATTGCTGCAGGACAGGTTTTTGAGGCCAGCGCCCAGAATGCAAGCGGTTGTCTTACCCTGAGACTCAAATCGGACAATACCAGCCAGGATTTGGGATTCGAAGCATTGATATCCTGCACCACCTTGTGTCAGGATATACAGCCAGCCCTCGACCCTGTGAGCACGGTACCCTCTCTGCAGGATTCCCTTTACTTCGACCTTTGCCATTCTTCACCTTTTGTGCATCTGGTAGGGCAGGGGCTGTATCCCGAAAATGACCTGATTTATCACCAAAGTGATTCGACCTCTTCTTTCTCATGGGACCTGGGTGATGGCACCCTGACCACCGGTTTGCTGGTGGACCACTTCTATCCACAACCTGGGATTTATCCCATCCGCCTGGTCATCACCGATTCACATGGATGCAGCAGCCAGCAGGATGTGGTTGCCATTGTACGTTATGAGGACAATCCGGTACGCTCGATGATGACTCCTTCTCCAATCTGTCCGGGGTCGGAGTTAGACCTTACCGCCGGTAGCATGAATGGTCACCATATCAATTTTTACAACCCTGGTGGTGGATTGTTCATCAACGACTCTGCCCGGTTTATTCCTGACGGGGGAGCACTTGGGGGATATTGTGCCAAAACCGTCATCCAGGTACAGAATTTCCCTGCGGGTCAGACTATTCAGCAAGGAGGTGAGATTCAGGAGATTGTGGCTTCCATGGAGCATTCTTTTGTAGGTGACATTGAAATTTCCGTAATATGTCCAAACGGGCAATCGGCCGTACTCAAAGAATATATACAATCTGGCGGAGCCTACCTTGGCATTCCATTGGGTGGCACCAATCACGCAGCTTTCGATTGCACCAACCCGCCATCCTGCCTCCTCGATCCTGCCATGAATCCTCCGGGAACAGGATATACGTACTCCTGGACGATGGATAATCCCCAACACGGACTGATGAACAATTACGTAAATCAGACAACGGTTGACAGTGGCAGTTACCTTCCTGATGATTCCTTCGCCAACTTGGTGGGCTGTCCATGGAACGGTGCATGGACCTTCAATGTGTGCGATTATTGGGCCATTGATAATGGCTGGCTGTTCGACTGGCAGATCATTCCTGATCCGGATGTTACCGGCCTGAGCAATCTATTTGTCGCTCCGGTCGACACCGTTTTCTGGTCGGGCCCCTGCATTACCGGATTAACTGGATGGAATGCCCACGTGCTTGCCTGTATGTCAGGGAATTTGCCCTATCAGGTCCAGATACAGACCACATCGGGATGTACCTATGATACTACCATGTTCCTTAATGTTCTGCAGAGTCCCGAAGTCAGTTGTACCTCCTCCGATAGTATCATTACGATAGGTGACAGCGTTATACTTCAGGCCTACGCCAGCAATGGGGTGCCACCCTATACCTTTTTATGGAGCAACGGAGCAACAGAAGACAGTATACAGGTGACTCCCTCGGGACCAGGAACCTATTATGTTACAGTGACAGATTCCCTGGGATGCACCGGGGTAGATACCGTCACGGTGATCGTTCTCGTAATTTCGACAGAAGAACTGGCAGACAGAGGGAATTTCTGGCTGAAATCAAGACCCAATCCATTCTCGAAGCAGTTGAATATGGATTATTTCATTCCTGATGCTGGGGATGTTTCCCTGATCATTTACAACCTGGCTGGTGAACGGGTGATCACGCGAAACTATGGAGCCAAAGCAAGGGGATCCTATTCTATAACCCTCGATGAAGAGGGATTACCCTCAGGGCTTTACCTTCTCAGTCTTCAATGGATGAATGAAAACCAAAGACAGGTAAAAACCCTGAGAGTCAGTAAGCAGGAATAAAATTCCTGTTTACTCTACCACCAGTTTCTGGGTAAAACTATGCAGGGTGTTGTTGACCCTCATAAAATAAACTCCCGGGTTAAGGTTGCTGATATCGATGACATGTGTTGGCTGGGTGAGCCGGGTGGAAAACTGTATCTTCCCGCTGATGTCATATACGTCAAGGGTTCCTTTACCGTTGCTTAATATCTGGACATAATCCGAAGCAGGGTTAGGATAGACGCCGATCTTTTCACCTTTCAGTTCATCCATGCCGATCACGCTCGACATTTTCACCATGGTGGTCTGGGTGACTTCTTTGGTCACGCCGTGCTGCAGAAACACCACAAACTCGCAGTTATCCTTAACAAATCCGGTGGTTGAAAAATTGATGGTGACAGTTTGGGGGTTCTGCACCGAAAAGTCAACATCTGTACCATTCTCGTTGGGATAAAGCGCACGGCAGACGAAGTCCACTTCTGACTGGTTACCCCAGGATTCGGGTATGTTTGACTCGGTGAGAGCAGCAAACAGCTTAAGATTGGCGGTAAAAGCGGTAAAAGACTCCTCCATGGTAATGGTGGCCTGGTAGTTGTCCTGGCTTACCGGTACGATGGAACAGTCGAGCAGATGAAAACCGGGGTTGGCAAAACGTTCCTCATACATGGCCAGATAGGTGGGGTAGGAGGATACGGTGGCGTTGGCACCTACGGCTTCCAGACGGCCGTCGGCGATCACTGTAGGGAATCCGGTGATCCCGTAATAGGAAATCCTTGACAATCCGGCACCGATTTCATAGCTGTCTCCCGAATGATACTCGATGGCAGTGGCATTTTTATTGTTCACTTCAATGAGATCCCTCAGACCCATGGCTGCTCCCGGACAATACTGGCACCAGGTACCGGTACCTCCTTCAAAAAGTACCAGGTCTCTTTCGACACCACCAGGTACGGTCGCTGTATCGGCATTGGAGCTGTGGGAATAACCGAGGCCCTGGTAATGGGCACGTGCCTTATAAGTGTAGGTGTTGGCCCAGGGTGCCAGATCGGTGTAACTGGTATTTGTTGTTGATACGACCACCTTACCGTTTCGGCTGAGTTTGTAGGAATCGGGAGTGGTGGTGGGAGCCGTCCAGTTTACCTCGATATCCGGTCCTACCAGGGTAGCCACCAGGTTAGAAGGAGCCTGTGGGGTGGGCACGGAATCCAGCACCAGGTCATCAATATAGTAACCGCTTGTGTTTTGGGTAGTGGGTGTCGGAGGGTTCGCTCCGTTCCATCCATAGAAGTTCACACCATCAAGCTTGAGGCTGTTGTTGGTGCCGAAGGCTCCTTTACTCCACTGGTAACTGATGATCTCCACATTGTCAAGATAAAAGGTGGCAAAATCATCATCCAGGTCGACGATAACCTCCACATGTTTCCAGTTGTTAGTGGTAAAAGTGGTCTTTGCGGCACTGGTGCCGCCGGCATCCACGTACATAGAGTCATTGTAAATATAGACCTGCAAGGCCCAGAGGCTGTTTGTCCCGGCAAAATCATTCAGCATGTTGAAGTATCCGAGTTTACCTGATTCAACATACATATACCAGCTGATTTTAAAACGGCCGCTGGTTTTGTCAAACAGGTCAAGGACCAAGTCGTTGTTGTTCAGCACATTAATGGCCTTGGTAGGACTATGTGACTGAGTGGAAGAAATGATGGCGTCTTCCGTTCCGCCGGGTGCGTTGCTCCAGGTGGTCCAGGGGGAACCGGCTTGTTGAGCAATTTTTAAACCAACCGTATAAGACTCAAAATCATTTGAGTACAGGGTTGTCTGGGCAAATGACTGCACAGAAAACAGGAACAAAGCAATGGCTAAAGTGTAAATCTTCTTCATAGAAAGGAGTATTGGGTTAATAAAATGGAATGGCTTCTGATTCGCAAAATTAGATAAATTTCGGATTGACAACGATTAAAGGAGCAAGTCTCCTTCATGAACGAGAAGCCACCGCTTGACTTCCAGTCCGCCCCCGTAGCCAACCAGCTTGCCATCGCTACCGATCACCCTGTGACAGGGTATGATGATGCTGATAGGATTCACACTGTTGGCATGTCCGACCGCCCTGACCTTTTTAGGATCTCCGAGCCTGTGCGCAAGGTCCAGGTATGAGATGGTCTTTCCAAAGGGAATCTTCAGAAGTTCCGTCCATACCTTCTTCTGGAACTCTGTCCCTGACGGCTGAATAAAGCGGGTGTCAAAGTCTTTTCTTCCAAAATAGAAATAATCGTCGAGCTGACGGGTGTAATATCGGATCACCTCGGAAAGCATATCGGTTTCTCCTGCTGTTTCGCAATAATGGCTGAACAACACATGAGTGAGATGCTCATCAGTGGATCGCAACTCAAGAGTCCCCACAGGGGTGGTGAAGTGATAGGTGTAAATATTCTCCATTTCCTGGTCCAAATTCTTTCTAAAAGCCTAAATTTTAATGATCCTTTTGATGATCATTGAATTTGTGTTTCAATCGAACCATTGGTACTGGGTAGGCTCATCATTACGAATAAAATAAATAACAGCCTGATCTTCAACATAATATTATGTATTGGATTTCTTCATTACAATGATAATGAATTTTTTGAAAAAGACTGTATTTTTGAATGAAATTCATCATAATAACCTCAATAAAAACCCTCCTACAATGGATAAAATCCTGGTCCCGATTCTTGCTTTGTTCTTCCTGATGGTCCCCCTTTCACTTTTTTCCCAGTCTCACAAAGGAAAATGCAAGATTGAGGTCATCAAGACGTATTCTCAAAAGACTTTTGGCCGAAACATCGGTTATTATGTAGAGCTGAAGAACAACAGCAACAAAACCGTGGATGCCATTGAGTGGGAAGCACTGTTTTACAATAAGTTCGGTGAGCTGAAGGGGAAGAAACCAGGGAAATGGGATTCAGGTAACATCATTGAACCAGTTGATCCCGGTGGTAGCATCGAAGACCTTGAAACCAGCTGGATCAAAGACGCCACGGATGTTTATATCACGATTAAAAGGGTTCATTATACCGATGGAACCTCCTGCAAATAAATCAGTATAAAAGCCAGGACCGATCACCTCCGGGAATCCAGCGCCTCCTCCTATATTAAACATGCCAGAATGAATCTTTCAAGAGTCTTATACTTCCTTTTTTTCCCCATAGTTTTCACCTGTTGTGGACAGAGGTCTGATCCTCCTCAGGTTAATACTGTGGCAGATTCACGTACCGATACATTGCCTGTCAGGGATGACACTTTAGTGACCCGGCTTCCTGTCGATGACACTCTGGATGCCCTGGCCAATTTCCTGGCCGGACAACAACCCGGAAACACGGCATCGCTATACGGCAAGGATAAGACCAGTCCATGGCAGAAGTACAGTATTAAAGTCGATTCCATGTGGAAAAAGGTGGATACGGTCAGGCTTAAAAAAGTGGAAGAATGGAGAAATCAGGAGTTGAAACCACTTGATGCCATGACGGAGGATATATTCTATCCCTTCTCTGGTCCTGATGTACTCACCATCCTGAACCTGTTTCCCAATTCCCGGAATTATTATCTCATGGCCCTGGAGCCGGTGGGAACCCTGCCTTCCCTCTCAACCATGAAAGACTCCAGCCTTCAGAAGTACCTGGCAACACTTTACACTTCTTACAGTGACATTTTACACGGCAGCTTCTTTATCACTGCCAACATGAAGACCGACTTCAACAACGAACAGATCAACGGTGTGCTCCCGGTATTATGCATCTTCCTGGTAAAATCAAACTGCAGGATATCGGGTATCGAGTTCCTCGACAAGGAACATTATACACCCTTGGAAAAAGTAAGCGTGATTGGCGCGGGCAATCATCCGTACAAAGGCGCTAAAATTTCATTTTTCAGACCTGGTGATACTGCTCTCAGGACGCTTACGTACTTGTCGGTCAACCTGGTAGACCGTGGATACCTCAATAATCAGCCCTTGAGAGATCTTCTGGACCAGATGAAGAACCAGGTCACCTACGTGAAATCGGCTTCCTATCTGATGCATCACAACTTTTTCTCAAAAATCAGGGAATTTATCCTCAGCAAGAGCCAGGCGATCGTCCAGGATGATACAGGGATCCCATACGCCTTCTTTTCTTCAGATACCTGGGACAAGCAGTTGTATGGTTCCTATGTTAAGCCCATCAGTGTTTTCAAGGAACGTTTCCAGCCAGACCTGAGACATGACTACGATTCTTCGGGATTAGTGAAACCTTTGCCCTTTAAAATGGGTTATGGGATCAGGACTAATATTCTGAGAGCAGTCAGAAAATAGCCCGGGAATGAAAAAATTCAGTCGTATCACGGCCATTTCGGTGGTGGTTGCCAATATGGTTGGCACCGGGATCTTTACCAGCCTGGGGTTCCAGGTTCTCGGTATCGGATCAGGGTTTACCATTTTGCTCATTTGGGTTTTAGGAGGCTTCATCTCATTATGCGGTGCTTTCGCTTACTCAGAGTTGGGCGTCATGTTCCCCAGATCGGGTGGGGAGTATAATTTTTTATCCCGGATCTACCACCCGGCCATGGGTTTTCTGGCAGGCTGGGTGTCCCTGACCGTTGGATTTTCTGCTCCGGTGGCCGCAGCCGCCATGGCTTTCGGTAAATACTTCTCTAGCTCCGTACACCTGCAACCGGTGATGCCTTCCTGGCTCAGCCGGTTTGAACCTCCGGTAATACTCGCCATATTCCTCATCCTTGGCCTTTCACTATTGCATTCACTCTATAAAATCGCAGGTGCAGCGTTTCAGAACATCATGACCCTGATCAAGATCTCCTTTATACTTGTCCTCATTTTCATTGGGATCAGGTATGGGGGAGACTCGGGAATCTCCTTTTCTCTGAATCATCTCGCTTTAAAGGAAATGATCAGCCCGGCCTTCGTGATCTCCATGTTCTTTGTCACCTATTCCTATTCAGGCTGGAATGCCACTGCCTATATCACCGGCGAAATTAAAAACCCCAAAAAAGACATACCCCTGGCTTTGATTCTGGGTACCGGTTTTGTCACCCTGCTTTATGTTGCCCTGACTTTCGTCTTCCTCTACGCTCTCCCCATTGGTAATATGAAGGGAGAAATAGAGATAGGTTATCTGTTTGTCAACCAGGTTCTTGGAAGTAAGGCTGGTTTATGGATGGGGCTTATTATCGCATTGCTGTTGATCTCTTCGGTAAGCTCCATGATCATTATCGGGCCCAGGGTCAATAGCTCATTGGGCGAAGATTACCCTGCTTTTAGTTGGTTCTCAAAACGTTATGAGGATGCCCCGGTCATCTCTATCCTTTTTCAGAGCCTGGTGGCCATCATCTTCATCCTTACCGCGTCTTTTGAGAACATCATCATCCTGATCGGATTCACGCTTAACCTGTTCACTTTTCTCTCCGTCCTGGGGGTGTTCATCATGCGCTTGAAACAACCCGATCTCACCAGGTCTTATAAGACTTTTGGACATCCTTATACATCTGGTTTTTTCCTTTTGGTCAGTCTTTGGGTACTCACCTATGGCTTTATTTATAAACCTGAAGAATCTTTTGCTGGCATCATGATTACCCTGGCCGGCCTGGTGCCGTATTACCTGGGGACCAGAAAAAAGAGGTTACAGGCAGACCACGTCCATACAAAGTCATGATACGGTGAAGCTCTGCTTCGCTTCACAGGGTTTTAGTCACCTAATGATAAAATATAATAGACCACGGCCCAACGCTTCTTCTCATCAGCTAACTGCTTCTCATAATTTGGCATATCGCCTCTGCCGATGATGGATTTATAATACAAAGCACCGGGAGGCTGGTTCCTCACTTCCTTGCTTAAAAACGACCGCATCGGGGTCTTGAAGGAGGCGGCTTTTACCCCGTTGCCTTCGCCATTGATCCCGTGGCAGGATTTGCAATACTTGGAATAGACGGTTTTCCCGGCCTCCAGGAAAGCCTGGTCTACGGTATTCGGATTCTTCATCTTCATATAATGGGTAGGGACCGACCAGTTGCCGGTCTGGGGAAGCACGGCAGGAGGTTTCTGAGATTCATTGCCGGCTTTGGGAGTCATCTTATCAGTGACTTTTGGCGTCACCTTTTCCTTCTTCGCCATGTCAGAAGGGTTCACAGGCTGTTGTGATTCTTTGGTCACGGTATCGATGGTCGTGACCATTTGTGACGTATCACTCTTTTGCACTTGCATTACCGGTTCTTCTTTTGTCTCTTTGTTTGATGAACGGCAGGAGATGAAAAGCAGGGAAACGGACAGGACCAGGGTCAGGAAACAGGAATAAACGGATTTGTTCATGATTTAATTTTTTTATAAAGATAAACCAGACCCTGCTCATAAGCAATAATCCGAAGCTTTAGTGTATATTTACTAATGAATTTTATACGGTATCAATATGGAATCTGTCCTTTCGAATTTCCTGAACTACCTTTTGCAGGTCTTGCTGGCGACCGCCACCCAGTTACTGATCCTGCTTGGGCCTCTCCTTGTGCTGGCCCTCCTTATGAACCTGGTCTCGGCCCAATCCTCGAAGACCGGCATCAGAGTCTTTGGTTATAAAGGTTTTTTATATGGTTTCAAGTGGATAGGCACACCGATTCATGAGTTAGGGCACGCCTTCTTCGCACTGATATTTGGTCATAAGATCAATGAGATCAAGTGGTTCGACCCTCAAGGAAAGGATGGTTGTTATGGGTCGGTAAGTCACAGTCACACACCCGGAAACCCTTACCAGGAGATCGGGACCTTCTTTATTGGCATAGGACCCATACTGATGTGCAGCATCATCCTTTACCTGGTGAGCTATTTTTTCTTTGGCGTTCATGTGAGCGACCTGTCCCGGGCCAGCATCAGCGCTAGTTCCTTCTCGGGTTTTTCTTCAGTGATGAGCATGGTCTCAGGAATTGCTTCAGGATTTCAGGCATTTCTGACGGCTGTCTTTACCGGCCCCAACACCACCTGGTGGAAGGTCCTGATCTTCATCTACCTTCTTTTTTCTGTCGGAAGTTCCATCACCCTGAGCAAAGCGGATCTGGAAAGCGCTGTCGGCGGGTTCGCCTATACGGTGGTATTGCTCCTGATCATCAATCTGTTAACCTTGTGGATCGGGAACTTTATGGCCTGGTCGATGACCCGTGCCAGCCTTTTCTTTTCGGGTTTCTATTTTATCATGATCACATCCCTGTTGTTGAACCTGTTGTTTCTCATCCTGATGCATGTTTATTTGTTGATCAGGAACAGGCTGATATCCAGGGGAGGGGTTCAATGATCAGTATGAATACAACCTTCATCGCCCTGTTGAGGAGCATCAATGTGAGTGATCATAAAATGATCAGGATGGGAAATAACAACCATTGATGCTCCGGAAAGGAGCTGCCGGGATGATTAACATTGGTATCTTTACAGTGAATTTCATACAGATTTTCAATGATCTGAAGCAGATTTACTCAGCTTTAGATCTTTCATCTTATTGGTCGAAAATAGAAAAGAGTTAAGCCAGATGAGACCGATATTTAACACAATGTTTCTGATTATGGGGCTATTATCTATTATTGGCTGTTCGTCAATACCAAAGGGTGTGACGGCCATCAGAGGTTTTGACAAAGAAAAATATCTGGGCCAGTGGTATGAGGTGGCCCGGATGGATTTCCGGTTTGAACGAGACCTTATTAATGTAACTGCCACCTATACTTTAAACGACGATGGCAGCATCAAGGTGCTCAACCGTGGCTACCATGTTAAAGATAAGGTCTGGAAGCAAGCGAGCGGAAGGGCCAAGTTCGCCAGGACTCCCGATGTGGCCATGCTGAAAGTCTCCTTCTTCGGTCCCTTTTACGCCGGTTATAATATCATTGCCATAGATCCTGCATATCAATACGCCCTGGTTGCCGGCAACAGCAGGGAGTATTTATGGATTTTGTCGAGGGAGACCAGTATTCCGGATGAAATAAAGCAGCAATATCTGAATATCGCCAACGATCTTGGTTTTAAAACTTCCGAACTTATCTGGACGGAGCAGACGAGCAGTAAGCAGTAAAGCAGTTTGCAATCGGCCACTTCTGAACGCTGATTTCTGATTTTGGGCATTCGGGATAACGGGATGCGGGATGCGGGATGGGGCAGCAGGCAATTTTTCAATTATCCATTATCAATTGCTAAATTCACCTCGTAGAGCTTATCTACCTGTAGCAAAGAGTCAGCCGTTTGAATATTACCCTCCCTGGCAAAAATTTGTTCCATAGTTACTTAAGGACCGGGAGGGGGATGCTTCCGTGCCTTCTGCTCATCTACAGATGGATAACCCCTATGGGGTATTCATTTGGATTATGGATGATTGATTCTGCTAAATGAGTAGAGATGGCACGTAATCGTATAACAGTTCTCCCTTAAAGCTTTCTTGTTGATGAACTTATGACATTGATATCCTCTCTGAATCAGTGATATAATATTCTGTCAGATGAAAGTTGATAGCAGTGGGCAACTTTTGATTACTGATTCCTGGTTTTATTATGGGTGTACGTATTCATCCCGATTTATTCATTAGGAATGCATTGAACTAGTGGATTAATAATCTGTGTTTTACGATACGCATATTAAATCAGACATACGAAATCCATTATCAATCGAGTTATCTTAACATATAGGAACAAGTAAAGATGGGAGCAGGTAATGAACTCAGAGAGCGCAATCTTCAACGAACCCAGAAATTTTAATTCCATTGAGTTGTGGAAGGACGTAACGAAGAAGCAATGGAATGATCCCAGTTGGCAACTGCGGAATTCAATACGAACCGTTGAACAACTGAGAAAAGTCATTAAGCTTAATACTCTTCAGGAAAGCGAAATTAAACGAACGTTGATTGCTTTAAAGAAAGAGGGAAAGGAACCTTTACGAATAACACCCTACTATGCTTCACTGATCCAGGAAGATCCATTTCACCCTGTGATGCTTCCTGGAGAAAAAGCCTATAAGCGACTTGACCCGGTTTTTTGGCAAAGTGTACCCACTCCGGCAAATTTATTGTTCCCAAATACTGGGCTGGAAGGGGCTATGGATGAAGGATCAAGGAGCTATGGCGCAGTATATCAACGCTATCCAAACAGAGTGGCGCTGTTTGTGGCTGAAAACACGAGCTGTGCCTCATATTGTGTTCATTGCCAGAGAGCAAAATCACTGGACGGTTCTGTAGATGTGAATCGTACTGAAATTGATAAGGGCTTGTTTTACATCGGATTGAATAAGAACATTAATGAAGTACTGGTTACAGGTGGTGATGCGCTTATGGTCAGCAGACCCCGCTTGCAATACGTATTGGAAGAATTAAGCAGAATCCCTCATCTAAGGGCCATCAGACTGGCAACCAGGGTTCCTGTCGTTTTACCAATGGCCATCACTGATGAATTGCTGGTAATGATTAATAGTTCCTCAAACAGATTCAACAGAGGACCAGAAAAGTATGTGTATTTTATGACACATATTAATCATTATCACGAAATTACTAAAGACCTTGAGGGGGCTGTAAAGAAGATACGCCGGCATGGTTTTACCATCCGAAATCAAACGGTTTTATTGAATCATGTTAACGATTATTATAAATCTCTGGCAGAGACCTTTAGACGAATGTTTTGGATCGGCATCCATCCATATTATTTATTGCAGTGTCACAAAGAAAAAGGAATCGTTCATTTCATCGTTCCAATTCAGATAGGAAAAATCTATATGAAACATTTACAAGGCTGGATTTCTGGTGTTACAGTCCCAAGGTATGCTGCGAATATTGAAGGGGGAGGAGGAAAAGTTCTTTTAATGCCATCCGGACATGACACCCTGCACAGTGATACGACCATAGACGCAAGAATATCAGAAAGTTACGCAACTATTTATACCTGGGATAACCGGACAGTTGTCAAGTACGAAGCACTTGGAAGAACTTCAATGAAGGAGTACGAAAAGGGAGTGAAAATCATGGATACATTTATTGGCAGGAAAGGTGTATTCCTTCCCAAACTTATTATTGTTGACCAAGAAGGGAAACATCTTGAAACCACCAACAGAACGAAATTACCAACCTTAGAAAGGATCAAAAAGTCAGAACTTCTTGGATATGACCTCCATCATAGGGATATGCCTTTGACTAATCCCTTGGATATTTCAGAAGATATTGATAACCAATTTATAAGATCAAAATTCAATAAGAAAGATTGAATCCGCAACAGAAATCCTAATTTTCCAAGAATCTTTTTTAGGGTGGGGATGATCCTTGAACGGACATTGTGAAGAAGAGGAAAAAATTGACTCCAGCATGTGGAATATATTAATTTTGTATTTGTATATAATATTTCACCATGAAAAGAATTTACATCCTCAGCATTCTGGCCATTATTTTAACCGTCTCGGCCCAGGCCCAGCCGTATCATCCGTTTCCTGATTCCACGGCCATTTGGAATATTAAAGGAGATAATGTTTTTGACCCGATCCTTCATTACCGCATACGTTGGGGACAGAAAGGAGATACCACCTTTGGTGCTCACCAGTACCAGAAAATCTACTTGTTGTACGATTCCACCAACAACAGTGCTTACGATACGTATTTTGCCGCCATCAGGGAGGAGAACAAGCGTATCTACGTGAATTTCGACGGGGTTAATGAGGAGGTGATCTACGACTTCCATTTATCTGTCGGAGACTCCATTCATTATACGACCGGCGGATATGTGGGCGGTGGTCTGCAGGTTTTCTTGCCGGCTGATTTTTACAGGAAGGTACTGTCAGTCGACAGTATCCAGCTTTATAACGGGGAGTACCGACGGCTTATAAACATGGGGGGTAACAATCTGCAGGACACCTGGGTGGAAGGGATAGGCAGCATCGCCTGGGCCGGGCTGTTCAACCCCTTTGTCAACGACTTCATACTGAACGGCGATAATTACGACTTTGTTTGTTTCAAAGAGAATGCCAATACCATGTACCTGAATAACCCCGACTGCAACAAGTGTTTCTGTGACTTGCTCAGTCAGGTGGATAGGAATAAAGACCTGGTGTCCGATGTCACTTTGAGCCCGAACCCCAGTAGCGGTCCGGTCCGTTTGAATGTCAGCATGGCATATGGTGACAGCTACGCTTTTCGGCTTTACCAGGTTACCGGAGTTCCTGTAATGAATATTCCGAAGGTGACACAGCCATTCCTTCAGCTCGACGTTTCGGGTTTACAGCCAGGAGTATATTTGTACCAGGTTGTGGTTGGAGATCGGAATATCTATTGCGGAAAACTGATTGTAAAGTAATCCCCTGAGGCTTCATCCTGGTTTATTTGATACCGCTGTTCACATGACTCACGAACCATCCAAAGTTTTGAACATCATTATCTTTCGGGCCATGAGTTATTGCCAGTTGCGTTTAGGTAGCGGGCTTTCTTAATCTGGAACTGACATCGGGCCTCATTCGCCTCGTCTAAGGCTTTCTGGTACAGGGCCTGGGCTTCCAGTAAATCTGATATGGCGGTGATCCCTGCATTATAATTAGAGGTGCAAATTTTCAGGTTTTCTTTTGCCAGATTTACTGACTGATCTGCCACCTTTATCTGCATGATGGATTCAAGAACATCATTGTGTGCAGACCTGATTTCTAAGGTCATCAGTTCTTTGTTATCAATTAGTTCATTCCTTGCCTTCTCAATCTCAAGCTGTTGCTGCCTGATCTTGTGACTTCCACCCCACCAGTCACTGATTGGAACATTAAGACTGACCAAAGCCAGGGAATTATTGGTGGAAGTATTCATCATATCATAAGAGAACCCTGTTCCGACAACCGAAAGCTGCGGCATATATTCGCCTATCACCATTTTCTTTTGGATCTCCCTGGCGATGACCGACTTATTCAACAATTGATATTCGTATCTGTTTTCCACGGTTTTGGCCGGATCGACTTCTGCTATAAAGGTGCTGTCTTCAAATCCTGGTTTCTCAAATACGAGCGTGGATTCATACGAAATTCCGACCTGCTGACAAAGGGCTCTCGTACTCATTTCTATACCATTGGTCAGTTTGAGGTCGCTGGATTTCAATTCCTGCTGTTTCAATTTGATTTTCAATAAGTCATTCTGTTGGATCAGTCCTGCTGATGAAAAGCTGGAGACATCCCGTGACAGGCTGTCGAGTAACATCTGATAACTGAGCAAAGTTTTTTTCTTTTCCAGCAAGGACTGCAAAGTCCAATACAACTCTTCGGTCTGCAAAAGTATCTGATTTGTGGTCAGCCCTTTCTGATAGGCACTCACTTCTTCACCTACTTTTGCCAGACGGTTCCCGTTGTATATCCTGCCACCTGTGAACACCGGCACGGCAACCGATACTGCCGCTGTTTTGAAGTAGTCCAGCATTTCTATGGGGATGGAAGGTACGTAAGCAAAAAGGCTCGGATGTTGCAGCTGAGCTGGATTATGCCCATCCCAAACCGGTAGGTTCATCGAGGGGATCTCTCCTTTGATCAGGTAATCTGACGACCACATGCCCACAATAGATGCATCAACCTTCGGAAAGTAAAGAGTTCGAGCTTCTTTGCGTTGCAGCTTCGCTTCTTGTAGCTGAAGTCCCGCAATCCGTAATTTTACATTGTTCTTTAATGCCAGTTGTTTACAGGAGTCCAATGTTACAGACTGCGCGATCAAATGTTGCTGATGCAGTGGCAGGAGGAGGAACAGTCCGGGGATCATCACTTTGATCCCTCCAGGCAATGACCAGAATCCTGGCTTTTTTACCTTATCCCTAAAGGAATAAGAAAACAAAATGGGCAAAATATAAAGGGTCAGGACCATAGAAATGAACAAGCCGAAACAGATGACTGTTCCCAGTGGGCCCCACAAAGGAGACCTGCTGAGGATCATGGGTATAACGCCAACACCGGCTGCAGCTGATGTCAGGAAAATGGGCCGCATACGCCTTTTCCCAGCTGCGATGGCAGCCTCACGAACGTGCATTTTATGGTTTTGTTTCAGCTCATTGGCATAGTCAATAAGGATAATGCCATTACGGATCACCATTCCGCACAAACTGGTGATACCGATAAATGCAGTGATGCTGAACGGGTAGTTCATGATCTTTAAACCTATTGCAGCCCCGGGAAGTGTAAGCAGCATGGTTGACATGATCAATAAGGAAATTTTGGCTTTACGAAATTGAATCAGCAAAACAAAGAAAATTATTATTATACTGACTACCAAGGCGATACCCATTGGAACAAATACTTCCTGCTGGGCTTGGTAATCACCTCCATAGGTGATGTTTGTTCCTTCAGGAAGGGTGAGCTTTTCAATCTTGGGTTGAAGATCATCTAGGATGGCTGAGGCGACCACCTCTGTTTTGTTATCAACAGAGATCGTTAGTGTTGGTACACCATTCCGATGAACAATGACTCCTTCCGTCCATTCGGGAACAAAGGTGGCAAACGAACGCAGGGGAGCTCCGGAAAAGGTCACAGGTGAGGTGATGAACTGGTTTTTAACCGTGGTCAGGTCTTTAACAGGGGAAGTTTCCTGGGTGAGCAGGACATCCACCGGGAAATCATCCTCCCAGATGGTGGTCAGTGGTACACCATCCAGACCGATCATAAGGGAGGTGGCAACCAGGCCCTTGTAGTAACTGAGACGGTTGGCGCGGTCCTTGTCCATGTTCACCATTACATTTTGCTGAGGCTCCTTCCAGTCGTTGCGGATCCAGCCTACCGATCTGGTATCTTTCAGAATCTCCATGATCTTTTCTTCTGTCGCCCTGATGTCTTTTACTGAATCAGATGAGATGCGGATCTCAATAGGAGCTGTACTCGGCTGAAGGGCAAGGATTTTCCATTTGACATGGGCATTCTCGAAAGAATCGCTGTATTTGGGCGAATACTCATTGACAACTCCCCTTGTCGCCTTATCAGAGGTTGTATTCACAAGCAACTGCCCATAATTGCTTGCAGGCATTTGCGGAGCGTAGACAGTATGAAACCGGGGTGAACTGGTGCCTATGAAACTGGTTACATTGGTTACCCGATGATCTTTCAACAACATGCTTTCCAGGCTATCCACAATTTTCCCTGTGGATTTTAACGATGACCCCGTAGGCAGGTAGATCTCAACTGCAAATTGGTTGCGTTCCATTTCCGGGAACAGTTGTCTTGGAATAGAGCTGAAGATCACCAATGCAATGATGATAGTGATAATACCTGTGCCTATGATGAGTTTGGGGTGGTGAAAAGCCGCCTCAAGTGATTTTTTAAACTTGGTCTGTAAACGGTAGAGAAAGGATAAACGATCACCGGCACTCTTGATTCTCAGGCCTTTTTTAATAAAGATGTAATCGAAATAAGGGACCAGAAACAAGGCCACCAGGACCGACACGATCAGGGCCGTGCTTACCACAATTGGAATACCCTGTATGAACTCTCCGGCCGTGCCTGGTACCATGAACCCCAGTGGAATATAAGCTACCATGATGGCCAGGGTAGCTACGATTATGGGAGCCACCAGTTCTTTGGCACTGAGAATGGATGCATGCCAGGGAGAAATGCTGTTGTCAATCTTTTCTACATGATTATCAATCACCACGATGGAATTATCAACGATCATTCCCAACACCAGGATAAGCGAAGCCAGGGATACGGTGTTCAGATCAATTCCAAGCCTATACAGAACAGCCAACGTCACTAAAACAGAAATAGGTACTGTGATACCCGCCACAGAAGCAACACGGAAAGGCAGCAATACCATGGTAACCAGGATAACGGCAACCACTGCTATCAGAAACTCCCTCAGGAAATCGTTGACGGAATCCTTTACATATTTTGGGAGTTCTGATATTTTTGCCACCTCAAGTTCCTTCGGGCTTTGCTTTTTGAAGTCAGCTATCACCTTATCGACCTCTTTCCCGAATTGTACGATATTATTACCAGGCTCCATTTCCAGCGATAATAAGATGGTCTTTTTGCCATTTTGCCTGATATAACTATCCGGTTCATCGTACCTGCGGTCTATGGTAGCTATATTTTTGAGCCTGACCACATTCCCGTTAGGATCGGAATATACGATTTGCTCTTTGAGGTCCTTCTCCGATTCATAATTTGGAGGAAAATGGACAGGCATCACCGTCTGACCGTCATCCAACTTGCCACCATAACTCACCATTCCGTTGGCCTGATACGAACCCAGCAACGACAATGATTTGATATTGTATTCATTGAGCAATTCCGGCTTTACATTGACGAATATCTTCTCCTTTTGCAATCCAAAATGTTTGATTTTAGATGCGGCAGGCAGCTTACGGCATTCGTTCTCAAGCTTTTTTAGTTGCACCTCCAGTTCCTTATAACTCAGAGTATTGGAGGATAAGGTGATTAACAAAGCCGAAGTATCTCCGAAATCGGTATTGGCAACCAGTGCGATAACACCGGAAGGCAGGGTCATCTTCAGTTCATTAAGACCATGACGTAGCTTTGACCAGAACTCATCCGCGTTTTTTACATTGTCGTTGAGTTCGACAAAGATGTACATCATTCCGTCACTCGAGTGTGAATAGGTTTTTGCCTTCTTGATTTCCTTATACCCAAAGATATAGTTCTCTACCACCCGGGTAAGTTGTTTTTCAATCTCAGGGGATGTGGCTCCCGGGTAAACACCGACGATCACACCTTGGCGGATGGTAAAGTTGGGGAACTCATTGCGGGGCATTTTAATCAGAGCGATGATGCCGACCAGCATCAGGGCGACAGTAATAAGAATCACCACATTGCTGCTGCGCATTGCGCCGATGATTCCGTAATTCTTGCTCCTTTTCATCTTAATATTTGATAAGGCTGTTATCCGATAACTTTTCTTTCCCTTCTGTTACGATACGCTCCCCGCCACTCAGACCCGACCTCACTTCGATCTCAGCATTCTGATACTGACCTGTTTGAATAACTCTCTTTTTAACCGTTTTTGACAGGGTGTCCACGACAAAGACTATTGGACTCCTATTCTTATCCACGGTGATCCCTTGGTAAGGGATCAGGACCATCTCCCTTTCCCCCTGCTGGTCGAGTTGGACATCGCAAACCATACCCGGACGAAGGACTTTATCCGGATTCTTTACCAGAATCTTTACCTCATAAGTACGGGAGATCAGGTCGGCGACCGGACTGATATTCGTGATCTCTCCGTTAACAGGAAGGTCGTTCAGGGCTGAAACCGAACATCGGGCCTGCATACCTTTGGTTATCCGTGAGATCTCGTTCTCAGGAATGGAAATTTTGATGTAAAGCTGTCGGATGTCCACAATCTCTATGGGCACAGTAGTGAGTGAGAGCGCCGACATTCCGGGTTCTATATTTCTGCGACCGACCATACCGGCGACAGGGGAGTACAACCTGCATTTTTCGAGGTTGCTTTTCGATATTACCATGGAGGATTTTGCCTGAGAAAGATTGGTCTCCATCTCAATCCACTTGATTTCAGGCAGGCTGCCCTCGTCGTGAACCTTTTTTAAGCGGTCGCTGGCATCTTTAGCCTGGTCATACTTGGCCAGCGCCACCTGATAAAGGTTACGTGCATCCGTTTCATTGAGTGTTGCCAACAGCTGGCCCTTCTGAACGGCATCGCCCGTCTCTACGAGTACCTTTTCTATCGTTCCCGTTGTTTGAAAAGAGAGAGGAACAGACTGAGATGGTTCTATAGTACCACTATAATTAAGGACCGTAGATACCTTAGCCCGTCGTGCCTGGGCTATTTTAACATGAATGGGATCTGTCTTTGAGAGGTTCTTAGGTTCTTCTTTTTGACCACAGGCTGCCAGAAACAGGAATAAGGTCAATGCGATTGGATGGGTTCTCATAGTATCTTATTTAATGATGTGAAATTGATATCATGCTAAACGATTGGTATGTTTCCAGTCAAAAAAATTAGAGTTTTAATAAATTGTACAGTTGGTAAAGCTGGTCGCTCAGTGATTCTATGGCAGATTGGACCGAACGGTTCCTGATGATGTCTCCAGCCAGACCAATACTCAGGGTAAAGAATTGTTGTGCGACGATATGGATATTGATATCTTTACGGATCTCTCCGGTAAGAATGGCTCTTTGAACAATTAATTCAATACGGCTTGCTTCGTCTTCGAAGAACTGGAGTTTGAGTTCAGCAAAACCTTCGTAATGCCTAAAACTATCAGCAATCAGAGAAAGGTAGTCAATGGGGACAAACTTTTCATTGGTACTGTAGATATTATTCAAGATTCTGCGTGCGTGTTCAATACTCGCATCGGTAAACTCCTTCAGTGATATACTTGTGTGATCAACTGGAACAGAGGTAATGCTGAAATGCTTATCAATCACCGCTTTAAA
The DNA here is from genome assembly GCA_964605655.1 of uncultured Bacteroidales bacterium. Lineage (GTDB taxonomy): Bacteria > Bacteroidota > Bacteroidia > Bacteroidales > CAIXZF01 > JAKLIX01. The sequence goes on from CAZSDK010000030.1 coordinate 26,528, forward strand.
AAGCTCCTCCTTGTTCTTGAAATGATGGTAAAGCGCACCTTTGGTCAGGCCAATGGCTTCACTGATCACACTGATGGACACTGCTTCGTAGCTGTGCCTCAGGAATAGTCTGTAAGCCTCGTCAATGATATAGTCCTTGGTATCCTTTTGCATAACATACTGAACGTTTGGTATGCAAAAATAGTACGATCCACTCTTGGTCTGAAAATTTTAACACATTTTAGGAAATCACTACCTGGCAAAACCCTGAAACACCGGTATGAAAGAGAGATCTACAACGTTTCCTATTTGAATGGTTATCATTAAAACAGGAGTCATCATCCCCGGGGGCAGTTTAAGGTGAACTCCATCACCCGGGTGCAAAGGTAGTTCTTCATTCAGGAACTGACTACCTTTGATTCTTCAAATACAGTACGACGAACTGTTATTAAGCCTTTAATATCCTAACCATGAACACAATGAGAAAACTAACTATTTTCGGTGCCGGTCCCAGGATCGGACGAATCGTCCTTCCTTACCTGGCCATCACCATTATTCTAACCATCTTTATTCCATCTGTGTTCACGTTGCCGCTCACTATCCAGCCGGTAATGCGGATAGCAGGGGTGGTGATCCTATTGACTGGTTTGTTGCTGTATGGTCTCACCGCACGAAGCCTGTTAATCGGAATCTGGGAGACCCGGCTCATCACTACGGGTTTATATAAGTACAGTCAGAATCCAATATATGCGATGATCATTCTCCTCATCCTCCCCGGTATCGGACTCCTGATGAACTCATGGATCATCCTTACCGCTTCCGTACTGGGCTATATCGTTTTCAAAAGGTATATCAGTAAGGAATACAATGAATTGACGGAAATCTTTGGCGACGAATACCTGGAGTACAAGAAGCGCACCCCTGAGTTTTTCCCTTTCTGCCATCCTGCAGGTCGGCAGGGTAAAAAAGGGAAGCCTGCCAACCTATGAAAAGTGAGCATCACCAAATTCTTCTTTGTTCCTGAGCCTAATATTTAATACATCTAACAGAATAGTTATCAGTGCGGTAAAAGTACTTTCTTTCAATAGTGGAGGTGTTGTATTTTAATTTGAAGTACCAGGCATTGACCGAACTAAGGTTTGTGGAAGTCCAAAAGTAGGCAGAGTTTCCCAGACCATCCGATCCTCCCCCGGCTCCAAGAGCAGTGAATCCGGTCAGGTTGTTGGCTCCGGTATTGGGTGCATTCCAGTGTTGTGTACCCGTCTCTTTCAACACCCCCCCGATGTTGGTTCCAGTCGGGCTTCCTGTGTTGCAGTCGACTGAAGGATCCACAAAAGTCACCATTTCACACCACTCCGGCAATTCCGGCAGGTGCCATCCAGCCGGGCAGATTCCTTGTATTCCAGGGGTATTCGTGTAAAGCATCATCTCATCCCACTTATAGAGCCCACCATAAATCTCACATAAGGAAATATCGTTGTTCTGACATCTTTTTTCAATCAAGCCGTTGTTAGATTGGGATGAACTCATCACACCCACATTAAGGTTTTCACTCATCCAGCATTGTGATCCGATCAGCACGGTTCCGTATGGCCTGCCATCCCTTGTGTCGATGAAGGGAGTGCCACAGAGAAAAGTGTCGGTAAAACTAATAAATGTTTCATCATAACTATTTAGATCACATAAATTTGAAATGGTCCAACGTAAGGTATAATATTCACCGGGGATGCCTGAGAAGCTCGCGGACGGGTCATGAATATCGGAAAAACTTCCACCTAGTCCAGAGACGATACTCCAGGTCCCGGTTTCATCGTAGATGGGGATGTTTGCATTCAGGGTAATAATGTTACCATAAGCATTAAGATGATCAGTACCGGCGTTCGCAGTGCTCAGATCAGGGCAACCTTTGATGCAACGTACTGAAAATCCATAACCTCTGGAATCATCGAGACTATTTAAGCTGGTCGAGATATTTCTGAGGAAGTAACGCCAGGCACTACCTGAAGCAGCCGGTGATGAACTCCAGAAAAATGCACCGCCCGAGAACCACTGAAAGACGCCATAAGTATCTCTAAGCCCTCCGCCATAGGCCGTAAAGCCGCTTTCATTGGTGGCCCCAACATTATTCCCCGTCCAATGGAGATTACCGGGTTCCTTCATTTTACCGCCGGCAACGGAGGTCCCTCCCAGGTAGGAATTGAGGGTGCTCCATTCTGCAGAGGTAGGCAGGTGCCAGCCATCGGGACAAATACCATGAATGCCGGGCTGGGTAGAATACTGCATCATTTCAGCCCACTGGTAAAGACCTCCGAACACATCGCAATTCGAGGCATTATCGTTCTGGCAGTATTTCTCCAGTATCCCATTGTCGGTTTGCGTTGAACTTCCGTTGATCATCGTCCCCACATTTAAATTTTGCCTCATCCAGCATTGACTTCCGATCTGAACTGTCCCATAAATCTGATTATCACGGGGATCGGTAAAATTATCCCCGCAGAGAAAGGGGGGTGGAAAGAAATGAATGATCACTGTATCTGAAGTAAAGCCACAAACAGTGCTGATCACCCAGGCCAGGGTATAGGAGTTCCCATTCATGCCAGAAAATCCGGAATTGGGATTTACTGGTTGCTCAATAACCCCACCGGTACCTGAGACGAGGATCCACATTCCTGTGCCTGGTAGTGGGGTGTTGCCCTCAAGAGTGGTCGTAGTACCATCTATATAGTGGTTGACACCAGCATCAG
>CAZSDK010000031.1:0-24295 GCA_964605655.1 uncultured Bacteroidales bacterium
ATGCAAGAAGTGGACCACTGTTTTTTCTTTATTGCTGACTATCATTCACTTACTACCCATCCTACTCCATCAGACCTTCAGGGCAATATCAGGAAGGTGCTTTCAGAGTTCCTGGGTGCCGGTCTGGACCCTGAAAAGGCCACTTTGTATATCCAGAGCGAACTGCCGGAAGTTGCCGAACTCTACCTTCTCCTGAATATGAATGCCTACCTGGGTGAATTGCTCCGGTGTACTTCATTCAAGGAGAAAGCCAGGACACAGCCCGAAAATGTGAATGCCGGTTTGCTCACCTACCCCACCCTGATGGCTGCCGACATCATTATCCACAGGGCCCATAAAGTACCTGTCGGGAAAGACCAGGAACAGCATCTGGAGATGACCAGGACCTTTGCCAAACGTTTTAACCGTATGTATGGCGTGGAGTTCTTTCCTGAACCCGAAGCCTATAATTTCGGAGACGCCCTGATCAAGATCCCGGGACTTGATGGCAGTGGCAAGATGGGTAAATCAGAAGGGGAAGGTAATGCCATCTTTCTGGTCGATCCACCTGAAGTGATCCGTAAGAAAGTAATGCGTGCCGTGACCGACATCGGACCCACAGAGCCCGGGCAGCCTAAATCCCAGGCCGTTGAGAACCTGTTCTCCCTCATGAAAGTCATGTCTAAACCTGAAGTGCTGGAATTCTTTGAAGAAGAATACCAGGCTTGCCGAATCCGTTACGGAGATATGAAGAAACAGTTGGCCGAGGACATCATTCTTTTCACCATGCCCATGAGAGAGAAGATACTTGGAATTCACTCCGACGAAGCCTATCTTCGCAAAGTCACAAAAATGGGCGCAGAAAAAGCCAGGCAAAGTGCCTCTGCCACCCTGGATGAAGTGCGTCGTATCATCGGATTTAAATCTTTTTAATACTGAAATCATGGCCAGTTTATCAACCAACTACATGGGGCTTTCTCTCAGGACCCCGTTGATCGCCGGGAGTTCCGGACTGACAAATTCACTGGATGAGCTGAAACAAATTGCAGAAAAAGGGGCAGGTGCCATAGTGCTTAAATCCATCTTCGAGGAGCAGATCCTCCATGAAACGGAAAAACTTGTGAAAGAACAGGGCGGAGCTATGGATACCTTCCACAAGGGGCACCGGGATGCACTGGCTGCCAGACCTTACGACTTCGACGAAGCTTTACAGTACATCAGCAATTTTGCCAAGGAACATACCCTGGCCGACTATCTCAGGTTCGTTGAGAATGCCAAAAAAGCCGTCGATATCCCCGTCATCGCCTCCATAAACTGTGTTTCCGCATACGACTGGCATTATTTTGCACGCAGGATACAATCGGCCGGTGCCGATGCCCTGGAACTCAACATGTATATCCTGCCTTCCAATCCTGAAAAGGTGGGTATCGACAATGAGAAGACCATTTTTGAGGTCGTGAAGGCCGTGAAACAAAATGTGACTATCCCGGTCTCGGTGAAAATCAGCTATTATTTTTCAGGACTTGCCCATACCCTTATTGAACTATCGAAAACTGGCATCGGTGGGATGGTCCTCTTTAACAGGCCCTTCCATCCGGATATTAATATCGAAACCCTGGAAATTACCTCCACCAACATCCTGAGCACCCCCAACGAATACGCGCATGCGCTCCGTTGGATTGCTATACTGGCAGGCAGGACCGGATGTGACTTGGTGGCTTCCACCGGGATTCATGATCATGAGACGGTCATCAAACAGATCATGGCTGGAGCAACAGCCGTGCAGCTTGCCTCTGTTCTTTACAAAAACGGATTCGACCAGATCAGGAAGATAAAAGTCGATCTTGAAAACTGGATGGACCAACATGGCTATCAGAACCTTGATGATTTTCGCGGAAAGCTGAGTCAGGCCAAGCTTGAGAATCCTGCCGTTTTCGAAAGGGTTCAGTTCATGAGGTTGTATTCAAAAATCGTCTAAACTCCGGTAACCCTCAGTTTATCAGGGTTTCACTTCAATTCTGAGATTTCCCTTCAGTGTAACCAGAGCCAGGATGGATTCCCGGGTCAGGCTGATGTCGCCCAGTGACAGGTCTCTGATGCTTCCCTTTAAAGTAAATTCAGGGGTAAGATGATATTCTTTGAGGTTGTCGGACAGCAGTGTTCTTGACTGCTTTAGCTGATCGGAGAGGGAAAAGACGAGGTTTTTCTGTATCAGGTTCACCAGGGTGGAGTGAAAAAGCCAGTTACCAGTCCGGGCAAGGGCATTTTTGGTTTTCAACTCATAATCCAGTTCCTTTACCTGTATTGATTCATTATCCTTGTTGAAATAAGGTATTCCTTCCAGATAGAGGTCCCCCTTCAGGCTCCCCGACACATTCAGGTGGATGATCATCTTATTGTCCTTCCCATACAAGTCCGCCTCACGGATCAGGATATGGTATTTCCCCTGGGTAAGGGTCTGGCCTGCCAGGTACTGTTTGAGGAGCTCATTTGCTTTAGTAAAACTGATGCCTGTGGTCAGGTTTAGTTGGAAATCATCGCCAAGTTTATCGGAGACACGCAGGGGTGGCAGTGGAACATCCGGCTCTGGCTGAGGTTCTGCACCAATGGCGGCTTTAACCACCGATTTGATCCCCAGGGTGTGTTTCAGCCGCCCGGCCTTACCCGAGAATGGGGTGGTGCTGATCTCCTGAGGCAGGACCTTGATCCAGACCTGGTAAGCTTCATTCACTTTAACGGGTTTCTGGAGGATTTTCCAGAGACTGCCCATTTCTTTCTTCAGGTCCAGGTTTCCACTGATAGCTTTGTCGATCTCCTTGTTAAGGGTCTTCTGATTGGTCTTTAAAATGAGATTGGCAATGAAAGTGATAGGCAGATCTACCGGGCCAATCTTCATGACCGGGGTGCTGAGCCAGTCATAACCTCCGGAAGTCGTGTTCGTGGTCAGGGTCCAGTCAGGATTCAGTGTCAGGGAAGTATTGAATTTCAAGGCGATTTCACCTTCCACCTCTTTATAATCAGAAACCGTCAGACCGAACTTGCTGACCTTCCATCCGGCCTTGATCCAAAGCTTCAACGGAACGCGGTAGCTGAGGATGTTATCCTGAAGCGAAATCTTTATATCTTCCTTCTTCCAGGCCTTCACCATCAGGTTATCCCCTCCATTGTCGTTCAGGTCATTATCCTCATACAGCAATCCTTTGACCTGGTTATTGACCATCTTTTCAATATCAGAAACAGGAACATCCATTGGGATATTGATGACGGAGGATTCGAATTTTACCGGTGCAGCAGAATAGGTCTCCACAGGTTTTTCCGGTTTGATGGAAGCACAGGAGGAAAGCAGAACCGGGAACAACAGCATCCAAATACTTTTTTTCATTGACTTGCAGATTTGACTGAAGCACAAAAGTAAGGAAGATGTGGTTTTCCCGGCTCAGGGGACCATTGGCAAGCCTAATATCTCTTAAGACTTTTTATCATCCTCATAAAAGCCGGATGTTGTAGAAATCTTGTTACTCAGCTTCTGGCTGTATAAACGCCGGGCTTTACTCTCACTCACAAACATGGCCTCGATAGACGCCTCGTCATCGTTAAAGTGCATCACATTTTTCAGTCCGATGGAATCGGCCACTTTATGGACATCATGATTGGTGCCGATATAGGTGAACGTCCAGCCCTGCTGCTCAAGATCTTCGATCAGGTTCCTGATCTGTGAACCGTTGAACTCTCGGGATGCATTTTCTTCTCCGTCGGTAAAAATCGTAACTAGGACATGGTTCTCCTCTTTTTGGGGAAGATCGTATTTCAGCTTCAGGGTGCTGTGACCTATGGCATCGAACAGGGGTGTGCAAGACCTCGGATTAAACGTATGGTGGTTGATTTCGTGAAGATGTGTTACAGATACTCTGTCGAGCTTGGTGCGCATTCCATCCCCGTTAAAAGTCACCAGGGAGATGAAATGCTGCTGTTCCGGGTACTCGCTTTCCACCGCCTTAACGGTTTTCACCACTTCATTAAACCCAGTGATGGTAGGTCTTTTGATTGCTTCCATAGAACCGCTTTCGTCGAGGATGATCAGGTTGTAAACATTGATGTTTTTCATGGCTTCAATTTTTTCACAAATGTAAAGCCGTGAAAGTCCGTTCCTCTTTCTCTGCAAGCTTGCAGAAGGTTACAGACCTGTACAAAGAGAAGGAGTCATCGTGTTTACCTGCGGATATAATCCAGGATCAGAGGATCAATAGTGATATGATCTGAGGGAAGGAAGATTTTCTTGGGACGGCCTCTCTGGCCATTGATATAATAGTGCCGTGCCATATAGTCATTCATCTTGGAGAGAAAAGCACTTTTAATCCTGGCGCAATTCACATGAATGGAGTTGTCGTTGACGACATCGGTGAGCCGTTCCACATTTTTTTGTATCGTTTCCAGGTCGCTGAGGTTGCTGAATTTCCCATAGATGAGCGACAGTTCCTGGTGATAATCCCCCAGTTCTTTGAGCCTTACCCCTTCAGGATGCAATAGAAAAAAGAGATACAATGATTTACACAAAGGAGTCATATCGATCACCAGGTCGTAGTCGGGGAGAAGGATTTTGAAATCTGTTCCTGCAGCGACCGACTGGAGGTGAAGCGTACTGAGGTGATGGGGCTCTCCTTCAATGGTGGTCATTCCTAACTTGGTTTCCAGCTCTTTCAGAAGCTCAGGATGATGTATCCTGATCTCATCGAAGAAATGAACCAGCAGGTTCAGGAGCAAAGATTTCTTCCCGGTTTTTATATACTGCTCCAGGTTTTTGAGGATCTCATCCTCGACCTGGCTGAGTTCCTCGGCGAATTTATCTTCCGGGTCTTTTATCTGAAAAGCAGGGTGAGATTCTTCAATCCTGTTTTCTCTTTTATTATATTCCCAAAGGATATGTCTTGATTCAGATGCAAATGCTATTCCCGGTTCCTCAAGGCCAGACCTGAAGATCATCTCCAGTGCCCGGTGCAGGTTCTTATCCGCGTCAGCGCCGTTTAAGGCCCCCGGGTCGAGATTCGAGAGGTCGTATTCCCGGTGAACGGTCTTTTTGCCAAGGTAGACGGCTTGAGGGAAAATGAGGAAACCGCAGTCCGGGTATCTCTTGATGTTCAGTATTTCACTGAGCTGGCGAAACAGGGCATCTCCGGGATCCCTGTTAAAAAGGAGGTGTAACAAGTACCTTAACCCTTTGACTTTCAGATTATAATACTTGGGATACAGGTACAGTAACTGGTTGGCCAGATCGTTCAGGGCACTGTCGTCCAGGTCTTCAAGACCGGGAAGGTACACCAGGGTCAGGTTATTTTCCCGGCACAACTTATAATAGTACCTGTAGTTATTCTTCAGCAGGCTGTTCATCAGGGGATGCTGCCCCTGTTCCACATAAAGGATGGTACCGGCTTCGATCACCGGTACCTCACCAGGAAAGTAAGAATGCATATTATAATCCGGAGTCTACCTTATCTTCTAAAGAGAACTCCTTGTATTTATCTTCCAGATCACCGAACTGCTCTCTCATCTGCCATCGGGAGGCAATGACCTTGTGAGGAAACTTGTTCTTTGGGTTCAGGGTCATATTGTATTTTCTGAAGCTGCTTCCTGCCTGGAACTTTGCAATCTGAAGCTGTTTTTTTTCAGGTTGGGTGAAGGAGGAATCAGAATAGACCTCTGTGTAAAAGAACAAGATATCATTGCTGTATTTGAATATTTTGCCGTCGAAAACCATGAGTTTTGCCGAGGTAGCGTGAGCGCAGCAGTCTACGGTAAAAACGTCCACCCATTCATTCTTCACGGGATCGAAATACCGGACCGCTCCTTTATTATCACCGGTCATCTTATAGGAGAACACCAGTTCCTTCTGTCCCAGCTTGATCTTCAGGAACTTGTTGCTCTCTTTGGTGGGATCAAGGCTCAGTGTTTTGTTGGGCCTGGCAGAAATAAAATCACCCACTTTGTTGTAATCACCGATCAGCAGTCCTGTTTGTGCCTGTGAGAAGCTCCACAAGGGAATCTGACAAAGGATGAAGAGAAGGCTCCAGGCCCTGAAAATGGTTTTCATGGCAAAGAATATTTACTTATTTCTTTATGATCTTTTTCGTGATGATACTGTTGTTACTGATCAGTTGCAAGGTATAAACACCGGGGGCCAGTGATTCGGTCGTGATCTCAGTTTTGAGCTGAGGACCATTTTTCACGGCAGTCTGGTGTTGTAATTCCTTTCCCGACCCATCGAACAGCCTGATCCTGATCGTTCCCTGGTCCTGGGTGTTGATCAGCAGGGTGACCTTGTCAGAAGCAGGATTGGGATATACGACCACCTGGTTTGAGATATCGGCGGTAGCGATACCGGCAGACTCTGACAGGATGAAATTTTTATCGTTGATGTCGAAAAAGATATTTCCTGCTCCCTCAACTTTTACCCTTGCGGTATAGGTGGTGGTATCAGGGACCACAAAGGAAAAGGATCCTGTATTAGGGACCCCTGAGCCAAGAGTGATAGGCCAGGTATATCCACCGTCGAGGGAAAGAAGGACATTGACGCTTGAACAACTGACGGGGGCCTGATCTGAGCCGTTCACCGACCAGGTGACTGAATCCACGGTATTGGTCACCCAGGTGATGGTAGTGTTCGGTGTCAAAACGGCAAAAGGGCCAGGAGTGGCGATAACGTTCACTTTCAAAGAGGTGGTATTATAGGTCACACCAGCACCGGCCAGGTGGTTGTCGCGGACAATACACCTGAAGTTCAGGGTACGGGCATAGGAGGGTTTAAGCTCACCAATGGTGGTGCTGTTGTTAAGGATGTTGACGAGTTTGGGGAACAGTCGGGTACCAGAAACTGTCGGATCAAACGAACGAAATATCGGAGCGTTGCCGCTGGGGGCATTCCAGTTACCGGAGGGTCCCAGGTCATATTCCTCCCAGCAGTAAGTCACGACATCTCCGTCAGGGTCTGTGGCAGAGGCAGTCAGGTAAAAGGGCGTGCTCAGGGGGATATTGAAATTCCCGGGGATGGTAAGAAGAGGAGCGTTATTGGCATCGGTGGTAAGTACCGGACAGGTGTTTCCAGTTCCGGAATGAGTATAGAATACAATTTCATCGAAGCTCTTGGTGTGGAAATAATCGTCGCTGTGCATCTGGAGGTCCTGGTTGCTGCAGATGCCAGCATATCCCATGACAGTACTGGCACTGCCCGGTTCATAGGCTGCACTGGCGACCCTGTTGCCGCTGCAGGAGCCTGTGGTGGAGTTGAAAGTGTGATTGGCCCCATACTGGTGTCCCATTTCATGCGCAACGTAGTCAATGTCAAAGGCATCCCCGATGGGAGTATTCAGACCTGTCACCCCTTTGGCCTTGGTATTATTGTTACAGATGACACCGAGTCCTGCAATACCACCTCCACCGGTACTGAAAACATGACCAATATCATAATTGGCCGAACCGATCAGGCTGGTAACATTATTCTGGTTCTGGGTAAGCATGGTGCTTCCGTTATTGTTGCTGTATGGATCGGTCGAGGAGTTCAGGTATATCAGGAGGGTATCGTTGGCTATAATGTTCATGTGGATGCCCAGTTCTCTTTCGTATACACCGTTCACCCTGTTAATGGTGGTTACCATCCCTGAAAGAGCTCCTACTACGGTCCCTCCGTGATAGGAAGCATATTCTCCGGTACAGGCAAGGGCCAGCCGATAGGTCCTCAACTCACCTTCCACCGATTGCTTGGCAGGAAGCCCGGGCTCCTCGTCATGTGAATGTTCTATCAGACAGTTCTGGGGAAGGTCCTGAGGCAGGGCGTCTCTCTTGTAATAAGAAACATAAGACTCCGGGTTCCACCTGTCGACCGGGTCAATAAACACAGTACCGTTCGCAGATAGTATCATGGCATGAAAACCGAACGGGGTCAGATCGCAACGCATGGTGGCGGTGGGATCATCAATACCCTGGCCGGCGTAAGTCTTAATGGAGGGATAAGCATCGACCAGACCTGGTTCCATCACCGGAGATTCCACCAGACGAAAGTCAGCGAATCTGCCATCGGGCATAGGTACTGAGAACTTGATACTTCCCGATTTGAAAGAAACATCCTGTACCAGGGGTGCTTTCCGGAGCTCCTGTTTCAAGGTTTCCGCAGCGACGTCATAGATCACTGCTTTTCTGGCCCAGACAGCGGCTTTTTCTTTCACTTCCCGGCTGGGATGATCATTCCTTTTCCAGGTAAATGACTGAGAGGTGGCATGAAAAGACCATCCGCTGAGGATGAAAAGAACAGACAGTCCGAAGGTAAGGTTTTTAATCATAAATACTTGGGATTACTTTAATGTATCAGTTTGATTTTCAAATGGTTGTTTTATTTCCGATGAGAATTGTTTGTAATAGCTGAAATAATGAAGGGTATCCGGGGTTGAATAGGGTTCGATGATGACGGAACCTTTTTGGGTAAATAAATACGCATGAAACCCGGTCAGCATAAAGTCCAGTTTGGCTGTTGCCGTGGGGTCATCGATTCCTTTACCACTGTATGTTCTCAGGTGAGGGTATTTCATAAGGAGGGCTGCATCCACCGTGGATGATTCGATTACGGCAAAACGGCTCATGGTCCCGTCGGGCAGAGGCAGGGGGATCACCACACCCTTTCCAGACAGGTCTCCTTTGGATAGGTTCGCTCTGGTAAGCAGATCTTTCATGGAAACAGTATTAAGTCTGAAGGTCCCGAACTGCGATGGCAGGGGTATTTGAGGGCCTTTAACCTCAATAGTTTTATGGTCCACCGCGGTCCATAAAGGAATTTCAGCTTTGTTTCCGGGCGGAATTACGGCAGCAGGAGAAGTTTTCCTGCAACAGCTATAACTCAAAACACTGAGGGATAACAGCAAAATGATGCTGACGGCGGATGCTCTCTTCATGGATTTTTTGGGTGTGCAAAGATAAAGAAAATTAAATACTTATTTCATACTTTTGAAATGTTGAAACCCATGAAAATGGTCATGAAAAACAGCTTGAATATCCTGGTACTTTGTACGGGGAATTCCTGCCGGAGCCAGATGGCTGAAGGATTTTTAAGAAAGCTTATCCCGGAAGCACTGATTTGTTCTGCCGGGGTCAGACCTGAAAAAGAGGTGAATCCCTTTGCAGTAAGGGTGATGAAAGAAGCAGGCATCGATATCAGTCATCATACGCCCGATCCCGTTGAGTTATTTCTTGAGAAATCCTGGGATTATGTGATCACCGTATGCGATCATGCCCGGGAGAGCTGTCCTGTCTTTTCGGGTCAGGTGAAAAATCGTCTTCACATGGGGTTTCCTGATCCGGCCGATGCCCGGGGTACTGATGAAGAGATCCTAAGTGTTTACCGGGAAGTCAGAGACCGGATCAGGGAAGCAATGGAGGGGTTTGTAAAGGCGGGATGACGGGATGCGGGATGACGGGATACGGGATGCGGGATGACGGGATACGGGATAAAGCAGTGGGCAGTATTACTCTGAACTCTGCATTCTGATTTCGGGCATTTGTAAGGGGGAGATGATTACTTGGTCAACTCAATATTCATATTGATGGTGATCTCATCGCCAACAACCAGTCCACCCGTCTCGATTTTTTTATCCCATTTCAAATTGTAATCGAAACGGTTGAGCTTCAGGCTCGCTTTCCAGGCTGAAACGGTCTGACCCCAGGGTGACTTGACCGTGCCGATACGGATGGCATCAAACACCACTTTACGTGTGATATCACGGATGGTAAGGTCCCCGGTAATCTTGTAATTTTTATCTGACACTTTTTTGACATCAGTGCTGATAAATTTAATTTCAGGGTACTTTTCTGCATTGAAAAAGTCATCTGACTTGAGATGATTGTCTCTCTGGCTGTTATCGGTGTTGATGGAAGCAACCCTGATGCTGGCCTTTACTTTCATATCGGTGAAATCCTCTTTGGAAGACTGAATCTCAATATTGAAATCCTGGAAATAACCATCCACTTCCGAAATGACGAGATGAGGGACAGAAAACCTTATGGAAGTATGTGATTTATCAAGGGTCCAACCTGAAGGGTTGGTTTGTGCGTTCACCGCTGCTATTCCAAAAACAAAGGCAATAATTAAAAGGACTTTTTTCATACTGATTCTATTTTTTAAGTATTAAACTGTTTAATTTATAACTGGACTAATTAAACATTAATACTCCGAAATGGTTCAACCAGCAACAATAATTCTACCTCAGTGTGAGGTAGTAATATAGAGAAGGAATGCCATGATGAAGAAATAGAGACGAAGGAAGGGTGGTTGATAAGGGAGTTCCTGTTGAGGCAGAAGACCCCCATTTATGAACTGCCAAAAACCTTTTCAACGGTTATCTCTAGCTGGTAAGCCAGGGTGATGAGGGGTTCACCCACTTCCTTTGCCTTTTTATCAAACACCCTGACCAGTGACTGGTAGTACCACTTTTGTTGTTCTTTCCCCGCATTAAATCTTTTCCAGAGCCTGTCACCCAGCTTTTCGAAGTCCTGTTGAATGGCCTGGGCATTGTCCAGCTTATCGGCCACGGCAAGGATCATCTGGTCGGCAGTAGCCTCATAGAGCAGGAAATCAAGGGTGTGTTGTTTCCTTTCCTTCCAGCTAGCCTGCCATGGAGAATTTTTATTCAGCCTTTCCGGTTCAGTGGCACCTTTCACTAAGAAAGCTACCCGTGAACCAAACCGGGCTTCCACTTCCTCTATGGTGATGGAGGTATCTTCCACCACATCATGCAGGATAGCCGCGGTCAACATTTCAACATCACAATGCTGGTCGTAAAGGATTTTCATCACATTAAGAAGATGGACCATATAGGGTATTTTGGTCCCTTTGCGGTACTGCCCTGCATGTGCTTCGGAAACAAGTTTTATGGCTCTGAATATCATATTATTAGATCTCCATTTTCGTATCATCTTTCTTTTTTTCTCCAGCGGTTCCCACCCAGCATTCCCCAACCTCCGCTACCAATCAGAAACCCGAATGCATACCAGGCTCCGTTGTTATTTTGGGCGTACACTGTGATATTGTCGCGGAACAACATCAGGATCAGGTCGACCGGCGCAATGATCCCATGCCACAAACCGCCAAGAAAACCGTAAGTATGGCCATGTAAACAGGGTGTCACCACCTCCTTGTTGGCACAGGAAGCCAGGAGACCCGTTAAAAACAGTATGCTAAAAAACAGAAGAACAGAGCGTAGTGAAATTTTCATAAGATTAAATATTTTAAAAATTATTCTCAAGGTAACCCGATTTCAATTTCAGAATTTACAAAACTATAGGATAGGAATTACCCATAATGGAAGGGTTCAAAGTTAATCAAATTTAAAAAAATGTGATGTACTGTTAACCAGATGAGATTTTGGAGCTTTACCCAAAGTGGTAATGATAAATATTATTCGTGACAATGGTTATATTTGAATGGATTTTTCCCATCCTGGTCATCATTTCTCAATATTAGATGTACGAATTATGGATCGATTGAGACTACCTGTCGAACGGCTGAGCACCCTAAAAAAAATTCTATTCACCGTAATTTTCCTTATTATTTTATTGCCTTTTAGTCCTTTAAAGGCACAGATCACATACATTTATGCGGGTCCTGATGTGTCTATCTGTCCTCCCGACAGTGCACAGCTGACCTCAGTCGTGTTACCTGTTGATACGGGTCAGTACCTATATCAATGGTCGCCACCCATTGGCATTTCCGCGGCCAACACCACCAAACCTTATCCCAAGGTCAGGCCGAACAGCTCTACCATGTACACGCTGGTTATTATTGATACGGTGGCACATGATACTGCCACCGATTATGTGAATGTTGTTATACTGGCCAGCATACCAGACCCGGTGATCACCTCAACACCCCAGGGAAGCCCACCTTGCGATAACCTACCGGTTACCCTCAGCTGTAGTACATATTCCAACCCTAACCTTTATGCATTCCGGTGGATGAAAAACGGTGTTATCATTCCACTTGCCACAGGAACGACCTATACCACTAACCAGGACGGTGTCTATTCTTTGTATGTCACGTCATTGAGCGGAGGTTGCCAAAAAACAAGCAACTCTATCACTCTGGACTTCATTGAAGGCCCAAATGCCAACCATAGTTATGACGAAAGTTTGATTTATTGTTCAGGAAATACTGTTGACCCTATTTTCTTTAATAATTCAACCACTTCCGCAACCAACTCATTTTATAATATTGTATGGGGAGATCTGACATCACCATTCACCTCAACCACCAACTGGACCAGTATTCAACACCCCTATGCACCAGGCAGCCAGGGTTACTTTAACATTATTTACACAGTGACAGGACCAGGTCCTGACTTTTGCACCACCAGTTTTACCGACCAGTTATTTATCGGTTCCGTTCCAAAAGGATCGTTGGTAGGGCCCGGAGAATCACAGGATTGTGCGCCGGTGACTTTTGAATGTGTCTGGTCGACCACACCGGCTAACTACAATGTTTTCCTAAATCCGAAGGGTACTTTATATACTCTTTGGTTTAATGAGAGTACTGATGTGCAAGAAATCGATCAATTGGATCTGGATACGGTATTTCCAAGAACCTATAACTTTTCATCCTGCGGATATATGGATAACTCCTTTGTTATCAATTGGAAAATAGAGAATCCCTGCGGAATACGTTTAGGATCAGTTGGATCCCTTCTTGTATCCACACTTCCACAAACCAAGTTTGAGATTTCTTCACAGCATTGCACGGGTACCATCATCACCCTGACCGATAAATCTGATTCGGCAAATTTTATTTATTACAATTCAGGATTAGGAACTTATGAATGCAATGATGATTATACACTGCAATGGATCATCAGTCCTGCGACCGGCTGGACTCTGGTTTCCGGAACGATGACCAGTCCGGAATTGACCGTGAATTTCAATGTTCCGGGTATGTATGAGATCACTTTGATCACCACTAATGGTTGCGGGAACGATACCTTAACAAAGATCCTCTGTTCAGATCCTCATGCCTCCTCTTCTTTCACCGTCGACACGACCACAGGCTGTGTTCCGCTTATAGTTCACACTACCAATACCACCGACATCACTACCTATTGTGACCAGGAAGCAAGGTACCGGTGGGAGGTCTTCGGCCTTCCTAACAGCTGTAACACCGATTATGGGGACAGCTACCAGTTTGTACCGCCGACAACCCAAGCCAGTGAAGATCCGGTCATCCGCTTTCTTAAACCAGGTGTATATAACCTAAAACTATGGGTGATCAATGGTTGTGACTCGGCCTGGTCCGACACTACCATCACTGTAAAGGGTCCTCCAAACGCCAACCTGACCACCTCGCCACCGAGTCCCCCATGTACTCCACGGCCCTATACTCCTGGAATAGACATCAAAGATTGTTTCTCCCCAATTACATCCTATAAGTGGGATATGCACGGTGGTGACCCCGACACCTCCAATGCAGCTCCTCCTGTCACTATTCAATACGACAACCCTGGGAATTATAATATTATGCTGGTCGTGGAAAACGAATGCGGGATCGACACGGTCAAGCAGAATTTCAACCTCTATCCTACACCTACTGTTAATGATAAAAATGACACAATAGTTTGTGCTGGAGCTTCAATACCCAGTTACATATTCTCAGGACCTGTACCAGGCACCACTTTTACCTGGACCAATTCCAATACCTCGATAGGATTGGGTGCCAGTGGCAACGGCAACATCCCAGCCTTCACGGCAACAAATACGACCAATATCCCCAAAGTGGCCACCATCACGGTAACTCCAAAGACAAGCACCTGCACCGGACCCACTATGACCTTTACCATTACGGTGAACCCAAAACCAACTATTACCATAACCCCTTCAACGCCACAGAGTAAATGCCACGGAGATATGTCTAACACCGTTAATTTTACTTCTAACGTAACCGGCACAACACTTAGCTGGACGAGTAACATTGATATTGGGAATGGAACCTCCGGATCAGGTAATATTTTGGCATCATTTCAGGTTGTCAACACAACCACTGCCCAGGTCACTGCCAATTATTCAATTACTCCCACCTTCACAAATCAAGGAATAGGTTGTTCAGGCAATCCCGGTTCCTTAAGTATTTCTGTCAAGCCTCAGCCAATAGTAAATCAAAAAGGGAGTACGGTCGTGTGTAATGGTGACCTTGTCCCAATAATGACATTTTCAGGACCAGTTTCCGGAACAGCATTTTCATGGACCTGTAGCCCAAATGTTGGATTTGGAACAAGTGGAACTGGAGATATTCCTCAGTTCACTGCCAATAATATCACACCATCACCTATTATTGCTACCATTATTGTAACCCCAAAAACCACAGTAGGACTAACGTGTTATGGACCTACAATGACATTCTCGATTACGGTCAATCCAAAACCCGGAATTAATCCCATAACCATCGCCGATCTTTGCAACAACCAAAGTTCCACACCAGTTACTTTGACATCACCCGTTTCTGGTTCAACATTTACATGGAGTTGTTCACCACCAGGAATTGGATTAGGACCTGGACCAATAACTGGGAATATAATACCTTCATTCACTGCTATTAACACAGGGAATGTCAATATTCCAGCAACAATAACGATAACAGCTTCTTTTACCAATGATGGACTAACCTGCTCAGGCACTCCCCTTATCAAGAACTTCAATGTGAAACCTATACCAAAAGTAAACTCTATCCCTGATCAGGATTTTTGTATCAGTCCACCTCTTCGTGACCCCGTTAATTTTACAAGCACCGTATCCGGAACCAGTTATTCCTGGATGAACTCTAATGTTTCCATTGGGTTAAGTGCTGGAAGTACTGGGGATCTGCCCAATTTCTCTGCTACCAATACAGGTACTAGTTTAATTTCAGGAACTATAACCGTAACTCCTACAGCTAATGGTTGTCTCGGACCAGACTCAACCTTTATCATCAATGTATTCCCAAATCCGACGGTCACCCAGGTCCCCAACCAAATCCTTTGCCATGATGCCACCCAGCCCGGGATTACTTTCAGTGGACCGGTAGCAGGGACAAGCTATACCTGGAGCAATAACACCCCTTCCATTGGGTTAGCGGCAAGCGGTACCGGCGATATGCCTTCGTTTCCCGCTGTCAACACCACCAATGCCCCGGTCACTGCCACCATCACCGTGACCCCGAAAGCCAATGGCTGCAACGGTACCCCAATGATCTATACCATTACGGTGAATCCCATTCCAACCGTCATTCCCTTTTCAGGACCCTATTACTGCAACGAAGACCTTACCCCGGTTATTTCATTCTCCAGTCTTGTGAACGGAACGACTTTTACCTGGACCAACAACAACACCTCCATTGGCCTGGGTTCAGGAGGAAGTGGGGCTTTGCCTTCCTTTGCGGCCTCGAACAGCATCCTGGTCCCCATCATGGGTACGGTTACGGTAGTACCTACGGCCAACGCTTGCGTTGGCAATGGCTTCAGCTTTAACATCACTGTCAACCCAACACCTGCCGTCGACCCTGTATCAGACCAGACTTTATGTACCGGGGCTCTTACCAACCCGGTGGTTTTCACCGGAAACATGGCCCTGAATACCTATAACTGGACCAACAGTGTTCCGGCCATAGGCCTTGCTGCCAGCGGAAGCGGAGACATTGCATCCTTTACAGCCAACAACGCAGGAGGAAGCCCGGCGGAGGCTCTCATCACCGTCACTCCCTTATATTTCAATATTGTAACCTGTCCGGGTACCCCTATCACCTTCACCATCAAGGTACTCAATTCCATCCCTGACCAGGTGTTTTGTCATCTTGACAATACCAATCCAGTGGTGTTTACCGGGTTAAATCCCGCGACGGATTATACCTGGACCAACGATGTTACTTCCATCGGACTGGGTGGCGGTGGAACCGGAAACCTTCCTGTCTTTACGGCCAATAATCCAGGAAATGCACCGGTAACCGCCACCATCACGGTCACTCCTCCCGATGCCATCTGTGGCAATACCAACGGTACCTTCCTTTTCATCATCAATCCAAAGCCCACTGTGGATGATGTTGCCGACCAGGTCAAATGTAACGGCCAGGCAACAGATCCCGTCGTCTTTACCGGGAATATGAGTAATACCGCCTATGAGTGGGTCGCCACCGGACCATCTATAGGGCTTCCATCTAACTCAGGTACAGGAGACCTATCTTCTTTTACCCCCGTGAATACAGGCACCACTCCTTTAGTCGTAACCCTCACCGTAACTCCAATAGCCAACAATTGCACAGGAGAACCCATCACGTTCACCTATACCATCAACCCCACCCCAACAGTTACAGCAATCACCGATAAAGTTTACTGCAACAACGTACTGACGACCTCCATCCCGCTCCCGGGAACCGTCATTGGAAGCACTTTCAGCTGGACCAACAACAATACCAACATAGGTTTGATTGCAAACGGGACCATGTTGATTCCTTCATTTGTGACTACCAACACGACCAATGCGCCCATTGCCGGAACGATAACGGTGACGCCTATTGCCAATGGATGTATCGGCCCTGACCTGACATTTACTATCACTGTAAACCCAACTCCGACCGTCAACGCCATCAGCAATGTTTCCTATTGCAACGGTGCCACCACTGCCCTTATCCCGGTCAGTGGCCCGGTATCAGGAACTACTTTTGCCTGGGTCAACAACACCCCTTCGATAGGATTGGATGCCAGTGGTACAGGTGACATTCCCGTTTTCACGGCTACCAACCCCACCAGCAATCCGGTGACTGCCATGGTGACCATCACTCCCACCGCCAACGGATGTACCGGAACTCCTTTATCCTTCCAGATCATGGTTAATCCGACGCCCAAAGCCAACGCAGGGCCGGACCAGTCTGTCCCAAACGGTTGGGCTGCCACTCTGAACGGTTCTGCCTCTTACAGTCCGGGACCATTCAGTTATTTATGGTCACCTGCCGGAATGATCAGCGGATCCCCTAACAATCAGAATGTACTCACCGTTGGAATAACGGCACCTGCCACATTTTGTCTCACGGTCACCGATCAAAACACCAATTGTTCAAGCTTGCCAGATTGTATGAATGTGACATTGTCAAGTGGTGTGCTGAATATTACAGTCCCTGATAAGACCATCTGCCTGGGTGATCCTCCTTTTACTTTAAACCCTGTAGCCTCAGGGGGAAACCCGGGAACATACAGTTATATCTGGTCTTCAAATCCTCCCAGCCCTCCCCTCAGCGGCCCAAATCCTTCAATCTCACCCAGTCCTGCCGTAACAACAACCTATTCCGTCACCCTGACCGATGGAATAAGTACTTTTACGGATGTTGCCACCGTCACTGTGAACCCCATCCCGGATGTCACTCCCGTGCCTTCCAATATTGTCGTTTGTAATAACACATCGGTTCCCGTCACATACCTGACAGGCAGTGTGGCGGGCACCGTGTTTTCCTGGTCAAATTCAAATACAGGCATTGGTCTGACGGGTTCAGGAACAGGGAATATTCCAAGCTTTACGGCCACCAATACAGGAAATTCACCCAAAGTGGCTACCATTACCATCACACCGACATATACCTTTAACGGGGTCACCTGTACCGGTACCACTCAGTATTTTACCATTACGGTGAATCCCACACCTACCGTTGACCCTGTGACCAACCAAGTTTGGTGTAACACCAACACTACTACCCCTATCAACCTGGGCAGCCCGGTAGCAGGAACTACTTTTGCCTGGACCAACAGCAACACCAGCATTGGTCTTGCGAGCCCGGGAATTGGCAATATCCCCTCGTTTACGGCCACAAACACCGGAGTGGCGCCTATTTCAGGGACTATCGCCGTGACGCCGACTTATACCAACCAGGTTGCCTGTACCGGTCCTGCCATGAACTTCACCATCACTGTAAACCCGACACCCACTGTCACAGCCGTTTCGAATATCTCCATTTGTAATGGAGCTACCCAGCCTGCCATCACCTTCGCCAGCCCGGTGACAGGAACTACCTTCTCATGGACCAACTCCACACCCTCTATCGGACTGGCAGCCGGTCCCCTGACAGGTAACCTACCCTCCTTCACTGCGACCAACACCACTACAGCCAATGTAATCGCCACCATCAATGTGACTCCCACCTATACCAACGCCGGGAAAAGTTGTCCCGGAACTGTAATGACTTTCACCATTACCGTGAAACCCACCCCTTCAGCGACTACGGTAACCAATCAGTCTTACTGCAATGGTATCAGCACTGTAGCCACCAGTTTCACGGGTCCTGTTGCCGGGACCAGTTTTACCTGGGCCAACTCAAACACAGCGATCGGACTCGGGGCCAGTGGCACCGCAGCCATCCCTGTCTTTACAACCACCAACGCCACGAATGCCCCCATCTTTGGGACCATCACCGTAACACCAACAGCTGCCGGATGTACCGGTTCCAACATGGTCTTTACCATCACTGTCAACCCCAGCGCTACGGCGAACCAGGTCAACAACAAAGAGGTGTGTAATGCTACCATTGTACCGGCCATCACTTTTACTGGTCCGGTAACAGGGACCACCTGGCCCTGGACCAACAGCGATCCTACCATAGGCTTAGGTGGCAGTGGTACCGGTAATATCCCTTCATTTACAGCAGTAAACAACAGCAGTGTCCCGGTGGTCGCTACCATTACTGTCATTCCAAAAGCCAACGGTTGTAACGGAACCCCAATGATCTTCACCATCACCGTTAATCCCGGCCCTAGCATGAACCCTGTGTCCAGTATAACGCTATGTCCCGGTATCCCCACCACCATCCCTCTTACAGGTCCTGTCGCAGGAACAATCTTTAACTGGACGAATACAAATCCAAACATTGGAGTATCCGCCTCAGGAACAGGCGATATCATCTTTACCAGCAGCAATACCACCAATGCTCCCATCAGCGGGACCATCAACGTGACTCCTGTATTTACCGGAGGAACCAACTCCTGTCCAGGTGCCCAGGTGTCTTTCACCATCACAGTCAACCCTTTACCAACGGCCAACCAGGTGAGTGACACTGTTGTCTGTAACCTCGACCCTGTTACTCCCATTACCTTCTCCGGCAATATACCTTCAGCAACCTATCCCTGGACGAACAACCAGCCTTCCATTATGGGAGGTACCAGTACTGGGACTGATGTCGTACCATTCTTCTGGGCCACAAACGGCAATCCCTCACCAGTAGTGGCTACTATCGCAGTCACTCCGACCTATACCAACCTGATCACCTGCACAGGGCCTCTGATGAATTTCAAGATTACAGTACTTCCTTCACCTGACCTCCAGAACCCGGTCAACGCTGTATATTGCCATAATGCAACCACAACCCCAATTGTTTTCACCAGCTCTGATCCCGGCACCACTTACTCATGGACCAATGACAACACCAGTATTGGATTGGGAGCCGGTGGATCAGGCAATGTCCCTTCATTCATCCCGCTAAACACTTCACTCAGTCCTGTGAGTGCGACGGTCTCTGTTACCCCTACCTATGTGGTCTCCACGGTAAGCTGTTCCGGTCCTCCGGAAAGTTTCACCATCACGGTCAACCCTGTACCTTTAATCGGACCTGTTTCCAACCAGTCATATTGCAACGGCAACACCACCAATGTCATCAATTTCAACGCTTCCGTCACGGGCACACAATTTACCTGGACCAATGATAACAATGCTTCATTGATTCCTCTGTCAGGCATTGTCAATATTCCACCAACCCTGGTCACCAACAATCAGACCAGCCCCATCGTATCGAACATTGTAGTTACACCTGTATTTACCAATGCCGGAGTCAGTTGTCCGGGAATTCCGGGAAATTTCACCATTACTGTAAATCCCTCTCCAACGGTCGATTTCATCGGTAACATGACCTTCAACCATGGAGATATCACACCCATCATCCCCATAACAGGAAGCATAGCAGGCACCACCTACAACTGGACCAATGACAACCCATTCATCGGACTGGGACTTGGGGCGAGCGGAAATATCCCCTCTTTCATAGCCAACAACACCGGTGCAGATCCCTTGATCGGAACCATCACGGTAAGCCCGGTGAACGGCAGCTGCACCGGTCCGCCCCTGACTTTTACCATCACCGTAAATCCCATTCCTGCGGTCAACAACCTACCGAATGTTTCTGTATGTAATGGTCAGTGGACCAACCCCATCAGTTTCACCGGGACTCCTTCGGGAGTCATCTTTAACTGGAGCAACGGCAATACAACCATTGGGCTTATGGCAGGCGGCTCAGGAACCATTCCTTCCTTTCAGGCAGTTAATAACAGCAATGTACCCAAAGTGGCCACCATTACGGTGACCCCGACACTTCCGGGGTTCTCAGGTGTTCCCAAAACCTTTACCATTACAGTTTATCCGACACCCTCCGTTTCTCCTGCCATTCCAAACATAGTCAGATGCGATGGTCAGGTTAATCCGGCTTTTTATATCACAGGACCTGTTAACAACACTAATTTTTCCTGGTCCTATGTTTCTCCCTTAGTTGGCCTTCCAACTAGTGGTGTCACCTATGTGCCGAGCTTTACGGCATTGAATCCTTCCACTTCGACGATCAATACGACTGTCACCATTCAGCCGCTTGCCAACGGATGCCAGGGACCTGCCTCCACCTTCACCATCACCGTGAAACCTACACCACATGTCAACTTTATTGCAGACCAGGTACGCTGTTCCAACACATTCACCTCTTCTGTCAACCTGACCTCGGCTGTTACAGGGACCACTTTCACCTGGACGAATGATCAACCTGATATTGGTCTGCCTTCCGGAACATCCACTACGAGTTTCATTCCGGCCTTTCTTACAAACACGCTGACCAGCCTCACCACCGGGACCATCACCATCACGCCTGCGGCCAACAGTTGTGTGGGGCCGGATTCCAGCTTCCAAATCAGTGTGATCCCCTATACCTCGGTTGATCCTGTTCTCGACACAGCTTTCTGTCACAACGAAACTGCCGGTCCTATCCTGTTCACAAGTCCTACCCCGGGCACTACCTTTTCATGGTATAACCAGGTATCCGCCATCGGACTGATCAACGGGCCACAAACAGGAGACATCCCTCCCTTCACAGCCACCAACTCCTCTAATGTACCCGTATTCAGCAATGTGACGGTAACTCCGCTCTATACTTATCAGAACCTGACCTGTCCGGGCCAGCTCAGGAATTTCACCCTGATCGTGAATCCAATACCCAGTATTGTCAATGTTCTGCCTGATCTGAATTACTGCAACAACCAGATCGCCCCTGACATTAATCTCACTGGATCAGTGCTTGGTACAACCTTTAACTGGACCAACAGCAACACATCTATTGGTTTGTACTCTCCGGGAACAGGGAACATCCCTTCATTCACAGCCACCAATATCGGAACCACTCCAATATCGGGCGTTATCACAGTCACGCCAAAATATGCGTCCTGTAACGGAATTGACAAAGTTTTCAGTATCTATGTTCATCCCAATCCCGTCATCGGTACTATCTACAACCAGGTCGTATGCAACAAGGCTTCCACGCTTGCGGTGAACTTTACCTCCAACCTGTCAGGAACTACCTTTTCATGGATCAACGATAATCCTACCATTGGTCTAGCCGCCAACGGAAGCGGGAATACCATCGCTTCTTTCGTGGCGGTGAATAACGGTTTGTTGCCAGTAGTTGCAACCATCACAGTGACTGCTTTAAAATCAGGGTGTACCACCACGCTTTCTTTCACTATAACAGTCAATCCTACGCCTGTTGCCAACGCAGGACCCGATCAGACGATCTTTTATGGCACTACGACGAATTTATCGGGTTCTGCCAGTCCGGCGTCATGCACTTATTCCTGGACCCCGGTAAACATGCTTAATGGTCCACCCACCCTGTACAACCCTCAGACCGTCAATCTTACTTCGACCCAATCCTATATCTTAGAAGTCACAAATCCTACCACTACCTGCAAAAGCAGGAAAGATACCATGGTGGTCACGGTCGTGGGGGGACCGCTCAGCCTGAACGTCCTGGCCCAGCCGGGTACCATCTGCCAGGGAAGCAGTTCCCAGCTGACGGCTGTATCTTCAGGAGGAAGTCATCTCTATACCTACTCCTGGTCCCCCACCGGCACCCTGAGCAACTTTACCGTGAACAACCCGGTAGCGACTCCCCTGGTGACCACAGTGTACACGGTGACGGTAAGTGATGGTTATAACACTGTCTCACAGTCGGTGACGGTGAATGTGACCCAGCCGCCTGCTGCCTGGGCGGGGAACGACACGCTTATATGCAGCAACCAGCAGTTGTTCATCAACAACTGGTCTACTGCCTCCAACTATTCTTCCCTCATTTGGTCAAGCAGCGGGACAGGCGGTTTCAGTCCATCCAATACCTTAAATACCACCTATACTCCCAGTCTGGCTGATATCGGTCAGGGGCTGGTGGAACTGAGACTTACAGCACACGGCTTGTCACCTTGTGGCGACTCCACCCACTCCTTCTTCCTTACCATAGCACCTCAAACCGAGGCCAATGCCGGTCCCGACACCAACCTCTGTGCCGGCCAGTCGCTGGACCTGACCCTGGCATCTGCTCTGTATGCCAACAGCTTCCAATGGAGCACCTCGGGAAGCGGGACATTTTCGAACAGTAACAGCCTCAACCCAAGCTATACTCCCAGCACCGACGATGTTTCTCTTGGTATGATCACCCTGACCTTGCAGGCTTCCAGCAGCACTTTAGCCTGTGGTGAGGACTCTGATGAGATGATTCTCTGGATTCATCCACTCCCTGATGTATATGCCGGCAGTGACGACAGTATCTGCGAAGGAGACAGCATCCATCTTCAGGCAGTTTCTGCCAATGCCATTGCTTATATCTGGGACAATGTGTTTACAATCAACTCATACCAGATTGCTGACCCCTGGGCTTCACCAACCACTACGACCTTATATCATGTGACGGTGACGGATCTGAACCAATGTACCAGAACCGATGATGTACTGATCAAGGTGAATCCCAGGCCACCAGCGGAAGCAGGTCCCAATATCAATCTCTGTATTGGTGACAGCATACAACTGCAGGCCAGCGGAGGGATTGACTACCAGTGGAGCAACGCTCCGGGACTCAATGCGTACAACATTCCCAACCCATGGGCCAACCCGATAACAAGCACCTGGTATTACCTGACGGTGACCGATGAACATACTTGTCACGCCAAAGACAGCATTCTCATCAGCGTAAGGCCTTTACCCCTCATCATGATCTATTCACCGGAAGACAAGATCTGCGAGGGGAATACCATCGAACTGGTCGCCTCGGGCGCCTATACCTATTCATGGACTCCATTCAACACCCTTTCATCCCCATTCGGACAAACGGTAACAGCCTTCCCTGACATGCCGACTACTTATACGGTTACCGGGACCAGTATCTATGGATGCGAGAACAATGCCTCCATCTTCATTGATGTGGTGCCGTTGCCCGTGGTGAATCTGGGCAACAGTTCCGATTACTGCCTGGGAGATCCCGTACTCCTGCATGCCGGTTATAATGATACCATCGATTATATCTGGCAGGATGGTTCCCATGGACAGTATTATAATGTCATCCTTGCCGGACTCTATTGGGTCGTGGCTGATAACGGGTACTGTTCCGTTAGCGATACTGTATATATTGGGTATTGTACCGAAGTATGGATTCCGAATGCTTTCACCCCGGGTGAAGATGCTCTCAATTCTTATTTCCTTGCCAAAGCTTCTACCGAATTAAAAGAATTCAAGATTCAGATTTTTAATCGCTGGGGTGATCTCATCTTTGAATCCAACGACATTCGAAAGGGCTGGGACGGAACCTTTAAGGGAGATGTCTGCCCGGTGGATGTTTACGTTTATAAGTGTTCATACCTGGGTATGAGCAGCGATAAAGAAGTGGTCAAATATGGTACGGTAACCCTGGTTCAGTGATCCTTTTAACGGATCACCACCATGAGCATTGGCTCAGTAACTATCCCCTCACAAAGTGCTCCATCCCGAAAGGGATCTCCATCGAAAACTCTATGATCCCCTTCATCACCCCATCTTCGAACCAAGGCGTTTGGTAGATCAGTTTTTTGATTCCCTTTTTCTCGATGGTATACACATTTTTTTCTCCCGTTTCGAGAATATGGCGGATGATGCCGCGGGAACGCTCATTATGACAGTCAAGAAGGTTTTTACCTATCAATCCGGCTCCCCCTTCGGAAGCATAATTGTGGATGGC
>CAZSDK010000032.1:0-23647 GCA_964605655.1 uncultured Bacteroidales bacterium
GTTCCCCTCCGTTAATCGAACCGGTCCGGTGCGTCAACGTGTGGGACCAACCATTTATTCCGGCAAGATGCCGGAAATGATGAAGAGCGTAGCGGGACGCTACGCTCAACTTATGGTGGCGCAGAGCGTAGCTTGACGCTACGCCCAGCAGGGGGTGCAATTTGTCATATTTGTTGACTGCTTCACCAATAATGCTTAATTGTCGTTCAATGGCACTTTGAGTCTTCAAATCCAATAGGTATTCCTGGAAACTGGATGTTGAAGCAGAAAATTGCTCAATGAGTTCAATGGCTCGAAGGATGTCAGACAAGTATTTCTTGCTGTGTTCCGTCATAAATTTTAACTTTTGTGGAATCTATGCTACGTCTTAAATATGGGTTATGAATCGAGGATTCCGTGAGCAAATCAACTTTCCTGTTAAAGAAGGTTTCAAAACTATCCCATAATGAAATCAGGGTCTCCCCCCTCTCAACAGGATCAGTCGCATCAATCTCAACGAGCAGATCAATATCGCTGTTCTCTGTATTGAATTTTGATGTGACTGCCGAACCAAATGCATATAGATATCTGACCCTGTGGGTTTTACATAAAGATTGAAATTCCTTCTGCTTATCTGATATTTCTGCCTTTATAAACATAGGTCAAAGATAATTCGTTTTCCGATCAGTTCCATCCCTTTGGATTCTTTCTTCCATCCCTTGATACTATTACTTGATACTATTACTTATTAATTCTCCTTCAACCTTGAATCGCTGTCACACTTGATGACCTGCAATAAACATGGGCCCCTTTTAAAATTAGCGTCTTGCCGGTGGCAAGACGCTACCTTGCATTGGCCCGGTGTTACGGGTATGGGCCTGCGCTCAACGGGGGAAAATTACTTCACCAACCCCCCTCCCATCCTCAGCAATGCCGTCTCGCAGGCCTTAAGCTGGTACTGTGCCTGGATGAGGCTGGCCGCGGCTTCGTAAAGCTGGTCCTGGGCCTCGCGGAACTGCAGCGATGACAGCATCCCCACCTGGTAAGCCTCCGTGGCGATCTTCATGTTCTTCTCAGCCAGGTCTACGCCTTCCTGGTTCAGCTTCACCACCTCGGCCTGGCTGGTATATTCGTTGTATTTCTTGAGTATGCCGGCATTCAGCGACTGCTGCTCGAGCTGGTAGCGGAGGTTGGCATTCTCCCGTAACAGCTTCTGCCTGCTGATGTTGCGGTTGAGGTTGTTTCCGTCGAAAAGGCTGATACCTGCCGTGATGCCGACCTGGGGCCCCAGATTTTGCATGTATTTGATAAAAGAGGCCTCGGTCTCGTTCTCATAATAGTTGTAAGAACTGCGGAACACCAGGTAGGGGTAGCGTTTGGCCTTCAGCGCCCGGGTCTCCAGGTCCTGGACCTCGAGCTGCAACCGGCTGTTCAGCAGGACGTTGTTGTTCTGTGCGGCATGGGTCAGGAGAGAGGATAGCTCGGGAAGGGGAAGCAGCGGGAAGGAGTCGGGGAAGGTATAGGCACGGTTCAGGTCGCAGGCCAGCAGCTCGTTGAGGCGGGTGACGGCGTTGGTGACGGCAGCGGTCTGTGACAACAGCTTTGCCGTGTCGGCCTGGCGGTTGACCTGAGCCTGCAGATATTCATATTCCGATCCTGCGCCTATGGTCTTCCGTTGTTCGGCCAGCTTCACCCTGAAGTCGCTGACGCCAAGCTTCTGTTGCCAGGCTTCTTTCAGCTTAGCCTGGCGTATCACCTCGCACCAAGCCAGGATGATGTCGGCCACGCTTCTTTCCACCTGGTCTTTCCATTGCAGCTCTTCAGCCCTGCTCAAGGTCTTGAGTTTCTCATATTTCACCATCATGGCGGTGCCGTCGAAAAGGGTCCATTTCATGGCGATGCCGGCCGTAGTCAGCTTGCTGGTGGCAGAAGGGTTTTCGAGCTCATCTCCCCTGACCACCTTGATGGAGGCATCGAGGAAAGCTTCGTCGTAGGAGGCTGAGGCGGTCACCTCGGGGAGGAAGCCGGCATTGCCCAGGCTGACATCCTTTTTCACCATCTCCTTCCTGTTGAACGCCATCCGTATGTCGTAGTTGTTGGCCAGCCCTTCTTTGATGGCCTCTTCGAGCGACAGGGGATTCTGGGCGGTCCCGCTGCAGACGGACAGGAAGCAGCCCAGCGCCAGGAGGAGGCGGTTCATCCTTCTTCTCTTACTGGAAGATGGGTTCTTCGGGAAGGTCATTGTCTTCATCGACTTTTTCATGAGGTTCGGATGACAGGTAAGAATAAATGGCGGGTACCAGGTACAGGGAGAAGAAAGTGGCGAAGACCATGCCGCCGACCACGGCCACGCCCAGCGACTTGCGGCTTCCCGAGGAAGATCCCAGGGAGAGGGCGATGGGCAGGATGCCGAGGATGGTGGCGCAGGCCGTCATGAGGATAGGCCTCAGACGGGTCACGGCGGCCTTCATGATGGCGTCCATCTTGCTCTTGCCGGCTTTCTTCCTGGAGTTGGCAAACTCCACGATGAGGATGCCGTTCTTGGTGACCAGTCCGATGAGCATGATCATGCCGATCTGGCTGAAGATGTTGAGGGTCTGGTCGAAGTACCACAGCGACAGCAGGGCCCCGAAGATGGCCAGGGGCACGGTCATCAGGATGACCAGGGGGTCGATGAAGCTGTCGAACTGGGCCGCCAGCACCAGGTAGATGATGACGATGGCCAGGATGAACACCACCAGCAGGCTGGAGGAGCTCTCCGCGTAGTCGCGGCTTTGCCCGGCCAGGGCGGTCTTGAAGTTGGCATTGAGGGTCTTTTCGGCGGCGGCGTTCATGGCGTCGATGCCGTCACCCAGGGTGGCTCCCGGTGCCGTACCGGCTGAGATCGTCGCCGAAACATAGCGGTCGTAACGGAAGATGGTAGAAGGAGAGACGGACTCTTCCCAGCGCACCAGGTTCTCCAGGGAGATCATCTGCCCCTTCTTGTTCCTGACATATATATTTCTCAGGTCGCCGGGCTGTGACCTCTGGGAACGGTTCACCTGCCCGATGATCTGGTACTGCTTGCCGTTCATGATGAAATAGCCGTACCGTTGTCCGCTGAAAGCAAATTGAAGGGTCTTGGCGATGTCGGTAAGGGAGACATCGAGGGTGGAAGCCCTGTCGCGGTCGACGGTAAGCCTGAGTTCTGGCTTGTTCACCTTCAGGTTGGCATCAACGAAACGAAGTACATCGCTTTTCCTGGCTTCCTCGAGAAAGGCTGGCAGCACCTTGACCAGGGAGTCGAAGTGGCTCGACTGTATCACGAACTGCACCGGCTGGCCGGCAAAACGGCTGCCGATGGTGGGTGGTTCGAAAGGAAGGATCACCATGCCGGTGATGCCGGCAATGTCTTTCGAGAATTTCTGAAAGATCTGTTTCTGAGTTCTTTCCCTCTTGTCAGGGTCGCTCAGGTAAATGATATGCATGCCTTTGTTGGCCGGGTCGATGCTGGTGAGGCTGGGGGCGATCATCGACATGTTGCGGTTCTGTTCGGGTATGGAATCTTCCACATATTGGCTGAGCTGGTCCATATATCTTTCCATGAACTCGTAGGTTGATCCTTCAGGACCCAGGGTGGTCATGCGTATGGAAGAGCGGTCCTCCAGGGGGGCCAGCTCGGCGTGAAGGCTGCGCCACAGGAGAACGATGCTTCCGACCAGGACCAGCAGTATGGGCCACACCACCCAGCGGTTTTTGATGAAGGCCGTGAGAGAGTAACGGTAGCCCCTGTTCAGCCCCAGGAAGAAAGGCTCGGTATGGGTGAAGAACCAGTTCATATAGAGGTGATGCTGGCTTTTGAGGATCTTGGAACCCATCATGGGTGAGAGGGTGAGGGCGACGAAGGCCGACACCAGCACTGACCCGGCCACCACGATGACAAACTCGCTGAACAGCACGCCGGTGATGCCCTTCATGAATAGGATGGGCAGGAACACTACAGCCAGGGTGATGGTGGTGGAGATGATGGCAAAATAGATCTCCCCGCTGCCTTCCAGGGCGGCCTTCTTCGGTCGGTAACCGTTGTCAATCTTCGTGTAGATGATCTCCAACACCACGATGGCATCGTCGCACACCAGGCCGATGGCCAGCACCAGTCCCATCAGGGTGAGCACGTTGATAGACAATCCCGCGATCCACATGATGAAGAAGGTGGTGATGATAGAGATGGGAATGGTGGCCACCGGGATGATGGTGGAACGCCAGTCGCGGAGAAAGAAGTAAATGATGAGGACCACCAGCAGGAAGGCCAGGAAGAGGGTCTCCTGTACCTCTTTGATGGAGTTCCTTTCGAAGACCGTAAAGTCGAACCCTATCTCGATCTCATAACCGGGAGGGATGATCTTTTTGATTTCTTCCACTCTTTTGTAGAACTCATCGGCGATTTCGATGGTGTTGGCCCCAGGCTGGGGCAGCACGCCGATGGCGATACCGGGGAACAGGGATTCTTTAAAGATGTTTTTTTCATTTTCGGCACCCAGCTCCGCATTACCTATATCGCGGAATTTCAAGAGGGTGCCATCTTTATTCTTAACGATCAGGTTGTTGAAGGCTTCAGGGGTGGTCAGCAGGCCGAGAGCCCTCATGGAGAGCTCGGTCTTGTCGCCTTCGATGGTCCCTGATGGCAGTTCGAGGTTTTCGCGTGTGACGGCTTCCTGGACATCGACGGCGGTGATGTTGTTGGCATGCATGCGATCGGGATCGAGCCAGAGACGCATGGCATATTTTTTCTGGCCGAAGATCTTGACGCCGGCGGTGCCGGGGATGGTCTGAAGCCGGTCTTTGATGTAGCGGTCCATCACGTCATTCACCTCCAGCAGGCTGTTGGTTTTGCTCTTGATGATGAGGAAGATGGTGGGGTTGGCGTTGGCGTCGAGTTTTTCGACGATGGGCGGGTCGGCGTCCTTTGGGAGGTCACGAACGGCTTTGGAGACTTTGTCACGCAAGTCGTTGGCGGCTCTTTCCAGGTCGTCGCCGAGGTTGAACTCCACGGTGATGACCGAGGCCTGTTCGGTGGACATAGAGGAGAGCACCCGTATCCCTTCGATGCCGCTCATGGCTTCTTCCAGGGGCTCGGTGATCTGGGCCTGGATCACCTCGGCGTTGGCCCCGGTGTAGGTAGTGGTGACATTAACGATGGGAGGGTTCATCTCCGGGTATTCACGGTCGGAGAGAGAGACAAACCCCACGATGCCGGCGATCAGCAACAGCAGGGTGAAGACCACGGGAAGGACAGGCCGGTTGATACTGATGGAGGAGAGACTCATGGCCGCCAGGGGTTAACGGGGTGGATGGGAGTGGAAGGTTTCAGCTTGAGAAGGTTGGTCGCCACGATGGTATCACCGGGTGAAAGTCCCAAAGTTACATTGACCATGGCCTTGGAACGCATGTCGGTGAGCACCTCCTGCAGCTCGGCTTTGCCTTTTCGTGAAACGTAAACTTTGTATCCTTTGGGGGAGGACATAAGGCATTCCGTGGGGATATAAATAGCTGACATGCTGCCTGTGAGATCGAGGGCTACCTCCACCGAGATGCCTGGCACCAGGGGAGTGGCTGGTTTGTCGGCGACAGCCCTCACTTTGATGTTACGGGTCATGACATCCACCGAGGGATCGGTAGCCTCCACCCTGGCGGTGTATGTTTCCTTGCTTCCCTGCACCAGGAAACTGAGTATCATCCCCGGGTGGATGGAGGCAGCATAGCGTTCGGGGATGGAGAAGTCCAGTTTCAGCCGGCTGAGATCTTCCAGGGTGGTGAGTACGGTTCCGGGGTTCACCAGGGCCCCTTCGCTCACGTACCTCAGCCCGGTCTTGCCGGAAAAAGGTGCCTGGATGAGGGTCTTGTCCAGCTGCACCTTCAGGTAGGCGACCTCGGCTTCCAGGGAGTTCATCTTGCTCAGCGCTTCATCATATACCTGCTGGCTGATGCCTCCCGTGGCAAGGAGCTGTTTCTGCCGGGATTCCGTATTCCTGGCAAGCTCGAGCTGGGCCTGGGAGCGATTCAGGTTGGCTTTGAGCTCTGCATCATCGAGGCGGAAAAGAAGATCTCCCTTCCTCACCATCTGGCCTTCCTTCACCACCACTGACGTTACCCTCCTTGAGATTTCACTCACCACCTCCACCTTCTCGTTGGGCAGTAAGGTGCCAACCGAGGTGACGGGAAAGGAAACGATGGTGTCTTTGACAATGAAGTAATCGACCGGCACCGGTTTTGCCTGCTGCGTGGCCGCCTTGGCCGGACCGGAATCGCTTCGGGATAGTATCTTAATGATAATCAGGACGATGATAAGCACAGCCAGGATGATGAAATAGTAAGATCTTTTCATGGGATTGTAGCGTTCGTTGGAGAAGTAAATTTATATCAAAAAAGATACTATTTGTCAAGACCCGAATATGAATTATCTTTTATTTTGTGTCGGCGATTTCAACTAATTTTTTTATATATGAAAAGATACATTATTATATCTTTTATTTTGATGATGCCGGTTCTGATCAAATCACAGACAGTCACGGTTTTGGATGATGAAACAGGTCAATACATGGAGAAAGCCACCTTAAGCAGCCAGGAGCCCAAGGCGGTGGTTACTACTAATGTAAAAGGCCAGGCCGATATTTCTGTTTTCAGGGGTTCCGGTAAGATTGACATCAGGTATATGGGCTATCAGACCATGAGTTACAGTTTTCAGCAGTTGGAGGAGCAGCAGTTCGAGGTCAGGATGAAGATGGCCGGCATCACCCTCGACCAGGCAGTGATCTCTGCCACACGCTGGAAAGAGCCCCGGAAGGAGGTGCCGAACACCGTTCATCTGTTGAATATGAAAGAAATTTCCTTGATGAATCTGCAGACAGCAGCGGATGTCTTAGGCACCGACAAGGGCGTATTTATGCAAAAAAGTCAGATGGGAGGCGGAAGCCCGATGATCAGGGGCTATTCTGCCAACCGCCTGCTCATCGTTGTGGACGGGGTGCGTATGAATTCGGCGATCTTCAGGGCAGAGAACCTTCAAAATGTCATCTCCATCGATCCCTTTTCCATGGACAACATAGAGATCCTGCTGGGAACGGGTTCGGTCATCTACGGCAGTGATGCCCTGGGTGGTGTGATGAGTTTCCATTCGCTGACCCCTGCCTTCTCCACCGGTGACGATCCCCTGGTAAGCGGCAAGGCAATCACCAGGTATTCGTCTGCCAACCAAGAGATTACAGGCCATTTTGATGTGAATGTCGGCTGGAAAAAATGGGCCATGGCCACATCCGTCTCCCATTCCCGTTATGGTAACCTGCGCATGGGAAGTTACGGTCCGGATGATTATCTGCGGTACTCATACGTCATCAGGCAGGACAGCGTCGACAGGGTGGTCACCAACGAAGATCCCCTGGTGCAGAAACCCACTGCCTATTCCCAGATGAACCTCATGCAGAAAATTCTTTTTCAGCCTAACAGCCATTGGTTGTTCGATTACGGTCTGCAGTATTCAGCTACCACCGATTATCCGCGCTATGACCGTCACATCCGTTATAAGAATGGCATACAGCGCAGTGCCGAATGGTATTACGGCCCTCAGATATGGATGCTCAACAACCTGAATGTGAGACAGTCAGGAGACTGCCTGTTGTACGACCAGCTGGACCTGAGGCTGGCCCACCAGCATTTTGAGGAAAGCCGCATCGACAGGGATATGAACGACGCAGAAAAAAGGCACAGACTGGAGAAAGTGGATGCCCTTTCAGCCAACCTTGACCTGGTGAAAACCCTGAACAGCAAACATACTGTGTACTATGGCCTGGAGCTGGTGAGTGACAAGGTGAAGTCAAAGGGGACCAATGAAGATATCACCACGGGGGTTGTGTCGGACGGACCTTCGAGGTATCCGCAGGCCGACTGGGCTTCCTACGCAGCCTATATGATGTGGAAGTACCGTTTTCATCCAAAATTCATGCTGGAGGCCGGGACCCGGTACAACGGTTTTAGCATGGATGCCGACTTTGACACCACCTTTTACAAATTTCCTTTTACAGAGGCCCATGTCGACCAGGGTGCCCTCACTGGCAGCCTGGGGCTGGACTTTTACCCCGATGAATCATGGATCTGCAGGCTGCTGGTAAGCAGCGGTTTTCGCGCCCCCAATGTGGATGACATGGGTAAAGTTTTTGATTCCCAGCCTGGATCGGTGGTTATGCCCAATCCTGACCTCAAGGCAGAATATGCCTGGAACCTCGAGGCAGGTATAGAAAAGACTTTCGGCGACTGGTTGAAGTTGGATGTGACGGCCTATTATACCTGGCTTCAGGATGCCATGGTCGTAAGGAGCTTCACCTTTAACGGCCAGGACAGTCTCCTGTACGATGGAACGATGTGCCGGGTCAAGGCCGTGCAAAATGCTGCAGATGCCTTTGTCTATGGTGTGGAAGCCGGGGTGGAGGCGAAGTTGTTCGACGGGTTCCGTTTGACGAGCCAGCTGAATTATCAAAAAGGTGAAGAGGAGTTGGAGGATGGCAGCACCAGTCCGTTGAGGGCTGCCGCACCCTTGTTTGGTTCATCGCACCTGATCCTGGATGTCAGGAGATTTTCCTTCAACCTTTATACGGTTTACACTGCTGAACGAGCCTTTAAGGACATGTCTGTCCTGGAGATTGAGAAGCCCCATCTCTATGCGAAAGACGATAATGGCAATCCTTATTCCCCGTCCTGGATGACCCTGAACCTCAAGCTGCAATATGCCCTGAATGCTAACTGGAGCATACAGGCAGGCATGGAGAACATCACCGACCGGAGGTACCGGCCGTATAGTTCGGGAATAGCAGGTCCGGGAAGGAACTTCATCATTTCGGCAACCGCAAAGTTCTAAACAGCCCGGAAACTTTCAGGCTTTCTCAGGAAATACATGGTAAACAGAACCATGAAATAAACCCCCATCTGGCGTTCCAGTATGGATTCGGTAAAGAAGATGAGGAGAAGGGCTGTTACCAGGTAGATGCCTTCCCGGTGCTTCCCGGCATATCTGCTAACCATCGCAAGATAAAACAGGAAAGCCAGCAGGAAGAACAGCCCGTAGGCAATACCAATGGTCAGGTACTGGTTGTGGGCATTATAGGTGTCCAACTGGGTCAGGGACGGCACATGCCAGAAATAGCAGGCATCGAGTTGAAGCTGTGCATTCCGGCTACCCGTGCCCGTAAGCAGGTTCTGACTGAACACCTCCCAGGCACAATCGCTGATGATGCGCCTGGTAGTCAGGGTGTTATCAGGAACTCCCTTTTTCCAGGGTTCCTGATGGATTTCTGAGGTCCGCTCTTTCAGGGAAGGAATGAACACCATGCTCATACCCAGGAGAGAAGGGACCAGCATGGTGTACAAGAGTTTTCTCATCCAATCCCCTTTTCTCTTCCAAATCCACAGGATCAGGCATAAACACAGGATCAGCAGGGGCATACGGGCAGCGAGGAGCAGGACCGAGACCACCAGCAGAAGGATGCCAGCCATCCTGAGTATTTTCAGTGGCATTCGGGAAGGCTGGAACCCGCTTAATAACAACATAACGGCAACCACAGAGAAAAGAGAGAAATAGGTCGGATGCAGGCGGGTGAGGTCCTCGAACCGGTGACGCAGCAGGAAGGCACCGTTCCCATAAGCTTCAGGGTCGGTCAGGGTCCCGCTGAAGGAGAGAAAGATCCAGGCATACAAAGCCAGACAAGCCAGTGACAGGCTGAAAACAAGAACGGGAAAGTCCCGGTGTCGTTCAGGAAAACGTTCCCTGATGAACCAGGGAATGACCAACGGCGCCG
Source organism: uncultured Bacteroidales bacterium (assembly GCA_964605655.1). Taxonomy (GTDB): domain Bacteria; phylum Bacteroidota; class Bacteroidia; order Bacteroidales; family CAIXZF01; genus JAKLIX01. Next base: position 9,804 of record CAZSDK010000032.1, read on the forward strand.
CCAGCAGAAGTATCTTTTTCTCGAAGGCAAACCTGGCCAGAGGATGAGAAGGAAACAGCAGAAATTCAATAAGATAGGGCAGAAAAGGCAGAGCCATCCACCAGGCCATTCTCAGGCTCTGCCCATATCCCCTGAAACGGGCCTTAAGCAGCTCCAGGAATACCAAGGAAAAGAATAAAATGGTCAAAATATTGGCCACTTTCAGGGGAAGGATGGGGAAGGCAAACAATCCGGAGAAGGTCCAGAAGGTGATCCGGCCTGTGAATTCTTTGCTAATCATTCTTTCTGCCGTAAAACCGTTCGTATTCCTCTCTTACAAGGCCGGTTAACTCGTTGTGGAACCGCTCCCTGCGAAAACGGTAGATATTTTGTTGAAAATCTTCTTTACGAAAGACGGAGGCCCTTTCTTCAAACTTGTTGATGGCCTCCACCAAAGCCCCGGCTGTTCTTTCCTTCAGGAAGATGCCCGTCTTCCCGGTCACCGTTTCGAGGTAGCCGCCCAGGGCCGGGACGATGACTGGCGTACCGCATGCCTGTGCCTCCACCACGGTGATGCCGAAATCTTCATGAGCCACCGCCAGGAAAGCCCTTGCCTTACACATCTTTTCCTTCACCACCTCGTTGGAGAGGAAACCATGGAAGGTGACGTTGGAAGGGGCCTGTTTCATCAGCTTTTTCATTCCCGGACCATCACCGACTACCTCCAGCCTTCGTTCCGGCATCTGCCTGAAGGCGTCCAGCATCATATCTATTCGCTTGTAACTGACCAACCTGCTGACCGTGAGGTAGTAATCTTCTTTGACATCGGTTGGTTCGAAACGATCGATGTTTACTGGCGGGTGGATGACTACGGCCTGGCGGCCATAGTTTTCCTGTATCCTGCTCCTGATATGTTCGGAATTGGCGATAAAAACATCTACATAAGGATTGTTGTCCAGGTCCCACCTCATGATCCTGTTGAGAAACAGGCTGACTATCACTCTGGACAGTGGAGACCGTATAAAACCAAGGTACTCCTTCTTGAGGTCCCAGGCATAACGTATGGGACTGTGACAGTAACAGATATGCAGCTGGTCTTTCCTGGTACGCACACCTTTGGCACAACAGGATGAGGAAGAAATCACCAGGTCATAGTCCTTCAGATCAAAGGACTTGATGGCCACAGGGAAAAGGGGGAGGAACAGGCGGTAATATCTTTTACTGACCTGAAAATGTCTCAGGAAGGAAACATGCGGTTTTTTGGAACCCATCATTTCATTGCGGGTCGCGGGGTCCAGGAAATCGAAAAGACAATAAACCTCAGCGTCCGGGAAACAATGCAGGATCTCCCTGACCACCTTCTCAGCGCCTCCGAAATTATTCAGCCAATCATGGACCAGGGCTATTTTCATTGGGTTGGGTATCATCCTTCACCCTGTTAAGGATGCATCGCGATGAGCGAGCAAAGTTATACTTTTTAGTCAGGTCCTGCTGCTGTTCCTCCGATATGGTCCAATTTCCCAGCATGGACAAAGCTTCCTTCAGTGTGGGCTCATCATGGAAATACAGGGACAAGTCTCCGAAAGATTCATGGAAGACATTCAGGTCAGAAACCACAGGACAGGTGCCGGACACGAGGCTTTCCAGGACGGCGAGCCCAAATCCCTCGTAATGTGATGGATACACAAAGGCTGAAGCATGATGTAACAAGTTTTGGTACTGTACTTCAGTTACAAACCCCAGGTGAATGACCCCGGGGGGAAGTGAGATGTGCTGATGATAGATCGATTTTTCAGCGCCTGTAGTCACCAGTGAAAATCCGAGTGAATGAAGGAAGGGCAGGATTCCAAGAACCAGAGGAGCGTTTTTTCTGGGGTTAAAAACATCGGGCAAGAGCAGGTACTTTCCTTTGATCAAAGGCTCGCCAGTGACATTGACCACAGGAGCACCGTTCGTGACCAGGCTCATTTTATCTGGCGGGCAATGGTAGTGTTCGGTGATCTCCCTGGCCGTAAATGGAGAAATGGTGAACACTCCCAGTGATCTTCTGACGATACGGGGAATCAGGAATCGGTACCACCTCCGGAAACTACCGGAGAACCAGGGCTGGTCCTGTTCAAAGGCCAGGTCATGAAGGGTGATATACTGCCTGCGGACCAAAAGTGGTGCGGTGTTGCACAGATGGACCAGGACCAGGTCTCTGTGGGTCAGCATGAACCATGCCAGGCAAAGCTGCTCCCAGGCAGCGCCCCTGAGGAATCCTGTCGTACGGTACCGTACCCCTTCAGGAGGCCTTGTGCCGGGTGGTACGAGCACCAGGATTTCCGGATCAGCCTCCTGCAGATGGCGAACCATGCCGGAAGCAAATTTCTGCACGCCGGTAGGCCGCTGCGACCAGAACCTTCCGTTGATGACAATACTTGATTTCCCTGCCATGTGGCTCAAAGGTAAGCATTATCAGACTTATGAGGCTCATACGGTGGAATGGTAAAATTCCCTTACTTTTGCGCGATCTCGCTCATTGGACCAGCCATTACATGATCGTTAAACAACGATACCTGCTTTACTTTCTTGTCTACAAGAACTTACAACTGAAGTACAAACATTCTCTGCTGGGTATTCTCTGGAGCATTATCCATCCCCTGTTTTTTCTGCTCATTTTTGTGGTCGTGTTCTCCGAGGCCTTCATGCAGATAAAGAATTATCCCTTGTTCGTGGTGAGCGGTCTCATCTTCTGGGTTTTCTTTTCCGGCAGCACCAACCAACTCAGCCAGGTGTTCATCAAGCATACTCATCTGATCAAAACCAGGAACATTGCCGTCCACATCTATGCCGTGGCGGAACAGGGCTCGGAACTGCTGAGTTTTTTAATCGGATTGATCCCCTTCCTGGTGTTGATGTTCTTTTTCGGGCTGCCCATTACCCTCAACCTGCTGTGGATCCTGCCGGTGATACTTTTGTTTACGCTGTTTACCTTCTCCCTGGGCCTGATCCTGGGATCACTGAATGTATATTTCAGGGATGTGAGCATCCTCTGGAACACCCTCAACCCGGCCCTCTTCTATCTTTCACCCATCGCCTTTTCGTATGAGATCATACCCGAGAAGTTCAAGTTTGTAGCCCTCTACAACCCCCTGTTCTATTTCCTCTCGATGATCAGGGATGTGCTTTATAAGGGCATGGCTCCCGATGTTCATGTCACCTGGATCTGCTGCCTCCTCACCCTGGTGGCTTTTTTGACCGGATTGTTCATTTACAACAGGACCAGGAATGGTTTTGTGTCCAATTTATAGCCTATGGAACCCGTGCTCAGCCTTCAGAATGTCTCCCTGAGCTACCTGCAGAACCGCAGGGGGATCCATTCCCTCAAGGATTTTATCCTCAAGGCCGAATTCATCAATCCCTTTGAAAAGAAACAGGTGTTGCAGGGAGTGAGCTTCAACCTAAACAAGGGCGAGTCGCTGGGGATCATGGGAAGGAACGGCAGCGGAAAAAGCACCCTTCTCAAGGCGGTGGCGGGGATCCTCAAGCCCGAAGCCGGTACCGTAACGGTAAGGGCAGAGATCTCACCCCTGCTGGCCCTGGGAGCTGGTATCGAGTTGGAACTTACAGGATATGAGAATATTAAGATCACCCTGGCCATGGCCGGACAATTCTCCAAGCGGCAGTTCAGGGAGAAGCTGAAAGCCATCATGGAATTTTCGGAACTGGGCCATGAAGAGCTGCGTTTGCCGGCCAAGGCTTATTCCTCAGGCATGCTGTCACGCCTGGCTTTCAGCACGGTCATGTCGTTCCAGCCCGAGATGTTGCTGATCGACGAAGTGCTTGCCGTGGGAGACAAAGGTTTCCAGAACAAATGCCTGGACAGGATGCAGCAGATCATTGACGACGGGGCCACGATCTTGTTCGTGTCTCATAATCCTGATGAGCTCAGGAAGATATGCACCCGGGGGATCTGCCTCGACCAGGGCAGGGTGATCGCCGAAGGAAACATTGAAAAGGCCATCTCGGCCTATAACCGTCTTTTCGAATAGAAAATGGACCTATCTCCAGGCCCCGGACCATCAAAGAACGACCATGATCTCCAGGAAGAGGTCCGCTGGCTGAAGGAACAGCTGAAGAGCGCCTACCAGAGCATCGACAAGCTGATTGCCAAGGTAGCCGAGCTGGAGGGCAGCAGGCTGATGAAATTCAGAAGATACTATTTCTACTACCTGAACCGCCTGAGGTCCAACATGAAGAGAGGGAAAGAGCACGGCAGGTTAACGGTACTCTTCCGTTATGTCTTTGGCAGGGGAGCCAGGGTGTTCAGGATGATCATGGCGAAGGTCCTGAAATCCCTGTATCTGGCCGTGGAGCCCAGGAAGGTGATGATCGTGGAGGTGGCGGAGCAATTCCTGGCAACGTCAAACGAATACTCCCAGTATCTTTTTAAGCGGAAAATCACTGCTGAAAAGGCAGAGATGCTGAAGCAGGAGGTCCGGAGGATGAAGAAGAGGCCCCTTTTCAGCTTTGTCATCCCCTTATACAACCCACCCCTGGACTTCTGGAAACAGGCCATTGAATCGATTGAAAATCAGGTATATGATAACTGGGAGATCTGTGTGGCGGATGATGCTTCCACTATTCCCGAGGTCAGGGAATGGATGGAAGCATACAAACAAAGGGAACCCAGGTTCAGGATACTTTACAGGGAGGAGAACGGACATATTTCAAAGACCACCAACGATGCCTTGTCCCTGGTAACAGGGGAGTATGTGGTTTTCATGGACCAGGATGACCTGATCAGGGAGGACGCCCTGTACCAGGTGGCACGGCTGGTCAACTTGTCGGAGCCTGCCGATTTGTATTATTCCGATGAGGACAAGATCAACGAATGGAACCTACACAGTGAGCCTCATTTCAAGCCCGACTGGAGTCCCGACAGCCTGTTGTCGAGGAATTACCTGGGGCATCTGTGTGTGTACAGGACGGAAGGGATCAGGGCGGCAGGCGGCCTGAGGACCGGTTATGAAGGCAGCCAGGATTATGACCTGGCCTTGCGGTTTACGGAGCAGTTCACGCGCATCGTCCATATCCCTGAGGTGCTGTATCACTGGAGGATACACGGCAGCAGCGCCGCAGCCGGGGAATATGTAAAGCCTTACGCTTACCGGGCGGCCCGCAATGCCCTAACCGAAGCCTATGCCCGAAGGGGCTGGAAGGCAGAAATCGATTTTCTCGACGGGTTCAGGGGATACCTGGCCAGGCTGGAAATAAAGGACAAAGGGCTGGTGAGCATCATCATCCCCAGCAGGAACAAGGAGGATTACCTGGAACGATGCCTGAAATCGATCGTGGATAAATCAACTTACCGGGACTTTGAAATTATCCTGGTGGATAACGGAAGCGACAGTCCGGGCTTCTTCCGGCTCGTGGAGCGATGGAAAAACAGGGATGGTATCAGGTTCAAGTATGTGAAGGACGAGGCGGAATTCAATTTTTCCAGAGTCAACAACCTCGGCAGGGCCCATGCCGAAGGCAGCTACCTGGTCCTGCTCAACAACGATACGGAAGTGATCACCCCCGACTGGCTGGAAGGACTGATGGAGAGGGCCCAGAACCCCGAATCCGGTGTGATCGGCTGCAAGCTCCTCTATCCCGACGAGACTATACAACACGCCGGGGTCATCATAGGGCTGGGAGGGGCCGCCGGGCACGTCCTGGTGGGTGAAGACCGCCACGGACCAGGCTACTTCAACTACGTGAACCTGCTCAGCAACTACAGCGCAGTGACAGCAGCCTGCGTCATGGTCAGGACCTCAGTCTATGACGAAGTGGGCGGCTTCGATGAAAAGTTTAAGATCGAATACAACGACGTGGACTTCTGCCTGAAAGTCAGGGAGGCCGGTTACCACAATATGTACGTCCCCCATGTGGAACTCTTTCATTATGAATCGGTCTCGAGGGGTCACCCCCACAGCACCTCCGAATCCTATAAGCTTCATGTGAAAGAAGTCAACCTCTTTCAGAAAAGATGGAAAAAGTACCTCGATCATGACCCCTGCTATAACCCCAACCTTTCGCTGGGCGTCCATAACTTTGGATTAAAACCTTCATAATCAAAGGAATATATCATGCTGTTCAGCACCTTCATTTTTATCTTCTATTTTCTGCCCCTGGTACTGCTGGGTGTTTTTCTCTTGCCCCGGACCTCCTGGAAAAATGTCTTTCTCATCGTGGCCAGCCTGGTGTTTTATGCCTGGGGTGAGGGGACCATGATCTGGTTGCTGCTGCTTTCTGCTTTGATGAACTACGGCTTCGGAAGAGGGATAGGAGGAACCTCCCGGTCCGGGACCTTCCTGGTCACAGGGATCATCGTCAACCTGGGCGTGCTGTTCGCCTTTAAATACCTGAGTTTCTTTGTCTCTTTTCTTCCCAAAGGTTTTCATCTCCATTCGGAGACCTTGAAATTCCACCTTCCCATCGGGATTTCATTTTTCACCTTCCAGGGGCTTTCTTATCTCATTGATGTATACAGGAACAAAACGAATGCGGAAAAGAGCCTGGTGAAGGTGATGCTGTATATCTGCCTTTTCCCCCAGTTGCTGGCCGGGCCCATCATCAAGTTTCATGAGATCAGGGATCAGCTTACCGAAAGGAGCATCACTGCCGGCGGCCTGGTTGAAGGGGCAAGACGGTTCATTGCCGGGCTAGCCAAAAAGGTGCTGATCGCCAATCCCCTGGGCATCCTGGTGGCGGATATCCTTCAGCAGGACCTGTCACAGCTGGGAAGCAGCGCCGTCTGGCTTTTTGCCCTCTCCTTCACCCTGCAGATTTATTTTGACTTCTCAGGTTATTCCGACATGGCCATCGGTTTGGGCCGCATGATGGGCTTCCGCTATCCAGAGAACTTCAACTTTCCTTATATCAGCCGTTCGGTGAGGGAGTTCTGGAGACGCTGGCACATCAGCCTTTCCACCTGGTTACGGGATTATCTGTTCCTCCCGGTGGCCTACCGTTTTTCTGCCAGGATGAAAAAGGAAAGGTACTATGGAAAACGTACCGACCTGTGGATCTATGCCTTTGCAACCCTGATCACCATGCTGTTATGCGGGTTGTGGCACGGGGCCAGCTGGAGCTTTGTCCTCTGGGGACTATATTTCGGGGTTTTCATGACCCTGGAACAATGGTATTTTGGAAGATTCCTGAAGAAGCATGCCTGGGTGGCCACGATTTATACCTTGCTGGTGGTGATGGCAGGCTGGGTGCTTTTCCGTGCCGAGTCGCTCACTCAGGCCAGGGGTCTGTTGAAGCTGATGAGCGGCCTGGGACATCCCGGCCGCCTGCATGCCTTGTATTTCCTTGACCCGGAGTATGTGACCCTGATCCTTGCCGGGGTGCTCTTCAGCATCCCCTGGTACCCTGCCCTGGAGAAAAGGCAGCTCACCCTGAAGCCCTGGTTTGCCTGGACCGAATCTTTCCTGATGATCCTGGTCTTTCTGCTTTCGGTGATGACCCTGGCCACCGACACCTATAATCCCTTTATTTATTTCAGGTTCTGATGAAGCGGAAGGGGTATATCACCTGGGTGTTTCTCCTGGGGATGCTGGCAGCAGCCCTGGGCGTAGCCCATGTATATCATACCCGTATAAAGACCAAGTTGGTCCGCATAGAGGTGGTGTATCAGACCCACAAAAAGGAACTGCTGACGGTTTACTGGGATTCAGGCGACGGGTGGAACGGCCGCGACATGAGCAGTGTCAAGGTCAGGCCAGGCCGGGAGAACTATGTCTTCGAACTTCCTGTGAGCGGGAAGCTGCTCAGGCTTCGCATCGATCCCGACGGAAAATGTGACAGTGTTTTCATGGGTCCTGTCCACATCACGGGTCTCAAGCAGGAGTTCCGGGTCGGCGGACTGGATTCCCTGCCACAAAACGGGATGAAGGTCACTGCATTGGGAAGCAAGGTCCGTTTTATCAGGAATCCTGAAAATACAGATCCTTTCTTCGTCCTCACCCTGCCAACTGCTGTTCAGGAGATCCCTTCAAAGATCAGCGGGACCGATCTTGCCTTCCTTCTCCTGTTCCTCCTCATCCCGGCCTGCATCGTATGGATGTTGTGGAGGCACACCCGTGCACAACGCTTCCTGATGACTGTTCCCTTGCCAAAGCTGTTGCTGCTCACCCTGTTTCTGGCCTTGCTGGTATTGCCTTTTTGGAATACTTTGTTTCCTTTTTTCCGGAAAGATTTAAATGTGGAGAACCGCAAGCTGGCTGAGTGCCCGAAAGGGGAACTGCTCTTCTCCGGCGCCGGTTCCTATGTTAAGGCGCTTGACCTTTGGCTTACCGACCGGTTTGACTTCCGGAATGAGCTGGTCAGGTCGAACAGCATCTTCCGGTATGAGGTTTTTAGAACCCCATCCCTCAGGAACAAGGTCCTCATCGGGAGCGAAAGTCAGTTGTTTCCCGTGAATCAACTCCTGCAGGACGACTGCCTGGGCAAGGCAAAATTTACCGATTTTGAGCTCCTGATCCTGAAACAAAACCTCCTGTTGAAGATCAGCTACTTCAACAGCAAGGGCATTCCGTACCTGCTGGTGATACCTCCCTCCAAACAGACCTTCTGTCCTGAGTATCTTCCACGTTATTACAGGGACTTCAGATCGGATAAAGGACTGTTAAAACAATTCCTCGACTACCTGGGCCCCGATCTCGACCATTACCTGGTGGTGCTGTACGACTCCATGAAGGCCCATTCTGTACAGCAGGGTGGGGCGGACTGGTTTTACCGCTACGACATGCACTGGAATGAGCTGGGTGCCTTCGATGCCTACCAGACGGTGATGGACAGGATCACAACTGTTATCCCTGAGGCGGGCCCTGCCCTGCGAAAGTCCGATGTCCGAATCACCACCGAATACGACAACCAGGCCGACATGGCCAGGAACCTTCTGTTGAATGATATCCTTCTCCGTGAGAAATATGTGATCACCCCGATCCGTCCTAGGCCATTGTCGCTGAACCCCGTTTACGGGCAGTTCCGTTTCCCTGCCCTGGAGTATAAGAATCCTTTGGGCAAGAAGACGGCCCTTTTTTACAGGGATTCATACACAGACCAGTGGAAAGAGTTGTTTGCCTATAATTTTGAGAACACCTATTACATTTGGGACCAGCATATATCCAGGAAACACATCGAACGCTACAAGCCTGATATCGTGATACAGGAGCTGAGCGAGATGTTTCTTCATGATCTTTTTATTCCACTCGATGACACGACGACCCGCACGACCAACGGCTTATAGGGGATGGATACTGCTCCTCCTGATCCCCCTGGTTTACGGGGCACTGACCTTTTTGGACCGCAGGCAGGCGCCGGGCTGGGGTCATGACCAGCTCTGCCTCTCGCTGCGATCAGGCCAGGGGGGATTATTGTACCTGGTCTCCGGTGCCGACACCCTGGCCCGCTGGGAGATCAAAGGCGGCAGCAGCCGTTTTCTTCAGTACCGCCCGGAAAAGGGATTTCAACACGATATCAGGCTGGTCTATACCCCCTCGGTAGCTGGCGATACCTTGCAGCTTTTTTCACTGAACAAGTTGGAAAACAAGAAGATGTACGGCCTCGACCTGAAGCAGCTGTCCACTCACTTCGGAACAAAAACCCGGCTGACCTCGCAAGAGCTTGAATTTGGACCCATCACTGTTTCCACAGACCTCCTCCCTGCAACGTCGTCAAATATTCGTTGGTTTTCCGCCTCGGTTCCCTGGTGGTATCACCTGGTCAACGCCCTGATGGTCCTGGTGATACTTTTGCTGATGGCTTTACTCCGGCCCCCCGACCCGGTGCTGCGCTCAGGGGTGCTGGTGACGGTTCTGTTCATGGTCATCCTGTTCGCTGTCAGGCGGGAGTCACAGACCCTGATCGTGACCCGCTTCGACAAGGCAGTGAAGCCCCTGGAGATCTTTTACAACAACGAACCGGTCTTTTCGCCCAACAGGATGGCTGTTTACCACGACAGCCTGGACACCTACACCACCCAGATCAACCTGGACAACGAACCCTTTTTCAGGATCGATGTGCCTGCCGCGGTGCAACGGCTCGGTTTATGGCAGGTCAGTTGTAAATGCGGGTATCTGAAGAAGACTTTTGACATCCGGAGCATGCCTCCCGGCAGCCTCCTGGTCAATGACCTGGAACCCGGGCCCCGAGGGGCAGCGGTAAGCGGCGAGGACCCGTTCTGGGCCCTCTGTTCGGCACCGGTGCTCAGAGAACTTTCCATCTTGATGTTTTACCACCGGCAGCTGTTCCTGTGGATTCCCCTCTTGCTCTTCGGACTGCTGATCCTGGCACGCAGGTTCTGGTCAGAACTGACACCTCCGCAGCGGTTCACGGGCATGACTTTCCTGGCTCTCATCACCTCTTTCATACTCCTTTTTCCCTTCAATTCCAGGAGGATGGTCATGGAGGCCGAGAACCGCCTTCCGGCCGCCGCACCCCATCTGAAATTAAAAAAGCTTGATACCGGTCTAGAGGAGCTGAAGCTCTTCCTGAATGATCAGCTGCCTGCCAGGTCCTTCCTGGTTTCTTATCGTAACTATATGGAGTATAGCCTGTTCGGACTGATCCATCGTCCCGTGCCCATGGTTCATTTCGGAAAAGACGGCTGGATGTTCTACACCGGTGAAAATGTAGTGGAGATGTATCAGAACAACCATCCCTATACCGAAGAGGAACTGCAAAAGATTTGCAACCAGCTCCTCAAACGAAGGGATTGGCTGAGACAAAAGGGGATACAATATTATATTGTCTTTCCCCATATTTCAAATTTTGTTTATGAAGAGAAGATAGGAAGGAAGCTGCGGAGAATACAACCGCAGAGCAAGCTCGACCAGGTGCTGCAGTACCTCAGGCAGCATTCCGACCTGAAAGTGATCGATGTCAATGCTCCTATCGCAGAGGCGAAGCGAAAATACTCCAAGCCATTGTATTACCGCATCGATTCCCACTGGAATCTCTTTGGTTCCTATTTTGCGTACAAGGCTCTGATCGGGGAGATCAGGAAAGATTTCCCTTCGATGCGGCCGCCTCTTCCGCTTGATTCCATCCATTGGACCGTTGATGTCAACCACAACGGCGACCTGGCCAGGCTGGTCTCCATCGACCGTTTCCTCGATCGCATCGATTACCTGCCGGAACATCCCTTCATCAATGCCAATACCACCTGTCCGGCTCCTCCTTATCCCGATTACCTGTCAGTGCAGCCCATGGTGCTGCAGATCGGAAGAGATCCCGCCATGCCCCGGATGGTCATGAACCGGGATTCCTACAGCAACTACCTGCTTCCTTACGTTTCAGGACATTTCAGCAGGTCGTTGTTTCTCTGGTCGCCTTTGTTTTTCCCGGGGGTCATCGAACAGGAGAAACCCGATATCGTTATTCTGGAGATGCTCGAACGTTTTCTTAATGATCTTCTAATAGAGGATCCGATGCTTTTCCCTAAGTACTCAAACTAGCACTCAAACCAGCATTCCAGGACCTGTGTGAGCACAAAAAAACGGCCCCCTGGGGAGCCGTTTTTTTATCCGCAGTGAAGATGTATTAGTGGTTCACATTCACCTTGGTGGTGTAAACCTTCTCACCCATCCTGAGCTGTACTACGTACAGTCCGCCGGCCAGGTCTCTGGTGTCGGCCGTGAGGATGGTGGAACCGGAAGCCATCTTACCGTAATCCTGGCTGTAAACTTTTTGTCCCATAAGGTTGTAAAGTTCCAGGGTCACGTTGTTGTCTTCCTGCATGTAATAATGAATGTTGGTTTCGGTATTGGCAGGGTTGGGGAAAATACCAACGATGCCGTTGGGATCACCGATCTCATCGGTTCCGATGGTGATGGTGGCAAAGGCGCTCTGGAACACTTCCTTGGTCTGGCTGTCCTGGATCCAGAGGACCACTCCGAGGTCGGAGAACTCTTCCACTGAATTCTCGGTGGCGTTGTTGATGGGATCGCCGGCATCATCCGGAAGCCTGTAGTTGCCCTGGAAGGTGTACGACAGGTTGATGGGAACATTGGTTCCGCTTGTCAGGGGTGCCAGGTCGGTGCCATAAGCATCCGGTACCATCTTCTTCATCACATAATGGAAGGTGGTCTCTCCGTTGGATCCCACATTCTGATGGGTGACATATTCAAAGATGGCGGTATGCAGCACCAGGTTGTTGCTGGTGATGTTGGCCACGGGAGCGATGGTGCCGGTGATGGTTACGGCATGAGTGTACTGGACCAAGGCTGAAGCAGTAAGGTTGATCAGGGAGGGGACAGCATAAGCAGCATTTAGCTGTGTGGAGGTGTAAAGCTGAGAGTTGATGCCAAGTCCACCGTCGACCCACAGTTGGGGAACACTGTTCACGGCATAGAAGTTCCTTCTTATTTCACCTTCATCTGTGAAATAGGGATCCCCGGGAGAAGGCCAGCTCATCTGGTACTTGATACAGGTGAACTTATTCGGGTTGGCAGCAAAAACATTGCCGAGGTTCACATTGCCTTGTACACAGGGAGGGCAGGTAGAGGAGGTAAATCCTTCGTGAAGGACCAGTCTCTGCACCAGCTGGGGAACCACGGTGATCACCTTGGTAACGGTATCGTTGGCATGGTTCTCATCAGCATTGCCGTTGAGGGCAGAACACCAGACCTTCAGGGTATAGGTCCCAACTGCGCCCGGGTTCCAGGCGGTGGCATGGGAGTAGGTGTAATCAGCCAGGGAAGCGATGCTGGCACCGGTGACGTGGTCCACAACGGGAGCACCGCCATTCACGGTATAGTTCAGGTCGAAAGTGGTGATGGCCTGTGAGCCCAGGTTGGTAAGATCGCCGCTGATAGTGAAAGGAGCAGCAGTAAGGGCCTGGGTGGGATACAAGTCAATGGTCTTGGTCCAGAAATCATATTGGGACTGGGTGCCTGGGATGAATTCATAGTATGTGTTGTCGATAGGAGTAGGATCGTTACCGGCATTACAGGGAGTGTTGGGAGATGAGGCAATGGAAAAAGCCGTGGTGGCATCCACCTGGATCCCGACGGTATTGGTGGGAGCCGTGCCGTAGAACCTCTGGTCGACGATATAGATCTTGTTGGTGGTTTCCTCGAACACGATGCTCCAGTATTGCCAGCCGGTTGATCCGACATCGCCGGTGTATGAATTGAAAGTTATCCAGTATTGTTGGTTGGGAGATACACCGAACGTCTTGGCCACGATATTGTCATTCGTTCCTGTTCCGGCCACACCCCAAATACAGATGGACTTGTCGGGAATGGCGGCATTGGGAAGGGCCACGTTGTTGTAAGAAGGTGCTGGCAGGGTAGTGGCGACATCAAAGGTGAGTACCCCTGAGGTGGAAACCTTGTAGGAGGTTTCTCCATGACCATTGAACTGGAAGGTAAAGGGGATGGTCTGGGTGGCACTCCAAACCGCATTGGCACTGGGAGCCTGTATCGTGTTCCATCCGGCAGGAATACCTCCGCCGACAGGATACTCGTCATCAGTATTCAGTGCGCCCGGGTTCTGGTTTGCATTGATATGGGGAATATAATAATACTGCCCATGTACCATCAGACCAGCCATCAGCATGACAAAAAGAATGGTAAATTTTTTCATAGGTTTGATTTTAGGTTAGTTGATTTTCATTTTACATTTCAAAAGTAATAAATAAGAAGTGCATAATTATAAAACTTTTGTTAAAAATTTCACGGTCTTCGATAGAGAAGTGAAACAAATCGGCAAAAGCTACTTTTCTGCATACCAACATTCTTTCCATTCTCTGTCGCCGATTTTTCAGATTCGGAGGGAGTGTTCAATTAAGTGTGTCAGATCTCTTCTTCATCCTCGGTTCCTTGGTG
>CAZSDK010000033.1:0-18879 GCA_964605655.1 uncultured Bacteroidales bacterium
TGACAGGAGCACTGGCTACCTATGCCAATCAGGGGCTTTATATGGAACCCATCTTTATAACACGTATTGAAGACAGGTTTGGAAATGTCATCGCTAACTTCGTCCCAAAACAGGAGGAGGCCATGAACCAACAAACAGCCTACCTCATGGTAAGTATGATGAAAGGTGTCGTGGAAAGCGGAACGGGTGCCAGGCTAAGATATAAGTATGGACTCACCAACCCGATAGCAGGTAAGACAGGTACCACCCAGAACAACTCCGATGGTTGGTTTATGGGCCTTACTCCCAACCTGGTCACAGGGGTATGGGTAGGCTGCGAAGACCGGAGCGTGCATTTTCGCTTCACCTCCCTGGGACAAGGTGCTACGATGGCCTTGCCCATCTGGGGATTTTATATGTCAAAAATCTATCAAGATAAAAAACTTGCCCTTCCCAAAGATGATTTCATCAAACCGGAAAATCTTGACATAGAGATGGATTGTGCTACTTATGAGGAAAATGGCCCGTCGAGCGATGATTTTCTGGAAAACCTGGGTGACTAGTACCAATCAGATACTCCATGGTTTATAACAGCAGCCTCTTTCTACTCTATTTTCTGCCTGTTTTTTTATTGCTGTTCTACCTGGTCGATCCCAGATACAGGAACGGGTTAGTTATCGCTGCCTCCACATTCTTTTTCGCCTGGGGCGCTCCGGTCTTTGTTTTCATACTATGGGGTATCCTGACTCTTAATTATTTCCTAAACCGATGGATGGGTTCCCAATCGGGACCCTTACGTCGTTGGTTTCTGGCAGGCATTGTTTCGTTCGACCTTGGGTTGTTACTCATTTACAAATATTCCAATTTCATCATCGATAACCTGAATGTGTTGATGAAGCTGACTTCAGCAGCCCCTGTTGAACACACAGGAATACTCCTTCCTCTGGGCATCTCCTTTATCACCTTTCAGCTGCTCTCCTTCAGTATCGATGTGTATCGCAGGACCATCCCCGCTGCCATCTCCTTTTCTGCCTACGCCACGTATATGTTGATGTTCCCAAAATTGCTGGCCGGGCCCATCATCAGATACAAGGAGCTGGCTTCCGACCTGGAGACACCACGTACCATGATCCCCTATGAAGAAAGGATCAATGGCTTTTTCAGATTTATGACAGGGCTTGCGAAGAAAGTACTGATTGCCAATGTGCTGGGTGAAACCGTTGACCAGATCTTTGAGATGAACCCTTCCGTAATGTCTTCAAACCTGGCTTGGACTGGTGCTCTGGGATATGCCTTTCAAATCTACTTCGACTTTTCAGGATACTCTGATATGGCTATAGGGCTGGCAGGGATGATGGGTTACCGTTTTTCTGAGAATTTCAACAATCCGTACACTTCCAGGAGCATAACAGAATTATGGAGAAGCTGGCATATGACCCTTTCGTCCTGGCTGCGCGATTACCTTTTCCTGCCTTTGGCCTATAACGCTTCCAGGAAGCTGAAAAAAGACAGGTACCTGGGACTCAGGACCGATCACTGGCTGTACTTTTGGGCGACCTTCATCACCATGATCGTATGCGGGTTCTGGCACGGGGCTGCCTGGACCTTTGTAGGATGGGGTGCTTACCAGGGACTGATCATGATATTGGAAAGATGGCTTCTGTTGAAGATCTACAAAAAACTACCCCGTATCCTGCCCGTGCTGTTCACCTTTTTAATTACCCTGTCTGGATGGGTGTTGTTCAGGGCCGACAGTTTCAATCATGCCTGGAAATACCTGGTTCAGATGTGGAGTTTCCGGTTCCATCCCGACGAATTCGTGCTCACGACCAAGTTTATCACCCTGCTTGCCCTGGCCTTTGTTGCATCGTTTTTAGCCCTGATTCCTTCCATGGAAAGCAAACAAATGCAGCTCTTCAACCCTAAACACTCAGCATTAGGGCACCTCGGGCTCACACTCCTGGCTCTGGTCCTCTTCGTGGTCTCTCTTAGCGTGATCACTTCCGGCGGGTTCAGCCCCTTCATTTATTTCAGATTCTGAAGGAACCCCGGATCATGTCCCGCCTCATCTACCGGTTCCTGATTGTCATACTCTTCCTGCCCGCATGGCAGGGACTTACCTCATGGATCAACATTAGGCCCCTTAAAGGATCTATAGAAGTGCTCCCTCAACCTGTATTTAACCTGAAAGATTGGTTTTCAGGCATTTTTCAATCAAAGTATTACCCCTACCAGGAGCAACAGACCGGCTTCAGACAAGACCTGGTCCGCCTCAACAACCAGATCGATTTCAGCTTCTTTCGCATCATTCATGCTCAATCAGTGGTATTGGGCAAGGATGATTGCCTGTTTGAACTCAACTATATTAAAGACTATACCGGTGAGAGTTTTATTGGTGAAAAGGCTGTGGATGAGAAAGTTGCCAAACTGAAAGCCCTCTATGATACCCTGAAGAGAAAGAACATTGACCTTCTGGTGGTCCTTGCCCCGGGAAAAGCCAGTTTCTTTCCTGAGAACATCCCTGACCAGTATACAATCCATGGAATCAGGACATCCAACTACCTCTGTCTTTCCCGTACCATGAAGGATGCCGCCCTTCCCTTCATCGATTTTAACCGCTATTTTCTTGACATCAGGGACACGGTCTCCTGGCCCCTGTACCACAAAGGCGGCATTCACTGGAGTATGTATGGGATGAGCCTGTGCATGGACAGTCTCTTTCGATATATCGGTCACATCAGGGGCATACGTATGGTTGACTTCGGCTGGGACGGCCTGGAGATAAGCCAGAGTCTGAAGTACACCGATAATGATATTGCTGACGGACTCAACCTGTTTCAAAGATTATATGATCGACCTGGTGCCTATCCAAGATGGACTTTTAAGGAGCAGCCAGGATGCACCAAACCAGACGTCATCGTGGTTGCCGACAGCTATTACTGGTCCGTCTTCGGCAATGCCCTCTCTGCCAGGATGTTCAATAAGAATATCTTTTGGTATTACTTCAACGAGGAATATATACCCGAACAGGCTGTAAGAAAAATCTCCGATCTGGATGTGAAAGCCTCTATCGAACAAAACCAGGTCATCATCCTTATGGCTACCGAAGCCAACCTTGACAGGTTTCCCTTTGGGTTTATTGAACAGGCTTATCCCCTGTATTTTAAGTAGTTTTTTCGGGGCAGGTCCATTTACGATAAAACCTCAGAATTGTAGAAACAATTCTTTTCCTTATTCCTATTTTTTGCTGATCAGATCTTGACAAACCTTGCTGTTTTCCTTATCTTTATGGACAAAATCCCTTTCGAATCCAGTAATTTAATGAAAACAACTCTCTTCTCCATTATGCTTGTCATGACAGCAAGCTACTGCAGGTTTGCGGCAGGCCAGCAGGTGTTATCCATGGGGGGTGATTACTTTGCCTCACCCATGTACTCCGTCAGCCTGACCATTGGAGAACCTGTTACGGAGACCTTCTCAACCCAGGGAATAATACTGACTAACGGCTTCCAACAGCCCTCCGACAAGCTGAGGATATCAGGCTTACTGACTTATGACAACAATGTTTCCACAGGCATGGCCAATTCCACGGTCAGTATCCACACACTGGCAGGTATTGAAGTTGCTGCCGCCGCCACCAATCCCGGCGGCTATTATTCCCTTAACAATGTTCCCAACGGAACATACCGAACCGAAGCACAGACGACCATTCCATGGGGAGGCAGCAACGCCGCTGACGCCATGGAGGCGCTCAAACATTTCGTAGGGTCCACTTCTCTTTCCGGGCTCAGGTTTACAGCTGCCAATGTCGATGCCAACACTTACATCAACGCCGCTGATGCACTGCTCATCCTGAAACGCTTTGTTCAATTGATCCCTTCCTTCAACGCGGGTGATTGGACCTTTGACAAAGACACCATAATTGTGGAGGGCAGCAGCCTTGTCCATTCATTTAAAGGAATATGCATTGGTGATGTGAACGGTTCTTATATCCCTAACCTAAGAACTTCCCCTTACGTTTACATGATGCTGGACATGCAGGACAAGATCGCACCAAGTGAGTTTCTTCACATTCAAGTGAAGGCAGAACCTACCCTAGAAATCGGTTCCATGTCACTGGTCCTTGCCTTGCCGGAATGGGTTAAGGAGATCAGGCATGTCACCTTTCCTGGCCAACTAAATGGTAACGTTAAGGACATTATTTACCAGTTTAATAAGACAGGAAACGAACTGAGGTTGGGAGCAATTTCCCTGCAAGGGATACGACCTCTGGCAGACGGGACTCTGTTTTACCTCGAGGTCACTGCCGACCAAGACCTTTTATATCAAGTAGTTGCACAACAAAATGATTTAACCTGGATGGAAGCCATGGAAGGAAGCGAGTTCACTGATGTTGACGGTGACATTTACCCCGACTCCCGGGTATCCATACCTGCCTTCCTTTCCCTTGACCCTTCTTCTGCTTCACATTACTGTAAGATTTATCCCAACCCGGCCAAGCAGACTGTAGAGGTCGTTTTCGGTCTTCCCTTGCAGGCTAAAGTAACTCTGCACATTTTCAACACCATGGGATCCCTCATCCAACAGACCTCCCTGGGTCAGGTGCCTGACGGTGACTACAGCCATCAGATGGATATATCAGGGTTGATGCCAGGTATTTATAAGTTTCAGTTGACAGTCGTAAGTGCCGAAGAATCTTATAATCTAGTTCATAAAATGGTTATAATCAGGTAGTTATTATTTGTAAATTCGATTGGCCAACATTAAGGTAGCTTCGTTAACAATCTCATCTTCAATACACAAGATATGAAAACAAAATCATCCTTAATCCTCTTTCTTTCTTTCGCGCTGACATTCCCGACTCTTTATGCCCAGGTCCCCCAGGGTATCAAGTACCAGACGGTTATCCGCGACGCAGCCGGGAACCCCCTGGCCAGCCAGCCAGTGAACCTGACTCTGTCCATTCTTCAGGGAAGCACCAGTGGAACATCGGTATGTACTGAAAACTTCAGTACTACCACAAATGAGTTCGGCCTGGCCAACCTGGTGATCGGAAGCGAGAATCCGACTGCTTTTCAGGCGATTAACTGGGAGTCTATGCCATATTTTGTAAAGGTGGAGGTTGATGGCGTCTATATCGGGACCTCAGAACTTCTTTCGGTTCCTTATTCCCTTTATTCCGGGAAAAGCAAAGATTCTTACTGGAGTAAATCAGGTAATTCGATCTATTATATTGGTGGTAAAGTTGGCATCGGAACAGATTTACCTTCATCTGCTCTCGCGCTATCGGATGATGGAGTAATAACATTTGGGGACAATCCTTATGCAGAAGGAATGAGTTTCGGTTCTTTAAGGGCTGTCTATAACAATGACGAATCTTCACACGGAGTGGCAGCAGCGATTGATTTTATCAGACCGGTTAATGTTTGTAATGGAAATGAGGGACAAATATCATTTAAAACAAATTTTGGAGATGCCAGTGGTCAGGGGTCACTCCTTCAAAGGATGGTAATTAATAGAAACGGAAATATTGGCATTGGTTGTGATAATCCTGTCTCAAAACTTGATGTAACCGGTGATATAAGTTTACGCGGCGCTCTGACAATAGATTTGCAGTCTTTCACCGGTCCAGGTGGTAGAGATGCGTTATATCTAAAGTCCTCCCTTGATAATGCGGAAAGTGTAATCATTACTAATAGAACAAAGTTCGCACTTTGGTCGAATCAAACTCAACATCTTGCAGATTTAGAATGTGGAAATACAACTGTAAAAGTGCTTCAAATTACGGGCGGCTCCGATTTTGCAGAACCCTTTCCCATTAAGCAGACCTTAGCCGTAGGTTCAGTTGTGGTGATTGATGAAAACAACCCTGGCCAACTAATAGAAAGCACCCTGCCTTATGACAAGAAGGTTGCCGGAATTGTGAGCGGTGCAGGCGGTATCCAACCCGGTCTCACGCTTAAGCAGGAAGGCGTGATGGAAGGGTCACAGAATATTGCCCTCAGTGGCAGGGTGTATGTACTGGCTACCACCGAAAATGGTGCCATCAAACCCGGCGACAGGCTGACAACGAGCAGTTTGGCTGGGCATGCCATGAAGGCGACGGATTCAAACCAATGGGATGGAGCGGTAATCGGGAAGGCCATGAGTGGACTGGAGAATGGGGAAGGGCTTGTCTTGGTATTGGTGAATTTGCAATAGGAGGGTATTTATCATGATCCCATACGATAATAAAATATTCCAAAAAGCTTCCTTTTTTTTATTGTTTAGTTTTCTATTTATTCTTAAATCGTTCGGCCAACTGCAAGAATATGAGGGGTATCTTCTCCGTTCTTCCAATTGGCCAGAACATGCAAATCTAGGCGATAGAGAGATTCAAGGTGTAACCCATGATCAAGAAAATTGGTTTTTTACATGGACAAATAATGATCCTAACATAGGATTTCTGTCGAAGATACCACTTGGTACTTATTTAGACACCTGCGTTCTCGGGGCAATCACTCCATGCCCCCAATACCCTGGCCAGGTCATTGTTAATATGGACGAATATGAACAACTTCAAATACCAGGCTACTGGCATTGGGGGGACCCTGATTATTATCAAAAACATGAAGATACCGTTTATATTGTCGTTCCCATGACCGCCCCTGTCCCTAGCCCTCCAATAGTCGCAATATTCCGTGCATCCGATTTGAGTCTTGCTTTCATTGGAAATCTGACCCAGCAAACATCAAGTTATTGTGATAATACACCAGCGGCACAAAGATCAGTAGGATGGTGTGCAATTGATCCTAAAACAGGCATCCTCTTTACCTCAGAGGATTACGATTACACGGATTGCCTCCCAAAAAGATGCTATGGTGGGCCAAATAGCGGAATGCCCTGTAATGATGACGATGATTGTCCTAATTCTCAAGGTTGCCATCCGATCTCAGACTGTGACGACCAAAGTGGGTATTTTACTTATCCAAGAGAATTGTTGAGTTACAGTATACCATGGAATTCAATTCCTCCAACTGGATTTGGTGGAAGGGAAGATTTGCAAGCTGTGGGATCACCTCAGTTATTGCTTGGAACAAGTGGAGAATTCATTGAGCTCTATAATATGCAAGGGGGAGAATTCACTCCTAGTGGTGAATTACTTTACATAAGTTGTGGAAGTGGATGTTGTGTTGGGATTGGTGATGGACAAGTTTATCGCTCAGATGGGCTTTATGTTTTTCAGAAATTTGACGCAGGATCATGGAGGGTAAATAAACGCTCACACAATCACTATTACGATAATAATAATCCCGACTATTTTGATTACTATTATATCTTAGACTGCGACGGTTGTTGGGATTGCTGGGGCGGTTCATGGACTCCAGAAGGTTTGACATTCTGGGATTTGGACCATGGGCAAGATCCCACAATAGACGGGCAACTTCATGTACTTTTATTTCATTGCCAAGTTAATAATTTTACTCTATCTTGTAGTGATAATGAAGTGGCATTTGAGCATTTCGGAGGAAGGAAATATGTGAATTCCACAAACGGAGTTAATCAAACTTTGCCCACCAGCTTTAACGATGATCCTCTGCCTGGAGGGCCTAGATTGCCTTTTAATACATTTCAGTTCGCTTACGACAGTTATCCATTTTGGGATGGTTCCGAGATTATGTTAGAGCCAGGTTTTTATCCAGAAACTGGCATTTATTCAGCAAATCATAATTTTTTATGGTATAATGTGACCTCAAGGGTGCGTATTAATAGCCATGGAGGCACAGCAGTCATCGGGCAGGGAAATAGTATCACCTCTCCTCCCCCGATTGCCAAAATTAAGGTCAACGACAGTTTAGTCTGTCCTTACCAAACGGTCCAACTCATTGATGCTTCGCTGAATGTTCCAACTTCATGGTCATGGACTATTTATCAACCAGGTGCCACTTTTGTTAACGGAACCACTCCGCACTCACAATACCCACAGGTACAGTTCAGTAACACAGGAACCTATACAGTTACGCTTAGTGTCAGTAATAATAATGGAAGTGATTCAGAGATAGCATTTAATATAATTACTGTAGTACAGCCTGAAAACCTTCCAATTTCAGAGGACTTTGAAGATTGCGATAGTTCTTTTTTTAAGTGGTATGTGACTTCTTCTGTTGTCAATTCCTGGGATCTTTGTAGCACATTAGCTATGAATCCTCCTGGAGTTCACAGTCCCTATCTGAATTTCTATAACAGCAATCCCAATCAACTCTCATCCAGTGTATTAAGATCACCCCTTTTTGATCTTTCAAACTATTTCACTGCAAGACTCTTTTTTAAAGTTGCTTATCGACAGAAAAACCAAGATTCTGAGGACGTGCTCAGGATAGGAATCAATGATTTCTGTTCCGATAATTTGGCAGGTATCCCATATCTAAAATCCGGACTCGATTTGGCTACCGATTTACCCATTACCAGTGAATTCTTCCCTGAAGATACGAGTGATTGGAGGACTGATACAGTTGACCTCACGAGTTATGGAGGAATGTGTATTAATTTATTGTTTGAAGGATATTATGGTGGTGGCAATAATTTATTCATCGATAACGTAAACCTTAACGGCGATTTCATTTTGGCTGAATTTGTTGCAAGTGATACCTTAACATGTAGCGATGAATCGATACAGTTTACTGATCTTTCATATAATGAACCAGATTCATGGTTTTGGGATTTCGGGGATGGAGAATCATCTAATCTCCAGAATCCTGCTCATGTTTTTAAAAAACAAGGATACCAGACAGTAAAGTTAAGAATTACCCGAGGCAATGCTTTTCATACTATTATTAAAAATGACTACATCAGACTTTTGGACAGGCCTTTGGTTTCGGTGACAGTTTCAGATTCTTTCCCAAGCTGTCCCGGTATACCGGTTACATTTACGGCTCACCCAATACTTGGGGGTAACAATCCATCTTTTCAATGGAAAGTAAACAACATAAACCTGGGTGACACCAGTTGTCTATTTACCTATATTCCTTTGGATAATGATGCAGTAGGGTGCATTTTAACCTCTGATTATTACTGCTTCGACGATAAGCATAATACTAACAATTCAAATGGAATTGAAGTTAGTCTGATTGATATTCCTGAACCTCCGGCCCATGCAGAGGCACAGCCCGCTACTATTTGTTTTGGAGAGGAATCTGAATTGAAATGTCATTCTAACCCACATGGAAACAGTGTTATCTGGTATTCTGGTAGTTGTGGAGGGACAATGGTTGATTCAGGGTGCAACATTACTGTGACCCCCACAGAATCGACAAATTATTATGTCAGGTTTGAACATCCTTGCGGTAGTACAGTTTGCGACAGCGTGACTGTCGCAGTTATACCTATTCAAGCCAGTCCTGATAGCATACATACGAACCATACAGTAATATGTGAAGGGACGAATGCGACCCTAACCTGCTTTCCGCCGGCGCCACAGGGAAGTATAGCAAAATGGTACAGAGTAGGGTGCGGTGTCACACTATTTGATGAAGGAAATAGTGTGACGGTTCACCCTAATACTACTACCACCTACTATGTCAGGTTTGAAAATGAATGTGGTAATTCCTCCTGTGTGTCAGTCATCATTACTGTTGTTCCTTCCATTGATAATCCCCAGAGTGTAACAGTTAATCCATCCACAATTTGTGCTGGAACCAATTCCCAGCTTAGCTGTAATCCTTCCGCACCCAATGGACACACCGCAACTTGGTATTCAGGAAATTGTGGAGGCACTTTTGTCGATACAGGGAATTCCATTACCGTTTTACCGATGACAACAACTAACTATTTTGTCAGGTATGAGGGAGCATGTATCAGTGGCTGTAAAAACAAAAAGGTAACTGTAAACCCATTAGCTGAACCACCGGTAAATGCTTCAGCAAATCCATCCGCAATCTGTATTGGAGACAACACTACTCTTTCTTGCAGTCCATCAGCTCCGAGCGACTATACCACAAAGTGGTATTCAGATAGTTGTGGGCTAACTTTCATTGGTTCAGGAAATAATATTAATGTGATACCCTCTGAGAGCAAGATCTATTATGCCAGGTACGAAGGACCTTGCGGTTTCACATCTTGTGTAAATGTATTGGTCAGTGTTAATCCAGCTCCCTCGCCTGCAAATGCCGAAGCTAATCCTCCGTTTATATGCTTGGGAATGAATTCTATATTAACTTGTATCCCGCCTGCACCATCAGGGTACCAAGCAAAGTGGTTCAAAAATGCATGCGGATCAACCAATGTAGGAACAGGCAATACAATTACAGTTCAACCTAATAGTACAACCAATTATTTTGTAAGGTTTGAAGGAACCTGTGGAAACAGTTCTTGTGTAAATACAACTGTCACCCTGAGTGGTACAGCTGTTCCTCCGGTAAGTGCCACTGCAACTCCTCAATCAATCAGTCCAGGAGAGAGTAGTATTTTACATTATTCCGGCGGTTCATTACCTTCGGGAGCTATCGCTAAATGGTATGCCGAAGGCTGCGGCACCAACAGTCCGGTGGGGATAGGGAATGATTTGGTCGTAAGTCCTTCAAGTACTACTACATACTTTATCCGTTTTGAAGGTCCTTGCAATAATACCAATTGCGTAAGTGTAATAGTGAGTGTAACTAATTAATATCTGTCCATGAAGCCATTCTGCTTTCTCCGAGAACAGAATATTAAGAAGTCAATCATTATTATGACTGATTATCGAAAACTAAAAGCAATCTGAAATTAGTTGAATTCTTTGCTTAACTTCCTATCTCCTCTCAAAAACCTCCACCTTTAGCTGATATATCCATACCGAGGTCTTCCCCCTGAGCCAGCCATACACCGAAAAGGTATCGCTGAGGTTTCGGACCCTGACTTGTGACGCTTGGCTAAATTAGTGCGGTATTATTTTATATAATACTGAATATGAGCGGTATAATAACATATTTTTGATTTTTACCCACTAGCGTCCTGGTTTAATTTACTTGATACTCTTACTTGCTACTCTTACTTGTTACTCTTACTTGTTACTTCTACTTATACCTTCTCCCATTTCCTTCCTTGCCTCCTTTCGCAGTAATCAGACAAGCAACCAGGATTCTGCGCAATTCCTCAACTTCATTGACTGAGTATATGACTTTTTGTCTTATATCCGGATCATCCCCGGTCAGACCCTGCAAAACTTTTAGCCAGTATACCGTTTCATTTATCTCCTTCGAGGCAATGTGTAATTAAATAAGCCTCTCCCCCCAGCCCCCTCTCCTGCAGGAGAGGGGGTGAAGTAAAAGGGTTAATTCCCCGGGGCTTGCCCCGGAAAAGGTGTCCAGGGCTTGCCCTGGGGTTTTTACCATTAATTCAGCCGCTCAGATAGGTTGTTCTTCACGGAGCTTGTTTTATCCTATAGATGAAAAACTCCGGGGTGGGTGGAAAGAAAATTGAAAATATTTTTTGAGATTGGATTTTTCTGGGGGGGAGAGCTGCAAGTGATAAGGAATAGTATCAAGTAAAAGGATTAAGTAAGAGTATCAAGTAAGAGTAACAAGTATTTACTTAATCGAGGCCTTCGGGAAGTGGAGTGTGTAGGCCTGGCTAATACATTCGCCAGCACGAAAGGTCACTTCTACCGCACAAATAGTCACAAGTCAGGAAAAAAAGTCCGACTTGAAAGCAAAGGAGGTACAGTGACCATTGGTCTGACAGATTAGGTAATAGAAATTTGATAAATATATGTTTACTTCAGATTCACCTCTTCTCAAAAACCTCCACCTTTAGCTGATCCATCCATACCGGGGTCTTCCCCCTGAGCCATCCGTAAACGGACAGGGTATCTTTTAGATTTCGCACCTCAGGGGTCATGTAGTCCAGGCTAAGAGGGCTCCATATCCCGGGTATTGGTTTTTGCCCCGGATCGATCAGGTCTTGTGCCCGGTATTTGTAAGGGTCTCCTCTATGAGCGAAGGTTGTCACCAGGGAGAAAGGATTCTCTGTCACGGAGTCTTTTATAAAGACCATGGCCGACACCCTGATCCAGGCGTGATCCCGAGCGGTCAGTTCATGATACTTCAACCGGAATGCCGGTGAATAGATCATCCCGGAATCCAGCCGGAGGCTGTAGTTCCCCTGAAAACTGCAACTTTGATCCTGGTATCCCTTGTACAAAGAATCTACTTTCTCAAAGTCCATCAGCCACTCCTTTGTCTTCCGGTAGTCCAGGGTATCGGTAAAATGTTCCACAGCTTCAGCAGGTCGTTCAACCAGCAACAGCTGTTTATCTTCCAGATTGATGGAAGTCTTTCCGAACACCTTCCAGTAATAAGCGGCCGTCATTCTGGACGGATCAATAATATAGGCAAAAGAATACTGCCAGGTCTGAAAGAGATTGAGCAAAATGCAGGCTGCTATAAAACCATGAAGCATCCATTTTTTCCAGGTCCTCCAGGCATGGCTGGAAGCAATCAAGTATCCGGCAGGCAGGACGAGCACTGCCAGCGCCTGCACCATGGGCCTTTGCCCGAAACTTCCGGCATAATACCAGCATGACCAGCTGGAGACCACATAGATATACACAAGGAGGAATAAGACGAGGGGCGTGAAAATGGGCCTGTTCTTCCTGTAAACTGCTACCAATCCTGCCAGGGCCACAGCCATCACCGGAGTATAGACCAGCCACCCTTTACGGAAGCTAAAAAGAAAATCCAAGGTGTGCGGATTCCTGAAATCGAAGCCTTCCCCTGGATTGATATAACTGTAATACAAAAATTTGCCTGTAACCCATTTCCAGTATACCAACTGTGGAGCCCCGGCTATCCCCAGAAATATGAGGAACACCAACACAGATCGCCAATGCCGCACCAGCAATGCCAACTTCTCCTTTATTCCTTTCCAGGAACTCATATTCCACAACAAAGGGATCAAAATGATGAGTCCGTCGGTAGGCCGGATGAGGGTTACCAGACCAATCAGGAATCCCAGTAAGGCAGCCTTGGAAAGTCCGGGTCTATGGTGCCATTGATACGTCAGAAGGATCACCGCTGCATAAAGGGTAAACAGGATGTTATGGGTCAGCAGGCCGACCTGGAAAACCATCTGCAGGTAATGGGTCCCTGCAACAACAATGAGGAGCAGATAGCTGGTAATGTGGTCATTAAAAAAACATAGCAAGAGCTTCCTGATCAGCACAAGTCCTGCCAGGGTATAGGTGAGACCTGCCATAACCATGGCCACCTGATAGGGATCTGATAGACCATCGGCAGCATACCCCAGCGTAGGAGCCAGCAGATGGGCTGCGAAAAAAAATGGGGCATACATCACAGCCATACCGCAGCTGTACTTCAATACAACACCCCCTTCGGGTATCTGGAATGCCTGGTAAAGGGTGGAGGAATTCTGGTATTGGTCCATGAGCTGATAGACCCAGCTCAGGTCGCGCAGCGCCAGATCATGATGAATGAATAATGCAGGCAGATAGAGATAATATCCGAATACATCCCAGCTGATGGTGTTTGCAAAAGGAATACGGGATCTCAGTATAACAATCAACAGGAAAAGGATGAAAATAGTCCAGGATGACCAGGAATTGCCTGAACCAGGTTTCCTTATGAAGATCAAAGGGTTCTTCAAGACTCAAATTTTAAATCTTCGGCTCCAAAGGTTGTATTTCAGAATACAATAGATCGCTCTGAAGCCATCCCTGGCGGTGATTTTCTTTCCCTCCTGGTAGGTCCTGCCATAATAGGAGATCCCGACTTCATAAATCCTTATGCCCGGAAATCGGGATATCTTGGCGGTGACCTCCGGTTCAAAGCCAAACCTTTTCTCTTTGAAATATACCTGCTTCAGTATCTGTGCGTTAAACATCTTGTAGCAGGTTTCCATATCACTGAGATTCAGGTTGGTCAGAGCATTGGACAAAAACGTCAGGAAACGGTTCCCAATGGTGTGCCAGAAAAAGAGGATGCGATGGGCGTTGCCTCCCGAGAACCTGGACCCATAGACCACATCGGCAAACCCGTCGAAAAATGGCTTTAGCAAGAGATTGAATTCATGCGGATCGTACTCCAGGTCAGCATCCTGAACCACCACCAGTTCACCTGTGCATTCACTGATCCCCTTGTGGAGGGCAGCCCCCTTTCCCTGGTTATAATCCTGGTTGATTAGGCGGATGTTAGCTGAGGGATGGGATATGATATACGCCTCCACCAACGTTCTGGTCTGGTCTTTGGAACAGTCATTGATCACAAGAATCTCCATGGTAAGTCCTCCAAGAAGTTTAACCGTGAGCAACTTTTCAAGTATATCCCGGATCGTGTTTTCCTCGTTATATGCCGGTACCAGGACAGAGAGCTGTTTGTAGACCATAAGCAGGGAGGTAAATAAAATGCAATAATAACAAAAATAGGGAATTACTCCTGGTAGTAGACCCTTTTTACCCTCCTGGATATATTAGTGAGCACTTCATAGGGTATTGTCCCGAGCCTTTCAGCCAGATCGGTGATCGGAAGGTCACCTCCGAATACCACCACATCATCACCTTCCTTTACGTCCATACCGGATACATCGATCATACACATGTCCATGCAGATATCTCCAACAATGGGTCGCAGTTCACCCTTCACTTTCATCACTCCTTTCCCGTTGCTCAGCAGCCGGCTGAGTCCATCGGCATATCCGATGGGTATGACGGCTATGGTCGCGTCTTCAGATGCAAACCAGCTGCGGTTATAACCCACCGACTCACCTTCCGGTATTTTCTTCACCTGTGATATGCAGGTCCTCAGCGTGCTGACCTGCTGCAGTTGATCCTTGTCATCAGGACAGGCAGGCACGCCGTAGAGGCTGATCCCCATCCTCACCATGTCGTACTGTTGTTCCGGAAAGCGGCAGATTCCTCCTGAATTAAGGATATGACGCATGAAACTGCCGGTGATACCCTCTGACAATTTTCCGGTCATCCGGTCAAAAAGCTCAAATTGTTTCCTGGTGAAGGTATCGAGAGAAGGATCGTGGCTTGCTGCCAGATGGCTGAAAACTGACTTAACCCGGAGGTAGGGTCTTTCGTTAAGCTTCATCAATAAGGTATCCAGGTCGGACTCCAGGAAACCAAGCCGGTGCATCCCGGTATCGAGCTTGATATGGATATCAATAGCCATGGATGGATCGGCAAACAGTCGTTGCCGGCTTTCTTCCAGCAGGTCAAGGATGCGGAAACTGTATACTTCTGGTTCCAGCTGGTATTTGTAAAGAGAGTCGATACTCTCAGCGTCAGGGCTCATTACCATGATGGGCAGGTTGATGCCTGATTTTCGCAGTTCTACGCCTTCGTCGGCAAAAGCCACGGCCAGATAGTCGACCTGGTGGAACTGAAGGATGTTTGCGATCTCAAAGCTGCCACTGCCATAGCTGAAGGCTTTGACCATCACCATGGTCTTTACTTCCGGTCTCAGCCGGGAACGCAACACATTAAGGTTATTGACAAGGGCATTCAGGTTGATCTCCAGGACCGTCTCATGAGCTTTTTGCTGCAAAGCACGTCCGATTTCTTCAAAACTGAACAACCTGGCCCCTTTGATCAGGATGCTCTCATCATGAAAAGAGGTGAAAGGGAATTTCTTGAGGAAGTCGGATGTACTTGGGAAAAAAGACTTCTGCATCTTGAATTTCCCGGCATGCCTGCTAATTGCCGGTCCCACACCGATGACCTGGTCCACGCTTTTCATAGAGAGAAGGTCAGCGATCCAGGCATACAGGTCATTCTCATTTCTTCCACTTTGAAGCAGGTCTGAAAGGATGACGGTCTTCCGCTTATGCTGGTTCTGTTGGTTTAAAAAATCCAGTGCTATGGCCAGGGAGTTGATGTCGGAACTGTAACTGTCGTTGATGATGGAACAGTTGTTGATCCCTTCTTTAAGCTCCATCCGCATCGCAATGGGAGTAAGACGCAACATGCCCTGGGAAATCAATTCATTATCGAACCCGAGGTACAACATCACTGCCCAGCAATGTATGGCATTTTCAACTGAAGCATCATCGGTGAAAGGAATACGTATACTCAGCGGTTGCCCCTTGTACTGAGCATGGATGTCCATCCACCTTGTTTGCCTGACTACCTCCTTAATCCAAAGATCACTCTCCTTTTTTCTTCCCCAGGTAAACATCCCGATCTTTCTGAAAGCCTCGTTGCTGACTATTCTCTGCTGAATATCCAGGTGGTCGGAGCAATAGATCAGGTTTTCAACATGAATAAAGAGTTTGAGTTTCTCAGCGATCTTCTGGTCCTGATGAATGAAATTCTCCGCATGTGCCTGACCGATGTTGGTAAATAACCCTATGGTCGGCTGAATGATATGCTGCAGTTTTCCCATCTCTTCCGGTTCAGAGATGCCGGCCTCAAAAATGCCAAGTTCATCTTCTTTGTTCATTTGCCATACCGAAAGAGGAACACCTATCTGGGAGTTGAAACTTCTGGGGTTTCTCACCATCTTCCGGTGCTCGTGAAGGAGCTGGAAAAGCCACTCCTTAATGATGGTTTTCCCATTGCTTCCGGTAATGCCAATGACCGGAATATGAAAGAGCCTGCGGTGACTGGCAGCCAACGATTGTAAGGCTGTCAGGGCATCAGGTACCAATATAAAATTGGCTCCGGCATAAGCCTCCATCTCAAAATCAGCCCTGGAGATCATGAAATTCCTGACTCCTTTCTCGTAAAGCTCTCCTATGTATTTATGCCCGTCATTTCTTTTGGTCAGGATAGCGAAAAAAAGTGCCTGGTCGGGGTTGGAAAGCTGTCTGCTGTCGGTGAGCAAATCCCTCACGACAGCATCAGGTACGGCAGCAGCAAGCTGGCCTTTCACCAAGGTGGCTATTTCAGCGATGGTATAAATGTGTTCTTTCATAATAGAAAGGAACAAAACGAAGGAAAGACCTGTTAAGTATCCGTCCCGTAGTCCTGTACCACAAATTTGGCAGCATTTTCCTCCAGCTCCTGGTTCATTTTCCTGATCCTGAAAATGTCGCAAGCCAGATACATGGCCTGGCGGAAGGAGTCGGGGGCGGCAATCTCTTTTCCGGCAAGGTCATAAGCAGTACCATGGGCTGGTGAGGTCCTGATCACGGGAAGTCCGGCAGTGAAATTCACACCTTCGTTATACGCCAGGGTCTTAAAAGGCACCAGCCCCTGGTCATGATACATGGCAAGGACCGCGTCGAACTTGTTGTTCTCATGATAGCCAAAAAAACCATCAGCAGGGAAAGGTCCAAAAGCAAGGATACCCAAGTCTCTGGCTTTGTTCAAAGCAGGTTGGATAACCTCCTGTTCCTCTTTGCCGAGAAGACCTTCCTCTCCGGCATGCGGATTTAAACCCAATAAGGCAATCTTGGGCTTCTGAATCCCAAAATCCTTTTTCAGAGACTTATTCAGTATCTGAATTTTATCCATGATCAGATCGATAGTAAGCAGTTGGGGCACCTCCCTGAGTGCAACATGACCGGTAACCACCCCTATCCGGAGGGTGGGAGTGATCATCAGCATCAGATAGCTCTTCGATTGAAACTTGTCGGCCAGATATTCAGTGTGGCCGGGAAAATGAAATCCAGCTGCCTGAATATTTTTTTTGTTGATGGGTGCGGTAACCAAAACATCGATCAGGCCGTTCTTCAGATCCTCGGTGGCTGTTTCAAGAGCCATATAAGCCAGTTCGCCGGCCACTTCGGTCGACTTTCCGAGGTCAACTTTTACTTCCTGGTCCATCAGGTTTACCATATTGGGTTTACGGTGGTGTACCTGGTCGGCCTTTCGAATAATATTAAAACTAAAATCGTTAAGATTCAGTGTTTTACGAAAATAGGAAGCTACTTTTGCAGTACCATATACCACGGGAGTGAACAGTTCAAGGACCCTCTGGTCCAACAGCGATTTCATGATCACTTCGTAGCTGATGCCATTGATATCTCCGTGTGTTATCCCAACGGTGATCTTCTTCTCCTTCTCATTAATTTCAGTCATCGGTTGTCAAATATGACGCAAAGATAATAATACGGTTCATAAGTTACACTCTGGCGACGAATGGTTACTTTTGCAGGGATTCTTCCAGAGTCTTCAAAACCCAACTATCTTTTGTTTGAATAAAGAAGTAATCATAGACCGTGTCTTGTCAGGTGGCTTTCTTAGCAAGGAGGAGGCTTTGATGGTTTACCGGCAGTGGTCGCTGCCGGAGTTGATGCTGCTTGCCCATAAGGCAAGGATGATGAAACATCCGGAACCCAGGGTCGGCTGGATTATCGACCGAAATGTGAACATCACCAATGTCTGCATCTCGGCTTGTAAGTTCTGCAATTATTTCAGGGGACCGAACCATCCGGATGCTTATGTTACCACTCATGAAGAATACCGGGAGAAGATCGGGGAGATGTGGAGACTGGGCGGGCGACAGCTCCTGTTGCAGGGAGGGCTTCATCCGAAACTGGGCATGGATTTTTATGTCGGGCTGTTCAGGGACCTGAAGGCAGAATGGCCGGAACTCAAGTTGCACGCCCTGGGACCTCCTGAGATTGTTCACCTGAGCAAACTTGACAACATCAATTACTTAGAGGTCCTCACCAGGCTCAGGGATGCTGGTTTGGACAGCCTTCCCGGTGCCGGTGCCGAAATCCTGGTCGATCGTGTGAGGAGCCAGGTCTCTAAGAACAAATGCACCGCTGGAGAATGGCTGGAAGTGATGCGAACAGCGCACCGGCTTAACCTGCCTACCTCTGCCACCATGATGTTCGGTCATATCGAGACCCTGGAGGAAAGGATAGACCATATGATTGCCATCCGTGGGGTGCAAGCAGAAAAACCAGAAGGTCATACCGGATTCATCTCCTTTATCCCATGGCCCTTCCAGGACGACGGCACCTGGCTGCGTC
>CAZSDK010000034.1:0-18140 GCA_964605655.1 uncultured Bacteroidales bacterium
GAGAGTGGAGAATTCAGAATTTCTCAATATCAATATATGTACCTCTATTTCAATCTTTTATATCTTACCTGCCTGCATGCGCCGTCCCCTCCTCTCGGAAATGACGCAAAACCGGAAAACTGGCCAAAATTCGGTAGGCTAAGAATGGTTAAGTGTTAACATCCATTACACTACTAAACCTTAGTGACTGACTACTACTTTCAGGTTTTCAATGGTATCCAGCAATTTAACCTGTAAACAATACAAGCCGGACTTCAAATCCGATACGCTCAGGCTTATCTTTTCCGCTCCAACATTAAGATGTCGGGGCCATACGATATTTCCCAGAACATCACACAATATCACAGATTGAATTTCACCATGTCTGTTAACCGAAATATCTATAAATTCATCGGCAGGATTCGGACCTGCAAGGATGCGTATACTTTGAACCCTTGGTATTGAGGTGACTGTAGGATCATAGAATTCCAAATCATCGACATACGCTGCATCCCCGGTTGAGAAATCCCAGGGATACTCCTGCCGGAAATTACAGCTGGATTGTAACTTGATCGAAAACACGGTATTCAAATAATCAGAAAGGTTGAAATAATGGGTTTGGAAACTATCCAGGTCTGCCGTTAACGGATTGAAATCCAACACCCCTGAAGTATCGGATATCTGAATACTATCATTCACCAGGACCTTAAACCAGGAATATTTTGGTCCTTCGCTATAGGTTTGCCTAAGTTTTAGTTTCATGAACAATTGATTCAGAGGCGGCGGCTGAAGCATTATTTCTGCAGAAGCAAGATGGTCTTTATATGACCAGGCCTGGGCAGCAGTGGTCGTCCATGCAGTATTTGAAGGCCATCCGCTCTGGAATCCTCCGCTTAACGACAAGGCCTGAGAGGCATTTACTCCACAAAGGGGAGCGAGAGTAACGCGTGAATTGAGTGCACTTTTGAGAGCAAAATTGTCCAAAGTACTGTCGTTGAAATCCTCTGAGAACGGAATAATAGGACTGGGTGTGACAAACACCAGGAAGGTATCCAGGTAGTTATCCGGAAGGTAAGAATCCCCGGGATTCTGAACTTCTACCTTAAGGTGATACGAACCAGAGGCCGGGAATGTAAAAGGGACCGGAAACTGAAGGTCCAACGTGTCATTTGCTGTTGCGGACCACAAAAAACCTGAGACACTACTGACCGCTACACCATCAATACTGCAATTGGCATATAGGTTGTCATCGAGTGTATCGGCTGTTCTCACTAACCTGACAGATATTGGCTGAGGGCCAGGAGGCAACACTCCAGAAACGGGTGCGTTCAACCGGCTGATTTTAACGTTCCCCGTCGTGTTCGATGAATTTAATAACAGGTGCTGGATGTAGACATTGTCTCCGATTCCGGTGATAGAATTCTGATCATCAAAAACGGTGGCCGTTTCAATAACAATATCTATAGGTTGATTGCTGTATGAAGACAAATCATACACATGATGCTGCCAGGGATCCAGGTTTGGCGTGGCGGGATTCAGACTGTAATTTCCAAGGGTGTCAGCAACCACAACATTATTGATTTTCACCCTGAACCAACAATATTTCGGCCCCTCACTGTAGGTTTGTCTCAGATCAAATTCAAGGAAGGTATACGAAATATTGGAGTTGGGATGACCCATTCCCAGGGTACTCACATGCTCAATAAAACTGAAAGCCATGGCCTCAGTACAGGTATAGCCTGTACCGGGAATCCAACTGTTATCGATGTCTCTGCCCCTGATATGCACACAGGAAGTTCCATTCATCCCTGCCTGTGTGTTTATTTCGGCACGGCAGCAATATTCTTCGTTCATGGCCCAGCAGCTTGGGTAATAGGAGCCGGTCCAGTAATAAGGCAACGCAGGTGAACACGAGAGATTGTATACCGTCTGTCGAATCGTATCATTGGATGGGTCCACATCCTGAGGGGCACTGATCCAACAGGTTAAGTCATATTGACCGGCAGCGCTAAAATTCATAATCCCAAAACACAACTCTGTACTCATACCAGGCATTAATACAGGCTGCATCGGCTGCAAGTTTCCCAAAAATAAAACACTATCAATGGGTACTGACCCTCGATTCGTCACTCTGCATACCACGGGTTCACCATTCAAAAGATTTCCGGTTGTTGGATGAGTAATCCAATCAGCAGAAATATCAACCTGGGCACTAACGAAGGGAATCGCTGATGATAACAACAAAAAAATCAGGATAAGCTTTTTCATGGCTGATTTTTTATATTCGTGATTACAATGCAATTAGCCTTAATATCGAATATAAAGATACGAAACATTTTCCGGTATTAAATATCTTATTTTTATCTTCCTGAGGCTAAGGTGAGACAGACACGCTCCCATTGATAAATATAGACGGAATTGCCACGCCAATCTCATCGAGATAGGCACTCTCTTGGAGGTCCACCGGGCACCAGGTCAGAGGGAAGGTGCCGGTCTTGAATTTTGTATGAAAGCGAAGATTGAGAAGTAATCCTGTTCCAATGTCGATCGTACCTCCAACAGAGAAATACCCTATGTAGATTTGGCCATTGATCTCAGTCATCAGCACTGTCACATTCGGAACAGATAAACCTGAGTTCATATTCTGATAACAAATGCTTGTGGCACCAAATGAGCAAAAAACAGGAGACATGAAGCTTGTGTCATAAGTAAAACAGTAATACCCTGTTCCCACTCCGGTAAGATTCTCCACATAAATGGGGAGCAGCACAACATGATTGGGAGAAGTGAAGACTGTCCCTAAGGTCGTGATGATGGTGTCTGTGGGATTCAGGAGAGAAGGAATGAATGAGCCTACCGGGTCCCCGTAGCATAAACCTTTCAGATTTACCATTTCCTGACCTGTACCTGAAAAAGTTAAAACACCTGTTTCAAAAAGCCAGTCTCCGGAGGGAAACGTACTGATCTGATCCAGATATCTTCTTAGGATCATTAATGCATCTGTTGTATTGACATATCCGTTTGAATTCACATCCGCAGCAGAGAATTTCAAACCAATAAGTGTATCAAAACCGACAAAATGACGCAAGGTAATCATGGCATTGACAGAGCTGACGCCGCCGCCAGGTTGATTACATGCTGCAGTTACCAGGTAATTCCCAGTTTCCGGTATATCAAATGAATAATAACCCAGATGGTCCGTCGAGGTGTTCTGAAGTACGAGTCCCCCAGTCGTTGTTAACAGTACCTGGACATTTGAGAGTGGCGTAGCTTCTGAGTTATCATAGGTCACCTGTCCGATAATGGAATGAGAACCCTGACCTTTTGCCTGGGTTACCAAAATGAATGTAAACGCCAGGAGTGCTAAAGCAAAGACTCTTCTCATCTTACATTTCAATATTAATGTCTCTAACTATAAAGACCTAACAAATATAGAAATTCTTTCAATAAATCGCAAGCTTTTTGATGATGTTATTACTATCCGATCAACCTATCCAACGAATGTCTATCTTTACTATGAATTTCTCAACCCTTCATCAACGTGTTGTAATATGAAAAAATCATTTTCTCTCCTTGTTTTGTTGTTCTTCGCTGCTTTCCGGGTTTTTTCCCAGGGAAGCTGGACCCAGCTGAGTGATCTGCCGGTAGCGGACCTGGACCTGGCCTATGGTTTCACTGACGGGACCTATGGCTATGTGACGGGAGGTGAGAGCGGCTCTGGTGCCATTTCTTCCATCACCTATTGTTATGACCCGCTTGCGGGCTTCTGGCAGCTCAAAGCCCAGATGCCGGTAGGTACGCGAGGGGGAGGGTGCTTCGTGCTCGGGTCCAAAGGACACATGACCACCGGAGAAAGCCAGTTTGGCCCCTTCACAGAGCTTTACCGCTATAATCCAATCCCTGACAACTGGAGTGTGCTTCATGCCTTCCCCGGTGATGCCAGGGTATTCCCTGCCGGTTTCAATATCGGCGCAGAAGGATATATCGTCGCAGGTAAAAACCTCTCCACCCAACAGGCACTAAACGACTGCTACGCTTTTGAACCGGTCACCCAACAATGGCAGATCCGACCTACGCTGCCCGGGACAGCCCGATACGGAGCCTGCGGATTCTCCATAGGTGACAAGGGATATATTTTTGGTGGAACTGACGGCACCAACTACCTGGCTGATCTTTGGGAATATGATCCCCTTACCACTGCCTGGACCCAAAAGGCTTCCCTTCCCGGACCTGCCCGGTCGTCGGCGGTGGCCCTTACCATAGGGCCGAGGGGCTATATCATGTGCGGAATTAACGGGGCAGCGTCTTATCTTAAAGACTGCTGGGAATACAATCCGCTTACTGACAGCTGGGCTCAGATGACGGACTTCCCCGGAGCAGAAAGAGGGCAGGCAACAGGATTTGCCATTGGCAATACCGGCTATATTGGCACAGGCCGCAAAGCAGGCGGCAGCTTTCATGATTTCTGGTCCTTCGTACCCCCGGTGGCCGGAATACCGGAAAAAGCACCGGCAGAGACCTCTGTCTTCCCCAACCCGTCGGACGGAACCTTTACCATTGTTCATCCCGGCATGACTTCGGCATTTGTCACCATGAATATCTCTGACCTTACCGGAAGGATTCTTGTCAGTGATTCCCGCAGCTGCCGGTCCTCACCGATCAGCCTCGACCTCAGAGGAGTCCTTTCTCCGGGATGTTATCTCCTGATGCTGACCTCCCCCGGGTTTCAGATACAGCAGAAACTTGTCATCCGGTGAGCATCTGAAGAAGTCATCTTCATCCTGCATGAATCAGCGCTTGATGAACTTGTACTGCTTTTGTGACTTTTCTGTACGCAAAGTCAGGAAATACATTCCAGCGGGGAGATCACCGATCTGTATGCCATCTGCAGGGATCTCTCCTTTGTGATTCCTGACCTGTTCTCCATTCGCTCCGAGGATGGTGAAACCCGTTATCTTACTGTCTCCCAGGCCCCGGATCATAATCCTGTCACCCGCAGGATTCGGATAAAGGATCTCTTTCTCCTCCCCGGTCGGCACAAGCTCAAGGCCTGATACATCCTGAAGGAGACTCTGAATGTCAAAAACAAGGGGTGTGTTCTGGTAAGCCGGATGACCGTCCCTGTAGTTGGAGATCCGCAGATAGTTCATTTCCGGTGCGTATTCCATGAACTGGTTGTTGGTAGACAGATGTGAATAGTCTCTCATCAGGATCCAGTTGGTATCCAGATCGATCAGGGTCCCGCTGCCGATGTGTGTCCTGATACCGTTGTACCGGCTGCAGAAATTCATGGCATTGTTGCGTTTGATCTGATAGTTTGCGGTATACAGGTTGGAAGAAGGAATACTGTCGGGGAAACTGCTGTACCTGTATGTATGCGTGGGAGCTACGGGTGTGAGCTCAGCCACCAGGGCGATGAGGCTGTCGACGTTCTCTGTGGAACGCGCCAGGGCGCTGATGATATAACCGTCGGCAAAGCCGGCACTCTGGGCCCCGAGGGCCGCCCTTACATCCTGGACATTGTGATGACCGTCGCCGTCGAAGTCTTTCTTCTCCAGGGCTTTACGCAGGGTGAACCAGACAGGGCTGAGATGTTGGTTGTGCAAAGTCCCACCATTGTAGTCAGACATCACATGCTGAAAGCAGGCAAAATCCACATTCATTCCGGAAAGGGCAGAGAACATGCCTGCGTATCCTATCAGTATCCATTTCTGCTCATCGGCTTCGGAAGGCAGGTGAACCACCATTACCTGGTTGTTCACCAGATAGGAATTGACGGACCAGTCGAGGTGACGCGAAATGACTGATTTACCTCCCAGGTCGGTCCCAGCAGTGGCCGGTCCCCAGCTCATCAGGCTGGAACAGCCCATACTTGACTTTTTGTTGACCAGAGCTGTGATATCAAGCAGGGAATTGGCGATCAGCAGGTCCGTGGCATCCAGGTTTGAAGTGTTGCTGCCGGCACTGTTCATCCCGTCGATGATGCCCTGTGCTTCCACCTTGAATAGGGTGTCTATCTGCACATCAACAGAAGCCGTCATGATGTTCCTTGCGGTGGAATAGGAAGTTCCCAGCACCGGCTTGACGTAGTGCTGTGCCAGGGTGGTGATCTGGTCACCTATGAGATAGCCATAGGCATAGCCCCGCTCATAATGGGAGCCCCATACCTTGATCACTTTGAGGTTGTTGCTGTCCATCATGATGATGCCATTCACGGGCTGGGCTTTGCAGGCAGTAAAAAGCAGGAGGAAGAGTACAGCAAGGGCGAGGGTTCTTTTCATGATCAGGTCTGTTTTGTGAATAACACAAGAATGAAACTTAGCTGGGCGAAATGTAATAAACTTTTGTTACTGTTTGGTAAGAAAATCAATCAGAGCGGATTCACTGTGAATTCATTAAATCACTTTTCATGAATAAAGGGTATTCATCATCTTGTGGATTATCAATATCTCAGCGGATGTAATTTGCACACCTTGACATCTAAGATCAACAATGGCCTTTTCCGCATCGTCGGGTTGAATGTTGATCGGTCGCACCAGATCGGTGAGGAAGGTGACTTTATAACCCAGTTTCAGGGCATCCAGGGCGGTTTCTTTGACACAATATTCAGTTGCAATCCCAACGGTAATCACCTCCCGGACCCCTGCCTGGTCGAGCCTTTCATGCAAGGGCGTATTCTCAAATGCGGAATAGCTCAGGTTTTGCTGTTCCGATTCGCTCTCAATGTCAATCACCAGAGAAGTCTCCGGAAACATCATCCCCCTGGCGAACCTGGCTCCATAAGTCCCCTGGACACAATGCGGCGGCCATGGACCTCCCCGGGGTATAAATGAACAGTGATCCGGCGGATGCCAGTCACGCACGAAAACAATCATCATCCCCTTTTCCTGTGCCCAGGTGATGAACCTGTTCAGGGGTTCGATGAGCGTATCCGTGTCCCTGGCAGCAAGAACGGCATGGTCGCAAAAGTCGTTCTGTACATCGATGATGATTAAGGCGCTTTTCTCTTTCATGGAACCTTTTGTATTCTCTCCCAAAAATAATCCAGATCCGATAACCGAGAAACAGGTTTTTAAAATTCAGGGTTTAAGCTGTTTCGCAGGGAAAGAATACCGGATGCCTGAAGAAAATAGGATTCCGTGCTGGAAATAAAGACCCATATCTACATCCAGGTTATATTTTTTGATAGGGAACCTCAGGCAGATCTTGGTACCCAGTTCTTCCTGCATGTTAATCAACCCAAATCCTAGCCGGGTCTTCCCGCTTGGATCATTGAACCCGTAATTGAGCCCTAATTCTGCCTGTGGTTCAGGGTAAAAGCTGTATTGCTGGTTATCGCGATACCTGAAATCAACACAAATAGTTTTTACAGGCCCCACGCGGAAATTGACCACCGCCACTTCTGCCTGTTGGTCCTTGATTCCTCCTCCCAGACGGTATCCGAAAGACTCAGGAAGATAGATGGCACGCGGCAGATACATATATCCCACCCCGATGCCCACCCAGTCCATTTCCACCCTTCCCACTACACCAAATCCACTGTATCTCAACTCCTCCATAGTATCCCCGTACTCCCAGTCCTCGTTGTAAGCCCTGCCATGGATCACCCTTACTCCCCCGACCAGCTCCACATTGTCGTTGGCAAAGTGAACGTTTCCTTCGGCTCCAAAGGATGAATTCCTGACATCTTCCACCTGAACGACCTCTCCTGAACAGTCCCTGGTCACCAGGCCCCAGGAGCCATAAGTGCCTCCAGCCCCCACATCGTACCAGTACCTGAAAGGGCCTGATTTTTCTTCTTTATTCAGGGTATCTTGCTGATTGATCAGCGTATCGGCAGAAATATCGGCTATGGTCAGCAGACATAAAAAAGACACGATGGCCGGGATCAGTACGCGACCGTTCATCCATCCCATTCGGTACAACCTGACAGCCACACCTGCAAGAGCCGGAATAAGAGACAACAGCAGGATGATAACCTCGAAGAAAGAGAGATAGAGCCTGGAAATCCAGGCAAGAATGGTGATAAATAACAGGAGTGATGTCTCTTTTGATAAAGACACACTCAAGAATGAAGCACTGGGTCGACTGTTCCAGGAAGTCTTTCTTTCACGTTTTATCAAAAGTCCGAGACAAAGCAACCCAATGAAGAGGCAGATCCATTGTACCGTCTTCATCCCGAAGAACATCATCCCGAAAACACCCCTGTTGGTTGCTGCTTCGCGGAAAAACTCATGTCCTGTCCTGAAGAACAAAATCAGCATCAGCCCGGCTAACGAGAGGCTGCCCGGATGCTGGAACCTGTTTTTCAGGAACAGGAGTGATAAGAAGATCAGGAGATTGGATACAAGAAAATAGCCTTGTACCGGATGAACAGGCAGGCTCCAGGATGCATCTGCCGGTATCATCCCCTGTTGCAACTGCCATTCAAAGGCCGGAGATCCTGCACCATAACACCATCCCCAGTCTCCATGGGTAGGAACACCGAAACAGCAACCTGAAAAGAGGCAACCGATACGTCCGATGGCAGCAGCTAAAGGTAAAGCAAGAACAATGGTGTCAAAGGCAGTATCAGGCAATTTCCACCACCTCCTGATGAGCAGCCAGAACAGCAACATCAATATCAGACCTCCCATCACGGTCTTTGGAGCCTGCATGGGGAGTATGCCCTCCGTAAAAAGAACCGACCAATCTGAGGGACTAAAGCCTCCGAGCCGAGATCCCAGCAATAGTAAGACATTCATCAGGGCAATCACGGTAAGCCAGGTGCCCATAGGAAAAGACTTCCGCCAACCTTCCCACACCTGGATACCCATGGCAGCCATGGCCGCAGCAATCATGGCAGCGTTAAAAACAACGGCACTGCCCCAGTCCGATAGATTTACATGCATCATTAATGCCGTAAAGAATATTCAAATGTAGGTATTTAGCTGTGAAATGTCAATAGCCCGGGCTATTCATCAGCGACAAAAGACCAGTCTTGACTGAAATACTATCTCGCCGGCAGCTGATAAACCTTCCACATAATGTTCATGACCCTGATTCCCTTTCTTCAGATGAATGGATTCACCGTAACGGAGTTCCTGAAGGAAATTGATCTGAAAGTCGATGATGTCACCGGAAAGAAAATCTTCCTGGCGGAAGGAGTCCAGGATGTACTCAAGATATTTGACATTGTTTACATGCTGGTTCACATCAACATCGGAATAAGCAGCAGTGATCCCTCCTGCCGGATGAAGAACCTCCATGGGTTCGAGTCGCCCGGGGAACTCTTCAACGGCCTGTTCTGCTTCCACCCAGGAAGGATTGCCCATGACCGATTCCGGCCTGACAGGCCTGTGGTTGTTCTTGTTCATGATGATCCAGGCCGTAGTCGCTCTTCCGGTGATGTTACCCTGTTGATCATAAAACCTGAAATCACGGTTTGCAAAAATAGAGTGCATCCCCTTGGGCCAGGTCTCAATGACAAACTCCTCCCCGATTTCCGGATAATGGTCTATCAGAATACGGGTCCTCGACAGCACCCAGTACAATCCTTTCCCTGAGAAATCATGGTATCCGAATCCAAGTTGATCCGCGTTTCTCGCTGCCACCTCCTGCATATAATTCAACACCGAGGTCAGGCGAAGACGGTTGCGGAAATCTGCCTCGTAAGTGGAGGTCAAAAAAGATGCTTTATATGACATGGGCGCACGTGATCCTGCAAATATACCGAAACAAGGGCATTGTTGAGAACTAAGTAATAAAAGGGGATGTTCCCTCCGTTGGATAATATGACGTACCTTGTACTGGATTAAGATGATTCGTTACTGGTAAAAATCTTTCATTATGTTGTTGATTGTATGTGGCTTACAGGGAACGGGAAAAACCTGGGTGGCGGGAAGAATCTCGGAACAAAACGGAGCCACACTTCTGAGAACAGATGTAGTCAGGAAGGAACTGCTTTCAGCCACCACCTATTCCAGTGCTGAGATACAAAATGTATACAGTGAAACCATCCGGCGTGCGAAAGAATTATTGAAACAAGGGCAAGATGTCATACTGGAGGCTACGTTTTCGAAATCAGAGAACAGGGACCTGGCCAGAGAGGCAGCCATGGAGGCCGGAGCTGAATTTCACCTGGTGGAGGTGGTCTGTGATGAGGCTGTTGTGGAAGAAAGGCTGAGACTTCGCCACAACGATGCCAGTGATGCTGATTTCCAGATATACCTGAAGTACAAGCCGCTGTTTGAAACGATCACCGAGGACCATATTATCATTGACAACTCAGGGACGGAAGAGGAGACAGACCGTCAGATCGGGGATTTGATTAAGGCGCTTTAGTATAAGTTCAGGGAAGATTACCGTCAGATTTTCACAAATTTCGTCACTGCTGTCCCGGAGTTGATCGTCAGTTTCAGGAAGAACACCCCGGGAGACAGATCTGAAATATCAACGAGTTGTTTCCCTTTAGGAAGAGGAAGGGTCATGATCTCCTGTCCCTGGAGATTGGTGATGGAAAGAGTCCCTTCCTTGTCCAGACAGGTACCGGGAATTTCAATATTCAGACAGGTAGTGGCCGGGTTCGGGTATACTTTAAAGAAAGAGGCAGCAGGCGACAGACCACTGACGCCGGTATTATTGTCGAACAGAAGAAAGGTAGCTGTGTACCGGTAGATATGATCAAGAAAAGCGTAGTTCTCCTTTTCCCGGGAATAGACCTTGAGGTCCCCATATCCTGGGGTCCAACTTCCGCTGTTGTAATCTTCGTACTTTCCTGTAACTGAGTTGCCGTCTGAATTATACGTATAATTCCTCCTTCGCAGGGTATTCCAGGTGTTGTTCTGCCATCCTTCATAGACCTCTTCAAGCATATTCCCATTGGGATCATTGGTGAAGAAAGAACGGTCATACCCAACCCAGTTTGTACCCTGCCCATATTCTTGCAAAGCAGTGAGTCTATGATGGCTCGCATTATAGGTATAAGTATCCCG
This sequence comes from uncultured Bacteroidales bacterium, assembly GCA_964605655.1. Classification (GTDB taxonomy): domain Bacteria; phylum Bacteroidota; class Bacteroidia; order Bacteroidales; family CAIXZF01; genus JAKLIX01. Next base: position 10,953 of record CAZSDK010000034.1, read on the forward strand.
ACTGAAGTCATCCCATTGTCCACCTAATCCATAGGTTGCTTGCATCACTGAAAGCAGATCGTAGTCTGCGTTATATGAATAGGTCCACTTCATAGAGTACTCCCAGGCATTGGACCACCAATCCTCCATTGTTTCTGTGAGGAGGTAGTGGTTTGGGTCATAGGAGAAGTTGGAACGGATAATATTTTCCCAGGCACTGTTCTGCCATTGTTGATATGACTCGAAAATTTTGAAGCCGTCGGCATCATAATTACAGGTGAACCTGCTGGTATTTTCCCAGGAACCACCCTGCCAGTGTTGCTGGACCATCGTCATCTCAGTTCCCGCACTGCTATAAGTATAAACATAACAGTAGAGGTTCACCCAGCTGTTACTGTAAAATCCCTCAAAAAGGCTGTATGTGAGTCTTCCCAGGGAATCATAGTCGTAAGACCATCTGAGGGAGTTTTCCCAGGAGTTTAATCCGGCAGGCACTTCCGACAACCTTACCAATACCTTTCCTTCATTGTTGAATGACTGGACCAATCGCTGCTGAATTCCTGAAGGTACATACATATATATCGTATCCCAAGCGTAGAAGTGGGATTTGTTCCAGGCGGAAGGCGCTTTTACGCCCGGACCGATATCTTTTAAATGGTTTGGACCTGAATATTTTTCAAGCTTTATAAAACTGTCATTGGCATCCAGAACATGTATTGGCTTATTATCAACCTGACCATAAGTCATACAAAATAAACCGATTAAGCTCACTAATAAATAATATCTTTTAATCATGGAGTAATAGTTTTAGACCAAGGGGAAAGCTCTAACAATGATATTCAAAATTATAAAATATAGTGCTGCCAATGACTGGTCGACATAGCGGGAACTAAATTATTTTCAATAAGGCTGGCTTTTTGACCATGATTCCCATCCATTTGCCACAGATAAAGGTTTTTCCAAAAGATATTCCTTCTATTTCACCCAAAAAGTCTCCCGGAGACGAATGTCTTTAGAGGAGCTTCCTACCAGCAAACGGAATTCACCGGGCTCCACCACGGTTTTCAGATGGATATCCAGCATTGACAACATCCGGGGTGTGATGGAGAAGGTGATGGTCTTGCTTTGTCCCGCCTCCAGGTAAATCCTTTTAAAACCTTTGAGCTCGCGTAAGGGTCTGGCCACAGAGGCAAGCACATCTTTGATGTAGAGTTGTGTCACTTCTTCCCCTGCTGTTTTGCCTGCATTGGTGACTACAAATGAAAACGTAAGGGAATCACCGTTAATTATCTCTCTTTTACTGAGGATGGGGTTGGAATATTCAAACCGGGTATAGCTGAGCCCATGACCGAAAGGGAACAAGGCTTCACTGCTCATATCCCGGTAGTCGTCGTTTCGTCCGGTGGGCTTATGGTAATAGAACAGGGGCAGCTGACCTTCTGTAACGGGAAAAGTAACGGGAAGACGACCAGCAGGATTATAGTCCCCGAAGAGGACATTTGCCACTGCATTTCCGCCCTGCTCGCCCGGGTACCACACATCCAGCACTCCAGGCACCTTGTCGATCCAGGTATTCATGGTGATGGCACTTCCTCCTACCAGTACAACTACCATCGGTTTTCCGGTTTCTGCGAGTTTCAGGATCAGTTCTTCCTGGTGGCCCGGAAGGTTGAGGTAGGCCCGGTCGAGGCCTTCTCCTTCCTCTATGCCGGCCACCATGACGATCGCTTCACTGGACTCAGCTGCAGCCAGGGCGGCCTTGATATCATTTTCCCAACTGTTCTCAACCCCGACATTCCAGATCATCCTGAACCACACATTTCCAACTGTCTCATAGTATTCTACACAGATATCATATTCCCTGTCTTTCACAAATGTAAAATCGACCATTTTCCGGTGATAGGAAGACTTCTGCCAGTTATCGATCAGGAGGGTCCCATCCACGTACAGGCGATAGCCATCGTTGCCTTCCAGCCCAATCTGAAAGGTCCCGGACACCGGAGCCCTCAGCTTTCCAGTCCAGCGCGCTGAATACCAGTCGTAATTGATATCCGGGTGGGGACTGTAAAGTGTCCAGCGAAAGTTGATCTCAGGGTCTGTCCGGGTCACTGTCGGGGTCCCTTGAAAATCGATATTGTTATAATAGGTCCCCAGCAGCCCTGGCTGATCCGAATTATTCACCCTTGTAAACAGGGAGGATGAAGGGATGACAAGATATTCATTTGATGTCCTGCCGGAACCCGGAAGGATGTTTACGATTGTGGAAGGTCCGAGCTTGTTTTTTATTCCTTCGGCGATGCTCACTTTGCGGTTACCGGGGCCGCTGTATCCTCCCAGGCGTGCTTCCGTGGCATCGGTACCGATGAGGGCAATGGATTTCAGCGTTTTCTTCAGAGGAAGGATATTCCCTTCGTTTTTAAGCAGCACGATCGATTTGCAAGCGGCTTCCAGTGCCAGCATCTGATGATCGGGATGGCCGTTCCAGTAATGAGCCTCTGCCGGGTCGGCATAAGGCCGGTCGAAAAGACCCAGTTCAAATTTGGCCGAAAGCACCCTGCTTACCGAGGAATCCATGGCAGAGTTCCTGACCCTTCCGTCAAGAAATGCCGGGAGAAAAAGCTTATAGTGTTCGTAATCCGTCTGAAAAATGACGTCCTGCCCCCGGTTCACCGCCTTCCAGGTGGCGTCGGGGTAGTCGGAAGCCGTCATGTGCAACACATTGGCGCCTCCTGTGGCTCCGGCATCAGAAATGACAAAACCTTTGAATTTCCATTCCTTCTTCAGCTTGTCATTCAGCAACCACTGGTTGGCAGAGCAGGGTGAACCGTCAAGGGAATTATAGGAAGACATCACCGAACGGGACCCTCCACGCAGGATACACTCTTTAAATGGCGGGAAATACACCTCCTCAAGAAGTCTTTCACTGAAATGGACCGGATAACTGTCCCGGCCACCATCGCCAAAATTCGCTACAAAGTGTTTCGGCGTGGTGATCACCCCTTGTTTCTCAAACTCAGAGGTGAAGGCCACTCCCATTTCCGCAGATAAAAAAGGATCTTCACCATAGGTCTCTTCAGTCCTTCCCCATCGCTGATCGTTGGCAATATTCACTACCGGGGACAATACCTGCCTGATACCCATGCTCCTGGTTTCAAGAGCAATCACTCCCGCCACCCGGTGCATGATGTCAAGGTCAAACGTGGCTGCAAGTGCGATCGACTGCGGGAAAACCGTGGCCCCTTCCTTGTTAAGGCCGTGCAGAGCCTCATCAAACATGATGACCGGAATACCCAGCCTGGTTTTCTCAACAAAGAACTTCTGTATCTGATTGATCTGTTCTGCAGTCCGGTATGCGTCACCTGCCACCTGACCGGAGACGATCTGTGCCGCAGCATTTTCAGGTACAGCCGACTTTCCTGCCTCAAAACCGAAAACCCCTTGATGGTACCTTGACTTATCCTTGTTTAAATCCTCATAAACCATGAAAAGCTGCCAGAACTTCTCCTCTAAAGTCATCCTCGACAGCAGGTCTCTCGTCCTCTCAGCTACCGTGAGAGTACTGTCTTTATAAGGTGGAACATTCAACTGTTGTGAAAATCCAATATTCAGAAACAGAATCAATAAAAAGAATACGATCAAGGACTTAGCGATACCAGACCTGATATATATTTTCATGTGGCGGGCATTAAATCTATATCCATACGGAATTCCCATAAGAAAATCCCCGGACATCAGTTAAAGATATCCGGGGATGATGACCAGGGACACCTGGTACAAATGTACACAGGGATTAACTTCTCAGAGCGAGCAAGGCCGAGAAAACCACAATGTAGGTGAGTAAAAGCATGACACCCAGAAAATTGGGAAGGTTCCTGTCTTTGTTGCGAATATGGAAGGATGCGAAAACAGGTAGAAAGACCAGAAAAGGGAAAAATAGAGAGAGGTAAAGCAGGATAGAGGCACCCGGATAATGCTGGATCTTGAACAAGGCTCCCGCAGAACAAATGAAAATACAAATGAAACCCATAAGATATATCCAGAAATAGGATCGATCCGTTTCTCCCTTGTATGCATCCATAAATGCCAGAGGGAGAAAGACCAGGGTGAAGACGGTCAGGGCGATGGTGATGAGCCAACTGGCACCCGGAAAATGAATTACCTTAAAAATGGCTCCAATAGTAAACAGGTTCAGAATGATGATTCCTGTTAAATAAACGAATTTCTTCATGACATTTATTTTTAGCGCACAGCCAACAATAGGTTAAGCAAATTGAAATAGAAAATACCAATGGTAAAAAACAGGAATCGGGGATCCGTGAATTCGCCTTTAAACAAATTCCTGTATGAGTAGACAGGATAAAATACTGCGGTCAGGAGAAGTGTCCCGAAAGTCAGGATGACCCTGGCACCGGGATAATGCAATACTTTGAAACACATTCCCACCAGGCAAAAGAAGAAGGCCACTACCCCCAGGATATATACAGCCCTTACCTTTGATTCAGGGTTCCGTTTTAGCTTGTGGACCAGCAAGGCAGGAATGAGGCCCAGGCTCAGAGTACCATAACCCGCAATAAAAGCAGGGTTAGCGCCTGGCCAATGCATCACTTTCAACAGGACAGCGATCATTAACAGCAGGCCTCCTATCAAAGCGGTCAGATAGATGAGCGGCATGCCGGGGTCTTTTGACTCTTTTCTCAGTACCATTACGGAAACCGGGAAGAAAATGGGAACCAGCAGGAAAAATCCGGCTGTTAAAAAAATACTTGCCGGGAAGAGATGTTCGATACGCAGGACGATGCCAATGGCAATAAGGGCCATCCCTGCCACCCCGGTAATTTTCATTGCGTTTTTCATGATTCGGTAGCTTTTATCGGTTATAAATAAAGTGTCTTTCTGAATTTGCTGGAGTCCGTCATCCTTTACCTTTTCCATCACCCGCTGATAGGCCTGTTGAAAATCACTCCCTTCCCATATCATCTCCTCGATATCACAACAGAGATGATCCACCAGCTCGTCGACCAGGTGTCCCAAATGAATGTCCTGACGGAGAACCTCCTGTCTGATCAGTTCTACCTGTTGCTGGTTCAAGGGGTACATAACGATATTCCCGGTTTAGGTTGAATCAGGCTTCCCAGGGTGCGGATGAACTCCTCCAGTTCCCTGATCTTCTCTTTGGCAGAGACCCGTCCACTTACCGTCAGCATATAATAGACCCTTGCCCTATTACTGACCATCTCTGTCTGAGTCTCCACGATGCCATCCTTCTCAAGTTTATGAAGCACTGGGTACAAGGCCCCGAAGGTCAGCTTGATCTTACCTTCAGTGAGTTCTTCCACTTTTCTAGTAATTTCGTAACCGTACATTTTTCCATTTTCTTCCAACAACTTGAGAATAATGGGTTTGATAAGTCCTTTTATGTATTCTGCTGATAACATAGGATGATAATATTTAAGTTTCTTTTATAACGCAAAATTATAATATTATTTTATCCAACAACAATTTATTTTCTTTTTCGTAAAAAATTGGATGCAACGCGCATTATCAGTGCTTTTATTTCTGCTCCCTCTTTGGGGAAGTGCACAGCTTGTGTCGTTTAAGAGTTATTATGACCCTAACGATCAGTCTGTTGTGAAAGAAGTATGGAGTGCCACGGCAACCGATACCACCCTGAAAGAAGGTTTGTACCTCCTGTACTCTCCTGAAGGAATGATTATCGTGGAAAAGCATTACCACCAGGGTGCCATACAGGGAAAAACAAAGATCCGTGATATAAAGACGGGATTGCTGACCAGCCTGGGAGAATACACCAATGATCAGAATTACTGGGGCATGCAGTTTCAGTACTCCGCGGAAAACAAATTCCGGTCGATCAATTATGAGAGGGTAACCCAAGGCAAAAAGGATACCCTGAAAGATCCCAAATTTTTTGAAAAGATCACCGACTCATTGTTGATCAATCTGTCACATCAGGTGACCAGGCATTCGGGGCCGGTCACCCGGCTGATACAGAACCTCAGTGTCAGTCACGGCATTTTTTCTTCCAAATACACTGCTACCAGAAACCAGGATGCAGAAAGGAATTTATTCACTTACAAGACGAGCATGCTTTCGGAAAGCCTGGATGAATATATGGCTAATGATGAAGAGATCCGCAACTTTCATGAAAGATATCCTGATACGGCAAGGTCGGGTGTGGTCCTTGGTAGTGTGGAAGAAAGACTGAAGGACTATGAAAACAGCGATTCCCTGGAACATCGCTTCCAACTGGGGTTTTCTCTTGTAAAGGAACTTCGCACCATAAGGGCTCAATTCGACAGCCTTCGCAGCATCGACAGCCTCATGAGCGCTACCCTGGCTTCTATCCAGTCGTATTATGTCCATCAGCACCACCTCCCCCAGATCTACCAGAAAAGGGTAGTGCCCCTGCTGGATTCTATCGTGGACAGATATCAGAAGGAAAAGGACCTTGTTAGAAAACTGGACAAAGGCAGAAAGTACCTCGAAGCCATCAACAGGTACCTCGATAAGAATGCTGCCGTAGCACGTCAGGACAGCCTGATCACGCAGCTGTCGGATTCCCTTTTTAACAAGTTTTCGCACCAGTTTCCACATGGATTCAGGGAAGATCTGGATGCCTACCATAACGTATTGCTTCATTATCACGAGTCGGAGAGCTTTGATGTCAAACTATCCCATGGTGAATCTCTCCTCAAACAACTCCAAAACCTGAAAATGCAGTTTGATTCGCTCATGATAACGGATACGGCTTTAAGCAGGGCTGAAACCGGGGTCAGGGAGTACTATAAAAATGTACAGCCCAATATTTTCCTTACGGAGATCGAACCTTTTCTCAGGCAGATGTCGGAGTTCAGGCAGTACAGGTCGTTGCGGTCCTGCCTTGACCAGGGCCCTGATCTGCTAAAAAAGATGATCTTCTTTGAATCCAGGATTGAGGTCCTGAAAAACCTGGACAGGGAGATTCAGGAAACTTACGCTCTCGCAAAAAAAAGCTATCAGTCCAGATACAAGAAGATCTACATTAAAGAGATTGAACCTTACGAAGAACATATCTATCATTATAAAAACCTGGGCGTTCTGGAAAAGAAACTGGAGACCGGAGAACAACTGCTCGAAAAACTGAGCGTGTTCTGCACCCAGTTTGAAGTACTCAATATTCAATATGACAGCATCTATGTTATGCTCAGAGAG
>CAZSDK010000035.1:0-17720 GCA_964605655.1 uncultured Bacteroidales bacterium
TCGAAAGAATTAAGTTGATCGATCACCGAGCCAAGGCCTGTCTATTACATAGGAGAACAATAGGTGTATTAGTATCCTTTCGGCAGAGAACCGTACTTTTTTGTTAATTCATTCTTTGTAATAATATTAAGATATTAATTCTATTGCTATCGATTGCTTCTATTGTGGTTTTAATGTCGCCATCAAGGAGCAATAAGAAAAGCTGTGTTTTACTCTTATCAGATAGAAGCAATAAACTATACAGAATGGAAAATCAGAGGCAAATTAAGGCCCGAGGCACCCAGAATACAAATTATTTCCTCGTATATCATTATTTATCAATAAGATAATTTATTAATCGGGAAAAGTAACGAAAACAGGAAGCAGAATGCTCATCGATGGTTTGTTTACACAATAATCATGATGGCCGAAATCATCACCTTCTTAAGTGCCCATAAAATCCTTAAGTGGTTTTAAATAAAAGTAAGCGAAAAGGATAAGGTTAAGAACCCCCAATCAGAACTGCATATGCAGTTTTATGTTCAGCTGCCTGGGTGTCAGGTAATTAGGTATGGCATATTCCCTGCCATTGATGTCCGATACCCAGAAGTATGAGATGGTATTGCTCACCTGCAACAGGTTGAAAACTTCCAGGCTCACCCACATGGTGGTAAAGTGACGGAACAGACTCTTTTCAGAAACATGGGAGTCTTCTCCGATGATCTGCTTGGAGAACCCGATATCCACTCTTTTATAGGGAGGGATCTTGTAGGTATGCAGGTATTTCGGGGAGTTGGGAGGCCCGAAGCGGAGGCTCGACCCAAAGACCAGGTTGAGGTACATTTTGAAGGTGGGGTTTTTTGGAAGGAAATCCTGGAAGAACAGGTTGAAATTGACCCTCTGGTCGGTGGGGCGGGCCAGGTAACCTGGTTCCACCCTCACTCCTTCGGAGGTATAGCAAAAATCATCCTTGATATCCTCCTGGGTCTTCATGATAGACAGACTTGCCCAGGATTCGGCTCCTCTGACGAACTCTCCGTTCACCCGAAAATCAATGCCGGTGGCATAACCCCTGGCATTGTTCAGGGCGGAATACCGTATTCTCACATTATCGACCTCGTAAGGGATCAGGTTCTCTATGTATTTATAATACAGTTCAGTGACGAACTTAAAAGGACGGTTCCAGGCCTTGAAATTCCAGTCGCTGCCCGCCACCACCTGGTAGGAGGTCTGGGCTTTCAGGGAGGTATTGACCACTCCGTAAGGGTTCCTGAGTTCCCTGTAAAACGGTGGCTGATGGTACACCCCGGCCGCCATGCGGAACAAAAGGTCGTTTTTCCAGTTGGGTTTTATGGACACAGAGACCCTGGGACTGAGGAGCAGTTGTTGGTCCAGGTCCCAGTAACCCGATCGAACTCCGGCAGTGAAAGTCATCCGGGTGCTGTCGAACTGGTAGGTCCAGGTATTCTGGATGAAAGCAGAATACCGGTTGGAAGCCAGTTCGTTGCTGGCACGGGTCACGTCCTGCAGCAGGAGGGAGTCATATTCCTGGGCCTGGGGATCCTGGTAGCCCACCGAGTCAGGGAGGTGGGGGAGGCTGTATCCGGCAGAGTCGATGAGGGTCCATTCACGCAGTTTGTCATAAACCAGTTCGCGCTGCACCTTGATGCCCCACTGCAGGAACTTGTTACTGTCTTCCACAGCGCCTTTGTGCTCAATGTTAAAAACTCTGGCATCCAACCTGTTGCGAGCGTGGTTCAGGTAGCTTCCCACGCCAATGGCTTCTGCAGCCTGGCCGAACTCGTTGCTTCCCAGGTCGGTCTCGAGACGGTTGAGATAGTATTGCCCGAGGATGTCAAAAGTCTCGGTCTCCAGCGTCCTGAACCCACTGGTGATCAGTTTCAGGCTCATTTTGGAATAGGGTCTCCAGTGGAGGCTGAGGGCACCCAGGTAGTTTTCAAACTGGTCTTTCTCCTGTCCTTCAAAATATACTTTGAACTGGTAGGCTTCGGTCACCGTGCCGAAGGCCGTCTCCCGGTCCTGGGGGATCATGCGGAAGAGGTTACGGGCATAGTTGCCCAGGAAGGAGATGTCGAGCTTTTTGGATAGAGAGTAGTTGCTGAATCCTTGTATGTCGGTGAAAGAGGGACGATATTCTCCTTTGGTCTGGAGGTTGTTCAGAAGATATTGGTTCGACTTCTGCCTGATACCCAGCAGGTAATTGATTTTCTTGTTTTTGGCAGCCCCTTCAATATGAGCAGAGGCACCCAGCAGGCTGAGGGTGACAGAACCGGCGAATTCCGTCGGTTTTTTATATTGTATGTCGAGCACTGACGACATCTTATCTCCGTATTTGGCGTCGAAGCCACCGGCAGAGAACTGTATCGACGATACCAGGTCGGAGTTCAGGAAGCTGAGCCCTTCCTGCTGTCCGCTTCTCACCAGGAAGGGACGGTATATCTCCACATCGTTGACATACACCAGGTTTTCGTCGAAGTTGCCGCCTCGCACTGAGTACTGGGAGCTGAGTTCGTTGTTCGACCGTACCCCGGGCATGGTCTTGATCAGCGCCTCTATGCCGCTTCCAGAGGCACTGGGGATGACCACGGCATCCTTTGGATTGATCTTGATCAGCGTGCTGCTGCGGTCGACCTTGTCGTCCTTGATCTCAAATCCGCCCAACTCCGTGTTGCTGGGGGTGAGCATGCAGTTGATCTCTTTATCAGCATCTTTCCTGAGCCGGAGGGATTGTCTCACCGTGGTGTATCCCATAAAAGAAAAGGCCAGGGTGATGTCAGTCTCTGCCTGTATCCTCAGGCTGTAGGTTCCCTTCACGTTGGTGGAGGTCCCCGATGAGGTGCCCACCACCGAAACAAAAACATATTGCATCGGTTTACCCAGGGGGTCAGTCACTTTTCCGTGGACCACCGCGGTCTCCTGTGCCTGGCAGAAGAAGGGGATGGTAAGGAGTAGAATCATGCTTTGCAAGAACATGAAAACATTTCCCTTAAAAAGTCTGGAAACCCGCTCCCTCATTGTCAAAGATCCTTTGTTGCTGGTCAATTCTTAAACTTTAATTTCCCTTCGCGCCACATCTTGATGAATTGTGCCCAGGCAAAGGGATTTAAGAGGTTGTTGGGAGGGAGTTGGCCGGCGTAGTATAGTTTGCTGGTGGTGCGGTCGATGGTGTTTCGGTAGTTCATGGTACCGTCCATCGGGTACTGCTGGGCCCTTTCTTTGATCTCCATCATGGCGATGTTCTTCCTGGCCCGTTCATAGTCATCATCGGGAATGTTCAGGGTGAGGAAAGCTTCTTTAAATTGTTCGATGCTGGGCCAGGGATAAATGATAGCCTCGGTGAGGTAGATGGTATCCGAAGCCAGGGACTGGATAAGGGAATACCGGTCACGGGTGAGGGTATCGGGGATCACAAAAGTGGCTTTCTGAAATCCCATGGCCCTGAATTCGATGACATCCTTTTTCTTGGCAACAAACGAGAAATAGCCATTGTAATCGGTAGTGGTACCCCGGTTAGCATTTTTGATGATGACATCGCAGAAAGGGATGGTCTGGAGGCTGTCGAAGGAGACCACGACCCCGGAAAACTGCACCAGGTCAGGATCCCTGCCGTACTGGGCTTTCAAAGGCAGCTGGAAGGTAATAAGGAGCAGAAGTACGGGAAGTAACAGGTGTTTCATCAGAAGAGAAGGAAGGGATGGATGAAAACGGCTGTACATGGGATTTATTTTAAGGGAAAGTCAGTGTTCCGAAGAAAAAAAATGCTGTTACCCAGGAATGGGTAACAGCATCTTTTCGTTGTAAACCAAAATCTTACTTAAGAAAACCTTTTTCACGTGATTCTTTAAGACAGGCACTGATCCCTTTCTTGTTAATGTTCTTGATCCCGGCGGCAGAAACTTTCAGGGTGACCCACTGATCTTCTTCCGGAATGTAAAATCTCTTGGTCTGAAGATTGACGTTGAATTTCCTTTTGGTCTTGATATTGGAATGGGAAACATGATTCCCTACAATTGCTTTTTTTCCTGTGATCTGACAAACTCTGGCCATGATTTCCTGATTTACTGAATAAACATCCTGCTTAAAAAGGAGTGCAAATGTCCGACATTTTTTGAATATATGCAAATTTTTACAAGGAAAAAATCAAATTCATGAAGGTGCGTCGAAATGATGAAGACTGAACTCCCTGAACCCCGTCCGGTATTTGAATCCCGACAAAGGCTCCTGCTCCCGGTTCATCATGGTAAGGTAGTTCAGCCAGCGGATTTCCTTTGCTTCGCACTGTCCCTTCACCACATGGTTGATCAGTCCGTTCATGATGCCTGAAGGAAGCCAGTCTTTATGTCCCAGGATGCGGTTGGTCATGGCAAAGGAGCCGTACTGGTACAACTCTATGTAAGCCAATAGTTTGTTGTCATGGAAACCACCGATATGCCGTATTCTGAAGGCTTCCTGTTGGGGATAGCTTACCTTCGCGGGGTATTCCAGGTAGGCCTGGTCCATCGTCCTTCCCTGGCGGTGGGAGGAGGAACGGTGGATGTCCCAGATCTCATCCAGGTGCTCATTCCAATCAAATTGATGATAGGTGATACCCTGTTTTTCAGCTTTTTTTATCATATTTCTCGACTTGTCGCCGATCATCTTCAGGTAGTCCGAATGATTTTCGGGGATTTCGATGCAAGCCAGGGGATAGAGATGCACTTTCTGGTTTTCGACTTCAACAGGTTTTCCGAATGCGGAGGTAAGAGTCCCCGCCAGCTTTTCTCTAACTTCATTTCGTTGAAGTTCCAAACGGATCAGCCGGCCCGATGCGATGTTTTGGCTGTGGGTCTCCAGAAAGGATTTGCTGAATTTTCTGTATACCATCCAGCGGACCAACGGTCCCAACAGCGTTTTCCAGCCTCTTTTCTCAGGCAGGCGGTACAAGACCAGGTCTTTCATTTGGTTTATCATCCTCAATGCTATTTACCCAGACTGAAACGGTAACAGAAGACGAGATTGGCCAGGTAATGACCGGTGCGCAGTGCAACCAGCATCCACAAATATTCTCTGATGCCCATGGAGAACAGGATGGCAAGCCCTACAATAAGGAAGTTGGCGGCAAGACGCGAGGTGTTCCAGTATAGCATGTACCGTTTCTTCTCCCTGATGAGGGACGCCTTGTCGATGGGATTGATGATGAAGGCAAAGAATTCCCCGATCAGGAGGATCTGCATATACTCCCCGGCGATGAGCCATTCTTTGCCGAATATAATGGTGAACAGAGGAGGGATGACAAAATACAGCAGTACAAAAGGAAGAAACGACAACAGCAGGGTCTTCTTTATCGTGCTCAGGAAGATATCCCTGAAATTCCCGTGCTTGTGGAAATCCTCCGTGGCCCGTTGGCGAAATACATCGCCCAACGCATTGGATATAAGAGTGATAGGCAGACTCACCACCCGGGTCGATAGGGAAACGAAACCCAGGGTGGCCAGGTCAAAAAAGCGGGCGATAAAAAAGGTGGGGATCTGTATGTAGAAGCTTTGTATCCCGTTCGAAAGGATCAGTGTGGCCAGCAGCCTTCTGAAACGCCTCCATTGTTCTTTCATGGATTTCATACTGACCGCTGACCTTAAGGGCTGCCACCATTTTCTGAAATGGACCAGGAAATGGCCGACCGAAACGATCTGCCCGGCGATCTGGCCCAGGATCAGTCCTCCGGAGACCACCGGGAAGAAACCCAGCAGCAGGCGGAATCCTGAGGAGGAGACGCTCTGGCTGACGTTGTTCACCGAAGTCTGACGGAAGGCTTTCTTCCGGTTGAACCAGTAATAGAGATTCACATAGGCACCCTGCAAAAGAACGCTCAGGGGAAGCAGCAGGAGCCAGCCTTCCATGCCGTGTATGGAAAAGGCGGCTTGTATGGGTTGGGAGAAGAATGTAAAGAAGATCAGAGATAAGAAACTGACAATCAGTGTGATGATCATCCCGAGGCTGAAAAGATTCATGCTGTCTTCATCGTTTTTCGGGATGATCAGCACCGCATCGGTCTTGGCAGTGGTGAAAACGCTGATCATGCTGAAGATGCTGAGGAAGACCGCCAGGATGCCAAAATCCTCGGGAGTATAAAGCCTTGTCAGAACAGGGGAGATCAGGATGGGGATGGCCTGGGAGATCACCGTGCCGGCCATCAGGGTCATCACATGACGGTTAAACTCAGAAGCAAGCAATCTGCTTTTCAGTTCGTTCCACCATGATGATTGTGTGTTCAAAGGAGAGTGTATTGTAACTATTTATTTATCAAGGTCTTTCTGAGCAGATTCAGGGCCGTCAATGCGGTTCTGGTGATGTTACGTTCTCTGTGTTCTCCGAATTGGTATTTCTGGGCCTGCACTCCTTCAGGGGAAGCAACGGCAATCCAGGTGGTACCCACGGGTTTTTCTGCGGTACCTCCGTCGGGTCCGGCAATACCGGAAACGGCTATGGCATAATCGGCCGATAGTCGGATCCGGGCACCCCGGGCCATGGCTTTTACCACCTCTTCACTCACGGCGCCATGACGGATCAGATCTTCTTCCGGCACGCCTAACAGATTCATCTTGAGTTTATTGGAGTAGGAGATGATGCTTCCCAGGTAGTAAGCGGAGCTTCCCGGTACAGAAGTGATCCTGTGGGCCAGGTAACCACCGGTACAGCTTTCGGCCGTGACAAGGGTCTGTCCGCGTTCCTTCAATATACTGCCGACGAGGGCTTCCAGAGTGTCATCGTTAAACCCGAATATCAGTTCGGGGATGATGCTGCCTAATTTCCGGATCTCGTCATCCACCTCCTCTTTGAGATGGTGAAGCGACGGACCGGTGGCGGTGAGCCTGAGCCTGACGATGCCCGGCTGGGGCAGGTAGGCCAGCTTTATGTTAGACGGGAGCTGAAGTTCCCATTCACGGATGAGTTCTGCCAGAAAGGACTCCCCGACACCCTGGGTCAGCACGGTCTTAAAGTAGATGGTGCCGGTGGTGTTCCTGCCGGCAAGTTCCGGGAGAATATAGTTCGTCATCATCGGTTTCATCTCGAAAGGTACTCCGGGCATAGAGATGTAAATCACACCGTCCTTTTCAAACCACATGCCCCGGGCCGTGCCATGGGCATTGGGGATGCTGCGGCAGTTTTCCGGCAGCTCGGCCTGCAACCTGTTGGGTTCGCTTACTTTGAGCCCTCTCCTGGGAAATAATGCTTCGATATCGGCCAGTGCCTCCGGATCAAGTACCAGCCGGGTGTCGAAATACGTACACAGGGTGTGTTTGGTGATGTCATCACTGGTAGGTCCCAGGCCACCGGTGATCAGGACCAGTTCCGATCTCCGGGAGGCCTCCTCCAGTGTCCTCATGATGTGGTCCTTTTGATCGGCGATCACGGTGATCTGTCCCACGGAGACTCCGTAAAGTGACAGTTGTTCCGCCATCCACGAGGCATTGGTGTTGACTACCTGTCCGATGAGGAGCTCGTCCCCTATGCTGATGATCTCTGCTTTCATAATAAAAGGAAGGGATATGGAAGTGCGTTATCCGGAAAATCAGGACATCATGGAGGTGTAACCCAGTTCTTTGGGTTTGATCGACATCACCGGAACCTCCGACAGGCGTATGATCTCCTGGGCAGAAGAACTGACAAAGAATTCGATGAGGCTGAGCTCCTGCTGGGTCATGATGATGATCAGGTCGATGTCTTCATGAGCTTTTGAATAGTTCAGGATGATGGGCACCAGGCTTTTCTCGCTGCCGGTCGATTCTACCAGCTCCGCGGTGCAGCTGACACCGGCGCTCTCGATGAATTCCTTGACCTGCCGCATCTGCAGACTAAGCTGATAGTAGATGGACTCATTGTTTTTCGACCAGATGGCCGACATCACCCTTATCGTCGAACCAAACAGCCTGGCGAATTCTATGGCCTTGTTCACCTTTTGCCGGGTCTCCTGCGAAAGGTCCAGTGGAAGCAGTATGCTCCTGCATCCGTTATAATGGTGGCGGCTGTTGAATGTCACCACCGGGCAGGGAGCCGTGCGGATGATCCTGGAAGTGTTGGCACCCACTATCTTGCTGGTATCTTCTTCTCCTTCCTGCCTGCTCCGGGTACCCATGAAAATGAACTTCGACTGCAGTATTTCAGCCACTTTCTGGATCTCTGCATGGATCTTTCCCTCCCTGACCATGGTCTTAACGGAAAGACCGGTCTTCTGCCTCACAGATTCTGCAATTTCTTCCAGGCTTTTTTCAATCTTCTTTTTCCTGGCTTCCTGGTCATCTACGGAGAAAAGACCTCTTAAAAGACCGGGTTCTTCCAGTACATAAAGCAAGAGCAGTTCATGTTTTAAAAGCTTCGCCAGGTTAAACGATTGCTCCATGGCGATGAAGGAGGCATCGTTGAAATCGATGGGTACAAGAATGTTATTGTTGAGTTCGCTCATGTTTGGTTATATTTGTGTGTTTGGTAATATTCCTGATACAAAGGTAAAAATCAAACAGATGTTTACTGACTTTGTTTTATGAATGGGATTAAACTCTATGGTTTATGAGGGAAATTGGTAAAGCAGAACTCATTCTCAACCCGGATGGCAGTGTCTATCATCTCCATCTGAGACCGGGTGAGGTTGCCGGAACGGTGATCGTGGTGGGCGATGTCGGCAGGGTGAAAAGAATATCAAGGCATTTTGAAAAGCTGGAGGTGGAAGTGCAGAACAGGGACTTCCTATCCAACACTGGCTGGTACAAAGGATTGAGACTTACGGTGCTCTCCACCGGGATAGGTACGGATAATATTGATATTGTGATCAATGAGCTGGATGCCCTCGTCAACATCGATTTACAGGAAAGGAAGCCCAGGCCTGAGTTGAAGAAATTGAACATCATTCGTCTGGGTACATCAGGGGGGCTTCAACCCGGTCTGCCGGTCGATGCTTTCGTAGCTTCCTCCTACGGACTTGGGTTTGACGGGCTCATCCACTTTTATAGGGGAGGGGAGGATATCATCGAGAAAGAGATGTCGGAAGCGGTTCGCCGCCATCTCTCTTGGCCTGCCAATCTTCCTGATCCATATATTGTTAAAGGATCTCAGACCCTTCTTGATAAAATAGGAAAAGGAATGGTATGCGGTATTACGGCCACCGCTCCGGGTTTTTATGGCCCGCAGGGCAGGTCCTTGAGAATGAAGCCTTTCAGCGCTGATTTTGTGGATGCCTTATCAGAATTTGACTGGAAAGGGATCCGTATAGTGAATTTTGAGATGGAGACTTCTGCTTTATTCGGATTGTGCCGCCTGCTCGGTCATGAAGCCTTGTCGGTTTGCGTGGCCGTGGCCAACCGGCCCGATGACCTGTTTTCGGTGAACTACCAGGATGCTGTTGATAACTTGATCCTTCTTTTGCTCGACCGCCTGGTCGGAGAGACTGTCTGAATGGGTACTTTCGTCTGCTTCATGATGATTCGATGAAAAGCAAACCGGAGAATAAGGAAATACAGGCGCTGATCGATCTCCTGGATGAACCTGACGAGAAACTGTTCCTCACGGTAAAAACGCGCCTCCTCGAATGGTCAGTCGCTGCCATTCCGATTCTTGAAACAGCCTGGGAAAACACTTTCAACCCGACCATACAGGTAAGGATTGAAGACATCATTCACCAGATCCAGTTCAATGATCTCATCGTTCAACTGAAAAACTGGAAGGAATCCGGTAAGGATGACCTGCTCCTGGGGTCCCTGCTGGTATGCCGCTATCAATATCCGGAGATCCATATTGAGGATCTGGTGAGCCAGGTGGAACAGCTTAAATGGGATATATGGCTGGAACTCAACGAAAATCTCACGGCCCTGGAGAAGGTGAACGTTGTCAACCATGTGTTCTACGAGATCCATCGTTTTGGTGCTAACAAACACCAGATGAATGCGCTTCAGAATTTCTTCCTGAATAACCTACTGGAAACAAAGAGAGGAAACCTCATCACACTGGGTATCCTTTATCTGGTGCTCTGTCAGAAACTGGGACTGCCCGTTCACGGAGTTATTATGGCCGATCAGCTGATGCTGGCCTACACCTCGGAAGTGGTGCAGGACGGGGTCGTGCTGTTCCAGAACAGGCATCATGTGCTTTTTTATATCAATCCCCTGAAAAAAGGAGGGATCTTTTCACGACAACAGGCAGAAGCCTATCTTCAACAGGTACAGGTAGAACCCCAGGCTAGGTACTTTGAGCCCCAGAGCACCATCGGTATCATCCGTCACCTCATTTCCAGCCTGAGCCATGCATACGAATCGTTTCGGCTTCCTGATAAGGTAATGGAGCTGAATGACTTGCTTCAATCACTGCAATAGATCGACGGTTTATTTGATTTTTGCAAAATGTTCTGAAATATATCATATTTCTGAGCGGAAATAATTTTGGATATCTCATTTCCGGTACTACATTTGTAAAATAATACATAGAGGTATTATTTAATGTTTTTCCAGAAAACCACCACCTACGCACTGCGCCTGCTCATTTATATGGCAGCGGATGCAGCAACTGAGCATAACGCCACCACCTTACATGAGAAACTTGGTATCCCGCTCAGGTACCTGAGAAGGATCCTAACCGACCTTTCGAAAAGCGGTTTTATTATCAGTAGCCGGGGAAGAAATGGAGGATTCGTGTTTTCGCGTTCACCGGCTAAAATTTACTTATCGGAGATCATTGACTCGGTAGAAGGGTTCGAGTCTTATAAATCCTGTGTCCTTGGAATGGAAAACTGCACCCTGCAGCCCGTCTGTGCCATGCATGAACTCTGGGAAGAGGCCAGGGATAAGATGAATCGCTTGCTGATGCAAACCTCCCTTGAGGACTTGAGAGTCAGGAACCCTTTCGGGTTATAAAATAATTTCATAATAATACTATCTACAGGTAGCATTTTAAAACATAATTAATAGGAGGTCTTATGGTCGATTCAACTGACGTTTTAAGCGGGCTGATATGGGTCTACACCTGTTATGCCCTGGTCATCATTTCCCTGGTGGCCTGGTTTTCTTATAAGATTAGCACCAAAGGGGAGGGCAAACTGATCAAACCCGGGATCTTTTATACCTGGGTCATCGCATTGGCCATCCTGGGTGTATCGCTTCACCTGATCACTTATAACACCATTCCCTGGTCGCCCATGGACCTGAACAGGGCGGAGATCAAGGCCGACAGGGTGTTTAACATCAAGGTTGAAGATCATCATTTCATCCTCCCGGAGGAGAAACTCATGATTAAAAACCACGAAAAAGTTTTGTTCAACGTGACCTCCGCCGATCTAACATACGGTTTCGGCCTGTTCAGGGAAGACAACACCATGTTGTTCCAGATGCAGGTCATACCGGGGCATCAGAACGATCTCCTATGGCAGTTTGATACGCCGGGGAAGTTCAGCATACGTTCGACGGAGTATTCCGGCCCGGAAGGCGTTGGCATGTACCTGAAAGATGTGGTCGAAGTGGTTGAATAACGATTCATAAGAAAACTATCAATTATCAATTATCAATTCCCAATTCATATGAGCTTTCTCCATACTTTAATAAACGGTGAACAAGGTGCTTTCAATCACAAAAGCCTCACCGCCATGCAGAAGATCACCCTTCGTTTTGTGGTGGTCGGACTGGTGTATTACCTCTTTGCCGCCTTCGAAGGGACCCTCATGAGGATCCACGAGGTACAACCCTTGCCCATCTTCAGTCCCAAACACTTTTTTGCCATGATGACAGCCCATCCCCTGGTTGGGATCTTCGGGTCGACTTATATGATCGTGTTCGGGGCCTTCCTCTTCCTGGTTCCTTTCCTGATGAAGAAGCCATTATGGAGCATCTGTGTGGCCCAATGGACTTTCTGGCTGATCACCATAGGCACCTTCACCATGTGGTCCTCCGCCTTTATTTCCCATTATGCGCCGCTTTATACGCTGTATTGGCCGTTGCCGGCTGATTTTACGCAGTTCTCCGCCCTGGGAGGGGCCGTCTTCATATTAGGTATTGCACTCATCATGGTCGGGACCCTTCTTTTTGTCCTTAATATATTCAAGACCATCGTCTACACCCCTGAAGGCTGGGAGAAACAGCCTGTCGGTGCGTTGCTCGGTTCTGCCATCGGTTACAGCGGACTGAAAAACCTGTTTTCCGGCAGGAAGAAGGAGCACCTGGTATCCCTGCCGGTGGCAGCCATTGCCAGGGGTACCGTCGATACCTTCCTCAACGCCGTGGTGATCACCTTCACCGGGGTTCTGATCCTTGTCTACATGGTTGCTGCAATCATGGGTATTGATCTGAAACACAGTGCTATTGATGCCTTGTTGTACAAGAACTGGTTCTGGTGGGGGCTCGACCTTATTGCCGATGGCATGGTGCTGATCTTCGTGGCAGGTACCTGGTATCTGCTCACCACGCTGATCACCGGCAAGAAGCTCTTTATGGAGAATTTTGCCAGGGCAGCCCTCCTGCTTGAACTCGTCGTCTCCTGGACGGTATGGTCGCACCATCTGTTATCGGACCAGGCCCAGCCGGGAATCCTCAAAGTTGTTTCTGGTGAGATGGTCACGGCTTTCGAACTCATCACCCAGGGCCTCGCGTTTTTCATCTGCCTGGTGACCTTATGGAGTGCCAAACCACTGAAGATGACCAACGAACTGAAGTTCCTGCTCGGTGGTCTGCTCGGCTTTGCATTGGCCGTTCCTGCCGGCATCCTTCAGGCCGACATCGGGCTGAACCGTATCCTTCACAATACCCAGTGGATCATCGGGCCCCACGTCCATGTGGCCATCCTCGTCGGCCTTACCATGACCCTTTACTCCGCTATCTATCTGCTCTTCCCCATTCTCACCAACGGTGCCAAACTCTATTCACAGAAACTGGCCAATTTCCATTTCTGGGGTCACCTCATTGGTGGTATCGGCATGGGAGCCTTTATGGGGATGGCCGGTCTCAGGGGCATGCTCAGAAGGGCTTTATATGTTGACGGAGAGTATAATACATATATGATCCTGGCCATGCTCTGCGGAATCCTGCTGCTGGTCTCTTTCCTGGTGTTCTTTTATAACATCGTGATGAGTGTAGGCGTGAACGGTGCCATAGGCATCTTTTCTCCTCCTTCAAAAAAAGACAAAGAGCTGCTGCCTGCTTAACTCAGGGATCATTGTTTCTCTGATAAAGAGATTTTACACTATACTCTGCATTTTCCGGGTGCCTTTTTTCTTTACTGTAAAGATGAAGACGTCGGGAAATGCTTTTACTTTACAACAAAATTGAAGTCCAACTCCCATACACATTATCTATGAGTGTGATTCAACAGCTGGCCTCTCAGCAGGGTCTGAAAGGCAGTGAAGCCGACATCCGGCTGGCAGAAACCCTGGCTCTCAGCGGTGATGCTGTCTCAATAAAGGAACTTATTGATAATCTTAATAATAAGGACAAAAATATCCAGAGCGACTGCATCAAGACCCTGTATGAACTGGGCTACAGGAACCCTTCTCTCATCGCCGGGTATGTCGGCACCTTTGCCGGTCTCCTGAAAAGCAAAAACAACCGCCTGGTCTGGGGAGGGATGATCGCCCTTCCGACGGTGGCAGATCTCAGTCACGAAGAGGTCTTTGCTTCTCTCGATACCATCATGGAGACGGTCAGGAAAGGCTCGGTCATCACCATCGACAACGGCTTGGAGATCCTGGCCCGGCTGAATAAGAGGCCCCTGTACAACAGCAAAACGGAGCCTTTGCTCATGGAACAACTCTGGAAATGCCCGGCGAAACAGCTTCCCATGTATATTGAGAAGGCGCTTCCTTCGGTGAATAAGAGCAACAGGGAGATCTTTGTCAACCTCATCAACCTGAGAATGCCTGAATGTAACCTGGACTCCCAGAAGAAGAGGCTGGAGAAGGCTCTGAAGAAGATCGGGATGATTAGATGACAGGATGACGGGATTTATATATTCCCCCCCATATTGGGGGGGCCAGGGGGGGCGAAAATCGGGATAGCGGGATTAATTTGGATGGAAATGACAAAATGAATGATACACTATGGGTAAAACTTACAGGTAACGAAGTATTTTAAATAACATAAATCATTAAAGATGAGTACAAAAACGAAAATCTCCTTCCTGCTGCCCGTCCTCATGTCGTTCTTTGTCATGAGTTTCTGCGACCTGGTTGGTATAGGCGTCGACCGTATCAAGCTGGAGTTTGGCCTGAGCAACACCATGGCCCAGCTGATCCCTTCCGCCGTCTTCATCTGGTTCTTCTTCCTGTCGGTGCCCATGGGTGTTTTGCAGGACCGACTGGGCAAGAGGAACGTCCTTAACCTGGGAATGATCATCACGGCGCTCGGCCTGCTGCTGCCCTACCTGTTTTTCACCAAGCCCATGGTATTCCTTGGTTTTGCATTACTGGGCATCGGAAACACCGTGGTACAGGTCTCTGCCAACCCCCTCCTGGTGGATGTGGTCTCACCCGGGAAAAAATCAAGCATGCTGAGCCTGTCACAGTTTATCAAAGCCATCGGCTCCATGATCGCTCCCTTTGTGGCGGCATTCTTTGCCGACCGCTTCGGCGACTGGCGCCTGATGTTCCTGGCTTTTGGTATCGTGTCTGTTCTGAGTGTAGCCTGGCTGGCCGCCACACAGATCACCGAGACCAGGAATACAGAGAAGAGGGCTACCATCGCTTCATCGCTCGGTCTGCTGGGAAACAGGAACATAGCCCTGATGGTGCTGGGCATCTTCCTGGTGGTAGGCGTGGATGTGGGGGTTAATGCTGTGTCAGGACAATACCTCATCGGCAGGTTTGGCTCCGCCCAGGAGTTTGCCGAGAAGGGTAGAAGCGTGTATTTCTTTGGCAAGATGCTGGGCACCTTCGCCGGAGCCCTGATGCTGACCATCTTTTCGTCACGGAAGTTCTTCTTCTGGACCGCTATCCTCG
Source organism: uncultured Bacteroidales bacterium (assembly GCA_964605655.1). Lineage (GTDB taxonomy): Bacteria > Bacteroidota > Bacteroidia > Bacteroidales > CAIXZF01 > JAKLIX01. Next base: position 14,942 of record CAZSDK010000035.1, read on the forward strand.
GAATACTGTCTGTGATAGCCATGCTTCTCTCCGGTAGCGAGATGACGGCCATGGTCTGCATTTTCATCGTCGGACTGGGTTTTGCCAACATCTTCCCGCTGATCTTCTCCCTCACTGTCGGACAGTTTCCCAAGAATGCCAACGAGATATCCGGACTCATGATCATGGCCGTGTCGGGCGGAGCCGCTATCCCTCCCCTCATCGGCTTCCTTACTGATAAGGCAGGTCTCATGACAGGGATGTTGGTGCTGGTGGCCTGTGCCATCTACCTGCTGGCCCTTTCGGTCAGTTACCTCCGCAAAGAGGGTGTGGAATGATATTGTAGCGCATAGAGTAATTTTATATTCAGAGTTTGTTGGACCCAGGCACTTACGATATCTATCCGGTCCATCCGCTGGGAGAGGGGCAGATCTTCTGCGGTCATGAAAGCCTGGCCGAGCGGATGATCGCTGCCGGTGTGGTGGTGATGGACGGATATCAGGGAGTGTTTTTTGAGCAGCTCAGAGAGGTCTTGCAGCAGTGTTTCCGGGAACAGGGGTTCCATGTTCATTGGGTCAGGATGGCGGATGCGCTGAAAGGGGAGGACGAAATCCTGGAAATGGTGACTCCTTTTCTGGGCGGGGATGATCCCTTGTTTGGCACCCGTACCACCCTGGAACTGAAGGATTTCTTTGATACGGGGCAGCTGTCTCGGTTACAACCTGATCCGGCGGCAGCGGTCAATATCGTATATGGTCCGGGAGCCGGCCTGGCAACATGGGAAGGGCTGCTGGTGTATGTCGACCTCCCGAAGAACGAAATGCAATACAGGGCCAGGGCTGGAAGCATCACCAACCTGGGAGCGGGCAGGCCAGCTGATCCCAAGTCCATGTACAAACGCTTCTATTTCGTCGACTGGATCCTGCTGAACCGCCACAAGGAAGCGCTGTTGCCGCAGCTGGACATCCTTGTCGACGGACAGCTTCCCGGGGAGCCGGCATGGATAGAGGGCGATGTCTTCCGCGACGCCCTCAGAAGCATGTCTCAGAACGTGTTCAGGGTCAGACCCTGGTTTGAGCCCGGTACCTGGGGCGGACAGTGGATCAGGGAGCATATCCCCGGCCTCAACCGGGAGGTGGTAAACTATGCCTGGTCTTTTGAGCTCATCGTGCCCGAGAACGGGCTGTTGCTCGGGAGCTCCGGACGGAGGCTGGAATTTTCTTTCGATTTCCTGATGTATTATGATGCAGCCTCCGTGCTGGGCCTCCATGCCCCGGTGTTCGGAAAGGAGTTTCCCATCCGCTTCGACTTTCTCGACACCATGAAGGGGGGTAACCTCTCCATCCAGTGTCATCCCCGGGCCGACTATATCAGGGAACACTTCGGCGAGACCTTCACCCAGGAAGAAGCCTATTATATACTCGATGCTTCGGAAGGAGCCCTCTGTTACCTGGGGTTCCATGAAGATATTGAACCTGAAGCCTTTCAAACCACCCTGGAGCAAAGCTTCGAGAAGAACACCCCTGTCACGGTGACCGACTTTGTGTTGGCGCACCCGTCCCGCAAGCATGATTTTTTCCTAATCCCTCCGGGTACCATACACGGATCCGGGCGCAACAACCTGGTGCTGGAGGTGAGCACCACCCCTTACATCTTCACTTTCAAGATGTACGACTGGCTTCGTCCCGACCTTGACGGCCAACCCCGCCCGCTCAACATCAGCAGGGGCATGGCCAACCTACGCTTTGACAGAAGGGGAGATAAAGCACTTAAAGAGCTGGTTCCCAAACCTGTGCTAATTATAAAGGGAGAAGATTGGCAATTGTACGATCTCCCGACTCACCCCGGGCATTCCTATGAGGTGAAACGGTATCATTTTATAACAGAGCTAAACATTGAGACCCGCGGTGTATGCCATGTACTGAGCCTGGTGGAAGGAAGTCACATCGTTCTGGAGACCAGGCAGGGCGTCAGCCGCACCTTCCATTATGCCGAGACTTTCGTCATCCCCGCCGCAGCCGGAAGCTATCGTGTTGTTAATCAATCATCCGGAGCAGCGATGTTGCTGATAGCTTCTATGAAATAATAAGTGAATAAAAGAAAGCAGTCGGGTCATGCCATGGCATGACTCGACTACTTTCTTTCCATGGCATGACCCGACTGCTTTTTTGCTTCGTTTTTTCCATTTTCCAACTGTCGTTGCATCTATATAAAGATGAGACGCAACAGAAAGAAAGTGCGGCTGCCGAAGCATGATTATTCCTCAAAGGGCAGTTATTTTATTACTTTGAATACCATGGACCGTCATCACTATTTTGGAGAAATCATTAGTGGTGATATGATATTATCTCCTGTGGGACAGGTTGTTTGGGATTGCTGGTTTCAAATACCAATTCATTATCAGAATGTTACTCTTGGAGCCTTCATTGTGATGCCCGATCATGTTCATGCTATCATTATGATTCACGAAAATACACCACTGAATAGAACAGAGGCTGATCTTTCGTTAGAACCCATTGATCGCTTATCTGGATTTATAGAAAGGGGCACCGGCATAAGGAAAAGGAGACTCAACCATTTTTCAAAACCTGTTTCAGGTTCTGTATCTATGATTATCAATCATTTAAAGGGGGCTGTCACCCGTTGGTGTAATCGTAACAACCACCGGTACTTTGCCTGGCAACGACTGTTTCATGACCACGTGATAAGAAATGACGAGACTTATCGGCGGATTGAAAAATATATTCTCGAGAATCCGAAAAACTGGAAAGAATAATCGATCGTTTTCGGTCTATTATTT
>CAZSDK010000036.1:0-17262 GCA_964605655.1 uncultured Bacteroidales bacterium
CCAAGGAACCGAGGATGAAGAAGAGATCTGACACACTTAATTGAACACTCCCTGAAAAGTACTTTTCGTTGGTTGTATTCAACTTCCTTTTTTCAAATGGCGATGCCCATCTAAAGAACTTCTCTTTGCTTGAATCATCCAAAGGCGATTATTTACTTAGTCCTGCTTATGATTTGATAAATACCAAACTGCATGTTGATGATTCCGATTTTGCTTTGGACAAAGGATTATTTGCTGATAATTTCAAGAGTGAGGATTATAAAAAAAACGGACACCCTTCTAAAAATGATTTTATAGAATTTGCAAAAAGAATAGGTGTTATAGAAGGCAGAGTTGAAAAATTGCTTAAACCGTTTTTAGAAAAGCAACCCTTTATGGAAATGTTGGTGAGCCGTTCATTTTTAAATGACGCAAACAAGAGAGGGTATTTGCTTATGTATAACACGAAACGAAATTATGTGACATGACAAGAAGCTATTACTCCCATTCTATTTCCGACTTCCTGTCAGACGATTACAACAAATTTCTTGGGCAACTAAGGTTACATCACAATCATTCGATTGAGGATTTACAGAAGAACGCTTGGGTTAAGCAAATCAAGATTTTGAAAGAAGCATTGCACCCATTTGACAAGGGAAAAATCTATACTTGCACTCATGTCTAAAAACAAGTATTACGTGGTCTGGCGGGGCAGGAACCCCGGCATATATGGCAGCTGGGGCGAATGTTTCAGGCAGGTGGAAGGGTTCGCGGGTGCCAGGTATAAGGGTTTCCTTACGCAGGAAGAAGCGGTGGAGGCTTTCAGGGAAGATTTTGAGTTCTCCGTCAGGAGAAAAGAAAGCTTCAAAGACCGTATGGCGCGGCTGAAGACCCTGGACCACCAGCCGGTATGGGAGAGCATCAGCGTAGATGCCGCCTGCGAAGGCAACCCCGGCAAGATGGAATACCGGGGGGTGCGCACACTTACCGGTGAAGAAGTCTTCCGCCAGGGCCCCTACGAAGGAGGTACCAACAATATTGGGGAATTCCTGGCTATCGTCCACGCCATCTCTGCCCTGAAAAAGATAGGGTCCTCGCTGCCGGTGTACAGCGACTCCCTCACAGCGCGCAAATGGGTCAGGGATAAGAAAGTGAACACCAAACTCGTCCCCACCGCCAAAAACAGGCCGATCTTTCAGCTGGTGGAAAGAGCCCTGAAATGGCTTCAGGAGAATGAATACAACAACCCGGTCCTTACGTGGGATACCGTCCATTGGGGAGAGATCCCTGCCGATTTCGGCCGGAAATAGCCGCGGCTGAAAAACTTTTCCATCCGGAAATTGTTCCATACCTTTGCACCCCCATTTGAGAAGATTATGAGTACCAGCAAAATCGTTACCGGAAAAATTTCACAGATCATCGGACCCGTGGTCGATGTCAGCTTTCCAGAGGATTCAAGGCTTCCCGATATTTACGAGGCTCTTGAGGTGATTCGTCCTGACGGAAGCAACCTTGTGCTTGAATGCCAGCAGGATATTGGAGAAAACACCATCAGGACCGTGGCCATGGATTCCACCGACGGCCTTCGCCGTGGAATGGATTGTACCGCCACCGGCCATCCCATCTCCATGCCTGTCGGAGAGCATATCAGGGGAAGGCTCTTTAATGTGATCGGCAACGCCATCGACGGCATGCCCGCCGTATCCAAAGAAAAGACCTACAGCATCCACCGCGAACCTCCGCTGTTTGAAAACCTTTCCACTAAAAAGGAAGTGCTTTTCACCGGTATCAAAGTCATCGACCTCATCGAACCCTATGCCAAGGGCGGTAAAATCGGCCTCTTCGGAGGTGCCGGCGTGGGCAAGACGGTCATCATCATGGAACTCATCAACAACATCGCCAAGAAATATTCGGGGATGTCGGTCTTCGGCGGCGTGGGAGAACGTACGCGTGAAGGCAACGACCTCCTGCGCGAGATGATTGAATCGGGTGTCATCAAATACGGCGATGAATTCTTCCACGACATGGAGAACGGCGGCTGGGACCTGAGCAAGGTCGACATGCAGAAACTTGCTGACTCTCAAGCCACCCTGGTGTTCGGTCAGATGAATGAACCTCCCGGAGCCCGCGCCCGTGTTGCCCTCTCGGGACTGACGCTGGCAGAGTATTTCCGCGACGGGGACGAACAATCGGGTGGTAAAGACATCCTTTTCTTTATCGACAATATTTTCCGTTTCACCCAGGCCGGCTCTGAAGTATCCGCGCTGCTGGGACGTATGCCTTCTGCCGTGGGCTATCAGCCTACCCTCGCCACCGAGATGGGTGTGATGCAGGAAAGGATCACCTCCACCAAGAGGGGTTCCATCACCTCGGTACAGGCCGTCTATGTCCCTGCCGACGACCTCACCGACCCGGCCCCTGCCACCACCTTTGCCCACCTCGACGCCACCACGGTGCTCAACAGAAAAATCTCCGAACAGGGCATCTACCCAGCCGTAGACCCCCTCGACTCCACCTCCAGGATCCTCTCCCCCGACGTAGTGGGCGAGGAACACTATAAGACTGCACAGGGCGTGAAACAGATCCTTCAACGTTACAAAGAACTGCAGGACATCATCGCCATCCTCGGTATGGATGAGCTCTCAGAAGAAGACAAGCTCGTGGTACACCGCGCCAGGAGGGTAGCCAGGTTCCTGTCACAGCCCTTCCACGTGGCCGAACAGTTTACCGGACTCAAAGGGGTGTTCGTCAACATAGAAGATACCATCAAGGGCTTTAACATGATCCTCAACGGCGAAGTAGACGAATATCCCGAAGTCGCCTTCAACCTGGTCGGGACCATTGAAGAAGCCATAGAAAAAGGGAAGAGACTGCTCGCCGAATCCGCAGAGCAATAGTCTTCTCATCATCAATTGTCAATTATCCATTATCAATTGTCAATTCTTTAATGCATCTCGACATCATCACACCCGACACCACCCTCTTCTCAGGAGAAGTGACCCTGGTCCAGCTTCCGGGGAAAGACGGGTCTTTTGAGATACTGAACCAGCATGCCCCGCTGATCTCCGTGTTGAAATCAGGAAAAATCAGGATCCTTGACCGTTCCAAACAGGAACTCTTCTTCGAGGTGAAAAGCGGCGTGGTGGAAGTGAGAAACAACAAGATCCTGGTGCTCTCGGAGTAATCCTCCCCTACATCTTACCAGTCATCATTGAGGTTCACCAGGGCTGTGCGGATTCCGAACCATATCATGGTGTTGAGCCTCTCACTCAGGACATTCTTTTCTGAACGCAAGCTTACCCCGGCCTCCACCCTGAGGTTAGTCCTTGGGTTGACAAGGTAGGCCAGCATCACATCATGACGCATCAGCCGGGTCTTTATCCCCTGTCCGACCTGGTTGTCATATTCCTTGGGGTGGCTGAGGTAGGAAAGAAATATGTTCTTGCCGTAGTTGCTTCCGTTGGTGTCCACCCCGTATTCGGCGCTTATCAGCCTGTATTCCAGGTTCCAGAAACGGTAGCTGTACTTGACCTGCAGCAGTCCTTCCCTGAAATTCGCTCCCATCGGGTGGGCCAGAGGCTGGTTATAATGCCCGTAACATTGAAGGGAGGTGCCATGGGCATAGGTATAGGGCCTCACTACATTCAACTCTGCCCTGAAAGTAAGGTTAGGGATCTGTAAGACATCGCGGCCCGCCAGTCCTGCCTGAAAACCGTACTTGTTAGCCCACCAGCCATCCCCGGCACGGGCATGGTCGAGGTTGAAATCATCGAGCACGACCTGGCTGTAAACCTTGTATTGCCTGAAGATCCTGTAGCTGGCATTGAAACCGAGCAGGGCGTTGTCGGGGGAGCCTAAGGAAAACTCCACCGGCCGGTAAAAGATCAGGGGATTCAGGTACTGTATGTCAAAACCCCGGTTTCCCGTGCTGTCGGCGGCTTCCCAGACGACCGCCTCAAAAACACCCAGCTGGAGCCTGGGCACCAACTCTGCCGTGAGGTAATGAAAGGTGGCATATTTCCTGGTATATCCCAGCGAAGTGGACCAGGGATGCTTCAGGTCGGTGAACTGGGCGTAAAGGTTCACATAACGCAGCTTCCAGAAGGTGGTGGTGATTTTCAGATAGGGATAGGAAAAAGAAGCATCCGACAACAGCAGCGAACGGTATCCGTCGCCGATAAAGTTCTTTCCATGGCCCAGCCTGAAGTTGAAATACTTTGACGGCGTATACGATACATAACCTGTGGCATAGGCATAATCGAAGCCTTTATCTTTGAAAGTCTTCACAGGCCCCTGCCCGGGGACCACCCTGTTTTCGCTTACCCAGTCGTCGAGGTACTCAGGGAAAACGGCCTGGTTCTCGTAAAAGGCAGTGCCATAAGTCACATCCCTGCCTATCCTTCCGGAGACCGTAAACCCACGGGTGTTGATCCAGGTGGATTCCTCATCTTTTCCCGCCTCAAAATGGAAGACCGGGTCGAGGCTCACCCTTACCCCTTCGGTATCCAGCAGGAAGAGGTTCTCGTTGAAAAGCTTCCGTCCCAGGAGATGGCGGGTCATCTTGCCACTCCTCTTTGGATAAAGCAGGGAATCCAAAGGCAGTATCGGACTCAGCTCTTCCACCATAAAAGGCTTGTCTGAGGTGAAGAAGATCTTACCCCTGACGGCCTCCCGGCATTCCAGGCGGTCATCAATATCCCTGTTCAAGGGAATCTCCTGGCCGAGTGCCCACGGAACGCCCAAAGGGCACAGCAACAATAAAACAATAAGTAACTTAATGTTTCTCAATATAATACAAATAAAAAACCGGTAGATTACCCTGGTAAATAACTATAAGGCGTCTCCAGTTCCGTGTATTTATACTCCGATGGTAAAAAAATGATACCGTTTGACGGAATAACTTTACACTTCTTTGGAGCGTTCTACCAAAGTACCTCTTTGAAAGGATTTCCATTGGAAGGTACCACAGAACCCTTATCTTTGCCGTATGTTCAGGTATTTTTTTCTCAGATCCCTCGTTTTTTCAGCGTTCCTGGCGGTTTCCAGCCTCTATGGCCAGAATACCCTGTCACTCCTTTTTGTGGGTGATGTCATGGGTCACGGGGCCCAGATCCAGTCGGCCTACAATGCTGAGAAAAACTCCTATGAATACGATGACTGTTTTACCTATGTCGGGCCAATATTCAGAGACAACGGCCTCACCATCGCCAACCTGGAAGTAACGCTCAACTGCCCTCCGTATTCAGGCTATCCGACCTTCAGCTCCGACGCAGCCCTGCCTGCTGCCCTGATCCGGAGCGGTGTCGACGTGCTTGTCACGGCCAACAACCACAGCTGCGACAAAGGGAAAAAAGGGGTGCTCAGGACCATCGCCGCTCTCGACTCCCTGGGAGTGATGCATACGGGAACTTTCGAGAGTCAGGAAAGAAGAAACTTGCTGAATCCGCTTCTGATCGAGAAAAACGGGTTCCGCCTGGGCCTGCTTAACTACACTTACGGTACCAACGGCATCCCCATCCCCGAAGGGACCTTTGTGAACATGATTGACACAGCAGTTATCAGGCAGGACCTGGCCAGGGCCAGGACGATGGGGCTCGACAAGATCATTGTCTTCATCCACTGGGGTAACGAATATGAGATGGACCCCAGCAGCAGGCAGACCAGCCTGGCTGATTTTATCTTCAAGGCCGGCGCCGACATCATCATCGGATCCCATCCGCATGTGGTGCAGAGAGCCGAGTTCAGGGAGCTGCAACAGCAATTTATCGTGTATTCCCTGGGTAATTTTATCTCCAACCAAAGGACCACCCCCCAGGACGGAGGCATGATGGTCAGGCTGTTGCTTAAAAAGGAAAATGAGCATGTCAACATCAAAGATGCTGCCTATTACCTGACCTGGGTCTATACCCCCAAACTGGAGGGTAAAAAGAGATTTTTTGTGCTTCCTGCCTCGCGGTACGAACAGGACCCGGGCTTCTTCGACAACGATTCCACGATGCTCACCATGAAAAAATGCCTGGACCTGAACCGTTCTGTATTGAATGCACAGAACACCGGTACCAGGGAAATGGTCTATGATGCTACCTGGCAGATCTGGAAGTAAGCCTTGAAAATCTAAATGGAGCCCATATTTATCAGGATATCTCCTCCAGAGAGGTTCTTCCTGAACGTATGGGTATGTATATTTCTTCCTCCGAATCTATGGAGTCATGGCGGTATTTCGGGCCTAAAACCTCAAAATGGGGCCTCTGGTCAAGCTCAAACCCCGAAGAAGGAAGCCAGGTGCTAAAGATGTAGCGGAATGTACCCTCTGCCTCGCGAGCAAGGCCATGGTAGACAAAGACTGCATACCATCCTTCTACCAAGGTGAAGGCCTCCATCCCATCAGGAAGGTGATCGAAGGAACTTACCTCTGCCAGGGCCCATTTTTCAAACGACTTCTCGATATCCACCTCCTTGAAGCTGAAATCTTTGCCATAGTCCTGGAGAGAGATCAGGTCTTCTGATACCCTTTCCCTGATTTCATGACGCCGGGGCATAAAACTCCTCCAGAGTTCCATGGTACGGTCATGGGCAAAGGACATGGGGAGCCTCTTCCCGACCAGTTTCCCGGCAGGATAAAATACAATACGGGGTGGTTGGTTCATGCCATGGCATGAACCAACGGAGGGGTCGTTATTATCCATAAGACTCGATTAGATCCATCAACTCCTGGATCTGGTTGTGATTCCCTGAAAACTCGCAGGTCTTGGGTCTTCGTGACTCGAAATATTTACCGCTGACCCCTGTCACCTCCGTAGAAGTGGCCAGAAACAGAGGGGTAGCAGCGCCTTGGTCCGGCGACTCTGACCCTCCAAAACCCAGCTGGTTCGACAATTTGCTGTTCACATCTCCCGGATGGCAGGCATTGATGCTGATATTTGAGAAATCCGGCAGAACAGCCAGCCCCGCCGTCATCATGCGGTTCGATTGTTTCGATTGCCGGTAGGCCTGATCATTGTTATATGGGCGACGGATAAACTCCGGGTCATCCAGGTCCAGGCCTCCAGCCCAGTAGCTCGCCACATTCACGATCCTGGGTGACGGAGCAGACTGAAGCCTGGGCAACAGCGCCCTGATCAACCGGAAATAAGCCAGCACGTTCACTGCCCACTGCATCTCCACCCCTTCCTCGCTGGTCTCCCTTCTGCGAGGTGTGGTGGCAGCATTGTTGACAAGCACGTCGAGAGGCTCCCCGAAAGCTGCTGAAAACCTCAGGATCTCTGATTGAAGGCTCAGCTCAAGAGGAAATATCGTGACTTTGGTTCGAGGGTACTTCTTCTGAATCTCCTCACCAGCCTTCTCCAGTTGCTGAGGGTCCCTTCCCAGCATCCAGATCCGGGAAGCGGGAAGGGAGGCGATCCCTTCGGTGATGGCCTTCCCAATGGCACCATAAGCCCCGGTAATCACAAAGTTCTTCAATTGGTCTTCCTTTATAAGTTGGGTTTAACCCAACTGCTGGTCAAAAATAGGGGTTATTTCCTTCCGGCATCCTTCCTTTTTATACTTTTAGGTGCTGAAAGAGCCGGCTGGGATCTGCAGGATGCCGGCCGCTGGACAGCCTGTAAATTTGGTCAAAATTTCAATTATGAAAAAAGCGCTCATCTCCGGCATCACAGGTCAGGATGGCTCCTATCTGACAGAACTGCTGCTGGATAAAGGATATGAGGTCCATGGGATCATCAGGCGGTCGAGCTCCTTCAACACCTTCCGCATCGACCATCTCTATGTCAATCCTGACATCCTGAATAAAAAGCTCTTCCTTCAATACGGCGACCTCACCGACTCCTCCAACCTGAACCGGCTTGTGGAGAAGATACATCCTGATGAGATCTACAACCTCGGCGCCCAGTCGCATGTCCAGGTGTCGTTTGAGGTACCCGAATATACCGCCGAGGTGGATGCCATCGGCACCCTCAGGTTCCTCGATGCCATCCGGGAGACAGGGGTGAAGACCCGTTTTTACCAGGCTTCCACCTCAGAGTTGTATGGAAAGGTGAAAGAGTCGCTTCAAAATGAAGATACATCTTTCTACCCTCGTTCACCTTATGCCGCAGCCAAGTTATATGCTTACTGGATCGTGGTCAACTACAGGGAAGCCTATCACCTATACGCCTGTAACGGAATAGGCTTTAACCATGAGTCGGAACGCAGGGGTAAGACCTTTGTCACCCGAAAGATCTCTGTAGGAGTTTCTCATATCTTGACCGGTCGTTTCCCGGTGCTGCGGCTGGGTAATCTGGATGCCCAGCGCGACTGGGGTTATGCTCCGGAGTTCGCCGAAGGGATGTGGCGTATCCTTCAGGCACCGGAACCCGGCGACTATGTGCTGGCCACGGGAGAGACCCACAGTGTCAGGGAATTTGTGGAAGCTGCCTTCGAACTCATGGGCGCCGGCATACGCTGGGAAGGAGAAGGAATCAACGAAAAAGGCATCCTCACGGAAGGGCCCACTCCTGAGATAGGCAACGATAATACCATCAGTGAGATACAGAAAAGGAAAGGACAGGTGGTGGTGGAGATCGATGCCCGTTATTTCAGGCCCACCGAGGTGGACTTTCTCTGCGGCGACTCTTCCAAAGCCAGGAGAACCCTGGGCTGGGAGCCCCGCGTGACCTTCAGGGAACTCGTGAAGAAAATGGTTGTGGCAGATTTTAGAAAAGCTATGGAGAAATAAGCCGTGAACCGGGACGATCGCATATATATAGCCGGACACCGGGGAATGGTGGGATCAGCCCTCCTGAGAAGCCTGGAAGCAAAAGGATATACCAGGCTGGTCGTCAGAACCAGGCAGGAACTGGATCTTCTGGATGCGATGGCTGTGGACCGGTTTTTCGCGGAGGAACAACCCTCGTACGTGTTCCTGGCTGCTGCCCGCGTGGGCGGCATCCTCGCCAACAACACTTTCAGGGCAGAGTTTCTCTATGAGAACCTGATGATACAGACCCACGTCATCCATGCAGCCTGGAAACACGGGGTAAAAAAGCTGCTCTTCCTGGGCAGTTCCTGCATCTACCCCAGGTCTGCCCCACAGCCGCTGAAGGAGGAATATCTTCTCAGCGGCTCACTGGAACCCACCAACGAACCGTATGCCGTGGCCAAGATCGCCGGCATCAAGATGTGTGAAAGCTACCACCGCCAGTATGGCAGTGATTTCGTCTCCGTGATGCCTACCAACCTTTACGGTCCGGGTGATAACTTTGATTTGGCAACCTCCCATGTGCTGCCGGCCATGCTCCGGAAGATGCACCTGGCCGCCTGCCTCGAAAAGGAGGATTACACGGCCGTTCACAAAGACCTGCAGCTCGCGGAAAAGGAGGACAGGGAAAATATTCTTGAGGCACTCAAACCTCTTGGTATTGAAGAAGAGAAGCCCGGAAAGGTGCTGCTTACCCTCTGGGGCAGCGGCAGCCCGAGAAGGGAATTCCTCCATGTGGATGACATGGCCGAGGCCTGCGTCTTCATTATGGAGCACCTCTACGCAGCCACTATCCTCGAAAGGGGTATCAGCCACCTCAACATTGGCACCGGCAGCGATCTCCCCATCAGCGACCTGGCTACCCTCTTGGCCCGGGTCACCGGTTTCCGGGGTATTATTGGATGGGACAGAGATAAACCCGACGGGATGCCTCGTAAACTGCTGGATGTCAGTCGCCTGGAGAATGCAGGATGGAAAGCCCGGATCAGCCTCGAGGAAGGGATAAAACAGGTCTACGCTTATTATCTGAAAAGAAACCGACTATGAAATACCTTGTGACCGGAGGGGCCGGATTTATTGGTTCCAATATTGCCGAGACACTGTTAAATAAAGGCCATCAGGTAAGGGTGCTGGACAACTTCAGCACGGGACGAAGGGAAAATATCGACTCCTTTTTAAAGCATCCTGGTTTTGAGCTGGTGGAAGGCGACTTGAGAGATGATCAGATCGTATGGCAAGCCACGAAAGGGATGGATTTTGTGCTGCATCAGGCAGCCCTTCCCTCCGTACCCCGTTCCGTGGCCGATCCCGTCACAACCAATGAAGTCAATGTGCTGGGGACCCTTCATGTGCTGCAGGCCGCCAGGGAACAGGGAGTGAAAAGGGTGGTGTATGCTTCCTCCTCTTCTGTTTACGGCAATGATGAGCGCCTGCCAAAACTGGAGGATTTTGCGGTGAATCCCTGCTCCCCTTACGCTTTGTCGAAATATACCGGAGAAAGGTATTGTCAGCTTTTTCATGAATTATACGGTCTGGAGACTGTGGTGCTGAGGTATTTCAACGTGTTTGGACCCCGACAGGACCCTTCTTCACAATATAGTGCGGTGATCCCCAAGTTCATCCGCATGATGAAAGAGGGCCGGTCTCCGGTCATTTATGGTGACGGGCTGCAGTCGAGGGATTTCACGTACGTGTCCAACAACGTGGAAGCCAACCTCCTTGCCTGCCAGGCCCGGGATGTGGCCGGAAAGGTCTTTAATATCGCCTGCGGGGAAAGGTACACCCTCCTCCACCTGGTTGGAACCCTCAATCGTATCCTGGGCACCCACATCGAACCGGTCTTCGAGTCTGCCCGTCCCGGTGACGTCAGGCACAGCCTCGCCCACACCGGCAAAGCCGCTGCCAGCCTGGGCTTTCATATCAAAGTCCGGTTTGAGGAAGGACTGGCGATGACGGTTTGATGCAACTCGATGGATACTGACCCGGTCACGATGCGTTTATTATTGAATGTCCTTAAAATGAAACATCAATAATGGATGCGCTTCCTGCATTCATTTTGATGGACCGATGAGCTGGATTTAATATCGATAAGCCTCCCACCAAAATTTTCTCTACATTTGTGTGTTATGAGTTGCCAATAAAACCGAATATTAATTCATTTATGTCCAAAACAGGCACTTCCTTACTTCTGTTGATTCTTTTTATTGTCATCAGAGGGAATTCTCAGGTTCCAAGCTTTCAGATGCCGGATACCGTGTGTGTCAATGATGTGGTCAACATTCAAAACACATCAGTCAATGCAAGTTCATACCTGTGGAGATTCTGTGACAGTCCATCGGGAAGTTCCATCACTGGGCTCTCATTTCCCAACTCAGGTTCGATGAACGAACCGGCTTATTTAGCAGAGGCTGAAGACACCAATGGTTATTTCGCCTTTGTCACCAACCATGAAGCAGGCTCCCTGACCAGACATTTTTTCGGAAACAGTTATATGAATGTGCCAGTGTCAGTAAACCTGGGTAATTTGGGTGTACTTTCCGACCAACTTGAAGGAATAGATATCAAAAACGATAATGGATCCTGGTATGCTTTCCTTACAGGAGGGATGAACAACAATGTCATTATCCGCCTGAATTTCGGTGGTTCTCTTATGAACACACCTACAGCTAACATCCTGGGGAATATAGGCGGATTTCTCAATTACCCTCACATGATCTCACTCATTCAGGAAAACGGCAATTGGTATGGATTTGTCGCCAATTACAGTGGAAATGAAATCGTGAGACTCGACTTTGGCAACAGTCTGGCTACCCTTCCTGTTGCAACAATAGTGGGAAACACAACCTCTCTTTCCGGGCCTGTTAGTTTCAGGATTATTAACTCTGACGGTTTATGGTACCTATTTGTAGTGAATCGCGTAAGCAATGCATTGACACGGTTGAATTTTGGAAATTCCCTGGCTAATGCACCCGTTGAGACCAATCTGGGTACCATTACCGGATTGACCGGGCCGAGGTCCATTGCGTTCTTTCAGGACTGCAACAGCTATAAAGCCATTGTTGTCAATGAAAGCAACAACTCATTAGCGTTGCTGACTTTTGGATCTAACCTCAGTGGAGTTCCTTCAGGACAGAACCTGGGCAATATTGCCAATTTCAGCTTTCCTCACTATATCAGCGCTTTCTTTAACTACGGAGACAGCCTTTATACCTTCGTCACAAATATTCTTGGCAATAATTTAAGCAGAGTCGCCATACCACTTTGCACTTCCCCCTGGGCCTCAAACACAACCCAGCCCGTTCCATCCCCGTTTTCTTTTGGAAATCCCGGTAATTATACGGTCAGCCTGACCATTGACATGGGTTTACCTTCACAATCAACATTATGCAAGGAATTAATTGTTTTGGATTACCCTGTCGTTACAGTTACCGGTGACACCGTGTTGTGTGGAGGAGATACTCTCAGACTGACAGCGACCTATTCAACGGATTATCAATATTCATGGACTGGACCCAGCGGATGGAGCAGCCAGGGTGAAATGCTTCTGATCCCTGGTGTCACCGAAACGGACTCCGGTGAGTATATTTTAACGGTATCACAATGGGGACATTGCCCGGTTGTAATATCTGTCCATGTTCATGTTCATGATTTTGTGAACATTGATCTGGGCAATGATACGAGTTTGTGCATGGGAGATGTCCTGGTACTCGACGGGGGCCATCCCGGGAGCAATTACTTATGGAATACAGGACAAACGACTCAATCAATTACCGTTAACCAGAGTGGAGATTACTGGGTTCATTTTTCTGAAGGTTCCTGCACTGGTGATGATACCATTTCCGTGATGTTTTATCCTGTACCACATCCGAATCTGGGTCCTGACACGGTGATCTGTCCGGGGGAAATCATTTTGCTCAGCCCTGGAACCGGCTTTTCATCCTACCTATGGTCAGACGGGTCGACCGGGGAAACCCTCCCTGTGATCCAGAGCGGAGAATATTCAGTAAAAGTCTTCAATGGAAGCTGCTCAGGAATTGATTACATCGTCATCGATGAATGCGGATCAGAAATTTGGATCCCGAACGTCTTCACCCCCAACCATGACATGCTGAACAATACCTTCTATGCCGTTACCTTCAACATTGATGAAATCACTTTGTATATATACAACCGCTGGGGGAATCAACTTTTTGAAGGGTCCGGTTCAGAAGCAGTTTGGGACGGTACGTACCAGGGTGTAGAATGTGCTACCGGGGTGTATGTGTACCTGATCGAATGCAGGCTAAAAGGTAAACATGGTGGCAAACGTCAGTATAACGGGATCGTCACACTTCTGAGGTAGAAGGGTCTTTCTAAGTGCAGCATTCGGATGCTGGATCTGCATCCCATCAAAACCCATCACATTTCATCGGATAAAACCGTCCTTTCACAGACCAGTTTGACGGACAATTTCTATACAGACCCGGTTCATCGAAACAAACCAGCGGGATATATAGTGTGTTTTGATTCCCTTTTTAGCGATGGCAACTTTGTTGCGATATTCAAAGCTATAAGAATCATGAAACCAATCCTATTATTTTGCCTGATCATTGTTTTCACCATTGACGTCTCGATGGCTTCAGTTAACAATAATACAGGGGCACCAGTGACCGGAAATATCACAGGGACTGTCATAGACCAACAGACTCAGAAACCCGTCGAATATGCCAATGTAGTACTCTACAACACAAAGGACTCCTCTATGGTCAATGGCACGGTTACCACCCCTGAGGGCACCTTTCAGCTTCAGAAAGTGAAGGAAGGAAATTACTATTTAATCGTCTATTTCATTGGTTACAAAAAGAAAATCATCAGCGATGTTAATCTGACAAAAGACAAGCGTGACGTCACACTCAGCCAGATCCAGGTGGAGCCGTCAGTGACCCAGCTGAATGAGGTATCCGTTACTGCTGACCGCCTGGATGTGGAATACAAGATTGATAAGAAGGTGGTGAATGTGGGTCAGAACCTGAACACCACCGGGGGTACGGCGGTGGATGCACTTAAAAACGTACCGGGAGTGAATGTCGACAATGAAGGCAATGTCAGCATCCGCGGAAGCAGCAGCTTTACCGTGCTGATCGACGGCAGACCTTCCTTTCTCGGAAGCTCTGAAGCGCTGAAACAGATTCCGGCTTCATCCATCGACAAAATAGAAGTGATCACCAACCCCTCAGCCAAATATGATGCTGAAGGGACTTCCGGAATCGTCAATGTACTGCTGAAAAAAGGTGGGAATTCAGGTCTCTCCGGAGTGGTCAATGCCTCTTCAGGGTATAACGATAAATATTCAGGGGACTTTCTTTTCAACCTGAAAAAAGACAAATTCAATTCATTCGCCGGCATGAACTACAGGAATACGGCCAATTTTCAGTATATCAATACCTATAAAGAATCCTACCAGAAAAAGGACACGACAGATTACCTCTACAGCATGCGTTCAGCAAGAATGGTATATCAGCTGACTTCAGGACGGGCTGGTTTCGATTATAACCTTACGACGAATGATATTATAAGTGTTTCCTTTAATGTAGGCGAACTTCATTACGGAGGAACGGCCCGGTCAAAGTATCACCTGTGGACCCAGCCGGGCAATAATGATTATATCTATATCAACAACCATTCTGAAGTGAATGGTACGTTCTTTTCTGCCAATACCGGGTATCAGAAGAAATTCAAAACACCGGGTCACGAACTGAACGCCCTGTTGTTTTTTTCCTACTGGCAGGGACAAAGGACAGAAGACAACGACGATTACCAGTCCACTTCCGAATGGGAGCCTGTATCAAACCCTGAGTCCAGGAACCACAGGCTGCGTGATGAAAACAAGGTGGAGGTAAAAGTAAAACTCGACTATGTCCTGCCTCTGGATTCCACCGGTAAGATCGAAGCCGGATACCAGACACACCTGAAACCCATTGCCTCCAGTCAGATGGTAGAATATTACAATCCTTTGAACCAAAGCTGGCAGGAAGATCTGGCCTCCAGGGACAAGCTGAAGTTCCATGCCAACATTCATGCTGCTTATGCCACCCTAACCAAGTCGTTTGGCAGGACCGAGGTTCAGGCCGGGCTTCGGGGTGAATATACCGATCAGTTGCTCGACCAGCAGGCCATGAACAAAAAATATTCCTATCAGCCCTTCGATTGGTTCCCGACATTTGCGGTATCCAGGCAGTTTGAAGGCGGCAGCCAGCTGCAGGCCAGCTACAGCCGCAGGATCAACCGTCCCAACGAATTCCTGCTGAACCCGTTGCCCATGTTCAGCGATCGCTATACATACAACTGCGGGAATCCGGAACTGCTGCCGGAGTTCATCGACTCCTACCAGCTGAATTACATGAAAAGGTTCGGATTTGGCTTTTGTTCCGTGGAAACCTATTTCAGGAAACATAACAACACCTTTACCCAGATGCTGCACTCCACTCCCGATGGTTATTTCTACATCGATTTCGGCAATATTGACAAGACCTATTATTCCGGAGTGGATATTTCAGGCAGCATCGATATCAAAAAGTGGTTCAGCATGTCGCCCTCGGTGAGCCTTTTCGGATACCATTATGAGTCGGGCAACATCACCTATAACGTACCTAACTGGCCTGTTTCCATGAACGCAAGATCGAATTTCACCTTCAGGATCAACCCTACCACGCGTCTTCAGGTGAATGCATTTGTGAGTGCCCCGTATTATGATGTGCAAGGTTGGCAGGACTGGTTTTATACTGCTGGGATTTCAGCCAGAAAAGATTTCAAAAAGGTCCTCACAGCCACCATCAATATCAATAACCCTTTTGATATTTACCTCTATAAGTCAGAAAACAAGTTGCCGGATTTGTATAACAAATTCATGATTTGGGCAGAGTCGCCGGTAGCCATCGTCAGTGTTTCCTATAAAATAAACAACTACAAGCCCGTACAGCGGAGAGAGGAGACGATGGATCTGAATATGAATTAGCCCGGTCAATTAGGGAAGGGATTATAAAACAGCTAAATTTGAGGACATTTTTCCCTGTCCGAGAATTTATGCCTATGAACCACTCCGAGGACTTTAACATCTTCGAGATTCTGTCAGCCGGTGATAAAGAACTGGTGCATTCATCCATATTTAAAGAACTTCTTACCCATCCGGCTACAAAAGAAGCTTTTGCCAAACTTTTAGGGATAACGCTGAACTCTCTCAATAAAGACACAGTGCACATAGAATCACCGTTTTCATTTGATATTGTTGCTAACGGAAAGGAAATACAGAAAAAATTAAGGTTTGATCTGCTTATTGGCGAAAAACGCTACTTTAATGCAGTTATAGAGAACAAATTCAAGGCTATTCCAACAAAAAGCCAACTTGAGTTATATGATCAGTTTTTTCAGGCTCCCGGAAGCCTGGGATTTAGTCCCGGCATAAAAAAGGTTCTTATCGTCTTTTCATTGGACATCATACCCTCAAGTGTCGTTAAGTACGCTGATGAAAATAATTGGAATATTGTTCCCTATGTGAACTACAGCAATGACCATAAGGATTCAATTATGGGTTTTGTTCAGGATGCCATAAACATGGTAGATCCTGAACAGTACCCAAAGTTTCGTTTCCTTTTGATTGAGTATCTGGAATTTTTAAAACCTTTGTACGAGGGGTTGCAAAAGATCATTCAAAGTAATAGGCTTGAATTCAATTCATTACCTGCAGCAAATAGCAGGTTTCATCTGAGAAACTATATCTGTTATCTCCTTACAGAAGTCCAGAAAAGGATACCAGAGTCTGATGTTTACCTTACGGAATGGCATGTCCATAGTGACGGAGGTGCCAATACTACACCCTGTGCCAGCCTTCACAGAACTTTTCAGTATGAGGAAATCTCTGTTTTATTTTTTGAATTCCAGGGAAGTACCTTAAAGTGCGGGTTTTGTTTCAACCCTGACAGTGAGGCATCCAGGATTGTCACACTAAAGAAACAACTGTTTGATTTTGTTGACAATACTCTTAAAAACAAGGGATATAAAATATTAGGTGTGAAAATCCCGATAAAACCGAAGGAACAGGTAAAACAGGGCTCTGCAACCTCAATGGCCTTTTCTTTCAATCTTGGTAATAATGAAATGAATTATTCAGTCTCAAAAGATGAGGTTTTGGATGAAATCAGCAAATTATTAACCGAGGTAGAAGGATGGGCAAAAAGCATGTTGTCAGCAAATCAGGAGACGCGTAAATGAAATTAGATACAATGTCATTATCTTCATTTATAGATACTTATGATCAACCCGGTGCCATCGTATTATTAGAAGGGAAGAGGGTTGTACTTCCGGAGGACCGGGAAAGACTGACCGCATTAGGACAGTTACTGGCTTCGACCTCCCGGAACATTGTATTTCGTTCAGGGAATGCCGACGGTGCCGATCACTATTTTTCAACCGGAGTGGCCTTGGTTGATAAAAGGCGGCTTCAGGTTATTACTCCCTCCTATGTAATAGACAGGCCTTGGCTCGGTGATCGATCAACTTAATTCTTTCGA
>CAZSDK010000037.1:0-17215 GCA_964605655.1 uncultured Bacteroidales bacterium
CGTGATCTTCCCTGCCTGTATCTCAGTAGCAAGAAGAATGGTATTCATAGAGCGTAGCAGGCGGTCAGAGGAAGACATTATCTTTTCAGCCAGTTGTTTTATATGAAACTCCCCGGATTCCTCAGTGATAAGTTCTGCAAACCCACGTATTCCGGTAAGGGGGGTCCTCAACTTATGAGACATATTAATAAGAAGAAGATCTTTCAGACGATCTGACTGCCGCAGTCTCTTTTCCGATTGTTCCAGCATAGCGTCTTCCTGTTTCTTTTCAGTGATATCAAATATTACAGAGAGTACCGATTTGCTTCCTTTTAGAAAGACCACATCACTTTTAAGCACCCAATAATGGGTCCCGCCCAGTCTTGTTTTCACCGAAATCTCGGTTGTTACGGCTTTTTGTTCCCGCTCAATTTCCTTGAAGATATTCTCAAAAACAGGAAAATACTGAAACAAAGGATGATTCTCCAGGCTTTTACCCACCAGGTCATTCAAATTATAGTGAGTTATGTCAAGGAAACTTTCATTTACATTGACTACCTGCCAATCAGGAACTGAAACAAGAATAATGGGTGTGGGGTTGAATAAAAAGGTCTTAACAAATTTTTCTTCGCTGTTTTCGAGCCACTTATCGGCATCTTCTCTGTCAGCAATTTTTTGTTCCAGTTCCTTATTCTTCTGATGGTAAAAGTCGAGAAGACCAGAAAGATTCGTTGTAGTTTCATCGTCCAGAACCTCGTATTCAGGCAACTCCCTAATATGTTTGTTTATCAGTCGTTTGGCTCTTGCAATAGGGATGAATATCCACTTGTTAAGGAAATAGGTATACAATGCAAAAGCAATAACACCCATACCAAAAAACATAATTACGGCGTAATATGAAATGAGTCCAACGTATTCCATCGATTTAAGCTCCCTGGTGAATATTATATCCTGTACCCGGTTCCCTTTCCAATCTTTTAATGGTACCACCACCCGGATCTGGTTTCTTCCAACAGGAAAACTGTCAGTGGTAAGCAGATCAGAATAAGTTATTTCGCTGTTGATGAGTTTCTTAAAATGATCAGTGTATCCAGGATCTAATTTTCTGGCAATGAGAATGAACTTTTCATTGGACTTAGGACACGAGGCCTCCTGAAGAGATCGTATCAGTTTCCCACTCACGAGGAAGGTGCCGGTACTTAAAGACAAATAACAAGTACTGCTCCCCTTTCTTCTCACAAAATCCAGAAATTCAGTAGGTATCGATAACGGAGCTGTATGGGAAGGAGCTATTAAGTTGTAGTAGGTCTGCAATCGATAAGGCCTTTCATAGATCCACATTACCTGTATATTGAAGCTGTTCATTAGATCTGACAGCCCTTTCAGTTCAGAGGGGGGGGCCTGAGAGGCTGAAGTAAGAATATCCTCCCTGTAAAACTGGAGTCCGTTCAGAATTTGTTCCGACAAGTCCTCCATGTCTTCCACGGCTCCATTTGCCACCCTCGAAAGTTGTTCCTGCCTTAAAGACTTTATATTCTTTGTTTCCCTGGATTTTAGGAAATCAAAGATCAAGATGAACACAACAGATATGAACACGGTGATGATCACGAGGGTCCATATCCTGATTTTCAAATTCATTTCCTGTTATTGATGATCGTTATGTCGATGAAACCGTTGGCAGCCAGACAACGAACCTGCTGCCCCTGGATTCCTTTTTTTCGTACCATACCTTACCCTGAAGAAGCTTCATTAAATCCCTGGCAATAGTGAGTCCCAACCCATTACCTTCATAATGCCTTCCCCAGCCTTCACTTAACTGCCGGAAGGGATCAAAAAGGATCTCCCCCTCATTTTCTCCAATCCCTATACCCTCATCGTCAACTGTTATCAACACCCCCTCTTTCTCTTCCACAGAGTGTTTTTCAACGGCAATAATAATGGCTCCCTCTTGCGTAAATTTCACAGCATTGTCAAGTAATTGCCTCATTACCAGAGTAAGATGTTCAGGGTCACTTTCCAAAGGAACAGGATCTTTACAGTTTAAATTCATGCTAAGTCCTTTGGAAACAGCTGCAGTATGGAATTCTTCGAATAAGGGTCCCAGAATATCACTCAGGTTAAACCGCGATACCTTGCAAACTACACGGCCTGATTGCAGTTGTGACACCAGAATGATGGAATCCAGGGTATTCAGCAATCTTTTTCCCGAGGTCAGTATCTTATCAGCCATTTTATAATTTTTGTCTCCTCTTTTATTCTCTCTGATCAGCTCTGCATTACCCAGAATGCCATTGAGCGGGGTCCTGAGTTCATGACTGATGTTTGACAAAAAGTTACTTTTCAGTTTATCCGATTGTTCCAGCATTTCCCTGTGCTCAATTAACTCTTTTTCAATAAGTTTTCTGGTCTCAATCTCATTCTCCAGCTTTTTGATGGTAAGTTGTAACTGAAGAGTCCTTTCAAGGATTTGGTTTTCCAGGTCAATATTAAGATTTATAATCTGTTCCTCAAGGTTTTTCTTTTCTGTTATATCACGGATAATACCAACTATGAACTTCTCTCCCCTTTTATTCCGGTACATTTTTTTCTTTGTCTCGATAAGGAAGGTCTCCCCCTTGGTTGAAGTGATGTACTCTTCATCAATATTTTCCACACCATTATCCAGGACCTGCTTATCCTTTGCCCAAAAGACATCTGATTGCTCTTTGGAGAAATAATCATAATCCGATTTTCCAATGATCTCCTTGATTGGAACCCCTATAAGATTGCTAAATGCTTCGTTGCAATGGATCCATTTGTGTTTTGCATCCTTAATAAAAACGGGGTCTGCAAAGCTGTTGAAAAGCTCCATGGTATATTCCTGCTGGTCATGGAGAAGCTGCACGGCCATCTTTCTTTCTTCAATTTCTTCTTTAAGCCAGGAATTGGATTTTTGTAACTCGTAAGTTCTCTGACTGATCTGGTTCTCAAGCTGGTTTTTACTCCTAATGAGTTCCACATTAAGTTCCGATAGTTTCTCTTTCTGGCTGAGAATCTCGTCTTTTTGTTTCTGCAAGGCCCGGGTCAACTTAAGTTTCCCTGCATTATAATATATCATGACCATTAAAAAAACAGCCAGAAGCAGGAGTAAAACGCCAAGGTATATGTAATTCCTGAGGTTCTCAGCCTTCATCTTGTCAATATTCTGATTGGTCCTTTCCAGAAATTCCTCCTCTTTCTGTTTTTCAAAATGGGAAAAAAGGTGCAAAAGACTTTGCTGGCGACTGTTTTTAATGAGTGTATCCTGCTTTGACTGGACTTGTTTCATATGATCATACGCCAGAGAGAAATCTCCCTTTTCTGCTAATAACTTAGCTTCATTTAAAAGGACCTCCTGTTGAACCCGTATGATTTTGTATTTATCTGCCATCTGGAAGGAAATGTCAAAAAGTTGTTTGGCTTTATCCAGCATGCCCATTCTATGGGCTAAAAGTCCAAGATTTTTAATAATTACGGTGTGGAGGTAAGCCGAGCCGAGCGAACTGCTCATCTCATATGCCTTCAAATAATTACTGAGCGCTTGATCATAATAGCCCATTTCCCGGTACACATTCCCTATATTATTGATGAGTCCGCATTTCTCTTCATGAATATTTTGTGTCTCCCAGTATTTGAGTGCCTTGGTATAATATCCCATGGCTTTGTTAAACTGCCGTTCGTTGAAATAGTAAGTACCAAGATTTTTATAGGTAAGGGAAAATCCTTTGGCATCATTGGCTTCTGCACATTTTTCCAATGCTAAATTAAAATACTGGAGCGACCTGCTGTTTTCGTCAATAATCCGGAAGATAACTCCCAAGCCGTTATACGCGGAAACCAGATGTACCAAGTCACCATTTCCTTTTGAATGATAAAGGACTTCAAGGCAGTATTCCTCGGATTCCTCCAATCTACCCTGGGAGATTAAAAACTCTGCCAGTTGGATCTTGGCTTCATCCTGATACTGTATAAGTTTGCTCTGCTGGAACTCAGCAATAGCTTTCTGGTAAAAGGCAATGGCCTTCTGGTCCTGCGACAACAGTGTATATCCCCTGGCGACAAGCAGGTAACCCAATCCTATAGTCTCTTCACTTTTTGCATTTTCTGATATGATCCACGACTCACCTTCTGAGATGATGCTCCTGGGATAGTCATGGGACAATGAAGAATCTATTACCGTCCCATCAATAATTACTTTTTCTTGAGACCATGCATTAGAGCATGACACGACAATCAGAAATAGCAGGCAATGTGCTAAAGAAATACGGTTTTTCATGTCACATCCTCCTCTGTTAATACCATGTCGTCGTGATTACCTGTTTCCGGTGATTTCTCAGGAATGGTGAAATGAAAAGTACTTCCTTCTCCCTCTTTTGACTGAACCCAAATTAAGCCACCCTGACGTTCCAGAAAATCCTTGCAGAGGACTAGTCCCAAACCAGTCCCTTGTTCACCGCGGGTACCGGACCTGCCAAAATATTCATTGCTTTTAAATAGCTGAGAAACAACTTGTTCAGGGATTCCAATGCCACTGTCCTTAATCATCACTTCAAGCATGCCTTTGTTGACAGACCGGGTTGAAACACTAATGGATCCTCCTTCTGGCGTGAATTTTATGGCGTTGGACAACAGGTTTCTGATGATCGTCCTCATCATGTTGGGATCAGCATAGATTGAAGTTTCTTTCTTAATGGAGGACTCGTAATTGATATTCTTGCTATTTATGCTGATTCTCAGTAATTTGTATGTATCAGAGAATAGTTCATCGAGTTGAATCTGTTCAGGCAGGTAATGGATACGACCTGTTTGCGATCTTGACCATTCCAATACATTCTGTATTAAAGAGAAAGTAGTATCAGCTGCCTGATGGATATTATAAATAAAGTGTCTCCTCTCCTTCTCAGAATATTCATCATACTCTTCGAGCAAAATGGTGGCAAAACCAAGTATGGCGTTGAAAGGGTTTTTCAGGTCATGTGCAAGTATCGACAGAAATGTGTCCTTTGCAATATTGGACGCATTCAGTTCCTGTGCCACCCTGCTGAGTGTCAGTTCATTTGATTTAAGTTCGGTAATATCTCTGTTTATAATAATATGAATTATTTCATGTCGGCTCGGGATATAAATAGGAATCTGGGTCTCTGAAAACCAGAGTGTCTCATTTTCGACAGAAACGACACTAAACTCTTTGTTAACAATGGGTTTTCTGGCTGAAACCAGGGTATTGTCTTCTTGTACCAGTTTTAACATTTGTTCCTGATTACTGAACAACTCGTAATCAAGTTTTCCGACGGGATCACCAATTCCAATATTGTCACAGAAAATCCGTCCGGCCGGATTCACATTGATGTACTTACCCATGGAGTCCTTGAAAACGATGGCATCAGGAATGAACTCGATTAATGAAGTGAGCAGTGTATGCTCATATTCAAACATTTCCTGGTCACTCTTCCTCGAAGTGATGTCCTCGACAATACCAAGACCGAAAAGGACCTTCCCTTCATGGTTTTTCACGCAGGAAAAGGTCAGATGGATCCAGATCAGGGTGCCATCGTTCCTTAAAAGTCTCTGTTCATGTTGGACTTTCTCATCGATCCCATCCAGGAGTGTCTGGGTAATCTGCATTTCTTTCTCAAAATCAAGTGGCAATGTCAGGTCTTTAAGAGAGAGTTCCAGGAGTTTCACCTCACTATAGCCCAGCATCTGACAAAACACCTTATTTGCTTTAATAAAAAGGTTGGTTTTCAGATCGATCAGAATCACTCCGAGTGGATTCTGCTCAAACAAAGCTCTGAATTCCTGCTCAGAATCCAGAAGCTTGCTTTCCATGGATATCTGCATAGTGATATCGGAAATTCTTCCACAGGAGTAATGATCCCCTTCCATCTCAAATTTAGAGATGGCTTTCTCTGATATCCACACATAGTGTCCGTCTTTATGCTTGATCCTGTACTCCGATTCAAAATGCCGGTCGGAATGGATATAATCGGAATATTTTCTGCGTACCATCGGGTAATCTGACTCATGAACTGCCTCCACCCAGAAGTCATTATTACATACGATGTCCTCAGGAGCATAACCCAGAACATGAGTGATATTAGGACTGACATAAATGGTATCACCAAGGTCATTGGCAATCCAGAGCACATCCGGATTGTTCTCAACCAACAACCGATAACGTTGTTCTGTCCTTAAAAGGTCTGACTCCACCTTTCTTCGCCTCTGGGTTTCTATCAGCACGGCTTCCTGATCGAAGAGCCGGGTAAGATTTTCACTGACCTTACCAAACAAGCCTGACTGGTTCTCGAAAGGTTTGAGATATTTTATATCCCTCAAAACCAGTGTTTTATTCAACAGCTTCAGAGGGGTGTCGACAAAGCGGAACATGAAAAATAAAATGATCGACAAGGCCACGAGTAAAAAGGCAAAGCTCGCCCAAAGCAACCACTGATAATATTGGTTGAATTCATTCACAAAAGGTACCGGAGATAGAAACCGAAGAAAGGCTACAGGCCTTCCGCTCCAACCTTCCAGTGGAAATGAGACCATGAGACTGTCTGTCCTGTCACGCAACTGGTCTGCCACCGTATTGATACTAAACGAAGTATCCATTAGCAAACGCCCTGAAGTGATCAATGCAAGATGCCCCAGATACTGATCAGACCACAGGCTGCAGGCAAAAAGCCATCCATGTAATTCAGTCTGGTCAGTGGTGTCGGTCCCCAGTTGAACAGGAGCGCCGGAGACTTCCATTACACCCTTCGACGTATTGAGAAAAAAATGAGGATATCGGGTCTCCCTGACCAGAAGTTGCAACTTTTCTTTGGTCGGGAATGTATTCTCCACATTACCCAGGTCCCTGTTCTGAGCAAGATACAGGGTATTGAATTTTTTATCGTAAACCCTTACCTGATTCACGCCGAAATTCGATAATGTTCCGTTAAACAGCAAAGAGAATTTGCTGGTATCACAAAGGTTCAGTTCACCGAAACAGGCTCCGTCAAAAGGGAAATCGGTGGTAAACAGTCGTAAACTCCTGGCCTGGAGCTCTACGGTATGACGCAACACGATAGCCTGGTTCTTTTGAAGATTGGAAACAGAGACCTCCTGATTCCCTTTTACCCATCGGGTGATCAGATAGATGCCTGCCCCAAACAGCAGGGTCACAAAAAGCAATAACAATCCTATCCGAAGCTGAAGTCTTCTGATCATTCTCTGAGTTGCTTCATTTACTTCACAGGACGAGTCAAGATTGCCTGTGAAAGGTAAATTTGTTTAACACAAATCCTGATGGCAGGTTACATTTACCTGTAAAAAGTAAGACAAAGTAAGCAAATTCTTATCTTTGCCCGGAAATTTCACCCAAATAAAATGCCTTAATTGATTATGAACCTTTTAAAAGATAAAACCGCTTTAGTGACCGGAGGGTCAAGGGGTATAGGAAGGGCCATTGCTTTATGTTTCGCCTCCGAAGGTGCTCATGTAGCCTTTTCCGATCTCAACTATGATGATAATGCCCGAAGTCTGGAGGAAGCAATTGCAGGATTTGGTGTAAAAGGGAAATGCTATTTATCTGATGCAGGTGACTTTAATGCAGCTGACAGCCTGGTAGACCAGGTCGTCAAAGATTTCGGTACTATTGACATACTGGTGAATAATGCCGGAATTACCCGTGATAATCTCTTGTTGAGAATGACGGAGCAAGACTGGGACCTGGTGATCAAAGTGAACCTGAAATCTGTCTTTAACCTCACTAAGGCCATTCAAAAGGTGATGTTGAAACAAAGAAGCGGTTCTATCATCAATATGAGTTCCGTGGTGGGTGTCAGCGGAAACGGCGGACAATCCAACTATTCCGCTTCCAAAGCCGGTTTGATCGGTTTCACCAAGAGCATGGCTCTGGAACTGGGTGGCCGCAACATCCGTTGCAATGCCATTGCTCCCGGGTTTATTGCCACTGAAATGACCGATAAGCTCACCGAGGAAGTGAAGAATGACTGGATTAAGGATATCCCTTTGAAAAGGGCGGGCTTACCCGAAGATGTAGCCAAAGTTGCCCTGTTCCTTGCTTCCGACCTTTCTGCTTATGTTACCGGACAGGTAATACAAGTTTGCGGTGGAATGAATACGTAAAAGTCTTTTTCCACGTTAACCACAAAACTTTAAAAATTATCAGTTGAGCATTGTAACGGATTTCCCTGCATGGTACGTGCTGCTTTGTTTGATCCTGGGTGCAATTCTTGCAGGCATCCTCTATTACAAAGACCAGAAAAATGAGTTTTCTTCCCGCCTGAAGATATTCCTATATCTGGTCCGTTTTCTGACCATCAGCCTGATAGCCTTCCTGTTGCTGTCTCCCCTTCTGAAAACTCTGGTCAAACATTCAGAGAAACCTATCATTATTGTTGCCCAGGATGCATCCTCTTCTGTGACCATCAACAAGGACTCTGCATTCTATAAGAACGATTATCCCGACAAGCTCAAAAGCCTGATCAAAGATCTCAGGGGAACTTTTTCTATCAACGAATATTCCTTCGGAAGCTCAGTACGGGAAAATCTGGTGTTCTCATACAATGATAAGACCACTGACATGTCTTCCCTTCTGGACGAAATCCAGACCCGTTATGCCAACCGGAACGTAGGGGCGGTCATCATTGCCTCCGACGGCATCTATAACAAAGGGATCAACCCACTATACAAAGCAGAGAAGTTCCCCTTCCCCATCTACACCATCGCCATGGGCGACACTACTGTTCAGAAAGACATCCTGATCAGCAGGGTCAACTATAACAAGACCGCTTTTCTGGGTAACAAATTCCCTGTCGAGATCCTTTTTAAGGGCAGCCGATTTGCCGGTTCCACCTGCGTACTGGAGGTAAAAAAAGATGAGGAGACCCTGTTTTCCAAACAAATAAACATTGGCTCTGACAAATATGTGGAGAATGTGAACCTGCAGCTAGAGGCGAAGACCAAAGGAGTGCAACGATACAGAATCCAGTTGGGCAGGCTTGACAAGGAGATCAGCTATTTCAACAACCAACAGGATATTTTCGTTAATGTCCTGGAAGGGAAAGAAAAGGTTCTGATCCTTTCCGCTGCCCCTCATCCCGACATAGCTGCGCTAAAAAGCGGTATCGAAAGCAATGCCAACTATCAGGTGACCGTGGCCGGCGCCGATGAATTTACCGATCCCGTCGACCCCTTCAACCTCATCATTCTGCATCAGTTGCCTTCCGTGAAACAGCCAATGACGGCTCTCATTAACAAAGCAAACGAGAAAGGGATCACGTTATGGTATATTCTGGGTGCTTCTACTCATCTGGGCCTGTTCAATAACCTGAAGACAGGACTTTCAATACAACAGGATAAACAATCGTTCACTGAAGCTCAGCCGGTACTTAAAAACGATTTTGTACTGTTTAACCTGAGCGAAGAGACCAAAAAGATCCTGGCCGACTTTCCTCCCCTGAACAGCCCCTATGGCACCTATAGGATGCAAAATGCCTCTCAGGTCATGTTGTACCAGAAAATAGGCAGCCTGGTCACTGACCGTCCCGAGATGCTCTTCTTCCAGGAACCTGAGAAAAAGACCGGGGTACTCGCCGGTGAAGGGCTGTGGAAGTGGAGACTCAGTAATTACGCCAGGACAAACAATCACGAGGCATTTAACGAATGGCTCACCAAGACGGTCCAGTTTCTTTCCGTCAGAATAAGTAAAGATCCATTCCGAATCCATGGCAACCACCAGTACCAGGAAAATGAACCGGTAATTTTTACGGCAGAGGTTTACAATCCGTCTTTCGAGCTTATTACCGATCCCGAGGTCGAGATGACTATTAATAATGAGGAAGGGAAATCCTTTCCGCTCAACTTCAGCCGCACCGGGAATGGGTATCAGCTGAATGCAGGGATATTTCCTGCCGGACAATATACCTACCAGGCCCAGACCAAGGTGGGAGATAAAATTCACCGGCTGAGCGGACAGTTCACCGTTTCTCCCTTGCAACTTGAAGCCGTCCAGACAGTAGCGGATCATGCTTTGCTTTTTAATCTCTCCACCCAGCACAATGGCACCCTGGTAAATGCAAAAGAAGCTGAAAATCTGGCCGATATTCTCAAAAAGAGAGATGACCTGAAAACAATATCCTATACCCAGAAACGATACAACGACTGGATCAACCTGCCCTGGGTATTCCTGCTGGTCCTGCTTTTTCTTACTGCCGAGTGGTTTGCCAGAAAAAGGGCAGGAAGTTACTAATACCCCGGCTGACCATGTTCTTCTATCTCTCCAAAATTCTGGAAATCTTCCTTTCCCCTTTCCTCTGGTTGCTTATTATCCTGGCTCTGGCCATTTACTGGCCTAAAAAAAGGAAGATTCTCCTGGTCCTTTCGCTCAGCTTGTTCTGTCTGCTGGGCAACCGCTTTCTTGCCGATGAGCTGATGCGGGCATGGGAAGGACCTGATTACCAACCGTCACCTACTTCCTATGACGCTGGCATCCTGCTGGGGGGTGGCATCGTTCAATATAATAAACATCAGAACAAGCTCATCTTCAGGCACAACACCGACAGGCTTTTTCAAACCATTGACCTTTATCATTCAGGCAAGATAAAAAAAATCATTCTATCAGGTGGCTCAGGCGACATGTACGAGCGTGAAACACGGGAAGCAGCCCTTCTGTACACCTATCTCACAAGGATCGGGATCCCTGCGGTCGACATCCTGGTCGACTCTTTATCGGATAACACCCATGAGAACGCAGTCAATACTGTGGATATCATTAAAAAGGATAAGAATATCAGAAGTTGCCTTCTTATTACCTCTGCTTTTCACATGCGAAGGGCAAAAGCCTGTTTTGCAAAGGAAGGACTGGTTTGTCATCCTTTCCCGACCAACCGGCTTACGGGTCCCCGTCTTTATCGTCCCGATCATCTTCTTATCCCTCATGTCTCAGGATTTCTGACCTATCAGAACCTGCTCCATGAGTATATCGGTTATGTAGTGTATCTTTGGATGGGTTATGTATAAGAAGATCCTCACCTTCATTAAGGAAAAGTCACGCTGGCTGCTCCGTAAATTCTTTCTTTTCCCTCCGGGATTGGCATGGTACTACAAGGTGTTATGGCGTATTGGTAACCTGTTGGTTATAGGCATGTTGTGTATGATGCTTGTCGACATGAACTTTCTCTGGTTGTTTGGGAAATCACCCCGGATCAGGCATATCTATAACCCGGAGATGAAGATCACCTCTGAATTGTATTCGGCTGATGGGGTGATGCTGGCACAGTATTTCGATGAGAACCGCACCCCGATGAAGTATGAGGAGATCCCTTCCCAGTTCCTGCAGTCTCTCATCGCCACGGAAGACAACCGGTTCTACCAGCATCATGGCATCGACTTCAAGGCAGCCTTATCGGTATTCTGGTACATGGCCAAAGGTGAAAAGCGGGGGGGAAGCACCATCACCCAGCAGCTGGTCAAGAATCTTTTTAAAACCAGGTCCGATTACTCCAGGGGCCTGCTGGGTAGAATTCCGGGGATTAAAGTCCTCGTATATAAAACAAAAGAATGGAATGCGGCACTCAAGCTCGAGTTTTTGTACACCAAGGAGGAGATACTGACCATGTACATCAATACCATCGATTTCGGGAGCCAGTCATTCGGCTTGAAGACCGCATGCAAACGGTATTTCAATAAGGCTCCCAAACAGATGCTGCCGGAGGAAACGGCCCTGCTGATCGGATTGCTGAAGGCCCCTTCTTATTATAGTCCGGTCACTCACCCCAAAAGAGCGGCGGAGAGACGCAACGTGGTTCTCCAGCAGATGTGCAAGGCAAAGATCATTGAACCAAAGGTTTGTGATTCTCTTCTTAAACTTCCTCTTAAACTTCATTATCTGGTGGAGGCTACCGATGGGACCGACAATAATTATATCAGGGAAGCCGTAAGCAACTATCTTAAAAGCTGGCTGAAAGAAAGCGGTCATGACTTATATACCGACGGATTAAAGATATTCTGCACCATTGATTCCCGCCTTCAGCAATATGCGGAAGAGGCAGTCAGCAAACAAATGAAGAAAGTTCAGAAAAGGTTCTTCGATCATTGGGAAGGTCAAAACCCCTGGACCGATCGTTTCCGGAAGGAGATACCCAACTATATTGAGAACATTGCTGCCGGCACACGTAATGGTAAAAGACTGGCAACAAAGTACAAAGACCAGCCCGATTCCATCATATACTATATGAACCTTCCCAGGCCTATGAAGGTGTTCTCATGGGATGGAGACAGAGACACCCTGTTGAGTTTCCTGGACTCCATCCGGTATTCCAATCACCTCCTCCATGCAGGCTTCATGGCCATGAGCCCTCAGACAGGGCAAATCAAGGTGTGGGTGGGCGGCATCAATTCCAGGTACTTTAAGTTCGACCATATCAGGCAGTCGAAACGTCAGCCCGGCTCTACCTTTAAGGCCTTTGTCTATGCAGCTGCTATGGACACCATCTATGGGCCTTGTGATACTTTCTTTGATGAACCTGTGACTTTTACCTATGAAGAAAACGGTGAGACCAAACGATGGTACCCGCGAAATGCCCAGGCCGTGTTCACCGGAGAAGAAGTGACCCTCAAGGCTGCCTTTGCCCAGTCGATCAACTCGGTAGCCGTTCAGCTGACCAAGATCCTTGGCTGGAGAAAGGTCATACAATATGCTTACAAGATGGGCATCAGGACCAAACTTCAGGACGTCCCCAGTGTTTGCCTTGGTTCCAGCGACGTCTCCCTGTATGAACTGATCGATGCTTACTGTCCCTTCGTCAACGGGGGGTATCGCATAGAGCCCATCCTGGTGACTCGTATCGAGGACCATGACGGGAATGTTGTCTATTCATCGAAAGAAGACAAAGAAAGAGTACTGTCGGAGGAGACCTCCTTTTACATGCAGACCTTATTGCAGAGCGGATTACGCGAACCCGGAAGCACCGTTGGCAGCTTGTATGAGTATGATGTTTTCAGGTTTAATACCGATTTCGGAGGAAAAACAGGCACTTCGAGCAACCACAGCGATGGCTGGTTTATCGGTGTTACTCCGGGACTCGTAGCCGGTGCCTGGGTGGGCGGTGAAAGCAGGCATATCCATTTCAAGTCCGGCGAGCAGGGCGACGGTAACAAGACTGCCTTGCCCATCTACGGCTATTTCATGGAGCAGGTGACCCCTGACAAGCGATACCGTGATCTGCTCGGGCGTTTTCCCAAGCCTAAGGTCAAGCTCAGCAAGCCATACGGTTGTCACACGCTGAGGGCAGCCGGCGACAGTCTGCAGGTCGACAGTACAGCGGTGATGGAAGACCTCGGTTTACCAGAGTAAGGTCAATATCAAGGTCATACAAATATTCATATTTCAATTGCCCATTACCAAATTTGTTGTATTTTTGCAGCCTAAACGGTGGACGTAGCTCAGCTGGTTAGAGCGACGGATTGTGGTTCCGTAGGTCGTGGGTTCGAGCCCCATCTTCCACCCAAATTTGAATGCCAGAGGGCAAGAGTGCAAGAATGCCAGAAGGTTTGGGGCATTCAAATTTAACTCTCGCCATCTGGCATTCCGGCCTTCTGGCATCCACGCCTTGTTAAACCACACCTTTTACTGTCTTTAGCGCTTTAACACTCAGCCTCTACATGGACTTGACTATGGACTATGGACCATGGACTAACTCCCTCAAAAAGAATCCTCTCCTTATTTCAATGACAACCGATTTTTATTACCTTTGATAGCATCATGATATCTATAATATTATGTTATCCAAGATGAAATCAATAAGAACATCAACCGGTTGCCTGGCATTCCGGTGGTTCCTGATAATCTGTTTCATTCCTCTGCAGGGATTTTCTCAACTTACCATGAGTTGCGACCCTTTCGGTACCACCTATGGAACCGGCTACTGCACTCCAAGTGTAAAAGTTGATGGAAACATCCAGATTTCTGCACAGGAGACTGGCTGGGCCGTGTTTGATATCAGCAGTCTGCCAACTACTAAGCAGATCAGTGCCATCAACATTGATTTTCAGGTAATGGGATCCCTTGGAGCTGGAAACACCTTCAGAATCAAAAGCTTGACAGTCAATCCAATGACTGCAGTTGCCTCTTCTTTGTTTTCCGTGATTTGGGCCGGAGTGGATTATTCCACCCCACAGAGTTGCAACAGCACGGGATTGTTGACTGTATCACTTAATGCTATGGCAATAAGCGAATTACAGGATCTCTTTACTTCAGGGGCCGACAGTTTTCGGATAGGTGTATATACCAGTGCCGGCTTACCGGCGAACGCCATTTTCGTGGGCAACACTTCCAACCCGGTATTGCAGGTGACGTTTTGTTCGACGATGGTTGGAAATACGAGTATCTCATCCTCCCAACCTGTCTGCCCGGGAACCATCGAGTACTTTTCTGCCAATTCAGCCAATGCTACTATGTATCAATGGGTAGTCCCTCCAGACTGGAGCATCATTTCCGGCCAGGGCACTTACCATATTACAGCGATGACCAGCAATAATTCTGGGTTCATTAAGGTAATGCCATCAAACGCCTTTTGTACAGGAGAATATGATTCTGTTTGGATCAACGTAGTAGATTTGAACGCACCATCAATAATTAGTGGTCCAGACACAGTATGCGCAGGATCATCCCAGATGTACATGATGAGTTCAGCCGATGCAACAGGCTGTTTGTGGGGGATTCCGCCGGGTTGGAGCATCCAATCGACTTCACTGTTTTACCTTAATGTAGTCTGTGGAAGCAATTCCGGCTATATTTACGTAATTCCCGAAACCAATTGTGGTTATGGTGTGAAAGACTCCTTATATGTTCATGTAGATGCCCTGCCCGGTACAGCCGTCATTACCGGTCCCAACTGGGCCTGCGAAGGAGACACTGTAACGTTGACAGCCTCTTCCATCAATGCTCAAACGTACACATGGACGATCCCGGCAACATGGACAGTCCTTTCTGTACAGGGGAGCCCGACCATCACGTTTGTGGTTGATAGTACCAGCGGATTTCCCAGTGTCCAACCATCGAATATCAACTGTCAGGCGTTCCCATCCTATCATACCGTAAATGTTCAACCCTTCCCTATCATTACCCTCAGTCCTGCTTTCGACACCTGCTGCCTGACGTGGCCATCCTTCATGCTCACCATGGGTCATCCGACAGGTGGTACGTATTCAGGGACTGGTGTCAACGCTGCAACCTCGCAGTTCCATCCCGCTGTGGCAGATACCGGCACCCATTTGATTACCTATACTTATATCGTCACATCCAGTTGTTCTGATATAGATACAATCAGTATGTATGTGGGAACCTGCACCGGACTTGATGAAACGAAAGGAGAGCAAAATATACTCTTGTTTCCCAATCCAGGGAATGGGTGGGTCACCTTGAAACCCAGGACACAGTGCGATGATGTTTTTCAGATCCGGGTATACAATCCTTTGGGAGTTATAATCTTTGAACAGAAAGAGGTCAGGTATACAAAGGGTGATAACATTATTGTTGACACAGGTATAAGAACTCCCGGAGTATATTTTTTGCGTCTTAGTGGAATGAAAAACAGTTTTACCAGTTCGTTTACCGTTAATTAATGAAGCTGCCTATCAAGGCTGAAAATGCTTCTACTCCGCTTATCAATCTATATAAGTCTATTTGTAACTATTTTTACCTCAATTCCCTTTTTTACCCTGCCGACCTGCAGGATGGCAAAACGGGAAAAACCCAGGGGTGCGGTGAGTTCGTACAGCAGCAAACCGGTCAATAGGATCACCAGCCCTGCATGATTCCCAATCGCTGGCCCTATATAATGAACACTTCTGATCTGTCGTTAAATCCGCTTTCTTCGATAGGAATACGTTACGGATTTACTACTTTTACACTACTTATTAAATTTCTTGTCATGGCACTACGAATTACTTTTTCCAGCCTGTTTCTGTTTGTAATCGGTTCGGTTCAATTTCTTTCTGCACAGATCAGCAATTATTCATTTTCAGCTAAATACGGTACGTTTGAAGAAATAACCGTGAATGATGGAGCTATTCAACCTACCTTGTCAGGGGGGAATAACGATGAAGGGTATTTTAACAACATTCCTATCGGTTTTAACTTTGAATATAGGGGAGTCGATTATGATCATGTATCTGCTTCGACCAATGGTTTTCTGTTGTTTGGCAGCACATTAGACAGCGCCTTCCCTGACAACAACTTGTATTCCGGCTCACCCAGACCGCTTTTAGCCCCATTATGGGACGATCTCTCCATGGCAGCGGAAGGTTCTTTCTTGCATCAGTGCAGTGGGCTGATGGGGCTCAGGGTATTTACTGCTCAATGGCTGATGATGATTTGGAAATCAGATACTACACCGGCATGCATTTCTTTTCAGATCAAACTGGATCAAGCAACGAATAGTATCGAGTTCATTTACAGGCAGGAAGCCGGGATACCAGTTGATGGGAGTGCTTCCATCGGAATAAATGAATCTGTTTGCGGTCCTGGTAGTTATCTTTCTCTTTCTAGTGCCGGTCCTGCTCCTGAGGTCCATTTTGACCTTGAAACGACTGGCATACAGGAACGGCCCTTAAGCGGGCAATGTTACACTTTTACACCACCCATGAATCCCTATTCTGATGTCATCGGACAGATCACTTACAATAACAACCAATCCACCCCAATTCAGAATGTTCAGGTACAGTTGAAATCTCTGGTTGGTGATGTGGTTCAGACTACCTTCACTGATACACTGGGAAGGTTTTCATTCCTCGAGGAGGACGAAGGAACCTATATCCTCCATTGCAGCGCCACACGGCCAACAGGGGGTATAAACTCGATTGATGCTTTACTGATCGGCAAACATTTCATAGGTCTTCAATATCTCAGCGAGATCAGGGCTATAGCTGCGGATGTGAACCAATCTGGAGACATTAACAGTATTGACGCCTTGTTGATATTGAAGCGATATGTTGAAGCTATCCCTGCTTTTATCGCCGGAAACTGGCTGTTTGAAAGTGATACAATCATATATTCCTATCCAGATACCATTAACATCGGATTACAAGGCATTTGCTATGGAGACGTTGACGGATCCTTTATCCCGGAGAGATGTATCCCTGAACCTGTTCAGGCTGATGCTGGTGTCAACCACTATATAGATGGTACTACGACCACTCTTGAGGGCAA
>CAZSDK010000038.1:0-12581 GCA_964605655.1 uncultured Bacteroidales bacterium
CCAGTTTGAAGTACTCAATATTCAATATGACAGCATCTATGTTATGCTCAGAGAGAACAGCCTTCGCTACAAGCAGTCTTTTCCATCGGTTAAAAGGAATGAGATCAAAGGGCTCCGCTTGTCTTTTACGACGTATAAGGAAATGGAAAGGCTTGATCCCAAAGAAGACCTGGGTAATAAACTCGTTAAACAGCTGCAGTTCCTGCGTAAGGTGCATGACACACTGCTTGTACTTGAGGACAGTGTCCGCTCCAAGACACCTCTGGTCAGGAAAATGTACAGGGAATGGTTTGAAGGCTTGTACCAAGCCGAAGTAGCTCCTCTTGTCAAAGCTGCCGACACCTTTGCTTCCTCCTCCTATGCCCGGGCCATCCTGGAACAGGGAGTAAAAATCTGGAACCGTCTGTGTCTTCTTGAGGAGCGATATCCTGAACTTCAGCAGTACCATTCAGACATTGAGGAAGAATACCAGAGGTTCCTTGGCTTATATGCCTATTCCTCTCAGAACAAAACCATTTACAGGAAGGTCAAAAGTGCATACAGGACATTTATCAGGAATATCCGCCAGGAAAGGAAACTGGACGCCTGTCTTAATAAAGAACGGTCCCTGTATTTCCTGTTAAAGAAAGTAAATTCACTTTCAGAAGATAATAACTCCTTCATCATCAAACAACTGAGAAACTCTAAAAAGCCAGAAGACCTGCGAAAGATTTTTGGTATTCCCCTCGAATGACCATCATTTTCCAAAATTGAGGATTCCCTGGGTAAAGTGAATTTCCTTACATTTATGCAAAATTTTAAATAATCTGCCATGAAGAAATGTACAGGATTTTTATTGCTGGTATTCATTACTGTTTCGGTGTATTGCCAGGAACCCCAGGCTGAGAGAAAAAGTGCAGCCAAGAAATTTGCTTCCGAGCTCATTTTATACAACGACCTCTGGCAGGGAAAATGGGAACAGATGAGTCCCCGAACCGTCAACCAGGGTTTGAGGGCCTGCATCATGTATAACATTCCGGTGGAGAAATCGGCCTTGTTGTTCAGTGTGGGAACAGGTTTCAGCACGCATAATCTCTTCAGTGATGCCCTCTTCCAGCTGGATTCAGACAATGTGTACCAGTTTTCGAAAATTGAAGATCTGACCAATGCCTCCGGGGACAAACTGGAATACAAGAAATCGAAGCTCAGTGTTACTTACTGGGATTTCCCTTTTGAGTTCAGATATGAAGCCAAAAAAGGGTTCCGTATTGCCACCGGTATGACCTTTGGTTTTGTGGTGAACAGCATGACCAAATACAAGGGGGATGACCTGTCAGGTACTGATAACTCTATGAAGTTGAAAATTAAATCATTGGAACACCTTGAGAAGTGGAGATACGGACTTACCGGAAAAATAGGTTACAAGGCTGTCGAATTGTTTGGATTTTACTCTTTTACAAAGGTCTTTAAGGAAGACAAAGCCCCTGAACTCTGGCCAGTCTCTGTTGGGATCAATCTCAGGTTGTTGATGTCAAATTAAATAGAACAGCAGGAACATCACACCAAATCCTACCAGGTAACCCAGGTAAACCTCGAAGGGTTTATGGGCTTTGAGCCTGAGCCGTGCGAAGGCGACCAGACCTGATACCAGGAACAAAACCAATATCAGTAATAGCAACCTAAGTTCAGCCCTGATGGACAGTGCCAGGAATGTTCCTGTTAACCCACCGATACCCATCATATGAGCGCTGATCTTCACGTAAAAGGTCAGGAACAGTGCCATGAGGACCAACATACTGGCTCCCAGGCCAAAAAGGTAAAAGACGCCGGGTAACTGCAGTTGGTTCACCATGTATGCGGTGAGATACAGGCAGGCAGCTGTGACCAGGAACGGCCATAAGCGTTCCTGTCTCTGGAACAGTTCAATCGATTTGATGATGCCGGTTCGGAGAAACACATAGTTTACGAGGACAGGAAGTACGGCACTGATGAGAAAAACAAAGCCTATCAATGCCAGGCTGGTTTTCAGTGGATAGTAAAAGAGGATAAAATCACCCTGGAACATGAGTATTGCGTAGCCATAGGTAGCCATCAGAAGCGGGTGAAAAAGGTAGGAAAGGATGCGGGCCAGTCTTGATTCCATTGCTTATATGGCTTTTCTCAGACGGGCCACGGGAATCCCCAGCTGTTCCCTGTACTTGGCGACCGTCCTCCTGGCAATGTTATAACCCTTTTGTTTCAGGATGTCGGTAAGTTCCTCATCGGTGAGGGGCTTGTCCTTGGCTTCAGCTTCAATACAATCGGACAGTATCTTTTTGATCTCACGGGTCGAAACCTCTTCTCCGCTATCGTTTAGCAAGGATTCAGAGAAAAAGGTCTTCAACAGGAAGGTGCCGAAGGGTGTCTGTACATACTTGCTGTTAGCAACCCTGCTGATGGTAGAGATATCCATGTGAACAATTTCAGCGATATCCTTGAGTATCATGGGTTTAAGTTTGGTCTCGTCTCCTGTAAGAAAATACTCCTTCTGATAGTTCATGATCGCATTCATGGTCACATACAAGGTATTCTGTCTTTGTTTAAGGGCTTCAATAAACCATCTGGCAGCATCAATCTTTTGCTTGATAAAAAGAACGGCTTCTTTTTGCTGGGTATTTTTCCCTGCTGATTCGGAATAGGTCTCGAGCATCTCCTGGTAGGTCCGGTTGACCCTGAGTTCCGGGGTGTTTTTTGAATTAATGGAGAGCTCCAGCTGACCATCGTTGTTGATCACCAGGAAATCAGGGATAATGAAGTGATTGGGACGGGAGGTATCGCTCAGTGAATTACCGGGTTTGGGGTTCAGTTTAAGGATGATGGTCATGGCATCTCTCAGTTCTTTCTCGGAAACCCTTGCTTTTTTAAGGATCTTGTCGTAGTGTTTCCTGGTGAATTCAACAAATTGTTTTTCAATGATCTGGATAGCCAGATCGAGGCCCGGAGAATGAACTTCCCAACGTTTTAGCTGCAGCAGAAGGCATTCCTGGAGTGAACGTGCTCCTACACCCGGTGGATCAAGGCTCTGGATGATCTCGAGAACCTTGTGGATTTCCTCTTCATTGGTCTGGATATTCTGGGAAAAGACTAGGTCATCGACCATGGAAGATATCTCGCGTTGGAGGTATCCTGATTCATCGAGATTTCCGATAATGGTAAGAGCTATGGCGTACTGTTGCTCATCGAGTGAAAACATGCCCAGTTGGGAGACCAGTGAATCGTGAAAGGTCAGAGAAGAGGCATAAGGCATGTCAGGTCTTTCCTCATCAGGGCTGGAATTCGATGAATAGAGCCTGTAAGAAGGGATATCATCTTCATCGAGATAATCTTCCAGATCAAATTCATCGTTCGCATCCGATTCCTCTTCCTTGTCGTAATCCTCATCATCTTTGGAATCCGAAGTCTGGGAGCTGCTTTCATCAGGGTCAGCCATGTCTTCCAGAACCGGGTTTTCCTCTATTTCCTGCTTAATTCTCTGTTCCAGCGAAATAGTAGGAATCTGCAGCAGTTTCATCAGAAGAATCTGCTGGGGGGACAGTTTTTGAAGAAGTTTTTGTTGTAGTCGCTGGTTTAACATGTGGCAGGCAAACTTACCCCTGAAGATCGATCAGCAGTCTTTTTTTTACTAAGATACAAAAAAAGAGGATTTCTGTCAGAATTCAGCATTCTGAGGAGTACGGGGAAAGGGGATAACATCCCTGATATTGCTCATCCCGGTCACAAACAGGATCCAACGTTCAAATCCCAGTCCGAAGCCGCTGTGTGGTGCCGTGCCGTATTTCCTGGTCTCGAGGTACCACCACATGTCCTTTTCAGGAATGTTCATTTCTACAATCCTTTGATGGAGCTTGTCGTAGTCTTCTTCCCTCTGTGATCCTCCAATGATCTCCCCGATCTTGGGGAAAAG
Source organism: uncultured Bacteroidales bacterium (assembly GCA_964605655.1). GTDB lineage: Bacteria > Bacteroidota > Bacteroidia > Bacteroidales > CAIXZF01 > JAKLIX01. The sequence continues at coordinate 3,923 of CAZSDK010000038.1, forward strand.
GATATCCATGGCCCTGACCGTCTTATTGTCATCATTTTGTTTCATGTAGAAGGCCTTGATATCCCTGGGGTAATCAGTAAGAATGACCGGCTTTCCGAAATGTTTCTCCACAAGGTAACGCTCGTGCTCTGCCTGGAGGTCAGCACCCCAGAACACAGGGAATTCAAATTCCTGTCCGGATGCCATCAAAATATTGACAGCCTCTGTATAAGTAAGTCTTTCAAAAGGATTGTCCAGAATCTGGGTAAGACGTTCGATGAGTTCATTATCGTACATCTTGTTCAAGAACCTGAGGTCATCGATACAATGGTCAAGTGCATAACGAATGAGGTACTTGAGGAAGTCTTCAGCAAGGTCCATGTTATCCTCAATTTCATAGAAGGCCATCTCCGGTTCAATCATCCAGAATTCGGCCAGATGGCGGGGAGTATTGGAGTTTTCTGCACGAAAGGTAGGACCGAAAGTATACACCCCTGACAAGGCCAGCGCACCCAGCTCTGCTTCCAGTTGACCTGAAACCGTGAGGTTTGTCACTTTTCCAAAGAAATCCTGGCTGAAATCGATTTTACCGTCCTCTGTTCTGGGAGGCTGATCCGGATCGAGCACCGTCACCCTGAACATAGCACCTGCACCTTCGGCATCGGAACCAGTGATAATGGGACTGTGAAGGTAAAAGAATCCAAGGTCGTTGAAATATTTATGGATAGCGAAGGCCATGGCATGCCTGATACGGAAGATGGCTCCGAAGGTGTTGGTCCTCGGCCTGAGATGGGCGATCTCCCTTAAAAATTCAAGACTGTGGCCCTTTTTCTGAAGAGGGAAGGTCTCCGGATCGGCATGACCAATAACGACGATCTCCGAAGCCTGAATCTCGACAGGTTGCTCCTGCCCCGGTGATTCAACCAGAGTACCGGTAACAGCCAGGCAAGCCCCGGTATTTACTGACTTCAGCAACTCCTCATCAAATTTCTGGACCTCTGCCACCACCTGAATGTTGAAAATGGTGGTTCCGTCGTTGACGGCAATAAAAGCGATGTTCTTGTTGCCTCTCTTTGTCCTGACCCAGCCTTTGATATAGACCTGCTGCCCGATCAGGGCGGGGTCATCCGACTTTAACAATTTATTAATCACGCTTCTTTTCAACTTCTCCATGACTTATAATCCTCTTAGGTATTAGGTATTGAAAAACAGGGCGCAAAAATAGCAAAAAGTAACACACCTTTATTATTCCTAACTTTGCCGGGCAAAAGTTATGGCATTAAAAGTACATTCTTTGAACAGCTGGCTGCCTGAGGCAGGGTTTCCAATGGTTGTGGGCGGGCCCTGCAGTGCAGAGTCAGAGGAACAATTGATCCGTACTGCCCGGGAACTGTCGACCATTCCACAGGTCAGGATTTTCAGGGCAGGCATCTGGAAACCCCGTACCCGTCCCGATGGGTTTCAGGGAGTGGGTGAGATCGGCCTGAGCTGGATGAAACACGTAAAGCAGGAGACCGGGCTGCTTACCACCGTCGAAGTGGCCAACCCACAACATATTAATTCGGCGTTGAAAGCAGGTATCGACGTATTATGGATTGGTGCCCGTACCGTGGTCAATCCTTTTTCTGTCCAGGAGATCTGCGATGTTTTACAGGGCGTTGATATTCCCGTCATGGTCAAAAACCCTATCAATCCTGACATTCATCTCTGGGTCGGGGCTTTGGAACGATTGAATCATGCCGGTATTCAGAAGTTGATCGCCATACACCGGGGTTTTTATTACTATCAGAAAGGGCCCTACAGGAACTCCCCTATGTGGGAGATCCCCATTGAACTGATGCGGCAGTTCCCATCTTTGACGGTACTTTGCGATCCAAGTCATATTGCAGGGAATAGGGAATGGGTGGCTTCCATCTGCCAGAAAGCTCTGGACCTTGAGATGGACGGATTTATGATAGAGGTGCATCCCCAGCCTCATCATGCCCTTACAGATGCCGAACAACAAATTACCCCTGCCTCCCTGAAACAGTTGCTTGCAAAGCTGGTTTACAGGCACATTAAAGGGAATAAAGAATTCCAGTCGAAGCTGGCTGAGTTACGTAATGAGATCGACAAGATTGACTGGGCTCTGCTTGATATACTGGCTCAACGAATGAGGATTGTGGATGAGATCGGTGCCTTTAAAAAAGAAAAGAACATCACCATTCTTCAGATCAAAAGATGGAGGTCGATCATCAAAAGCAGGCTGGAGAATGGAAACGACCTGGGATTAAGCAGGGAATTCCTGATGGACCTGCTGGAACTGGTCCACAGGGAATCCATTCAAAGGCAGATGGACATTATGGAACATCCGGGAAAGAGGTCGAAATAAAATACAGAGAATTAGCCAGCCTCTCCTATACCATTATATATAGTAACGCATCAATACTTAAGGTTTCGGTTCCTTCCACCTGAACGAGCTGATGATCTTCTCAATGTCCTTGTCCAGGTATCGGATGACTGGTTCCAGGGAATCGTTATTCGGCGACACCCAGAAGTACAAGGCTGCACGTACAAAATGCCGGCTGCTGTCGGTGAGGTAAAACTGAAGTGTGGATGCTGCTTCACTGCCCTTGATCTGAAAGATTTTCCCATAAACCGCGTTTTCCGGTAAACTGACCGTGTGCTCCTCGATAGCATTTGCTTTGGGGATGTGCTTCATCACCAGCATTCTTGATTCTTCGGTATATATAGTCAAGTCATGGTCCAGAGGCTTGTAACTGAGGTGTAAGGTGCCTTTGTATTTTGGGAACTCAATGTTAATCCAGTAAGGTTCAGAACCTGAATCTGTCTTGGGAACCACCCTGGCATATACCGGATACGAAAAAGAGTAAGGAAAGCTGGAGTCAAAAACCTGGTACTCATGCCTGGGCATATCGATACGAAAGTAACCCTTGGGTTTTGGGGAATACGTTTCATTGCATGCAGTGAAAGCCATACTCATGATCACCAGCACCAGGCTTGTGCATAAAAACGCCAGTCTAATCTTCATTCGACAATTCACTTAATGTAACCTTGACCTGTTGAATTCTCCTTTGGTCGACTGACTCTATCCGAAAGACAAACCTGCCGAAATTGATTTTCTCATGGGCTTCGGGTATCTTACCGGTGAGTTCGAGGATCAGACCAGCCAGGGTTCCTGATTCCCCTTTAACTTTATCAAAAATATCGGCATCAATATCCATGATCCTGCAAAAATCCATGATGGGAATCTCTCCCTGGAAAATGTAGTTGTGTTCATCGAGTCTGGAATAGCCCAGCTCCTCAGGATCGGTATCAAACTCGTCGTTTATTTCTCCGACAATTTCCTCGATGATATCTTCCAGAGTAATGATACCTGAAGTTCCGCCATATTCATCCACCACCACGGCCAGGTGGATCTTTTTCAGTTGTATTTCTTCCAGGAGGTCGCTGATTTTTTTATTTTCCGGCACGAAGAAGGCAAGCCTGATCAGCTTTTGCCACTGGAATTCAGGCATTTGGTCAAGAAAGGGTAATAGATCCTTGGTGTAGAGAACACCGGTCACCTTATCAAGGTTGTTTTCATATACCGGGATCCGGGAATACCCTGACTCAGTAATTACACTTAAAAGTTCCTGGAAATCAATGTTATATTCAACTGCAGTAATAAAGATCCGGGATTTCATGATATCCCTGGCTTCAGTCTCTCCGAAGTTGACGATTCCTTTGAGTATTTTTCGTTCATTCTCGGGAGTATCATCATTGGTGGTGATATCAATGGCTTCCTCCAGTTCGCTCATGGAGATATTCACATTTCTCCTGGCCAGTCGTTTATCAGCAAACTGAGTAGAAGCGATCAGCAGAGATGTAAAGGGGTTCAACACCCTGACCAGCAATTTCATAGGTCGGGCCATAATGACGGCAACCCTTGTTGAGTATTGATTAGCGTAAACTTTTGGTAAGATTTCTCCAAAAAACAGGATGAGAACAGTCACTACCACTACCTGTAAGAGGAAGGCCAGCAGAGGATACGATTCCACATCAAGGAACAGGTGAGCGAAATAGGTGGAGATGATGACGATGGAAATATTCAGGAAGTTGATGGCAATGAGGAGGGAAGCGAGTAGTTTTTTAGGATCCCTGAGCAGAAAGGCCACCAGGTCGTCGGTGTCGCTTTCATTCATCCTGATCTCCTTGAGTTGGGACGGTTTTAGAGAAAAAAATGCCACTTCGGCGGCACTGATGAAGCCCAGTATCACCAGCAGGATGATGGTGACACAAAACGCGGTGATTGTAAGTGTGAATGAAACTTGAAGCAAGAGGTTGTGCATTGTTAGGGACAGTAATGTTGCTTCAGAGAAAAAGTGATTCACTCTTTAGAATTGTGTATCTGGAAGCAAAGATACAAAACAACAGGGGAATATTTGAGGAGGAGAGGAAACACCTTAGTGGAAGCACAGGAGATTGGACAAAAAAAAGAGGGCGCCCTGGTTTAGGCTGCCCTCCTTCAATCTGGTCATCGGCATACTAGAATGGCAATCCGTCGTCTTCAGCGGCAGTCTCCAGAGGAGGCATGTCATCAGTGGATGCGGCAGAAGGGTCATCGGCTTTGCCCTGAGTCCCCGGTCGCCCCAGCATGGTCATGCTGTCGCCGACTATCTCAGTGGTATAGTGCTTGTTCCCCTCCTTGTCATCCCAGGAGCGCGTTCTGATTCTTCCTTCGATGTATACCTGACTTCCTTTTTTCAGATAGCTTTCGGCTACTTCCGCGAGTTTCCTCCAGAGAACGATATTGTGCCATTCCGTCTGTTGGGTTTTCTGGCCGTCTTTGTTGTTAAATACTTCCGTTGTAGCAAGTGAAAAAGTGGCTTTCTTTACCCCGCTTTCCAATGTGTTGATGTCGGGATCCCTTCCCAAATTTCCGATGAGGATCACCTTGTTTACTCCATTTGCCATCTTTGAATGTTTTTAATGAAACGTTGGTTAACACAAATATAGATGAAATTGGACAGGCAAAATGGAAAAGAAAACGCAAAAAAATTTCAACAGATCTCCGTCCAAAATGATACTAAACTCATTATCAATATATTATATCCCAAACTCTTTTTTAAGGAAGATCCTAAGTCCTTCAGACTGAAGGAAGCGATCGATTAAACGGGGCAAAGGAACATTAATTTTATTATTCAAATAAATCTTCTTATATCCTTCTTTGTCTGTTATTTGTGACATTTTATTTAATCTTATAATAGATATATAAGCATGTATAACCCTGTGTGTCAGTTTATGAATGATTTCACCCGACTCATAGATGGGTTTAAATTCGACTCCTTCCTTCCATTCTTTTAACACAGGATTTTTGCTCAACTCCTTATTACTTAATGGTGCATCTGACTCGATCAGGGGGAATTCATACAAACCCGCCCAAATATCTCCTTCTTTCCTGGGATAAACCAGGGAAACAACCTGGTTGTTATGCTTGCAGAGTGGAACAACATAATGAAAGTACCTGTGAAGAGGAGATTTCTTTACTTTTGGGACCGGCAGACGGTCGACCTGGCCGGAACGGCAGGCCTGACAGGCAGATTGAAACGGACATTCGTTGCATTCAGGGTTGACAGGGATACATTGAAGGGCTCCAAATTCCATCATGGCCTGATTGAATTTCCCTGGTCGGGAAGTATCTATGATGCGTTTCAGTACTTTCATGACTTTCTTTTTCCCCGTTGGGGACTGAACCGGGTCTTCTATTCCAAACAGCCGGGCTATAACGCGATACACATTCCCGTCAAGGACAGGATGAGGTTGGTCGAAAGCAATGGATGCGATCGCTGCTGCTGTATATTCTCCAATTCCTTTTATTCCCAGGAGAGCTTCATAATCAGAAGGGAGCACTCCGTTGTAACGTTCAAGGACCTGCCTGGCACCGGCATGCAGGTTTCTTGCCCTGGAATAGTACCCTAAGCCCTGCCAAAGCTTCAATATTTCTTCCTGGCTGGCAGTAGCCAGTTCCCGTATACCGGAGAATCGTTCAACGAACTTCAGGTAATAGGGCATCCCCTGGTTGACCCGGGTTTGTTGCAAAATGATTTCAGACAACCATATTTTATACGGGTCTTTTGTATGCCTCCACGGTAGATCACGATGATGATGGTCATACCAATCCAGGATCTTCCATGTAAAATGTTCCTTGGATTGCATGAGTTAAATTTTGAAAATCAAGGAGAAAAAAATAGAAATTTAGTGTACAAGATAAAAATATTTTATATTTGCAACCCGATAAAAAATTTAATATCAAAACTTTAAAAGTATACGGACATGACCAAAGCAGAAATTGTAGCTGAAATCGCTAACAAAACCGGAATCGAAAAGGTTGCTGTACAAGCCACCGTTGAAGCCTTTATGGATGCAGTGAAAGCTTCTATGACCAAGGGAGAAAATGTATATCTCCGCGGTTTTGGAAGTTTCACCATCAAGAAAAGAGCCAAAAAGACCGGTAGAAACATTAGCAAAAACACCACTATCATTATTCCCGCTCACAATATTCCTGCTTTCAAACCGGCAAAGAGTTTTATGAGTGAAGTGAAAACCAAAGTGAAGTAACATTACCCTTAACAAGGAAGTCTATGCCGAGCGGAAAGAAGAGGAAGAGACATAAAATGTCGACCCATAAGCGGAAAAAACGCTTACGGAAGAACAGACATAAGAAGAAATAGTTTACCATACTCGGTATCTGTCCAACATTGGTTGTTCACCCAGTACCTGTGATGAAATCCAAACAAGAGCCAATGGCTCTGTTTTGGTATTTTATCATGAATTGGATCTGCTGGACAGTTTTATCAGCTGCGTTATAAACTTTTCTGCCGTTGCTGTCGTTAGACAGCCTAGTTTGTATATTTGAAACAGTAGTTTCGAACTAATCCTGCTGATGTGAATAAGGAACTTATCATTAATTCAGGTTCGACGGGTGTTGAGATTGCTTTGCTTGAAGATAAGCTCCTGGTTGAATTACATAAGGAAAAAAGCAACAACAACTTTTCAGTAGGCGACGTATACCTGGGCAGGGTAAAAAAGATCATGCCCGGGTTGAATGCCGCCTTCATCGACGTTGGATATGAAAAAGATGCTTTTCTCCACTACCTCGACCTGGGTCCCCAGATTCGTTCTTTCCTGAAATTCTGTAAGTTAGCAATGGCTTCAAAGGGGGTCACTCCTTCTATGGATGCCATTGAACTGGAAGAAGATATCGAAAAGACCAATAAAATCTCATCGGTTCTCAACCCTAACCAACAGATTATTATTCAGATAGCCAAAGAGCCTATCTCCACAAAAGGGCCAAGGGTCTCCTCTGAAATATCATTCGCCGGACGTTACCTGGTCTTGGTCCCCTTCTCCAACAGGATATCTGTATCTCAGAAAATTAAGAGTGTTGAAGAAAGAAACAGGCTTAAACGCCTGATCAATAGCATAAAACCGAAAAATTACGGAGTCATCATCCGTACCGTGGCAGAAAACAAGCTGGTGGCCGACCTCGATGCTGACCTCAGGTCGCTGGTGGCCAAGTGGGAATCGGTGGCCAAGAAACTTCCCTCCTCCAAACCACCTCAGAAGATCCTTAGCGAACTCGACCGTACCTCTGCCTTGCTGAGGGACTTGCTGAATGAATCCTTCAACAGCATTACGGTCAATGATCCCTTAGTCCATGAAGATCTGCACCAATATCTGAAGTTGATCGCCCCCGATAAAATTGATATCCTCAAACTTTATAAGGGGAAGATTCCCATTTTCGAAACCTTTGGCATCGACAAGCAGATTAAATCCTCCTTCGGTAAAATAGTAACCATCAAATCGGGGGTTTACCTGGTCATTGAACATACTGAAGCCCTTCATGTAATTGATGTGAACAGCGGTCACCGGATGAAAACCGACAGCACCCAGGAAATGAATGCCGTGGAGGTTAACCTTGAAGCCGCAGGCGAGGTGGCCCGTCAACTCAGGCTCAGAGACATGGGTGGAATTATTGTGATCGATTTCATCGATATGACAGAAGGTGGCCACCGCCGGAAGTTGTTCGAAAGACTCAGGGATGAGATGAGTAAAGATCATGCCAAACATACCATCCTCCCTCCCAGTAAGTTCGGCTTGGTACAGGTGACCCGCCAGAGGGTCAGACCTGAAATGAATGTGGAGACCTACGAAAAATGCCCCGCATGCGATGGCACCGGTCTCAGCAGGCCCAGCATCCTGTTCATCGATGAGGTGGAAAACAATATCAGGTATCTCATTCAGGAGCAGAATGAAAAAAATCTCACCATTGGTTTTCATCCTTTTATCTACGCTTTTATCACCAAAGGGATCTTCCCCTTGCATTACAGGTGGTTTTTCAAATATAAACACTGGATCAAGCTTAAATCCATGAAATCCTTCCACTTCCTGGAATACAGGTTTTACAACAATAAAGGCGACGAGATAAAAATGTGACAGGTTGGTTCAGTCCTGACACACCTTTGAGTGAATGAATAATAACCATATCTGATTTATACCATGCAAACTGTAGCCAGTGGGATACGTCCAACAGGAAACCTTCACCTGGGTAATTATTTCGGTGCCATCCGGAATTTTGTCAGGATGCAAGAAGTGGACCACTGTTTTTTCTTTATTGCTGACTATCATTCACTTACTA
>CAZSDK010000039.1:0-12353 GCA_964605655.1 uncultured Bacteroidales bacterium
GAAGGTTTTTACCTATCAATCCGGCTCCCCCTTCGGAAGCATAATTGTGGATGGCTTTCTGGTTGAGATATGTGATGATACAGTCTGTATCACAAACAATAACTGCTGCATCGAGAAATTCAATAAAAGGAAATGACATGGGAGAACTTTGGTTATAAATATTATGACAAAGAATCAATGGTTGAGAGGCTTACAGATGGATCTTCTATCCCAGCCAGCTGCCGAATTTCTTACCTGAAGCCGTCATCCTGAGGAAATAATCCAGGCGCTGCCTGAAGAAATCCGGGCGCGACCTGGCCCCTTCTATAAAGGCAATCCTCACCCTGCAGTAGGAGTCAGGAAACGTCTGGTAGTGCTTCCACGCGACAGGATCTTGCCTGATGACCTCCATGATATCTTCCGGGATGACGAACTCTTTCAGGATTTTCCTTTCGAAATCCTCAAAATGCTGACGGATGCTCTCCAGTCCCGTCTGGGTCATCTTCCCTGCAGCCATCATCTTTTTGACCCTTTCCTTATTGAGTTCTGAAAGTTCGCTTTTCTTTCGGCGGGGGGTATACCTTTGGGCAGTAGAGGTTTCATCCACAGGTTTCATAGTACTGTCGATCCAGCCAAAGCACAAAGCCTCCTCTACAGCTTCTTCGTAGGGGATCCTTGATTTGCCACTCTGTTTATTATGATAGATCAACCAGATCTCCTTCTTTTCGGCATGATGTTCCTGCAGCCACTCCCGCCATTCTTCCCGGTTATTCACCCTCAGGGTCTCTCCTATTTCCATCTTTCAGGTTGACTTATTTCCATGATTCATGTCCGTGGATCACCTTCCATCCTGTTTCCTCTCTCTTAAATAAAAATGAGGCCACGTGTCTGATGGAAACTACGGTATCATTTTTAAAAGTGGCGCGGAACATCGATTTCACATCCACCAGGGCCAGGCTGTCGGTAAACACAGTAATCTTCACCTCCTTTTCCTGCATTTCATTGCCCTTCCTTTGCCCGAACCAGTTCTGAACGGTATCGGCATAAGCCTGGAGGCCGGCATAGGCTGTCCCCTGGGAGTAGATGGCCAGAAAATCCCTGTCACTGAAAAACGAGATATAAGCCTTTGCATCAGATCGCTCCACCGCGGCTCCCATCAGCTCCCATTGTGCGAGTACTTCCTTTTCAACGGCAGCCTTTTGCTCCGCTGAGAGTGGCTGAGAGATAGGGTCTTTGCAGGAGGTGAAAATAAGTCCTGCAATAAAGAAAATCGTTAATACCGATTGTTTCATGATTTCAATTATTTGGTTTTATATTCCAAAGATAGAGATATGGCCCCACACCCCAATTAAATTTCTTACTTTGCGGCCATGATTCTTTACCTGGCCTCCATCAACTCCGGCAGCAATGGTAATTGCTACTACGTTGGCAATGAACATGATGCCATCCTTGTGGACGCGGGTATTTCCTGCCGTGAGACCTTAAGACGCATGGAAAGACTCGGACTTTCACCCCACAAAATCAGGGCAGTGTTCATTTCTCATGAACATACGGACCATACCAAGGGTGTGGAGGTACTTTCCCGCCGGCTGAACATACCGGTGTACATGAGTCCCTCCACCTATCTTAACAGCATGATCCCTGTGGACCAGGAGCTGTTGCGTACCTTCTCGCCAGAAGAAGGTATCGCTGCAGGCAGCCTGCTCATCACCCCCTTTTCAAAAAAACATGATGGTATCGACCCTCACAGCTTCACCATCCGGTACCATGAGATCACCGTAGGTGTTCTTACTGACATAGGGGAGGTCTGTCCCTCGGTGATACGGCATTTCAGCGGGTATCATGCCGCCTTTCTCGAGGCTAACTACGATGAGACTATGCTGGAGGAAGGACCTTATCCCATCCACCTGAAGAGGCGTATCCGAAGCAGCGTCGGCCACCTTTCCAACCACCAGGCGTTGGAACTCTTTCTCAACCACAGGGCTCCTTACCTCTCCCATCTGATCCTTTCTCACCTCTCGGAACAGAACAACCGCCCTGACCTGGTCGAAAGGCTCTTCAGTCCCCATGCCAACGGAACCACAATCACCGTCGCTTCCAGATACCAGGAATGCGGGGTATTCGAGGTTAAGGGTTAATGAATAGGTTATCAGATCCCAGAGTACTGTTCTTCATTCCTTCCAATTTTTGGGATTGTCCTGGATGTATTTGGAAATTCTGTAATAGGTTCTTTTGTCCCAGATTATTCGATCATGATAATTTCTCTGCCATACCTTTTGTCCGGGTGTCTCCCTTAACATATTGATTCTTGTGGTGACGGCAGATTTGAATCCCCTGACAACAGCTCCCACAGTCATGGATGGTGATCGCAGATGAGGTATTTCATTTGAACGAGGCGATTTGTTGGCAATTTCTGGCTTTTGGTTGATAGCAATCGCGATTGCGTTAACCTTCGACCATACCTTCCTTTGGATGATGAGGATAGCATGAAAATGATCAGGCATTACGACAAAATTGCCCAATTGAATCTCTGGCCTGATTCCGGGTGTCTTTAACCACTCATCCCGGGCGATCGAACCCCACTGGTTTAACATCATTTCGCCCTCATGAATGCTGCCGAACAACCTTTCCCTTTGATGGGTGCATATGGTGACGAAATAACATCCCGGCTGAGAATAATCATATCCACGAACGCGGGTCGATTGCCGGTGGTGTAATTCAGGGTTGAATTTGCGAACGACAAACATGGAGATATATATTTAATGTGGGTGTGGCGGTAAAATTATCAGGGGTGTATGGCCGATCAAATTATCAGGGGTGTATGGCCGATCAAATTATCAGGGGTGTATGGCCGATCAAATTATCAGGGGTGTATGGCCATACACCCCTGATAATGATGATAAAACCCGTAATTATTATAAAATGAACCCAAAATTTTGAACCATGCACCCCGGTTTATATCCGTATAGATGCATTAAAACCCATTTTTGGAAATGAGGTTACAAATGAACCATCCCTTTCAGCGCCACCCGAGCCAGGTCGGACCAGATTTCCCAAACATCTGGCTTTTCTCCGCACCCAGGGAGGTCCCAATCTCAAAGAAACGGGTTTCACAAAGAGTCATGGCAATAAATTGGAAAGGTAAAGATCAGGGTAACATTCAGAATTCAAAAACACATTCTCGCATTCCGAATTCTCGAATTCTCGAATTCAAGCTTGAGCCTCTCACCGGACTTGAACCGGCGACCTGCTAATTACGAATCAGCTGCTCTACCAACTGAGCTAAAGAGGCTTATTCCGCCCTTACTCCCCTCCCCCGGATGGGGAAGAGGGCAGGGGGTGGGGGTGTCGGGATGACTGGACTCGAACCAGCGACCTCTGCGTCCCGAACGCAGCGCGCTAGCCAACTGCGCTACATCCCGATGTTTTAAGTATTATTTCAGTAAATCAATGACTTAGGAATCTATTTTGGCTTACTATTCACATTCATTTTCAGAATGGTTTAAGTCATTCCATTTACCATTTTTTCAAGCTCTAAAAGAACGTAAGATCGAGTACAAAAATAATACTTTTTCCCCAACCCACAACAAAAGGGTTCCCACTTGAAGCTAAGAATCACAGTTGACGCCAAATCAACTTATTCTAGCCAAGGATTTTGTCTTACCAGAACTGACAAAGCAAAATACTGGAAATCTGATTCTTGAACTACTACAACCACATTATTACCAGGAGAGCGTTTTCAAAACTTGCAGGCATCAACGAAAGCCTTCTAAGCCAACATGCAGCTTGGTTAAAGCATCCCCGTCCTGCCCAGGCCAAAAGGTTGAGATGAGACTACACCAGTTATCAAATGAGCTGTTACAGATTTCACTTTGAGAGTAGAACTTTCTTAGTCAGAAAGCTGCCAACTGTTAAAATTTCATATTTTTGGAATGATTTAATACTGACCATCAGAAAATTAAGACAGTATGATGAAGAAGCTGTTCCTTATTTCGAGATTTTACTTCATCTTATTGGCGGGACCACTCAACGGTCAATACTTCGTTGAACCTGAATGCGGATTCATTGCAGATGCTCCTTATAGCTACGAAAACTATACTTCAGGATACCACGCCTGGGGTTTCAGATTATTTCATAACAATATTTTAATTTACCAACTGGCCAGTACACAGTTCGGAACAGGTTATAATGCCGAATGGATGAAATTTGTCAATGATAATGCCGGATTCCTGCAATATACACGTACCAATCCATACCCCCAACCCTATTTGTTGAAATTCTTCGGGGACAGTGTCAGGGAAATCGGAATGGCTTTCGATTCTTATATTTTAAATGCTCACACGGTATATACTGAACCATACATGTTCGGAAACCTTATTTATAAATGGTCGGATGTACAGTTGCCCAATCTTCTGATTAATGGTTCCACAGTGTTGGGTGACACCACCGTCACAGATACCATCCTCGGGGTACCTTTGTGCAATGATCTTCAGACGATCACGTATGATTATCAGGGGCATCATTATACCATACAGTTGTACGTGGTTGATTCGTCTTATTCTGTTGAGGAACAGAATGTTACAAAATTGTGTATTTATCCTAACCCATCCACAAACCTGTTACACCTGGAAACAGATTTTCCGATTTCACCAGCTGAATTAAGAATATACAACTGTCTTGGAGTGTTGGTGCGGATCAGCAGCATCAAAGCCCCGGTCGATCAAGACATCGATGTGAGTGGACTTTCCGATGGGTTATATTACCTTGAATTGATTCTGCGGAGAACAAAGGTAAAAGCGAAGATGATAAAGATCTAGCACTCCGGCATTCTCATCCTGAAAAAATCGTTTGCGTTTTTTAAATTAATAATTGAAAAACAGATTATTACAGTCGAATATTGACACAAGGTTAAGGGTCCTGCTTTTCTTTTCCCTTCCATTTTTATTCAAACTATTGAGGGGTAAGAAAAAGGCTCTAAATAATTGTAAATGAATTATTTAGAGCTTTTCTTATGAGATGCGCTGCACTCCGATATGACTTTTCTCTATAAGATCGTCTCCCGGCTGGACTCGAACCAGCGACCTCTGCGTCCCGAACGCAGCGCGCTAGCCAACTGCGCTACATCCCGAAGGACCTTTCACTCAACACTAAGCCGGGTGAATCAAAGACTCTCAAATTGGGCATAGGCAGGTACCATCCCTTAGCTGTCAGAGAAGTGCTATTCTGCATGATACCGCACCAGCCGTCTTTCCGTGTAAACCGGATTTGACATAAAGAAGGGTAAGGTCTCGGCGACGATGCCGACATTTTCAGCATAGCGGGTATTCTTGTACCTGTGGGCTCCATTGAAGGCGAAATCATTATACATCAGGTAGCTGGCCTTGAAGTTAGAGGTGATGAAGGTCTCGGCCGGTACGACGACAGGCAGGTTTTTGTCCGTCATGAATTCGGTCAAATGGTAAATGGTGTCATTATCCGGGGTAACCATGTAATGGGAGGAAAAGACCGTCGAAAAATCCTGGGAAGAGAAGAGGATTTTGCCGGCAGCGTCAACGATATAATGCAGTGAATCTCTGAGGTACACGTACTGGTATAATACCGGCCAGCCCGGCATGTCCTTGTTGAGTTTGAAATAGGTTTTGTTGTTGATCAGGGTATCCTTTTCAACGAAACAGCTGTCGTAGGTATCAGTTTCTGTGGCATTTCCGAGGCTGTCGACCGTATATTCCCGGTAAATCCAGTAATTGCCGGTCTTAAGCTTTGAATAATCCGGCCAGGTTACAACTGTGGTAGTTTCCTCTTTATCCTTTTTGCAGGAGAAAAAAGACATCATCAGAGCAAGGGTGATCAGAAGGATGAATGTTCGTTTCATATTAAATGGTTTTCTTGGCTTGAAAACGCAATTAATGGGGAGGTAGTATCTTCTTCTCTTCCTTTTACAGATTCCTGATAAAGGCATCCAGGTTCTCCACACCCCTCACCTGTCCATGACCGCCGATGACCCACCGGATGTTCCCTTTCCGGGCTTTCAACCACTTAGGGAGGCGGGATGTGACTACCATTCACATCTCCCGTGCAAAGCATGAAAATATTCTGATTTATATTACTGTTATTGACAACTGTCAGGGTGAATGAATCTGAAACCCAAAGTTCCTTACCAGGAGGCGGGACATTAGGAGGTTGAAAATTACTAATTAGACCCACGATGAATCTAAGTAACGTAAGAGCATCAGCACTATTGATAATACCACCTGAACCATTTACATCTCCAGCTTGTTTGATCAATCCTGTCATGGTATATCCCAAAGTGCACATCAGTAATGCATCGACCGCATTCACCCCTCCACTTGGCTTTGAACAGACAGAGGTGAGTGTATAAACACCAGGATTGACATTCATAAACTGATACTGTCCTGCGTTATTCGTTGTGGTTTGATACATGATATTATTCCCCTGAACCAACAGCACCATTGTGCTGCCAGTAACAGAGCCCATCGGAGTCATAGCAAGGTTCTTATATGCAACAACTCCACTTACATTATTCTGGGAATATGCACAGGTGAACACAATGAATGAAACAATAATGAATGTTAACAACTTTCTCATACGATTACTATTACTATGAAATCAAAATATTCGGGCAAAATCGTCATATAAATCAAGATTTAATCTTGATATGTTTGATCCTTCAAATATATAGATTTATTTGATGGGAGTCAAGTAATCTTTTCAAAATCTTCACCCTACAGAAAGCTATTTGAATTCTCACGGTATTTAACCCTTGACAGAATAAACTCCTTTTCTCGCAAAAATATTCTGACCGGCAAGAAAAATATTCTGTTTAAATAACTCATAAACAGGCAAATAATACAGAGAAGTGGGGCAAACCTGAGTAGCATCATTAAAAAAAGCTCTAAACTATCTGTAAAGAATTGTTTAGAGCTTCATAAAATTAAAGGCATTACATGCTGCCTTGTTGATTTCAGCTGGTCTCCCCGGCTGGATTCGAACCAGCGACCCAATGATTAAGAGTCATTTGCTCTGCCAGCTGAGCTACGGAGAGTTAGGGGGTGCAAAATTAGTACATTTCGATATTAATGCCAAATTTTTAACCTGGCATCATGGCGGCAGGCTCAGATCTCCAGCTCAGGTTCATTCCTTTTCTTCCCTGCCAGAGCGAGGATCACTCCCAGGGCAATGCTCAACAGGGCGGCAAACAGCACCTGGAAGCTTTCCGGCATCAAAAAGGTGAGGGTGTGGGCTGGTATCCAGAAAAAGGGGATGGTTCGCATATACACGAAATGCCATTGCACCTTCCAGTCGAGCTGCTGCAGTATCCTCGACCAGGGAATGGGTCTGAGGAGCACCCTGAGACTGCCACCGTGTTCCATGATATGGGTGTCGGTGATCCGGTGAAAAGCCATCATCAGCGGGGCATAGATGCAGTTCATGGCTGCCGAGATGCAGAAAGCCACGCCCACCTTTCCCAGTGACAAGGGCCCGGCAAAGACTTCCGGACTTCCTGTAAATCCCAGGTACACCAGGAAGGGCACAGTGCCTTTGGTAAAGATGATAAAAGCCATTTTCACCGAGAGGCCGATGATGCCCCATACCAGGGCCCGGGGAAGGATCCCGAAACGCTTGTGAAGATATTTGCCGCTCTTGATACGCTGCCCGAGCAACTCCCCCAGGGTGGCCAACACGGCAAACTTCAGAAAGCTCATGATCATCCCGTGACCTGTGTTGAAACTGTGATACCACCGGGTCAGGGGTACGATGAACAGGAAGGGCAGAAATACCGCCGCCAAAATCAGAACAAATACCAGGTCGCTCTTTTTCATGCTGCAGCATTTAGGGTTGTCAAACGTACTATCATTAAACGGATTTGCCAAATTCCCAATTCCCCCGTCCCGGGCCCATCGAAGAATTTGCTTATCTTTGTAAGGAATTAGACTGTCATGTCGGACCAAAAGAAAGGTGATCCTGAATTTTCTTCTGCGCTCAGGGTGCAGGAAGGCATAGAACCACCCGGCCAGGTGAGTTCCAAGGTTGTTCAGCAGCTGCAAAAAGCCAGGAAGCCTGTGCTCACCGCTCAGCAATATGTGGAAGGCATACGGTCAGGAAACCGTACCATCCTCTCCCAGGCCATCACCCTGGTGGAAAGTGCCCTTCCCACGCACCAGCTGAAAGCCCAGGAGGTGATCGTGCTTTGCCTGAAAGGCAGCGGGAACAGTCTTCGTATAGGCATCACCGGAGTACCCGGAGTTGGCAAAAGTACTTTTATCGAGGCTTTTGGCAGCTACCTCACCGGGAAGGGGCACCAAGTGGCGGTGCTGGCCATAGACCCCAGCAGCCAGCGTTCGAAAGGGAGCATTCTGGGCGACAAGACAAGGATGGAGAGCCTCGCCAACGATCCCCTTGCCTTTATCCGGCCTTCACCCTCGGCGGGTTCGCTGGGCGGTGTGGCTCGGAAAACCCGTGAAACCATGGTGCTGTGTGAAGCCGCCGGCTTCGACATCGTCCTGGTGGAAACCGTAGGCGTCGGGCAGTCGGAGACTGCCGTGCATGGAATGGTGGATTTCTTCCTCCTGCTCATGCTTCCAGGGGCCGGTGACGAGCTGCAGGGCATCAAAAGAGGGATCATGGAAATGGCCGATGCCCTGGTCATCAATAAAGCCGACGGCGATCAGCTTACGCTGGCCAAACTGGCACGCACCCAATATCAGAACGCTCTTCATCTTTATCCTCCTTCCGCATCCGGCTGGGTACCACGGGTAATCTCCTGCTCCGCCCTCTCCCACAGCGGTATGGCGGAGGTCTGGGAACTGGTCCTTGCCTACAGGGAACATACCACCGCCAACGGTTTTCTTGCCAAAAAACGACTCACACAGTCGCGGCAGATCATGTACGACACCATTGAAGATGCACTCCGTCATGATTTTTATCGCCATCCGGAAGTGGTGCGTATGATGGCCCGGATGGAAGAGGATCTGCGCCATGACAAAATATCCAGCTACGTAGCGGCCCAGCAACTGCTGGAGGTGTACTTCAGACAGAGAAAATAACGCAATCTTGGCTGAATCAATTGATATAGAGCGCTTTCTGGAAAAGTCCCGGAGTACCCCTTTCATCGACGTTCGTTCTCCTTCAGAATTTCAACGCGGTCATATTCCCGGGGCATTGAACCTGCCGCTACTCTCCGATGAAGAGAGGATGATCGTGGGTAAGACCTATCACATGAGAGGCCGGGAAGAAGCGGTGCAGGAAGGACTGAAAGTGGTGGGTCCGAAGATGCAGTACTTTGTGGAGACAGCTCTCAATAAGGCACCTGACAAACAAGTACTCGTTTATTGCTGGCGGGGAGGTATGAGAAGCCGTTCCATAGGTTTTCTTCTGGAGACGGCCGGCCTGAAGGTCTTCCTCCTCAACGGCGGGTACAAATCATACAGGAACCATGTCCTGCAACATATTGCTGACGAATGCCAGCTATTGGTACTCGGCGGGATGACAGGAAGCGGGAAGACAGAGATATTGAGATCACTCAGGGAGAAAGGGGAACAGGTGATCGACATGGAAGCCCTGGCCAACCACAAAGGATCGGCTTTCGGGCATCTCGGACAGGAGGACCAACCCAGCACCGAGCATTTCGAGAACCTTCTTTTTCATGACCTGCAGCAAACAGACCCAATGGCTGTATGCTGGATAGAAGATGAAAGCATCACCATCGGGAAGGTACATGTACCCAGGGACTTCTACCGGCTGATGAAAAGAAGTCGTATGGTGCTGCTTGAAGTCCCCCGGGAATTGCGGGCGGAGCGGCTGGTGAAGGAGTACCCCTGGGATATTCCCGGGTTGATCCGTGCCGTGGAAGGGATCAGGAAAAGACTGGGCAATGATGCCCGGACCCGGATCATCAGCCTGTTGGAAGCCGGGGAGCTGTTACCTGCTGCCAGGGAGTTGCTGGCTTATTACGACAAAGCCTATCAGTACAGCCTGAGCCAGAGAGATGAGACCAGCTTTGTCAGGGTGGTGAGCACGACTGCTGAGGTGGAGGTCAATGCAGAGTTGGTACGGAAATCGGGATAGCGGGATAGCGGGATGACGGGATGGCGGGATGACGGGAGATTGAAAGGAATGACGTTAAATAATTGACTATGATAAAACTGACATCATTTTCGCCGGGGGCGGGATGCGGGTGTAAGATCGCGCCATCGGTGCTGGAAGAGATCCTGGGAGGAGAACAGAACCTCGAAAAGGTACAGGGCCTGCTGGTGGGTTATGAGAGCAGGGACGATGCCGCTGTCTTTGACCTGGGTGACGGCAGGGCGGTGGTAAGCACCACTGATTTCTTTATGCCCATCTGTGATGATGCCTTTGACTTCGGCAGAATCGCTTCTGCCAATGCACTTAGTGACGTCTATGCCATGGGGGGCAAGCCTCTGGTGGCAATTTCCATCCTGGGATGGCCCCTGGAGAAACTACCAGTTGAGATGGCCAGGGAGGTGATCCAAGGCAGCAGGGAGATCTGCCGGGAAGCCGGTATCCCTCTTGCCGGGGGCCACAGCATCGACAGCCTGGAACCTATCTTCGGACTGGCTGTGACCGGGATGGTGGATATTTGCCACCTGAAAAAAAACAGCACTTCCCGGACTGGAGATGTTCTGTACCTCACCAAGCCCCTGGGAGTGGGAATTCTATCCACGGCAGAGAAAAAGGACCTGCTTCGCACGGAACATCATAGCCTTGCCCGGGATAACATGGTCCGGCTAAACAAAGTGGGAACGGAACTCGGCCGGCAGTCCTGGGTCACGGCCATGACGGACGTCACGGGGTTCGGACTGCTGGGCCATCTTATCGAGATGTGCGAAGGCAGCGGCACCGGCGCGGAGATTAGGTTTGAACAGATACCGGTCTTTAAGGAGATCTTCGAATATATTGACATGAAAGCCATCCCGGGAGGGACCTTTAGAAACTGGAAAAGTTATGGTCACAAGGTGCAGACTCTTACCGAAATTCAGAAGGTTATCCTCTGCGACCCTCAGACCAGCGGCGGGTTGCTCGTAGCCATTGAGGAGAAGAAGGAAATGGACTTCCTGTTGCTGATGGAGAAATTGGGGGAACCCTGTTATCGCATCGGGTCCATGAAGGAACATAAGGAAGGGGTCATCAACGTGATCTAAAGAAGACATTGCCGCCTCTATTCAACAGCGAGCTTCTTTTTAGGAAATAAAACAGAAAGCAGAATACTGATGGCCAGAATCCCTACGATGATCAAAAGGGAGGTATTGGCTTCTATTTTAATCTCCCACAAGGTCAACACCATTTTCACCCCGATAAAGGTCAGCAGCACTGCCAATCCTTCTTTGAGATAATCCAGTTTGGTCATCACATTGGACACCACGAAGAAAAGGGACCTCAAACCGAGGATGGCAAAGATGTTAGAGAAAAATACAATATAGGGGTCTTTAGTGACGGCAAAGATGGCAGGAACCGAATCGACTGCGAACACCAGGTCGGTAAATTCTATGATCACCAATACAATAAAAAGAGGCGTGAAAACCAGCTTTTTATGTTCCCTGAACCAGAATTTTTGACCATGGTAATCGGTCTTTACTGAAAAGTGTTTTGAAAAATACTTCATTATCGGATGATCCTGGGTCTTGATCTTTTTCTCCTTGTTCCTGTTGATGAACATGGCAATACCGGTATAGATCAGAAATAATCCGAACACGATCAGGATCCAGTGGAACCGTTGGATCAGGGCAGCACTGAGAAAGATAAAAATGAACCTCATGACCACAGCCCCGATGATGCCCCAGAAAAGCACCCTCCGGAAGTAACGCCGTTCTATTCCAAAAGCACTGAAGATGAGGATCATGATAAACACATTATCAACGGACAGAGAATATTCCACCAAGTATCCCGTGATATATTCGAGTGAAAGGTTATGGTTGTACATGGCCACCGCTTCTCTGTCGGTGGTGGCTGCCACCAGTCCTTTAAGGGTATGCTGGTACTTGTCGGCAAGCGACAATACCCCACTCTTGTCATGAACCCCGTGGATGAGGTTGCCGAAGAAATACAGGAACCCAAAAAACAGCAGGGACAATGCCACCCATAGTACAGTCCAGAAGACGGCTTCTTTAAACGTAAGAACATGGCTGTCTTTGCCGGCTACTTTAAGGTCAATATAAAGAAAGAAGAAAATAGCTGTGAGAAAAGAGAAGAAAAAGAGGATCTCATGAAGGTGCATTCCGGCGAATTTGGTTACAAAAGTAAGATGAAGGAGGGTAACTTTCAAGTCACATCATCGTAACAATAGGGAGTGTTCAATTAAGTGTGTCAGATCTCTTCTTCATCCTCGGTTCCTTGGT
>CAZSDK010000040.1:0-11484 GCA_964605655.1 uncultured Bacteroidales bacterium
GAGATCTGGAAGACGATACTCACCAATACAGGCGGGAATCCGAAACGCCTGTCAGTATACGCCTATGCGGAACTTGCCCTCGGCCATGCCCTAGTCGACCTGATCAACCAGTGCGATGACCAGCATTTCAACCGTTCTCACTTTGAGAAGGACCATCAGGCTATTTTTTCCACCAAGACATACTGGGTCACCGAAACCCGGGGTACCCAGCAACAGGAGAACAAGGAATGGGATCAGTGGACTTTTTTCACGGTGAACCAACCGGTGACCGCTTATGAAACCGTGAGGGAGCGTTTCCTCGGACTCTATCGCAACGAGAACAACCCGGAAAGCATTGAGAAAGATCGTCTTTCCTGCCGTGATACCGACTTCGGCAACGTGGTGAATGCCCTGCAGGTTGATTTGGAGATTCAGCCCGGTGAGCAGAAAGAGCTGATCTTCTCCCTGGGTGTCATCGGGAAAAAAGACTTTGAAACAGTTAAGAGGGATAGAGTGCAAAAATACAAAGACCCCGAAGCCGTCGACAGCGCATTCAGGAAACTTCAGCAGGGATGGGAGGATTTCTTTTCCTATACCACGGCCACTACTCCCGAGGATGATGTCAACATCTTCCTCCGCTACTGGCTTCCCTACCAGGCCAGGGTGGCTTTTGAGGTCGGCAGGGTGGCCAGCTACTATTACTGGGGTATAGGAAGGGGATTTGGTTTTCGCGATACCTCCCAGGACACCATTGCCATCACCCTCTCTGATCCTGCCAAGGCGAAGGAGCGTATCTTATTGTTATCCAGGCAGATGCGAATCGATGGCAAGGTGTACCACCATTTTCACGGCGACGGGCAGGGAGAATTTACCCATCATTGTGATGATCCTCTGTGGTTTATACTCGCCGTGACCGAATATCTCAAAGAGACCGGCGATTTTGAGCTCCTTGGGACGATGCAGCCATTCATTGATGAAGGAGCTTCGGGTACCATTCTTGACCACCTGATGGCCGTGGTCCGTTTTGCGGGTAACAATCTCGGGAAGCATGGTTTGCCGGTTTTTGGCCGTGGCGACTGGAACGATACCCTGGATTATATCGGCGGAAGTGAAGGCGGGGAGAGTGTATGGGGCGCCATGTTCTACGCCGCCATGCTCCAACTCTTGCATGAATTATTGGTGTTGAAAAGGTATCCTGATGAGGCGGGGAAAGTTTCAGTGTTGCGCGAATCCCTGGTACGGGCGGTGGAAGAACACTGCTGGGACGGGGAATGGTATGTCCGGGCTATCGGAGAATACGACCGCAGGGTAGGGTCTCGTGAGAACAAATACGGGAAGATCTTCCTGAATACCCAGATCTGGCCCGTCATTGCCGGCTTCCCCGACAGGGAAAGGATGGTCATGGCCATGGACAGTGTAGCCAGGCACCTCGACAGTCCCGAAGGCCCCAAAAAATGTTCCCCGGCCTGGAAAGAGATCGATCCCAACATTGGACTGGTGACGCGTTGTGTGTGGGGCAAGAAAGAGAACGGCGCCGTGTTCTGTCATCCCTCCGCCTGGGTGATACAGGCCGAAGCCATGCTCGGAAGAAAAGGCAAAGCATGGGATTATTTCATGAAGATGCTCCCCAATCGCATCGACAGCGACATCTTTGTGGCCGAACCTTACGTCTTTTCGCAATACATCACCAGCAACGAACACGACAGTCCCGGCAGGGCTAGCCATTCATGGCAGACCGGCTCGGCAGCCTGGATGTACCGGGTCAGTTACGACTACCTTCTCGGCCTTCGTCCTTCCTATGAAGGGCTCAGGGTGGAACCCTGCATCCCCCCCGGCTGGAAAGGTTTCCTGGCAGAAAGACGGTACCGGGGCACCAGGTACCGTATCGAATGCCGGAACGAAAGCGGTCAGGGCAAAGGAGTGAAGGAACTTTGGATAGACGGACAAAAAACGGAAGGCACCCTGCTCCCTCTCACCGGCAAAGAAACCTGCGAGGTTATAGTTATACTCTAAAAAGAAAAACAAAACCGATGATTCATGAGAAGACATGAGATCAATCCCATCCTGACCAGGGAAGACATCCCTTCCATCCCTCCTTACCTGAATGATGTGACCAGCGTTTTCAACCCGGGAGCCATCAAGACCAGTGACCTCTACCGCCTGATCCTCAGGGTGCAGAGCCGCTCCAGGGAGACTTTCCTGGTCATGGCAACCAGCCACGACGGTGTCCGTTTCAGGGTGGAGGACAAGATCGTTCATTTCAGAGGCATCGAACGGGTCAGGAAAAGGATCTATCATATCTATGATGCCCGTATCACTTTCCTGGAGGGTAGGTACTACATTATGTTTGCCATGGACATGGATGAAGGGTGCCAGCTGGGATTGGGGGTTACGGATGATTTTTCGACCTTCGATTTCCTGGGGATCACCTCTAGTGAAGATATCCGTAACGGCGTGCTCTTCCCTGAAAGGATAGAGGGCTTTTACTATCGCATGGACCGGCCGAACAAAGCCAGGCATAGCGGAGGGCCCTCCTCGGGCAGTGCCATCTGCCTGAGCAGGAGTGCCGACCTGCTTCATTGGGATTATGTGTCCACCCTCATCGAAGGACGTTTCCATTACTGGGATGAATTCATTGGCTCCGGTCCGCCGCCGGTGAAGACCCGTCATGGATGGCTCCATGTGTACCATGGGGTGGCCGGGCATTTTGGTTCGGCGAACATATACCAGGGCGGGGTGATGCTGCTGGACCTGAAGGATCCTTCAAAAGTATTGGGACGTTGCAGATGTAATATTTTGGAACCCAGGGAAATATGGGAACTGGCGGGACAGGTTCCCAACGTGACCTTCCCCAGCGGCATGGTGGTGGAGTCAGTGGATGAGGAAGGTTTTGCCCGCGACGACAGTGAAGTGAAGATATATTATGGTGCAGCAGATACCGTGGTCGGATTAGGTATCACCAGCATCCGCGAACTCCTGGAGGCTGCCCGGGAGGACCCGCAACTGTGACCATCATGAAGAAAATGGACAGCTCGTTGACATCCAAATTAATGATAACGGGAATGTTCCTGCTCCTGTCCGGTATGATATCCCTGGAGGCTCAGGAAATACAGATGCCGGTACAGCCCAGGCATTATGTGTGTTACAGGGCGTCCGGACCGGTGAGTGTTGACGGGAGGCTTGATGAAAAAGACTGGCAGCAGGCTTCCTGGACAGAAGATTTTGTTGATATTGAAGGAGCCCTGAAGCCTATGCCCCGGTTCAGGACCCGGGTAAAGATGCTTTGGGACGAACATTATCTGTACGTGGCGGCTTTGATGGAAGAGCCTCATCTGTGGGCCAGGCTCACCGAAAGAGAGTCTGTGATCTTTTATGACCCGGATTTTGAGGTCTTTATAGATCCTGACGGCGACACCCACCTCTACTGTGAGCTGGAGGTGAACGCCCTGAACACCCAGTGGGACCTGCTGATCACCAAGCCATACCGTGATGATACCATCCATAATGTAGCCCTGGATCATTGGAACTATAACGGGTTGAAGACCGCGGTTCATCTGGTGGGAAGCCTGAACGACCCCCGGGATCTCGATACATCCTGGACCTTTGAGGCAGCCTTGCCTCTCGATGCCCTGGCAGAGCTGGGCCCTGGAGGGAAGATACCGGTTGACGGGCAGCAGTACAGAATCAACTTTTCCAGGGTGGAATGGAGCGTCGAAGTCGTCGACGGGCAGTACCAGAAGAAGACGCGGACGATCAACGGGAAGATGGTGCCTTTGCCCGAGGACAACTGGGTATGGTCGCCTCAGGGAGTGGTCAACATGCACCGTCCGGAGACCTGGGGTTACCTGCAGTTCTCAGGGATGACCGTGGGCAGGGGTACTGCTGCTTTCGTCCCGGGACCTGACCTGAAGATTCAATGGGCGCTCCGGGAGCTGTATTACCGGCAGGTGGAATATAAAAAGCTGCATCAGGTCTATGCTTCCGACCCAGCAGCCCTGAAGATGAATTCCATCACTGTCGATGGCAAGCCTTTCCGTCCCCTGATCCGGACAACAGCCTCCGGTTACGAAGCTACCGTTCCGGGCACCGGCGGAAAATCGACCTGGCACTTAGAACAGCAGGGAAGGATATGGCAAGACTGACCTAAAGGTTTCTTCCTATCCAGAAGGCAAGGATCAGGGTCAGCACCACCCAGATGGCCCGGCTCCCGAATAGGAACTTTCGCCACCACCGCATCCTGGGACCCGGATTTCTGACCTGGTCGAAGATAAAACCCGTAAGAAGGTAAGGGATGGAAATGACCAGGGCAGGGTTGTAACTGAAGGCACTGGCCACCTCGAGGTGCAACAGGTGATGCACGGCCCTTTGTGAGCCGCATCCCGGACAGAGGTAGCCAGTGAGCTAGTGAAAGGGGCACTTGGGAAAATACCACTTCCCTTGAGGGTTCACTGAACCATAGAGTACTAATAGTCCGAGAAATAGAGCAATCAGAAAGATTTTAGAACGAGCTGCCACTGAAACCTGCGGCTACGCCAATCAGTAACAGGATGATATACAACACTATCCCTGCTAAACCGCACCAGAAGCTGACCATGGTCCATTTTTTGGCATCATTGGAGTACCTCTGAGCCCCTTCATTATCGCCGGCATAAAAACGGGATTCCACCTTTGATGCGTTGACAATGCCTACAATGCCAAAAGGCAGGCAGCAGAACAGCATGGCCAGGATAGACTCCACCAGCCAGGTCTTGGGAGGGATCTGAGGATTTACAGGCAGGGTTGGAGTACTGCCTGCCGCAGCAAACGGTGCGGATGGAGGTGTGTGTGCAAAAAGCTCACTGAGCTCTGGCAGGGTCCCCGCCGGCTGCCAGTCAGTCATCCCCTCATACCAGACCATGGTCTCCCGTGTGATGTTCTTGGTGCGGAGTTCTTCCAGGGTGTAAGGACCGTAGTTTTTTTTGCCGTCGGTTAAAAAGTACTTATTCATAGGATCAGGGATTAAGATAATGGGTGTTGGATTTTAATGATTTGATATACCGCACCTTATGGTTCAACAAACAAAACTACGGAAAAAATTCTGTTCTCCCCTCTCCATTATGGTGAAATTGAAGCAAAATTCCCTGTATCATCAGCCTAATTGATACTCTTACATGATACTCTTCCTTGTTCCCCCCTCCCTGCCTGAGCATTCCCAAGAATTTGCCAGCTACGGACTTTTCTGTTAAATTTGAACCTTACAGCCGCGGAGTTGCAGTAAAATGAAAGTGAACCTGGTACTTTTACTTTTCCTTTTTCCTTTTGCCAGCCAGATCTATGCGCAACCGGGGCAATGGAGTTGGGAAAATGGTGATACCTTGACGGGATCGCCGGGGCATTTTGGAATCCAGGGTATGCCTGACCCCTTGAATACCCCTCCATCCGTTGCGGCAGCGAGCTACTGGACCGGTATCGACGGCGACTTTTGGCTTTTTGGAGGCTGGTTGCCTAACTTTGAATGGTACAGCGATTTATGGAAATTTGATGTTCAGTCCAAGGCCTGGACCTGGGTGAAAGGGCCCGGCATCCCGAACCAACGGGGCACCTATGGCGATCTGAATGTCCCTTCAATGGATAACAACCCGGGAGCAAGATCCTCGGGTTCTTTCAATTGGGTCGATTCCGCCGGAAACCTGTGGCTGTTTGGCGGATATGGATACGATTCGACCGCCGTGCCAGGCTACCTGAATGATCTGTGGAAATACAATGTGGCAACCAACGTCTGGACCTGGGTCAAAGGTCCGTGCGTAAAAGATGATCCCGGGTCTTATGGAACCATGCAGGTCAGTGACCCTGCCAATCTTCCCTCTGCCCGGAGTTGTTTTACCTATTGGGATGACAATGAAAGTAATTTCTGGCTTTTCGGAGGTGGAGATGATATGGGAGTCAACTACCAGCGTAATGATTTGTGGAAATATGACATAGGCACGAATTGCTGGACATGGATGAATGGTACGCCATATATCAACATGCCTTCAGTCTTTGGCACCCAGGGTGTGCCCTCGCCTCTGAACACGCCCGGTGCAAGAGGTGGCAGTGCTTGCTGGGAAGATTATCAAGGCGATCTGTGGCTTTTCGGTGGATTAAAATACAACGGGTGGCCTGCTCCCGACACAGTATTCAATGATCTATGGAAATACAGCGTAACCGGTAATCAGTGGACGTGGGCAGGCGGCCCGTACCTGGGTAATTCCCTTTCTGCGATAAATACTTTTTGTTCTTTCGATAGTCTGAATTACCCGGGAGGCAGGTGCGGTAACGTCACCTGGAAAGGTGATTGTGACCATGTCTTTATGTTTGGGTCAGCGAACGGGGGTTTTCCCCTGCCGACGGACGAATTCTGGTGCTACAGTACGATGATCAATGATTGGTCGGTGGTGGACAGTCTCTTGTCTGCCGGCCAGCACGCGGTGTATGGATTGAAAGGAGTCCCGGATCCGGGGAATACCCCCGGCTTTGTACGTTCTTCCTGTGCCTGGAAGGACCATGACGGAAATTTCTGGCTGTTTTCAGGACAGGAAGCCCTGAATGGATGGACGAGCAATACCCTCTGGAAATATATTCCGGATCCGCAATGTCCTTCGTTCCCGGTACCAGGAAATATAACAGTGTCAAATGACACTGCTGTTTGTGAAGGCGACTCCATAACGCTCACTGCCACAGGAGGCCTGTATTATCTGTGGTCTCCCGACCTTTACATCAACAATATTTCGATAAGCAATCCTGTTGTCTTTCCGGATTCAAGCATGACCTACACGGTCACTGTAACGGATGTTCACGGATGTAAAGCGATGGACAGCCTGGAGATCACTATTCTGTTGATGCCCCTTATTACCGTGAGCGGGGATACTCTGATTTGCAGTGGCGACACCGCCAGACTGATAGCCTCGGGAGCAACGACTTACCATTGGCACCCTTCCCGGGGCTTGTCCGATACAACTGCTTCCCTTGTCTTTGCCATTCCTGAAACGACCGCCACCTACATGGTTTCAGGGACAAACCTGCAGGGCTGTTCGGATACTTGTAAAATCAGTATAAGTGTGATGGATTGCGATCTGACCATTCCCAACGTTTTTACTCCCAATAATGATGGTAAAAATGATGATTTTAACGTACTGTACAAGGGTATGAAGGAGTATCATCTGGAAATTTTCAACCGTTGGGGCAGTGTTGTCTTCGAAACCAGTGACTTGCGGGAACAATGGGATGGCAAATACAAAGGCCGCGATGCCCCGGAGGGTGTATACTTTTATTGGATCACCTATGGAAGAAAGACTTATTCAGGGAGCGTTACTTTATTAAGATGAATTTACCTTTCTCCCTGTACGACATTTATCTGACTATTTTCATGCGTTTAACATCATGGCAACAGTTAGTTATATCACATCTTTCTATCCAGCCAATGGATGATATTCAATAAGAACTGGTAGTTCTGTGGAGCGTCCGGACTGTTCATGCCCACTTTTCTGGCTTCCTGACCCGCTAATTGGGCCGTGAACATCGCCGCTTCTCCAAAAACCACGATTCTTCCCTTACCGTATGCTTTACAGGCTCCCTGTGACCATCCCTCCACACTGTATTTCAAGGTCTTGTCATTAAAAACCCAGGCGGTATCCGGAAGGAAATTGGTGTAATTCCGGTTGAATACCAGCAGAGGGGTCGCATCGTCGGGTATTTGAAACGCCTGCCCGGTAAAGGAAGCCACTTGCTCCACCCGCTCCTGCTCCTTCCTTCCTCTGGTAATAACCCCTTCGATCAGCGTCTTATCATCAAGCTTAAAAATGGAAGGACCGGGGGTGGTCGTATCCAGGGCAAATCCGTTTGAAAACCGAAATCCGAACACGGATGCAAGATCGGTGGCGGCTCCTGCCAGAGGCATATGGTCAGCTATTAAGAACAAACTGCCACCGTCAGACACCCATTGCCTGACAACTTCAATTTCCCGGGATGTGAAAGCAGAAGGAGTGGGTAAGAACCAGTCATCCACGTTGGCCTTATTTAATGCATTGGATATGACAAGGATTTTTCCTTCTGCCAGATTCTCCATAACAAACAGACCAGGGTATTCCTTAACCTTGTATCCATCTCTCTCCAACAGGGTCGCAAAAGCCTTGTACCGCCCGTTCTTTGTGTGAAAGTTATGGTGACCCTCATCGATGAAGACCACGGGACCTTGCCCTTTTTGATATTCAGGATGCGAAATGACGGGGGCATAAGTGGTGTCGGCCACTTGCTGGGAATATGCCCAAAGGGGAGCAGTCACAGCAAATAATAACAGGATTCTTCTCATAAAAAATGCTTTTACTTCATACTATTACTTGATACTATTACTTCATACTATTACTTGCTCCTTTTACTTGATACTTTAACTTCGTACTCTGTTTTATCAGCGTCTTGCCGGTGGCAAGACGCTACCACCATCTGCCCGCTGTCACGCGTCGAAACCTCCAATCAACGGGGGTCCCTTTTAAAATCAGCGTCTTGCCGGTGGCAAGACGCTACCACGCATTTGTCCGGTCCTCTATGGTCCAATGGGCTGGTTTTTATTCAAACAATAACCATTGGTTTACAACGGTATCAAAATATTTGCTTTTATCCTCTCCATACATGAATGTATTGTCATCATGAACGGTAATGGTTCTGAGCTGATTACAATATTCTTTTTCCCATCTTAGCTTTGTCTTGTATTCCTTCCCGCGGTAAGCATACATTCGGAGTTTAAGCCGTCTCATATACTCTTTCGAAAATCCTTTGTCAATAAAGCCGGGAACTCCAATAACATTCTCACATTCCGATGTGGAATTTATATATATCATTCCATCATAAAGCTCTTCAAAGTCCAGAATCCCCTTTTCTGACCAAACATCAAAAGTATCCTTGCCAAAAGGTGAATTAGGAAAATCGAAGCCGATATTTGCATACTCGCAATATTTGAAAGCAGCATCCCATTTTCCATTGGCTACCGGTTGATAAAAGTTTAATGTATAGGGATTTACGATAACATAACAAATCTTTCCCTTAAGCTCTTTTTCAATATATGATCCAAACATTGTATTATAGGATCTGTTCTCTTGCGAGGTCCATTTCCGTAGGCTATGAGGATAATTCATAATCACAAATGCTTTATTTCTTGCCGGATCTGTATTTTCATTAAAATCTTTCAGAAAGAACTCCGCCATTGATTGGTCGTAATATTTTTCAACTTCATTTGTTTTGACTCGACAAACCGCCGTATCTGTGATTTCTGACCAATCAAAAGGGTGCGAAGTCATTTTGATCGCAATAGGATAATCTGGATGTGATTGATTGAATTTATAAATTGTTTTCCATAAGAAAAAGAAATTGTATTTGTCCCAAAACACCTGGTACGATATTTCCCTGTATATTTCAATAAGTTTCTGATCAACTTCAACTTCGTTTAAGATACGGTTTTGAAGAACTTTGTTCAGGGTGTCATTATAATTGGAAGAACCGATTTCTGTATAGATGACGTTTACCTGCTTATAAAAATCTTCGGTATTAAAAAGTTTTTCAAGAAAATGGTACTGAGTAATGTCCCGATGATCACGTTCACCAAATACAATCACTTCATGCGTTTTATATTTTTTCAGTAAATAGGATACTGGATCAGTATGTTGTTGTTTGATAAAACTGATATAAGGTTCAATTTCAGGTTTAAAGCCCGATATTTTTGTCTGAGCTGACATATTAAAAAGGCTCCAACTCAGCAGTATTGTCAAGATCGTTCTGTTCATATTCTCCTTATTATATTTTCTTCAGAAACTTTTCAATTTCGGTTCATTTTGGCCTTTGTGTGTGCCACCAGTTATGCGCTGCGTCCTGCTAACCTTAATTTTCCACTCATATTGCCTTAACTATCATTTTTTTTCGACAAAATGCAGGTGTTGATGAAGAGCGTAACAGGATGCTACGCTCAACTGGGAAAGGGTGCAAAATGGAAGCCTGCCTGACTGCGCATGCAGGCAGGTGAAGTATAAAAGACTTCTTTCACCGGTTAATTTTTTTCAACAATTCCGTTTCAAATGAAATTTAGGTATAACTTTACAATTTAAAGATCGGATCAGAAGCTTTAGAATAATCTGTTAATATCATCTTTTCATCATATATCTTAATGCTAATAAAGCAATAATTTGACATCCGAAAAAATATTAGTCAACTTTAATTAATATGTATTATAATTCAATGTTTAACTTAAAAACAAAACACATGAAAAGAACAGTAGTACTTTTTGTAACGATGGTTTTGTGCATTTCATTTGCCTTTAGCCAAAACCTAGAAAACAGAAAAGGAGAACGATTCTTGCCTGAAGGCGGGGACTGGGCGTTAAGTATTGATGCCACTCCATTCTTGAATTATATGGGTAATATGTTTTCACAAGCAGGAAATACAGCTCCTGATTTCAATTATCTCTCTAATAATCAGGCTATTATTGGAAAACTTTTTAAGGATGATGCTACAGCATACAGAGCAGGCATCCGGCTTGGTTTTGGAACCAATAAAGTGACAACACCTGTTCCATCTAACACCTCTCCTGATCAATATGTTGACGATGTTGTAACCACTTCAGCTAATAATATCGCAATTTCGGCAGGTTTGGAAATGCGTCGCGGGAAAACCCGTCTGCAGGGATATTATGGTGCTGAGTGTGGAATCGGACTAAGTGGCGGCAAGATCAAAAATTCCTATGGCAACTCAATGACAGAATGGTCTGATCCGCGCGTACTGGAGGACAAGCAAGGTTCAAAGTTTCAGTTTGGAATCCGCGGTTTCATTGGTGCGGAGTACTTTCTGGTTCCAAAAATCTGTTTAGGAGGTGAATTCGGTTGGGGACTTGGTCTTAATGTTGAAGGACAGGGAGAAACTGAAACTGAATATTATGATGGTAGTAACGTAGTGACAAAAAAGGTTAAAACAGCAAAAAGCTCCAGTTTTGGCTTCGATACCGACAATTTAAGCTCGGTATTTGGAAATGTTGCTTCCGTCCGCATAACATTCCATTTTTAATAGAAAATAGCTTGAAAAAGAGCGTCACTTTTCCGGGAGGGCACTGAAAAAGTGCTCCTAGCTTAAAGGCGACGTAAAAAACGGCAAAATACAAGGCAAAAACTTGTATTTTGTCGTTTTTATTTTGTAACTTAGTGTCTGAAATAAAGGCACTTATATGTTAGTACAACAGCAAAAACTCTAGCTTAGTTCCTATTCAGATTTATATTGTTTATTCCGGTGATAGTGACCCCCCATTCCGGGATACTGACCCCCCCTCTTTTTGTTATTTCAATATCTTGCCAGAACTATTTTTTTTCATTCCGGCAAGATGCCGGAAATGATGAAGAGCGTAGCGGGACGCTTCAAATGAGTTCAGATTATCGAGAGTTCGGAGTGCGGAATTATCAGGCAACTCTGCAATCGGCACTCTCTTGCGCCGTGCCAAGTCCGTGAAGTGGGGAC
>CAZSDK010000041.1:0-11349 GCA_964605655.1 uncultured Bacteroidales bacterium
CAAAGTTATTTAGTTTTATTGATTTACTTTGACACACTTTATTGAACATCCTCATGCCTGCCAACTGCTTTACTGCCTACTGCCAACTGCCAACATATTACACCATCCTGTCATCCCGACAATTTCCGCCTTAACCCTTGACTTTTCAATACAAATACTCTATATTTAGCTTCTCATTCCCTCCCGGCAACCGCCCGTCTTCAACTTTCTTCTCGTCTGACTTACAATTAGTTATACCAATAAATATATGCAACTTATCTTTTAATTCTCCATTAAATAAATTTACCCATGTCAAAACAAATTCTCTCTCTCCTCCTCTTCCTCGCCTGGACCCTGCCGGTCATGGTCCTGGGACAGGGTGGCAACCTCCGTTATGAAGGAGACCAAAAACCAGACAAGCTGACATTGCTGGAACAAGGACAACAGCATCTGAAAAGGAAAGTCGGGCAGGTGACCCAGCAACTCACCACCGAACAGCTTGCCATGGACAGTTTCCGGGCATCCCTTGCCAACCAGCAATCTGCGCTGACCGCACGAATGGATGAACTGACGGTCCGGCTGGAAGATGCCGGGAAACGAAGCAAGGAAATCACTGCACTTCAGGAGGATACAAAGAGCCTCCGTACTACCTTATGGGTGGTTGCAGCCATAACACTGGTGCTGCTCATACTTCTTGCGCTGTGGACCCTGGCGCGGGGAAGGAAAATCCATTCCCTGGAGGAAGCCTTGGACAAAGCCCAGTCGGATTACCAAAACTCCCTTGACTTTTACAAAGGTGCTTTAGACAAAACCATTGGTGAGACGGAAGTGTTAAGAGGGGAGCTTCATTCCCAGGCGGCTGCCCACAAACAGGACTGGGAACAGCTGCAGATCAGGGTCACGAAGATGTCGGAGGACACTGCCCTTCATCTGGATGAAAAAGCCAGGGAGATCAAAGCCCAGGCCCAGGAAATGGTGTCCGGTTACAAAGCCGAACATGCTTCCGGACATACAGAAATGGCCAAACAGATTTCTGACCTAATAAAGAAGCTGGAAGGGCTGGATGCCGTCGTTAAAACCTTGAACAAGGAATAAGACTTCAGGGTTATTCCTACTTTTGAGGGTCGATAATCTCCTGTTATGATGACCCGAAAATTTTTCAGCCACGCCAGCTTTCTGTTTCTTTTCATTCTTTTCAGCAATGCTCTTGCCGCTCAATCCTTTACGGAGGAGATGAAAAAGCAGGAATGTGAATACATCAGGCAGGCCTGCCGCCATGCCTGGAGGGGCTACCTGGCACATGCCTTTGGCTATGATGCCGTGAGCCCGATTACTGAGACCGGACACAACTGGTACCGGCAATCGTTGGTGATGACACCTGTCGACGCCTATGACACCTTCATCCTTATGGATATGAAGGAAGAAGCCGAGACAGCCAGGTCCATCATCCTTACGCGGTTGAACTTCGCCCAAGATATGGAGGTCCAGTTGTTTGAAGTGAACATACGCTTGCTGGGAGGATTGATATCGGCCTATGAACTCAGCGGCGACAAAGCCTTCCTTGACCTGGCCATCGACCTGGGAGGACGCCTGACTCCTGCCTTCAGGACCACCACAGGCATGCCGTACCGTTATGTCAACCTCCTCACCCTTGAATGCAGGGACCCCATGAGCAACCCTGCCGAGATCGGGACCTACCTGCTGGAGTTCGGAAAACTGACCCAGTACACCGGAGACTCCATCTATTACAAGCTCGCAAAGAAGGCCGCGCTGACGGTCCACAAAAAGCGAAGCCCGCTTAACCTTCCGGGGACCGTGATTGATGTGATCACCGGTGCCTGGGACAACACCGAGAGCCAAATTGGCGCCCGTACCGACTCCTACTATGAATACCTGCTGAAATCCTGGCTTTTATTTAAGGACAAGGACTGCCGTAAAGCCTGGGAGACATCTAAAACAGCCATTAAGAAACAGCTGCTGAGACAAACCGGGAAAGGGTCTTTCATGACCCGGGTGGACATGAGCACCGGGAAAGAGACCTGTTCCTGTTACGGCGCCCTGGATGCCTTCTGCTCCGGGCTTTTCACCCTTGCCGGAGATACTGCTACGGGCAGATTGCTGCAGGAAGGCAACTATTATATGTGGACCCGCTGGAATATGGAGCCCGAGGCCTTTGATTTCATGAAAGACAGTCTCATCGATCCCTCCTACCCTTTAAGGCCGGAGAACCTGGAAAGCTGCTTCTATCTTTACAGAGCCACCCATAATGAGAAATACCTGTACATGGGGCAACGAATGATCGACGATATCCTGAACCACTGTTACACCCGCATTGGTTATGCCTCATTAAAAAATGTTGCCACCCTTGAAAAGGAAGACAGCATGGAGAGTTACTTCTTTGCTGAAACCCTTAAATATGCCTACCTCCTCTTCGCACCCGAGAAGACCCTGGACCTTTCTAAATATGTCCTGACGACCGAGGCTCATTTGTTGGAGAAACAAAACAAATAACCTCAGTGGGTATCGAAAATTATTGACATATAAGCATATATAGTTTAATTAACCGAAAGAGATTTGCACTATCTTTGCAAATTCATTAACAGCAATGTAAATCAATTCTGGCACGCCAGTAAGGTCTGATTCATCATTCTACGGGGGTCCTCAACACTGCTTACATTCCTGAAGCATCAAGAATACATGGCTCAGTACCAGTCACCTCATACCTTTCACATTCCAGTCATGGGTATCGGTTTTACCATCGATACTCCGATTAGAGTAGCTCCCTTTGGGATCAGTTCCGTCATTTCCCTGGTTGACGACCAACTCATGGAGAAAATGCGAAAGTATTACTGCCAGAAGGAAAACCTGCCTTACGAACCCATAACTGAAAAGAATGAGGATTTCAGGGCAAAACGGATCACATCCTACCTGGACCTGGTCTATGATTTGGTGGAGACTGTTTTTCAACAAGTTAAAGAAAGTGAACTTGAACCGGGCAGTCCTCTTGAAAAATACTACCAACTTCTTCCTTATCATTCACCGCTTTACAGGGAAACTAACTCCTTATTGAGGAAAGGCTTTAAGACAGAAGCCACTGCATTGCTGAGGTCACAGGTGGTGCCGGGCAGCATCGACGTGAACCTGATGACCCGTATCGACAGGACCAACCACCGGGGGCAGGAGAAGCTACCCGTCATATACAACGACGGTCATGCAGCGGTCAGAGGCTTTGCTCAGAGTAAATTAAAATCCTCGCTGGTACTCTCTGCGGGGATCAACCTTCGCATCTTTGGCTACCTGAGCCATTTTGCAGATTTTCTTCCCGGATCTGACGCTGAACTGGCAAAAAAGGTGATCTTGAAAGTGAGTGACTACCGGTCGGCAGTGATACAGTCGAATTTCCTTGCCAAGAAAGGCATCTGGGTTTCTGAATACCGTATCGAATCAGGTCTTAACTGCGGAGGTCATGTCTTCCCTACCCAAGGACTGGTCATGGGACCCATCCTTCAGAAATTTCTGGATTATAAGGAACAACTCCTGGAGGACAACTGGAAAGTGCTGACCAGGGCACTCACAAGCCTTGGTCATCCGCTCCCTTCAAAAAGGCCTTCATCAAGAATTGTAGCCCAGGGAGGCATAGGGACCCATGAGGAGCATGAGTTTCTTCTTCAGACTTACAAGGTAGATTCCGTGGGCTGGGCCACTCCCTTTCTT
Organism: uncultured Bacteroidales bacterium; assembly: GCA_964605655.1. GTDB lineage: Bacteria > Bacteroidota > Bacteroidia > Bacteroidales > CAIXZF01 > JAKLIX01. The sequence continues at coordinate 3,694 of CAZSDK010000041.1, forward strand.
TTTGCCCCTGATGTGACCAATGTGGACCCCGTCACGCTGAAGCTGCTGCAAGAAGCCGGTGAAGAGGACCTTGAGGTCAGTGATATTTCCCCTTTGGGACTTCCCTTCAACAGTCTGAGGCGCAACACCAAAGATATCGAGAAAAGGAAGTACATCGCTGAAAACCGGCCGGGCAGCCCGTGTACTAAAAAGTACGCCGCGCTTCACGAAGACACCTCAGGCAGGACCACCTGCTCCGCCTCAAGAGAATTTCAACGCTTGAGGATCAAGGAGTTGGATGATCTTCAACTGACAAGCGACGTTTTTGAAAAAAGGCTTCATTCCATCATATCAAAATCATGCATTTGTGTGGGGCTCGGAACCTCGGCACTATTGGTCAATGAGTTGGATACCAGCGAGGAAGGACCCGGTGTTTCCATCTGTCCCGGACCTAATGCAGCTTATTTTTCAAAAATCACGAACCTTGAGGAGATGGCAGGACATATTTATGGAAAGACCACCCTGCCAATAGCACCGGACCGCCCGGCATTTTTCATCAAGGAATTGTCGATGTATGTTGATTTTCTGAAGGACAGCCGGATGAGCCTGTCAATGGGAGTGCCTGCAGAAATGAGTCAGTATTTTACCCTCTTTAAAAAGAATCTGCTCGAAGGGATTGCTTACTACCGTCACCTGATGGATGGCCCGGCCACATTTTTCAAGGACAAGGCAGACAGAATCCTGGATCAGCTCTGCACCCTTCAATCTGAGATCCAGAGTATCGACCTCACCTAAGGCGATATCTTCTTACTTATCTACATTTTTCAATATTTTCTGCTTCTGACAGAGCGAATGTTCCTTGCCGGATCATTCGTATTTGGTGAAAGGACCCATCTGACATACCTGTCAGTCAAGATAATCCCGAACCAATTACTACGACTTCCTTTACCCATTACCATTCTATTTTTGAATCATTTTAAATAGAGGTCTTGTGGATTTTAAATAAAAATTATATCTTAATTTTGCCTGTCTTAATCCAATAAAATACTAATAATCGATTGATTATTAGTCATTTGTAAAATAAGACCCCAAGTTTAGGAAATATTATTTTTTCCGGACCCGATAAAGCCCTGAAACTAAGAGATTAGAAATACTTACTCCCATGTCAAGTGCAACACACGAAGTCCATAAGAAGGGCAGCCTGATGGAAGAGATCCTGGACAGCCGGGAAATCTCCGTTCAGAAATGTTATCAGTGCGGCAAATGTTCCGCCGGCTGCCCCTTGTCAGAGGACATGGACCATCCTCCCAGCGTGATCATGAGGCTGTTACAAACAGAAGACAAAAAGATGGAAGAAAAGGCCCTGCGCTCAGAGACCATCTGGCTGTGTGTAACCTGTGAAACCTGTGCCGCCCGCTGTCCTATGGAAATTGATATCCCCGGCGTGATGGATTTCTGCCGGGAAAGGTCGCTCGAAAAGAAGATAACCCATCCGAAAGCAAAGAACATTATCTCTTTCCATAAAGCCTTTCTCGACTCCATTGACTATACGGGAAGGCTATATGAGCTGGGCCTGATCGCCGATTACAAGACCCGTTCGCTGCAGCTCAGTCAGGATGTGAACCTGGCTCCTTCCATGCTCGCCAAAGGGAAACTCGGGATTCTGCCTGAGCTGATCAAAGACCGGAAAGGCATGTCGAACATCTTTAAAAAGACTCTGAAAAGGAAAGGAGGGATCCAATGAAACTCGGATATTACCCAGGATGTTCCCTGAAAGGCGGATCGAGAGAGTACAAGGAATCGGTGGTGGCTCTTTGTAAGAAATTCGGTATCAGTTTAGTAGAAGTTCCTGACTGGAACTGCTGCGGTGCCAGTGCAGCCCACAACCTGAACAAAGAACTTTCGCTGGCGCTGCCTGCCCGCATCCTTGCGCAGGCCGAGAAAGCAGGGCTGGATGAGATCGTCGTTCCCTGTGCCGCCTGTTATAACCGACTGATGGTGACCCAGCATGAGATGGCCCATCAGCCGGCCCTTGCAACCAAAGTGAAGGAAATCATCGGTCTTCCTTACCAGGGCAAGACCCGCATCATCAATGTGATCCAGCTGATACAGAAGTATATGCTTGATCAGGTTGAAGACAAGATGTACAGACCTTTTGAGTACAAATCAGCCAGCTATTACGGCTGCCTTCTGGTGAGACCTCACAGCATTCTTCAGTTCGACCGGCCGGAAGACCCGGTGACCATGGATGAAATCATCCGTAAGATCGGGGGCACCCCGGTAGAATGGGAATTCAAAGTGGAATGCTGTGGCGCCGGCATGTCGGTATCCCGTACCGACCTTGTCGGAAAGCTCTCTGGAAAGGTAGTTGACAATGCGGTATACCGGGGTGCAGAAGTCATCATCGTGGCCTGTCCCATGTGTCATTCCAACCTCGACATGAGACGTGTCGACATCAACAAATACTTAGGGAAGAACCTTCAGATCCCGGTATTGTACATTACCCAGGCTATGGGACTGGCCATGGGATGCAGCGAGAAGGAACTGGGACTGCACCGGCATTTTGTCCCTGCCGATCTGCCTGTCAGGGCTTCCCTGGCCGACATGCCCAAAGAAATCGTTGAACATCAAGGTAAGGAGGAATAAGTCATGGCACGTATCGGAGTTTTCGTTTGTCATTGCGGAGAAAATATTTCAGCCACCGTCGACTGTCAAAGGGTTGCCAACACTATCGCCAAGATGAATGGTGTGGCCCACAGCGTCGACTACAAATACATGTGTTCCGATCCTGGTCAGACTTTGATCAAGGAAGCCATCAGGGAACACAACCTTACCGGCATTGTGGTGGCCGCCTGTTCCCCCAGGATGCATGAGCCTACTTTCAGGAAAGCTGCCACAGAGGCAGGGCTGAATCCCTTCCTCTGCGAGATGGCCAACGTGCGCGAACACGTCTCCTGGGTACATGAGAAAGCCGACAGCACCACCAACAAAGCCATTGACGTGGTGAGGACGCTGGTGGAGAAAGTCAAGAAGAACCAACCCCTGGACCCGATCCGGGTGCCTGTGACCAAGAATGCCGTAGTGATCGGAGGCGGGGTGGCAGGGATACAGGCTGCCCTGGACATAGCCAACGCAGGACATAAGGTGGTGATGATCGAAAGGGAACCTTCCATCGGAGGCCATATGTCTCAATTATCAGAGACCTTCCCCACGCTCGACTGTTCACAGTGTATCCTCACTCCCCGAATGGTGGAGGTGGCCCAGCATCCCAACATCACCCTGTACACTTACGCTGAAGTTATTGGTTTAGAAGGTTTTATTGGAAATTTCACAGTTAAGGTCAGGAAGAAATCCAAAAGTCTGGACGAGAACCTGTGCACCGGCTGCGGACTCTGCACCACCAAGTGCCCGGTAAAGAAAATACCCAGCGAATTTGAACAAGGACTGGGATTCCGCCCTGCCATCTATGTGCCTTTTCCCCAGGCTGTTCCCAACAAACCTGTGATCGACAGGCCCAACTGCACCTATTATCAGAAAGGCAAATGCCGGGTTTGTGAGAAAGTTTGTCCCACCAAGGCCATCCGCTTCGACCAGGAAGATGAGATCGTTGATATCCCGGCCGGTGCCCTGGTCCTGGCTACGGGCTTCGACATCAAGAAGGCCGACTTTTTCCCTGAATATGGTTATGGCAAGTATAAAGATGTAATTGACGGTCTCATGTTTGAAAGGCTGGCCTCGGCATCAGGACCTACCCTGGGAGAGATCCGCCGGCCATCCGACGGGAAAGTTCCCGAGAAGATCGTCTTTGTGGCCTGTGCCGGTTCGCGTGACCCCGCCAAAGGCATTGAATACTGTTCGAAGATCTGTTGCATGTACACCGCCAAACATGCCATGTTATACAAGCACAAGGTCCATCAGGGAGATGCGTACATCTTTTATATGGACATACGTGCCGGCGGCAAGATGTATGAAGAATTTGTCAGAAGAGCCATCGAGGAGGACCATGCACATTATATCAGGGGAAGAGTTTCCCGGATTTACGAGCAGGACGGCAAGCTGATCGTCAAAGGGGCAGACACCCTACTGAACGGTTCTCCAGTTGAGATTGAGGCCGACATGGTAGTGCTTGCCACTGCCGGTGTTGCCCAACGCGGTGCCGAGGAGCTTGCCCAGACGCTTCATGTTTCTTATGACGCCCACAAGTTTTTTGCCGAAGCCCATCCGAAGCTGAAGCCGGTAGAGACTAACACGGCCGGGATCTTCCTTGCCGGTGCCTGCCAGGCTCCCAAGGATATCCCTGAGTCGGTGGCAGCCGCCTCCGGTGCTGCCGCCAAGGTCATCGGCCTGTTCTCCAACGATGAGTTGTTAAGGGAACCCCTGGTGGCCGTGGTGAACCGCTTCCCGGCGCCATACTACTCCACTTGCGTGGGTTGCTTCATGTGCCAGCCGGTTTGTCCTTACCAGGCTATTGACAAGGAAGAGATCAAAGACCGCGGCGGCAATGTCATCAAGCAGCTGGCCCGGGTCAATCCCGGATTATGCCAGGGTTGCGGGACCTGTGTCGCCTTGTGCCGGTCCAAGTCCATAGACCTCTATGGGTACACCAACCACCAGGTGTACCAGGAGGTGGTCGCATTATTAAACGAATAATCTGAAAATCAATAATTAATTAATAAACCATGAGTAATGAATCGTTGATCCTGTTCTTCATCGTGGCCGTGGTGCTGGTGGGTGCAGCGTTGATCTTCTCATCGCTGGTGACACCCAAATCCACCAACCCACAGAAGTCGGAAAGTTACGAATGTGGTATCCCCACCCAGGGTTTGACCTGGTTACAGTTCAACATCGGATATTATTTGTTTGCCATTCTTTTCCTGGTCTTTGACGTGGAAACCGTTTTTGTGTTTCCCTGGGCTGTGGTAATGAAGGAGCTCGGTATAGTGGCCTTCGTTGAGATCGTCATCTTCTTCTTTATCCTCATCCTGGGATTGTTATATGCCTGGAAAAAACACGCATTGATATGGGAATAAAGATAAAGTCAATGAAAAAGGATGATTTCAGGGACAATGAAACCCTGGAATTGTTCAAGCAGACGGGAGGCAATGTGGTGCTTACCACCCTTGACGACATTGTCAACTGGGGCAGGTCCAACTCCGTCTGGCCTCTTACGTTTGCCACCAGCTGCTGTGGTATAGAGATGATGGCTACCGGTGCCGCCAGACATGATTTTGCCAGGTTCGGCATTGAGGTGTACCGTGCCAGCCCCAGGCAGGCCGACGTGATCGTGGTGGCCGGCACCATCGTCAGGAAAATGGCTCCTGTTTTAAAGAGGTTATACGACCAGATGTCGGAACCCAAGTATGTGATCGCCATGGGTGCCTGTGCCGTCTCCGGCGGGCCTTTCTTTTACAATACCTATTCGGTGGTCCGTGGCGTGGAGCACGTGATACCCGTGGATGTATACATCCCCGGATGCCCTCCCAGGCCCGAGGCATTATTATATGGTGTGATGCAGCTTCAGAGAAAAATCAAGTCAGAGACCATGGCCAAACCAAGGGATAAGGACAGGGAGTTTCTTGAAGGCACCATTCCACCGAAATTTAAACGTAAAGAGGAGGAAGATCATGAATAAGGAAGAACTGAAAGAAAAGGTACTGGCAGCCCTTCCGAAGGCAGAATTCGCCGAAGGAGGCAACTGGCTGACCCTCAATGTGCCCAAAGAGAAAATCAAGAGTTTCTGTCAGACCCTCAAAGAGACTCCCGGTTTGGAATTCGATTTCCTGTTCTGCCAGTCGGGTGCTGACTTTCCCGACCACCTGATGGTGATCTATCACCTGGAATCGAGCAAGACCCATGATATTGTGGTCCTGAAAGCCGCCATCCCCAACAAGGATAATCCTGAAATAGAGACTGTCAGCGAAGTTTTTCGCACGGCTGAGTTTCATGAGAGAGAGATCTACGACTTTTTCGGGATAGAGTTCAAACACCATCCCGACATGCGCAGGGTCTTCCTCGACGAGATCTCAGACCGCATTGGTCATCCTTTCAGGAAAGATTATACCGACGAAGTGAACATCATAGAAAGATAAGCCATGGCTGAAGAGACGAAAGCACCATTAGTTGAACAACAGGAGTACACCATCAATATGGGTCCCCAGCATCCGTCGACCCACGGCGTACTGCGGCTTGTTGTTTCCCTGAAAGGAGAGATCGTTCAGGGTGTGAAACCTCACCTGGGTTATATCCACCGTGGTATTGAAAAGATGTGTGAGAGCCTGACCTATCCTCAGATCATACACCTTACCGACCGGATGGACTATCTTTCTGCCCATATCAACAACCACGCCGTATGCCTCCTGGTTGAGAACGCCCTTCAGGTGGAAGTACCTGAAAGAGTGAAATATATCAGGACCATCATGGATGAGCTCAACCGTATTGCTTCCCACCAACTCTGGTGGTGTTCTTTCGGTATGGACATGGGAGGACTGACCTGTTTCTTCTACGGACTCAGGGACAGGGAATACATCCTCGACATCTTTGAGGAGTCCTGTGGCTCCAGGCTGCTGCACAGCTATTATACCCCGGGCGGACTCATGAAAGACATTCACCCCAACTTCCAGAAAAGGGTAAAAGACTTCATCAAGTATTTCAGGAAGACCCTTCCTGAGTATGACGATCTGCTTACCGGCAATGTGATCTTCCAGGAAAGGACCAAGGGGATCGGCCTGATGACCAAAGAAGATGCCATCTCCTTCGGATTTACTGGTCCGGGAGGCCGTGGCTCCGGATTCTCCTGTGATGTAAGGAAACACCATCCTTATGCTGCTTACGACAAAGTGACTTTTAAGGAGCCGCTGTATGAGGAAGGTGATTCCCTTGCCCGGTACAAGGTGAGGATGGATGAGATGTGGGAATCGATGAAGATCATTGAACAGCTCATCGACAACATACCTGAAGGCGATTACACAGCCAAGATGAAGGCAGTGATCAAGCTTCCCGAAGGAGAATACTACCAGAAGGTGGAAGCTGCCAGGGGTGAGATGGGCGTATATGTGATCAGCGACGGCAATAAGACTCCTTACCGTCTGAAGCTTCGTTCCCCAAATTTTTCCAATGTGTTCACGTTCGACCACCTGGCCAGTAACTTTAAGATCGCCGACCTGATCGCCATCGGGGGTTCATTGGACCTGGTAATCCCCGACATTGACCGATAGTATATTGATCAAGACCATTTATAAACTATCAAGCAAATAATAACATGGTATTTAATATTTACGATTTCACATCTTTCACTCAATGGATCGACGAAGGGCTCCGTTCGGTGATGTCGCCTTTCTGGGCGGTCATTACCGAGCTTACGATCATCGGGGTGGTGTTCCTGCTATTTTACGCTTTGGTAGGACTGTTCCTGGTGTATGCTGAGAGGAAGATCTGCGCCTTCATCCAGTGCCGCGTGGGACCCAACAGGGTGGGCAAATTTGGCATCTTCCAGACCATTGCCGACTTTATCAAGCTGTTGATGAAGGAGTTGATCCCCATCAACAAAGCCGATAAGTTCCTTTTCAACCTGGCCCCGTTCATCGTCATCATTGCGTCCTTTATGGCCCTGGCCGCCATTCCGTTTGCCAAGGGACTTCATCCCATCGATTTCAATGTCGGGATATTTTATATCCTTGC
>CAZSDK010000042.1:0-11110 GCA_964605655.1 uncultured Bacteroidales bacterium
ATAGTTGATGATCTTCTCCTTATCCCTGTATGAGTATGTCAGCGCAGCATACCCGTCAGCCCAGCCTTGAAAAGCAGGAAAGTTCACATTTTGCCGTAACCACCTCGAGGAGGAAGCTTTTATCTCTCTCATGAAATCAGCCAGGCAAAGGCTGGGATGAAGATCGCACAGCAGATGGATATGGTTTTCTGTCCCATTGATGCGGAATAATTTGCAGTTTTTCTTCTGTATGATTCCGTTGACGTAAAGGTATTATTCCCTGATATGGATTTGGTAAAGGGTGTTCTTGCTGTTCTTTGTGCGGAAAACGATATGGTAAAGGATTTGGCGATAGCTTGTCATGGTGATGCAATTTGTTCAGCCCCTGCAGGGCTGTGGTTATTGGGGTGCTGTCTGGTCCACGGGTTGCCACCCGTGGTTATCCATATCCAGCCCCTGGGGAGCTGTGGTTATCGGGTTGATGTCTGATCCACGGGTTATACCCGCGGTTATTCGAATTTTGCCCTTGCAGGGCAGTACTTGTTGACTTACAGCGCCCCCCACGTCCCCTTGTCCAGGCTCCGGTAGTGGATGGCCTCGGCCAGGTGCTCCACTTTGATGTCTGTTGCAGCTTCCAGGTCAGCAATGGTACGGGAAACCTTGAGTATCCGGTCATATGCGCGGGCTGAAAGAGACAGCCTCTCCATCGCATTCTTCAGCAAAGCCTGGCCTTCGTTGTTCAGCCGGCATACCGTACGGATCTCCTTGGCCGGGATCTGGGCATTGGAATAAACACCCTCTTTCCCTTGATAACGCTCCTCCTGTATCTTCCTGGCTGCCACCACCCGCTCCCTGATGGTCTGCGAACTCTCCGATGGTCCGGCCACCGCCAGCTCCCTGAAAGGTACCGGCACCACCTCCACCTGTATGTCGATCCTGTCGAGCAGAGGCCCGCTGATCCTGCTCAGATATTTTTGTACCACCCCCGGCCCACAGCTGCAGTCCTTCTCAGGGTGGTTATAAAAGCCGCAGGGACAGGGATTCATGGCCGTGACCAACATGAAGCTGGCCGGAAAATCCACTGAAAACCTTGCCCTGGATATGGTCACCACCCTGTCCTCGAGAGGCTGACGCAACACTTCCAGTACCGTCCTCTTAAACTCAGGCAGCTCATCCAGAAACAAAACCCCGTGATGAGCCAGGCTGATCTCCCCCGGCTGGGGATAGCTGCCTCCTCCTACCAAAGCCACGTCGCTGATGGTATGATGGGGCGCCCTGAAAGGCCTTACCGAGATCAACGACTTGTTACGGCTGAGCTTCCCGGCCACTGAATGTATCTTGGTAGTCTCCATGGCCTCACTCAGGCTCAGCGGGGGCAGGATGGAAGGCAGTCGTTTGGCCAGCATCGTCTTTCCGGCCCCGGGAGGACCAATGAGCAACAAATTATGCCCTCCGGCAGCCGCCACCTCCATAGCTCTCTTGATGGAGTACTGCCCTTTAACATCCGAGAAGTCAAACTCGTATCCGTTCAAACCGGTCGAAAAAGCCTCCCTCACGTCAACAACTTCACGATGCATGCTTTCCTTCCCGTCGAAGAACTCGATGACCTCCCGGATGCTTCGGGCACCATAAACCTCCAAATCTCCAACAATAGCCGCTTCCCTGGCATTCACCTCCGGCAAAATAAACCCCCTGAAACCTTTTCTCCGGGCTTCAATAGCTATGGGCAAAGCACCGTTCACAGGCAGCAGGCTTCCATCCAGCGAAAGTTCTCCCATCATCAAATAGTCTCCCACCTTCGACTGGTTTATCTGCTCCGAAGCTGCCAGTATCCCCACGGCAATCGGCAAATCGTACGCACTGCCTTCCTTCCTCAGGTCAGCGGGCGCCATATTGATCACAATTTTCTTTCCGGGTATCCGGTAGTTGTTGTTCTTCAACGCTGCCTCAATACGCTGGTGACTCTCCTTCACCGCACTGTCGGGCAAACCTACCATGAAAAAGTTCACTCCCTGGTCAATGTTCACCTCCACCGTGATGGTCAAAGCATGGATCCCCATCAACGTACATCCGTAAGTCTTAATTAGCATCTCTGTCGGGTATCTGGTCTATCCCTTTAGATGCAAAAAAGAAGAAAAGTGGAAAAAGAAATAATAATTTCTTATATTTATACACATTTTTAACACAGAATCTCATGAAAGTCAGAATCTTACTGGCTGCCTTGGGGATGTTGTCCGTACTGCATCTCTCTGCACAGAAAGAAGGTAAGGAAAGGTTGGATTCCCTTCTTCAATCAGTGTCGAAAGCAAAAAACGACACGATGCTATTCAGGACGTACATCAATATTTGTATTTATTACCAGCTTAGTGATGCATCAAAAGGAATTGAATGGGGAAACAAGGCATTTCAACTTGCTGAGAAGAAAAACAGCAAGAGATGGCAGGCCATTTCGAACGATGAGATAGGTAATACTTACGGTTTCCTGGGAAATTTCTCCAAAGCCGTCGTATATCATGAAAAGGCCGTAACGCTGGCAAAAGAACTTGGCAATGAGGATATGATAGCCGGGATGCTGAACAACCTGGGTAATGCCTATACGAATATGTCGAATTACCCAAAGGCCCTGGATTGCTTTTTCAGCTGTCTCAGGGCATCTGACAAAAAGGGTAATAAGGGAGGATCAGCCCTGACCTACGGGAATATAGGCCTTACCTACATGAACATGAAAGACCCGAAAAAGGCGCTCTATTACTATGAAAAGGCCCAGAAGATCTTTGAATCCCAGAATGATAAATACTATTTAAGTATAGACCTGAGCAATATTGCTGTAGTTCACCAGGCTATGAGAAACTTTCCCAAAGCCCTCGAGTTTTATAAGAAAGCGCTAGAACTGTCGAGAGAGATGGACAACCAATACCTGGTCTCGCAAAACCTGATGAACCTTGGGAATCTTTACCATGAGATCGATGATTACGATAAAGCAATGGATTGTGCGAACCAGGCCCTGAAGATCTCGGAAGAAATCGGGGATACAAAAGGAGCTGCCTGCTGCCTGGCAACCATCGGGGCAGTATACACGAGCATGGCAACAGATACAACCCCATCCGGGCCTGAAAAGAAGCAAGTCCGAATTTTCAACCGGGAACAGTTGTTGAACCTTGCTGTCGACTACCTCAAAAAAGCACATGACATGGCTCATGCCATGAGCGACAAGGAATTTGAGAAAGAAACACTGAAAGGCTTATACGAAGCTTACTCGGCACAGGGAAATTACAAACCGGCGCTTGAGGCTTTCAAAGAGGCCAAATCCATTGAGGATTCCCTCTTTTCTCTGGAAAAGCAAAAGCAGATCGCCAACATGGAGGCCATTAGAGAGACGGAAGTGAAACAGAAGGAAGTAGAGGTTCTCACTGAGAAAAACAGGCGTCAGCAAGCCCTTATCTTTTCTGCCCTCGGAGGGGTCCTGCTGCTGGGTGTGATCGTGACCATCGTGGCGGTGTCGCTGAGAAACAAGCGCAGAGCCCATGCCATCCTGCAGCAAAAGGATGCCATCATCCAGGAAGACCTGGACAAAGCCAGGGAATATATCCAGTCACTTCTACCCCAGGTCACGAAAACCGACGTCGTATCCACCGACTGGGTCTTCATCCCTTCCAGTAAGCTCGGTGGTGACGCCTTTGGATACCATTGGATAGATCCTGATCATTTTTCCTTTTATATACTGGATGTCTGTGGTCATGGCGTAGGGCCGGCCTTACATGCGGTGTCGGTGATGAACATCCTGAACAGCCGCACACAGAAAGCCATGAACCTGAAAGACCCGGCTGAGGTAGTGACTGGTTTGAATGATGTCTTCCAGCATGAGGAGCATGGGGGGCTATTTTTTTCTATATGGTATGGAGTATATTCTAAGCGCGATTCCAGCTTATCCTATGTTTGTGCCGGTCATCCAGCGCCTGTCATGGTTTGGGGAGATCTCCAGACCAGGGAACTCGGTCCGGCAAGCCTTGCGGTCGGCTGTGTGCCGGGGATCAAATATCAATCCACCCTGGTGGAGGTAGGCAAAGATTCCAGGATATTCCTGTTCTCGGATGGAGTCTATGAGTTCGAAACCCCCTCGGGCCAGACTTTACTGTTGAAAGATTTCTACGGATTTTTAGGAGATCACCTTAGCAATAACCTGCCAGAGATCCATGACTTGTTGAAAACAGATCTCCAGGCCAGCCATTTCCCCGATGATTATTCCATGATGAAAGTCGATTTCTCAGCTTACGCCAGGTCATATGAGGGTTGATATTGTCAACCACTTACTTTATCAACTCCAACTATCCTCTTGATATCCTGATACAGTTTAACCCACTCATTACTTACCGGGACGGTACCCTGATTCCGTCAGCAGCTTCTGTGAATCACTGATCTTCAGCAACTTCTCAAAAGAAAGCTCCTCATGGGTTGCCATATAATGCCTGACGATCTGCCAGCCCACGAACCAGCCGATCCTTCCCGGAGCCTCCTCAGGAAATCCTTTGGTATCAGGACCATCGCCGATGAACTTGACGATCTCCTTGCTGTCGGTGGTGTACAAGGCATTATTCCTGATAAACTGCGCCCAGATTTCCTTTTCATGATCCCGGCACCAGGTCATTTGTTCGGGTGAATAGGTGATCTTTTGATAGTCAGGACGTTCCGGCAGCGCCAGATCGAGAAAACAAAGGATCTTACCATAAACCACCATCCAGTCGAGCAGGGTCTGGTTTTTATTCTGTCCGGGGATCTGATGGATGATCATCTGCTTAATACAATCCGGGACGAGAAAAGTGGGTTCAAAACCATACTGGCGGTATTCCGGTATGCCCAGCTCGCTATAAACGTGGTAATCTTTTCCTAGGTACATGTCCAGGGCAATGATCATAACGGAATCGACAAAACGTATAGGTGCTTCGTAGTCTGCACCTGAGACATAAGTGTACACCTGAGGCAATGGTGCCCCAGGTATCAACTCTCTGTATGCTCCAAAGGCACTTCCCAGCTCCTTTTCGATGCTGTCGAGAGAAGGATAGACCTGCATGGTCTGGTGGTACAACTGCCTGATCAGGGTATCCTGCAGATAGGCCCGCATCTGGACCACGTTGTTCTGCTGCTCGGGATGAGGCCCGATGAAAAAGGCGAATTCCGGTTGAAGGCTTTTCAGTCCTTTCGCCAAAGAATCGGAGTTCAGGCTGAACAGTGCCTTTTCATAACGGTGGATTTTCACCTGTACCGGCTGTACCGCCTTCATTTCCGGTTCCGGCACCTGCTCCTCTGAATCAGAACAACGGGTACAGGAGGTCGCCAAGAAAATCCAGACAGGCAGGATGGTCGCAAGCAATAATGCCAAAACTCTTCTTCCCTTTACGTAACTAAACCCGGCCGAAAAATCAAGCATCTCTGAAAATATTACTGAAAATGGAAATTAAAGCAGTTTCAGTGCCAGACTCACATTGAACATCTCGTATTTCAGGTCAATGTCTTTGTCACCAAAGTCCTTTTCGTACATATTGTCAAAACCAAACTCAAAGCGGACATCGATGCTGAAAGCCAGAATATCCATGCCCATGCCCAGGGTGCCACCCAGTGTATAATCCTTGATATTCTTTTCTTTGACGGGCGCTATGATCCCGTCGACATCCATCTGTATGGTCTTCTCAATATAATAACTGGCTACCGGTCCGCCATGCAGACGGAAGTTAAATTCATCGGGACCAAGTTTGGCCCCAAAGATGAGCGGAAGATCAATTGACTGAAGATCAATATGTTCCTTAAAATCCTGATTTTCTGTTGAAAAAATTCCGCCTTTGGTAACATACATCACCTCTGGCTGAAAGTAGAAATAATCCCCATAAATCCTCACGAACATCCCCCCCTGGAAGCCCTGGGAAAACTCATCCAAAAGGGTGTCCTGGTTGGTGGCCAGATGTGATGAGGTAAATCCGACCTTGGGTCCGAAGGTCACATCCTGGGCCGTGCAAACCTGGAAGGTTGAAATCATTACCAGTACCATGCAAATCCAAAAGGCTCTCATCAGCTGTTTTTTCCCAATCAAAATTAATCTAAAAAGACACAAGCCTGTACATTTTTAGCAACTTATCTGGAACGTCGAAGGCAAGATCTTAGTATAAGGTGATATAAAGTCATTCAGTGTAAAAAACACTATTCCTGATGTCACTCCGATTGATGGAACCCACCTGAGTTAATAAGAATGATGTATCTTTGCTTTAAAATATTGACATCATGAGGAAGCCTGGCCTATTACTGATCGTTATCTGCCTGTTCTTTACCATCCAATCTCATGCACAGCTGGATCGCCCCCAGTTCCAATTCGGATTTAAACTGGCACCCAACCTGGGTTGGATGAAACCTGATCTCGAAGATTATTCCTCCGAGGGGATCAAAGCCGGATTTTCCTGGGGCTTTGTTGGTGAATATAACCTGACACAGACTTATGGAATCTCATCGGGATTTTCGATCACCTCCAATTTCGGGAAAATAGAATATCCCTACAAGAAGGACTCACTGTTGGGCACGATGCACCGGACTTATAGCCTTCGTTCCCTGGAGATCCCTGTCCTTTTAAAGATGAGGACCAAAGAAATCGGTAACTTCATTTACTTCGGCACCATCGGTTTTGGGACTTCCATCAACCTGAAAGCCAAGGCAGAAGATGTCTTTGATATTACTTCTCCTTCGGTCAACCAATACACTGAAGAGCTGGAGACGAAGAACAAGATCCGTTTCCTCAGGGAATCACTCATCGTGGGCCTGGGCACAGAATACAACATCAGCGGTAACACCTGTATTTATGCGGGTGTCCTGTTCAACAACGGTTTCACCAACGTACTCAAAGGGTCTAACACCGTGAAGACCAACCACGTAGAAAAGGGGGTAACCAATTACTTCGAGCTCAACGTGGGGGTATTGTTTTAAGGACAGGTTTGTGAACATAGCCCTTGCACAGCTTAATTACCACATCGGGAACTTTGAAGGGAACACCTCCAAGATCCTTAGTTGTATTGAGAAAGCCAGGAACGAAGGTGTCGACCTGCTGATCTTTGCGGAGCTTGCTGTTTCAGGGTATCCGCCAAGGGATTTTCTGGAGTTTGATGATTTCGACCAGAAATGTCTTCAGTCGGTGGAACAGATTGCCAAGGCCTGCACCGGTATTGCCGTAATCCTGGGAGGTCCGTCACCCAATCCGCACAGCCGGGGAAAGCCTCTGTTCAATTCAGCCTTTTTTTTAGCCGGAGGGAAGGTACAGGACAGGGTCGACAAAACCCTTCTGCCCACCTATGACATCTTTGATGAGTACCGATATTTTGAGCCCAACAGAGAGTTCAAAGTGATAGAATTCAAAGGAAAAAGACTGGCACTCACCATTTGTGAGGACCTGTGGATGGAGGGTGTCCATCCGTTGTACACCCTGAATCCCATGGAGGAACTGGCCACTTACCGGCCCGACCTTATCATCAATATAGCGGCCTCTCCTTTTCACTACACACAGGCAGAAACCCGGCGTAATGTCCTGAAAGCCAACACAGAACAGTATCATATACCAATCATCTACGTAAACCATGTAGGTGCTCAGACCGAATTACTTTTCGACGGAGGGTCCATGGTCATGAACTCCTACGGTAAGGTGGTGCTGGCCCTCAGGTATTTTGAAGAGGATTATGGCATGGTACGGTGGGATGAAGACCAGAGAGACCTGTATTCCGACCGGGCGGTCATAGAGACCAACCCCTCCACCATTTCCCAGATCCATGATGCCCTCGTCATGGGTATTCGCGATTACTTCTCGAAGCTGGGATTTTCAAGGGCGGTTCTCGGACTTTCCGGAGGGATCGACTCAGCGGTTGTTTTAGTTTTGGCTGCCCGGGCCCTGGGCAGGGAAAATGTGACGGGGGTGCTTATGCCTTCCGATTTTTCCACATCCCATTCGGTGACGGATGCCGTCCTGCTGTCGGAAAACCTTGGAACAGGGCATCTTATGATTCCCATCAGTGATTCTTATGAGGCCATTAACGAGTCCTTAAAACCCGTTTTCGGGGACCTCCCTTTCAATATTACGGAGGAAAACATCCAGGCCCGGCTTCGCGCCGTGATCCTCATGGCCTTGTCAAACAAATTCGGGTCCCTGTTGCTAAACACTTCCAATAAAAGTGAAGCAGCCGTCGGGTACGGCACCCTTTATGGCGACATGTGCGGAGCCATCTCCGTGCTGGGCGACCTGTACAAGACCCAGGTATTTGAATTAGCAGCATACATCAACAGGGAGAAGGAAGTCATTCCGCAGAACATTATCACCAAGCCACCTTCTGCTGAACTCCGGCCTGGCCAGAAGGATTCAGACTCACTGCCGCCGTATGAGATCCTTGATCCCATTTTATACCAGTATATTGAATTGCGAAAGGGTCCCAGGGAAATCATCGACCTGGGATTTGATGAACTATTGGTGAGAAGAATCCTGAAGCTGGTGAACACCAGTGAGCACAAGCGGTATCAGACCCCACCCATCCTTAGGATCTCATCAAAAGCCTTTGGAATGGGCAGGAGAATGCCTCTGGTAGGAAAGTACCTTTCTTAATGGCAAAAGGAAGGAACTCTTCTATCCGATGATCCCCTCAATTATAAAGCCTCGACGGCTTTGATCTCGGGGAGTGCCCTCTTCACGGCCGACTCCACCCCGTTTTTCAGGGTCATGCGGCTATAAGGACAAGAACCGCAGGCACCCGTGAGTTCCACGTTCACCACATTGTCTTCCGTCACATTCACGAAGTTGATATCCCCTCCGTCGGCCTGCAGGTAAGGACGAATCTGGTTGATCACATTTTGTACTTTCTGTACTAATTCCTGATTCACTGTTTCAGACATACTCTCTGTATCTATTTGTAGTTAAATAACTTGCAATACTATCGTGATTAATTCTTATTCATAGCCTCTGCGAAAGCATTCCGTATGGCCATCTGTTGGGAGATGGTCTCAGCGATCCCGTCAAAAGCACGGGTGACCGGTGATTGTGGATCGAGGGCGACAGGATTGCCTTTGTCACCCGATTCGCAAATAGACTGCACCAGCGGGATACTACCGAGGAAAGGCACCTGGTTTTCTTCAGCCAATCGTTTTCCGCCTTCTTTTCCGAAGATATAATATTTGTTTTCAGGCAGTTCGGCAGGTGTAAAGTAGGCCATATTCTCGATGAGGCCGAGCACGGGAATTCGTATCCCTTCGGTGTTGAACATGTTCAATGCTTTACGGGCGTCGGCCAGTGCCACTTCCTGGGGGGTGGTGACTACCGCGATGCCGCTCACCGGTAGTTGCTGGGCGAGAGTGAGATGAATGTCGCCGGTTCCCGGGGGAAGGTCCACCACCAGGTAATCCAGTTCACCCCATTCAGAATCGTTAAAAAGCTGCAGCAGAGCATTGGAGGCCATGGGTCCGCGCCATATCAGCGCTTTGGAGGCGTCCACAAAGAAACCTATGGACAGAAGGGAGATCCCGTATTGTTCCACGGGAAGGATGCGTGTTTTCCCCTCTTTTTCGATGACTTCGGGTCTCCTATCCATCACATTGAACATCAGCGGAATGGAAGGCCCGTAGATGTCGGCATCGATCAGACCCACCTTTGATCCGTGCCTTGAAAGAGCAATGGCCAGGTTAGCTGCCACGGTGCTTTTTCCCACGCCTCCTTTTCCAGAGGCCACGGCTATGATGTTTTTCACTCCTTTCAGTATCTCGCTGTCCATTCCTCTTCGTGTGGTAACACGGCTGGACAGCTTCACATCCACCTCATAATCAGGTCCTATGTATTGGCGTATGGCATCGATACAATCCTGTTTCATCTTATTTTTCAATGGGCAGGCCGGAGTCGTCAGCACCAGCGTAAAAGCAATTTTCCGGTCACTGACCTCCACATCTTCGATCATCTTCAGGGTCACCAGGTCCTTACCCAGGTCCGGATCATCCACGTGACTCAAGGCTTTCAGCACATTATCCTTCGTTATCACTGTCATTCTTCTTATTATTATTTAGATTGCGTAAAGATAGAACAAATTTCTGAACGAAAAGATCACCGATTCCAATAAACTTAAGAAAAATCAGTAAAAAACCAATAGGAGATTCTCATACCGATTCAGTAACCCATTTCTTTCATGATATTTTTCACCCTGCTTCGGATGGAAGGCTTTTCGTTTACGGGTAAAAACCGCAGCACTTCCTTCAGTTCATGTTTCAGATCGGGTTCCATGATGGAGAAGCGGTGCACGATGGTCATGCTGTAGATACGGATGGCAGGATTTTCCGAGGCATCGGATATCCATTCAAAACAACGGTCGAGGAGAATGCCCCCGTCTTTGACCTTTTCCAGATCGGTCTGTTCAGCAAGAAGCTTCAGAAAGGCCCGTCGGACCCCTTCCACTTCAGAAGTCAATCCCTTGGAAACCACCTCTCCCAGGTATGGATTGAATAATGACGAATCCTGTTCCACACAAAACTGCACCACCCGGGCAGCACGCATGGCAATCGGGTACTTTTCGGTGAAACAGAGCTGGTAAACGATATCGAGGCGTTCAGGGTCCCTGTTGACCAGATCCCGCCCGAGTTCCGCCACGGCTCTTTCGCTTCCCATGGCGAGGATGCGGAGAAAATCTTTTCGTAGCTGTTGTTCAGATGAATCCATAGGGCAAAAGTAATCTTCCTAGTGTTAGTTTCAAAAAGGCGTGTTTTGTATTAACTCACGTGCTAACGTCACAAACGCACCATGCACCCTCATCCGATCTCCCTCCCCTTGCCCCCTCCCCACCAATCTTGAGTCTTCGAGTGAGGTTAAAACGGGGAGGGGAAATATTCAACCGACTTACTCTTTGCTACAGGGATATAACCTCTACGAGGTATAATTTGTGGTTAGAGTTAATATATTACTGATTATTAAAAAATAGCACTTTCGCCTGACAGGATGGAATCTCGTTGATTATTAGAATGGTACCATGTTAGTTTCCTTTAGCGCAATGATTCGTTGTACGGGTCTGCCAACTGCCATGCCTGCGGGAGTGTTCAATTAAGTGTGTCAGATCTCTTCTTCATCCTCGGTTCCTTGGTG
>CAZSDK010000043.1:0-6759 GCA_964605655.1 uncultured Bacteroidales bacterium
GAATTAATGACAATAGCAAAAATAAAAATGCTAATAAAATGTGACACATTCATATTCAACATCTTAGTCGCGATCTAATTATTCCTCATTTTTTAAGTCTCCCCATCCCCCGACAGTTCTCACAGCATTTTCTTTTTTCTTGAATCCCATTTCTACAATTGGGACATTGAATCCTACCAGTTGACCGACAATCAGAACATCTGAAATAACCATAACCAGAACATTGTTTACAAGTCCACAATTGATTGCTCCCAAGTTTGCCCGTCCCATTACAAGTTTTACAAATTACTAACCACTGAGGATTCATATCTGGAAAGAATTCACAATAGGGGCAATCAACCTCAGAAGTTCCTCCACACACATCGCATGTTTGTCTTATAATTATTTCTTTTTTTCCAGCGCAATTTTCACATCGCTTAATGAGTCCTGGAGCAAGGTTAATCAGGTCCTCTAACGTTTTACGGAGTCTATCACTACCGCAACTTTCATAAAGGAGCGCCAAATCATATTTTGAAACGGCATCGTCAATTTGTTGCTGCAACGCTTCTTTTTGTAACCGAATAACTTCCGCGGCCTTCTGCCTTTCAACCTCATCCTTAATCCTTTGATCCTCAATTCTCTTCCTGTCAGCCTCATCCTTAATCCTTTTATCCTCAATGCTCTTCCTTTCAATCTCGGCCTTCTTCCTTTCAGCCTCTTCATTTCGTTGTTTGCAAAAATCCTCAAAATTACTTGAGAATAAAACATCCAGTGATCTCTTACTTACATCATTAGGCACAGTGAAAGTTCTAGTGATAGCAAAATTATAAATACCAACCGAGTCAATCTCCTGCTGAGAAATACGTTTTCCAGAATATCTGGGAAGTAAATAACTCTTCATGACGTATGTGCCAGCCTTTAACTTGTAACTGGTGACCTGAAAATCTTTCAGGGTATCCTGATATATCGTCTTATTATCCTGGATGATAGATATCCCGCACCTCATGTCATTGAAAACGTAGAAAGAGTATAATTTTTGGCCTTTCCCATAACCAGGCGGGGTAGATTTCCTGATGGTATCCAATCTCGGACTGGCGGTACAGACATTAACAACAACAAAGGTCATTAATGCAATCAGTTGGAAATGAAGGGTTTTCATAATATGCTATATTATTGATTTATTTTATCATTATTAGTACATCTTGCCGAAAATTTTTATGATTTGCTTGACACTTGTAGTCCAACACTAACGTTGCAACGTTTTTAACTATCGTTCCCTGAAAATCCAGAGAATTCGTCATTAGTGAAGATTTTGATTTGAAGCAGATTTGAATTTCCCATTTGATTTTCTTTGGACAAAGTTATTAACAAATAAAAAATCTTCACTTTGCTAATCATTGAGGATACATCTAACTGATGCTGATACACAACTCCTAACATTCGAGTATTGAGCTCTTACAGATGATTCATAGTCAACAACTTCAATACAATAAACAAAATTTTGATCATCAACTGTTGATGACCAGAAAGCACCATGACCAAGAATATAATCAAACTCACCTTTACAAGCAAAGACTCCTCCACCTAATAATGAAAGACCGCTAGTATTATTAGCACTTTGAGTATTATGAAACCAATGCTTCTGGCCAATTTCTTTCAATTCATTTCCCGCATCAAATAACCAGCTTGTCTCAGTTGAAACAGTATCAAAGATTTGAAATAACGCTATCCAATCATTTCTAGAAGGCAGATGCCATCCAAATGGACATATTCCAGTATTACCTTCGACTTGATTATAATCCATTATTTCGTCCCAAGTATATAATCCTCCGTATATATTACAATTATAATCTAAATTATTATAACAGTACTTTTCATAAATTTGATTATTAGTTTGTTTAACAGAAGAATTGATCATTCTCCCAACATTTAAATTCTCTTTCATCCAGCATTGGCTCCCAATCTGAACCGTATGGTAAGTCTGGCCTTCATATTCAAGTTGCTCCAGTCCTGGGCAGGGGTTCCCCATCTGCTTGGTGTCACTGGCAGTGACACCTGGTGGTTTGGGAGATGAACCGATATCCACTGCCAGGTCTAACACTTTACTTTTCCCTTTCTCCAGAACCATCTTCTCCTTCTTAAGAACCAGTCCTTTAGAGTCTTTTGCCATTACCAGATGCTCCCCGGGTTTCAACAAAACCTCCTTAACCTCACCTTTCTTCACAGCTCCTTTTTGTGATGCATCTATCCATAAAAAACAATCACTGTCAACGGTAATGATCAATTTACAATCCCCGGTCTTGGTTGAAGAAGACGTTGAGGACCGGAGGGTATCAGGGGCATGCGCTGATGCAAAGGGTAACAGGAAACAAAGAGCAGCCAGTAACAGAAAATATCTTATTGGGTTCATCACTTGACATTTTGATCAAAAATAACAATTTTCCTATTTTCGTCAAAAAATATAAAGGTATGCTCACAAACATCAGTCCAAAAACCGAACTGGTCTACCAGGAAACTCTTATTGCCCTGCAGTCGCCCGACATGCTCAATCCCCCGGAACAACTATTCCTGGATCTGAAAGCGGTGGTAACGAGGATGCGTGAATGCAACCTCATCATTAACCTGATCCTAACCTTCGACCCGGACCTGATGGAAGCGACCAGGCTCTCCGACTGGCTGGCCGGGGAAGAAAATTTTAAACTTACGGAAGGACTTCGAAACCCACTGGTTACGGAATGCTCTCTAAAAGAGGATATCTACCTGATCTCCAGGCCCGGAAAAAAAGCCATACTCAAGACAAGGAGACTGCCTGAATCGGTGACCGTCCTGATCCTCACTAGACAGGTGCCGGAAGAGGAATTGGAGGCCTTGCTGGACCAACAGACGGAGATGACCCCGCTGCTCCTCTGCCTCGGCAGGGAGGAGGCGCCACCCTCTTCTATGCTGCAAAAAATCATGGAGCGGTATGCCTACCGCACCCTGTACCTGCCGTTTTCTGCTCTCGAAGGAAAAGATTTTCGTCAAATAGTATTCCCCATTAATGAAAAGGAAACGGCCACCCAGCTGAAGGACTATGGGTTGCTCAGCTACCTGGAGAGCATCCTCGACTTCTACAAACTCTATATCCGTCAGGAACAGACCGAGCTGACCGAAAAGAAAGCCTCGCTGCTGATCCATCAGAATGCGCTTCAGCAGAACATGATCGACAAATATGCCTTTAACGACCAGGTACAGAACATCAAAAACCAGGTACAGTTCTTTTTCAGCGATTTTGAAAAGGGGGTTAAAAACAATACTGAAAATGCACTGAGGTACAAGACCGGAAGTCTTTGGGCCGGTTTGGACGAGAAGATCGAAGCCCTGGAAGAACTGAAACAGGAAAAGATGACCAAGAAGGTGGAGTTTACCCTTCCAGGCACCTTTGAGGAGGATTATCTCTCCACCCTGTATGGTGAACTGTATACTTCCTGCAAGGAGGACCTACTTGCCCTGGACCACCTCTATGAAGCAGTCACTTCCTTCACTGAAACAGAAGTCAAAAGACTGAAACTGGCTCTGGTCCCGTACTATTTCAAGCATCTGACCGAGACCCAGATCACCCGGGTCCTGGACGGGGCCATTCGCTATGACAGAACTTACCGTGGTGAAATGAGGAGTACGGGCTTCTATGAGTACTTCATGGCCATGCGCCGCTACCAGATGATTGTCCTCATCATGGCTTCCCAATTTGGTTTTAGGGATATAAGAAGAAGACCCGAGATCTTTATTCCAATATCGGTATTCTTATTGCTTCTCGGAGGCTTTCTGGTTATGAGATCGGTAAAAAAAGAGAAGGTGGAGTGTCAACAGTCTGAGCTGGAAAAGGCCAGGGAACTGCTCCGCAATGAAACCAAGCGCATGTTCAGTGATCTTCAGAGGGACTGGTTCAACGTGCTGACCGAACACCTCAGGGACCAGATGAACAGCTTCAACCAGCACATAGAGAAACAGCTTAAGGAAGGAGCCGGAAAACTGATCAGCGACCAGAATGAAAAGAAAGTCCAACTAAGCAAACAGTCGATAGGCATCGAACTGAAAGAAAAGAAGAAAGTACAGTTGTCGGACCTGGCCGACAACCTGATCAAGAGCATACGGCAACAAAAAGAGGAAAAGAAACAAAGCATACTATCGGGGTACAAGAACCTGGGTACCTGAACAGGAACTCATGGAACATCCGGGTCACTTCTGTGAAATATTTTGAAAGTTCCATCTGAGTGTTTATTTTTGAAGAACCAAGATCCCATCAACCCAGCGACCTTATCCATGAACATCGGCATTGACCTTGGAACCACCTATTCTTTGATCTCCTATGTAGGAAGCGGAGGCAAGGTCTCTTACATCCCTGACATCACCCTGAAACAGAATCTTTTCACTCCCTCGGTGGTGAACTTTTTCCAGGAGTCGGCTTTCGTGGGGAGGATGGCTGAAAATGTGAATGAGCATCATCCGGAGGTACCTACGATCCGTTTTTTTAAAAGGAACTTTGGGGAGGGGAAGCCTCTCTTTTTCACCCCGGAAGGTCTTTCCTGGTATCCTGAATCCATAGGGGCACTGGTGCTGAAAAAGTTAAGGTATGATGCCGAAGGGTATTTTTCTGACCTGGTGGGAGGAAGCGTCATCACGGTGCCGGCCCATTTTTCAGATCCACAGAGAAAAGCTATTCTGAATGCAGCCTACCTGGCAGACCTGCCTGTTCATGGCCTGATCGAGGAGCCGGTGGCTGCCGCCCTGCATTACGGGATCACCAAGAACACCAGGGATAAGTTGATACTGGTTTACGACCTGGGTGGCGGCACCTTCGACCTGACCCTGCTGAGCATGGATGAAAAGGGGGTGTATGTACACGCCAAGGATGGCACGACAGAGTTGGGCGGCAAGGATTTTGACGAGAAAATCGGAGAAATCATCCTGAAACAATACTATCATTTTTATGGTCAGGAGGAACTTCCTGATGCACGTTTTCTTTTGAATCTCAGGAAGATATCGGAAGAGATCAAGATTGAGTTGTGTATGCCCCAGGTGAAAAAGGCAAAAAAAATGTGCCTGCTGGGCGACAAACCATTGGAGGTGATGGTCACCTACAAGGAATTTGAGGAGGCCATCCTGCCTTACATCAACACCACGCTGGAAATCATAGAGCGTTGCCTGAAAGATGCCGGGGTAAGCATGGCCGATGTGGATTCGGTGATCCTGGTGGGAGGCTCCTCCATGATCCCTTTGGTGAAAGAGAAGGTACAGACCCTGTTTCAGCAACATCCGGTTAATATTCTGTTTCATGATCCCATGAAAGCCGTGGCCGGAGGGGCTGCCATGCATGTATGCCAGCTCGACGGCAAGGCAATGGATTATAACATCCCCCCCGAACTGAAAGGCGTCAGCGGTTACCACATTGGGGTGAAGAGCCTGGACGCCTTCAGCGGGAAAATCAAGATCGATACCGTCATCAAAAAAAATCTTCCCCTGCCGCTTTCGGTCACCAAAACATATTATACCAACCATGCGGCTCAGGAAATGATGCTGCTGGAGTTTTTCCAGTTCCTCGACAAGAGTTCCCCACCCATCAGCATGGGCCGTCTGAAGATCGATCTGGAAGCCGCTCTGATCCAGAACTACCCCGTGGAAGTGAGTATAGAATATTCCCTCAACGGAACGGTGCATGTGAATGCATTTGATCCGCAGAGCGGAAGGGAACTGAGGCAGTCATTCGGCAGCGACCACTCGGAAAGCAACTACCTGGTCACCCAAAAGGCCATGATCTCCAACACCAAAATCAACAATATATTTTAGCCCTATGAACCGGGAAGAAGCTTTTGAACTTTTTGACCTGTATGAAGGTGCCTCCAACGAGGACATCCTTGGCAAATACCGCGAACTCTATTCCGACTACCACCTGAGGCTCACCAATGCACCCACGCCCAACCTGAAAAGGATTTACACCCAGAACCTGCAAAGGCTGGAAGAAGCTTTTACTTTACTCTGTCCGGACATGGAGATTGATGAATCACAATTCCTGCCTACCGACAAGCCCATGCAGGAAAAGATACCCATGCCTCCGGTCTCCCGGCCCGAAAACGGAAAAAGTAAACCCACCCCAGACCCAAGATCCCGCCAGGGTGAGAATAAATCCTTCCTGGTGGTCAATTTGATCGCCATCTTAGGACTGGTAGCCTTTACGATAGGATTGTTTTTCTTTATTCTTTATTTTAAAAACAACACAAAATTGAAAGAGGAGCTAAAAAGGACAGAAGATTTACAAAATGACACCTTACAACTATCAAAGCTGCTTCAGCCATTTTCTAAGTCAAAACAAGGTAAACTGGTTATCAACAATGACTTCAATGAAACTGTTGAAATATTCTACCTGAAAGTTTATTATATTGATGAAAACGATAGTCTTGTCATCTATAAATGCAATCCTAAACGCAAGATTGAATCAAAAAAAGATTCTAAAGATTTTCAGGATCCTGTAAGTGGTTGGAATGGTAATGTTTTATTTTTTTCTATTGGGTTCAACTGTATCGAAAAGCCAGAAATCAGGGAATGCAGAAGTGGTATATGGGATAGAGAACAATACCAAAAGAAAATATTTCTTATTGAAAGATAACAGTGCAGATTTATGCAAACCTCATTACCATTAAAAGGACCCATCTGTAGGACCACTTGATTTTTGGGAACAGGGCAAAGACTCAGGGAGTGTTCAATTAAGTGTGTCAGATCTCTTCTTCATCCTCGGTTCCTTGG
>CAZSDK010000044.1:0-5202 GCA_964605655.1 uncultured Bacteroidales bacterium
GACGCAGCCAGGTGCCGTCGTCCTGGAAGGGCCATGGGATAAAGGAGATGAATCCTGTGTGACCTGCTGGTTTTTCAGCCTGCACCTCCCGTATGGCTATTAAATGGTCTATCCTTTCCTCCAGGGTCTCGATATGACCAAACATCATGGTGGCGGAAGTAAGCAGGTCGAGCCGGTGGGCTGCACGCATTACATTCAGCCATTCTCCTGCAGTACATTTGTTTTTCGATATCTGGCTTCTGACACGATCGACCAGGATCTCGGCACCGGCACCCGGAAGGCTGTCAAGGCCGGCATCCCTGAGCCGGGTAAGGACCTCCTCATAAGTGAGGTTGTCGAGATGGCTCAGGTGGACAATCTCAGCAGGCCCCAGGGCATGTAACCTGAGTTCCGGCCATTCTGTCTTCAGGTCCCGGAACAACCCGGTATAAAATTCCATACCCAGCTTCGGATGAAGACCTCCCTGCAGCAGCAGCTGACGGCCGCCCAGTCTCCACATCTCACTGATCTTCTGCCGGTATTCCTCCTGTGTCGTGACATAAGCATCCGGATGGTTCGGACCCCTGAAATAATTGCAGAACTTACAGGCTGAGATACAGACATTGGTGATGTTCACATTGCGGTCGATGATCCAGCCCACCCTGGGTTCCGGATGTTTCATCATCCTGACCCTGTGTGCCAGAAACATCAGTTCAGGCAAAGACCACTGACGGTAAATCATCAGGGCTTCTTCTTTGGAAAGAAATTCTCCTGATAGGACACGGTCTATGATTACTTCTTTATTCAAAGAAAAGCATCATTAAGTTATGGAGATTCTGGTAAATCGCTGCAAAAGTAACCATTCGTCGCAAGCGTGTAACTTTTGAACCGTATTATTATCTTTGCGTCATATTTGACAACCGATGACTGAAATTATTGAAAAGGAGAAGAAGATCACCGTAGGGATTACGCACGGAGATATCAATGGCATCAGCTATGAAGTGATTATGAAATCGCTTTTAGACCAAAGGGTGCTTGAGATGTTCACTCCCGTGGTATATGGGACCGCTAAAGTAGCCTCCTATTTCCGTAAAACACTGAATCTTAACGATTTTAGTTTTAATATCATCCGAAAGGCCGACCAGGTGCACCACCGCAAACCCAATATGGTAAACCTCATGGACCAGGAAGTGAAAGTCGACCTCGGCAAGTCGACCGAAGTGGCCGGAGAATTGGCCTATATGGCTCTTGAAGCGGCCACCGAGGATCTGAAAAATGGACTTATCGATGTATTGGTCACGGCACCTATCAACAAAAAGAACATTCAGTCCGCAGGATTTCATTTTCCCGGCCACACGGAATATCTGGCCGATAAGTTTCAGTCGAAGGGGCACCTGATGCTGATGATCACTCCCACCCTCCGGATCGGTGTGGTTACCGGTCATGTTCCCCTCAGGGAAGTGCCGCAGTTGCTTACCATTGATCTGATCATGGATAAGATACAGATCCTGAATAAGTCTCTGAAAAAGGATTTTGGTATTGAAAAGCCCAAGATTGCCTTATTAGGGTTAAATCCCCATGCCGGGGAGGAAGGTCTGCTCGGTAAAGAGGAACAGGAGGTGATCCATCCTGCCCTGAGCAAAGCCAGGGACCAGGGTATCCTTGCTTTCGGGCCCTTCCCTGCTGATGGTTTTTTTGGCTATCATGAGAATAATAAGTTCGATGCGGTCCTCGCCATGTACCATGACCAGGGACTGATACCTTTTAAGACCCTTTCTTATAACGAAGGAGTGAATTTCACTGCGGGACTTCCCGTGATCAGAACCTCCCCGGCCCATGGTACAGCTTATGACCTTGCAGGGAAGGACATCGCCTCCCCCGACTCCTTCCGCCAGGCCATGTATCTGGCCTGTGACATATACAGGACGAGGAAAATGAACCAGGATCTGGAGGAAAACGCTGCCAAATTTGTAGTACAGGACTACGGGACGGATACTTAAGAGGATTTTCCTTCGTTTTGTTCCTTTCTCTTATGAAAGAACACATCTATACAATAGCAGAAATAGCTTCGCTGGTGAAGGGCCAGCTTATTGCTGACGCACCTGATACCATAGTGAGGGATTTGCTCACCGACAGCCGGCAGCTTTCCAACCCCGACCAGACGCTTTTTTTCGCTATCCTGACCAAAAGGAATGACGGACATAAATACATAGGAGAACTCTTCGAGAAGGGAGTCAGGAATTTCATGATATCCAGGACCGATTTTGAGCCGGAGGCTTATACCGGAGCCAATTTCATCCTGGTGCCTGATGCCCTGACAGCCTTACAATCGTTGGCTGCCAGTCACCGCAGGCTCTTTCAGATCCCTGTCATCGGCATTACAGGAAGCAACGGTAAAACCATCATCAAAGAGTGGCTTTTCCAGCTCCTTCACGAGTACCGGAAGATGGTGAGGAACCCCAGAAGTTTCAACTCACAGATCGGTGTTCCTCTTTCCGTATGGCAAATGACCAGGGAAGATGAACTGGGTGTTTTTGAGGCAGGCATCTCTGAACCGGAAGAGATGGGAAAACTGCAGCATATCATCCAACCGACCATTGGTTTGTTCACCAATATCGGTCAGGCTCACGCCGAGAATTTCATTCATCAGGACCAGAAAATTGCAGAAAAACTTAAACTCTTTGTACATGTTGAAACCCTGATCTATTGTTCCGACCACCTGGATATTCAGCAAAGAATCGTCAGCAACGAGGCTTTCAGAAAGATAAAGGTGTTCACCTGGGGAAGGAAAAAGGAGAATGATCTTTGGATCACGGAGGTTGTCAGGCAGACGAGGTGGATGGATATTCACGCCCAGTATAAGGGGAAGGGGCTGAACATACGTATTCCTTTCACCGATGATGCTTCTGTTGAGAATGCCATCCACTGCTGGGCGGTGATGTTGTACCTCGGGTTCGATAATGAACTGATCTCCCAGGGCATGTTGCGTCTTACTCCCATTGCAATGCGGATGGAGCTTAAAGAAGGGATTAACAACTGTTCCATCATCAACGACAGTTACAGTTCCGATATCAACTCCCTGTCCATAGCACTGGATTTCCTAAACCAGCAGAACCAGCATAAACGGAAGACGGTCATTCTTTCCGACCTGCTTCAAAGCGGAAGAAACGAGAATGATCTGTATGCCTGGATCGCCGACCTGCTCTACACAAAAAGCGTAGACCAGGTCATTGGGGTTGGGCCGGCCATCAGCCGGCATGCCGGGAAATTCAGGATGCAGAAGTCGTTTTTCATGAGTACTTCCGATTTTCTCAAAAAATTCCCTTTCACTTCTTTTCATGATGAGAGCATCCTGATCAAAGGGGCCAGGTTGTTCAGTTTTGAAGAGATCGGACGGGCGCTGCAGCAAAAAGCCCATGAGACGGTGCTGGAGATCAACCTGAATGCCCTGGTCAACAACCTTAATGTGTTGAGATCCAGGCTCAGACCGGAAGTGAAGACCATGGTGATGGTCAAGGCCTTCAGCTATGGCAGTGGCAGCTTTGAGATAGCCAACATCCTTCAGTTCCACCAGGTCGACTATCTGGCCGTTGCTTTTGCCGACGAAGGCGTGGAACTCCGGAAAGCCGGCATCACCCTGCCCATAATGGTAATGAGCCCAGATGCTGAGAGCATCGACTCCCTGTATAAATACCAGCTGGAGCCAGAAGTTTACAGTTTCCGCATTCTTGATCTGCTGGAAGAAAGCCGGCAACGATTGTTCGCCGATCCATCCATGGCTATCGATATCCATATTAAATTCGATACCGGGATGCACCGGCTGGGATTCCAGGGATCGGACCTGGATACCTTATTGCAGAAGCTTAATGAGAGGCCCTACCTCCGCATAAAATCAGTTTTCAGCCACCTGGCAGCGAGCCACGATCCTTCTCTTGATGATTTCACCAGGAAACAATTTGAGCTTTTTGACCGGATGACCGGAAAATTATCAGAAGGAATCCCGGGTAGTTTCATGCGTCATATCCTGAATTCAGGAGGGATCTGCCGCTTCCCGGAACGACAATACGACATGGTGAGGATGGGGATCAGTCTGTACGGCGTACCTGCCTGTACTGATGATCAGGATCAGCTGCAGCAGGTCAGCTCGCTGAGAACCTGCATTTCTCAGGTCAAGAAAATTAGTGCAGGCGAGTCGGTGGGTTATAACCGCAGCTGGTTTGCAACGGAAGAATCGACCATTGCCGTCATACCCATCGGATATGCCGACGGCCTCAGCCGGGTGCTGGGCAATGGCAAAGGAGTGATGAAAATAAAGGGCGAACTGCGACCCATTGTCGGAGATGTGTGCATGGACATGTGCATGATCGATGTCACCGG
This sequence comes from uncultured Bacteroidales bacterium, assembly GCA_964605655.1. Taxonomy (GTDB): domain Bacteria; phylum Bacteroidota; class Bacteroidia; order Bacteroidales; family CAIXZF01; genus JAKLIX01. The sequence continues at coordinate 4,357 of CAZSDK010000044.1, forward strand.
ACTGGATGTCAAGGAAGGGGATGACGTGGTGGTGTTCGGAGGTGACCTTCCTATCACCGATCTGGCTGAAAGGCTTGGGACCATCCCTTATGAAGTCCTTACCAATATTTCCAGAAGGGTAAAAAGGGTCTACTACCAGGAGTAATTCCCTATTTTTCTTATTATTGCATTTTATTTACCGCCCTGCTTATGTTCTACAAACAGCTCTCTGTACTGGTACCGGCCTATAATGAGGAAAATACGATCCGGGATATTCTGGATAAGCTGCTCAGTGTTGAACTTCTTGGAGGGCTTACCATGGAGATCCTGGTGATCAATGACTTTTCCAAAGACCGGACCAGGACCATAGTCGAGGAGTATATCGTCTCCCATCCCACAGCCAACATCCGGCTGATCAATCAGGAATATAACCAGGGAAAGGGGGCTGCTCTCCACCGGGGGATCAGTGAATGCACCGGCGAACTGGTAGTGGTGCAGGATGCTGACCTGGAGTACGATCCCAACGAATTCAACCTTCTGCTGAGACCTTTTCTCGACGGTTTTGCCGATGTGGTTTACGGGTCAAGGTTCTCGGGAGGGAATGCCCATCGTATCCTCTTTTTCTGGCATACCATCGGAAACCGCTTCCTTACCTTTATTTCCAACACTCTGACCAACCTCAACCTGAGTGATATGGAGACCTGTTACAAGATGTTTCATACAAACATCCTCAAGCAGGTGTACTTCAGGGAAAAACGTTTTGGATTTGAACCGGAGGTGACCGCCAAGATATCCCGTTTTCCCGGAATCAGGATCTATGAAGTCGGAATTTCATATTACGGCCGGACCTACCAGGAAGGCAAGAAG
>CAZSDK010000045.1:0-4736 GCA_964605655.1 uncultured Bacteroidales bacterium
TGGTATTGTATTGAAGTACAGCTGCGGCATGGCCGTGATGTATGCCCCCTTCTTTTTTGCAGCCCATCTCCTGGCGCCTGCCCTGGGGTATGCTGCCGATGGCCTCTCCGCTCCTTACCAAGTGGCCATGGTCATCGCAGGTCTTACCTTTACCCTGGCCGGGTTGTTGCTGCTCAGAAAACTCTTGCTCTGTTATTTTGAAGACCGCCTCACCACCTATCTGCTCATCATTTTCGTTGCAGGGACCAACTACCTGCAGATGGTGTTCCAGGTAGGGCTGCTCACACACAACGTGCTTTTCACCCTTTATGCCGCCGTGATCCTTCTCACCTGCCAATGGCACCGGAAGCCAGATATGAAGAAGGCGGCCGGCTTAGGATTCCTTATAGGACTGGTTACCCTGATACGCCCTACCGACGGGCTCATCCTTCTGATCCCTCTGTTATGGAATATGGATTCCCGGAAAGCGATAGGCGATAAGCTGTCGATGCTGCTTCATCACTGGCGGAGTGTCCTGGTCTTTGTGATTTTTCTGTTTTTGGCCGGTGCCCCACAAATCCTCTATTGGAAATGGATAACAGGTAAATTTCTGTATTATAGCTATATCAATCCAGGAGAGGGGTTCGATTTCCGGAGTCCTCACACCCTGGATTTCCTGTTTAGTTTCAGGAAGGGATGGCTGGTGTACACTCCTGTGATGTTGGTTCCGATATTTGGGTTAATCTCCCTGTTTAAAAGGAACCGCCCTCTTTTCCCGGCCCTGATCACTTTCATGATCCTTTATATCTATGTGGTATCCAGCTGGTCATGCTGGTATTATGCCGGAAGTTTCGGGCAGCGGCCCATGGTACAGGCATTGGCAGTACTTTCCCTGCCGGCCGGTTTCCTGATCGCTTCCAGCCATAGCTGGAGGACCTGGCAAAAGACGGTGCTCCATTTTTTTATTGCAGCCTGTATCCTTCTCAACCTCTTTCAAACCTGGCAATATTCCTTTGCCTACATCATCGATCCCTCAAGAATGACGGCATCCTATTACTGGAAGGTTTTTGGAAAGACCTCTGTCAGCCCTGCAGACAGGACGCTACTGCTTGTTGAACGCCCTGCAGATGCCGTGGAGCATTTTACCGATACCCTTGATTACCGAAAGACAAAAGAGTGGGTGATGGATTTTGAGAAGGTGGATACACTTTTCTCAGGATTCCGTGACAGTGGTTGCCGGTATCAGGGTACTTACAGCCTCCGGCTGGATTCCGGCCTGATCTATTCACCGGCATTCAGGATAAAGTATCATGAACTGACCCGATCGCACCATGCCTGGATCAGGGTTTCCGCAATGGTGTTTATCAAAGATTCATTGACCACAAATCCGTTCTCCCTGGTGACGACCTTCTCGCATAGAGGCGGCAATTATAAATACCGGGCAAAGGACCTGCTCGGTCCGGAATATAGAATAAAACCCGGGACCTGGAACCTTTTCAGCCTGGACTATATGACACCTGAAGTGCGAAATCTGAACGATACTCTGTCCGTTTACGGATGGCTCAGGGGGAAGACCCCGGTATGGATGGATGTGCTTAAAGTCGAGGTTTTTGAACGAATGCAGGATAAACCTTCTCAATAAATCCAAAAGGAAACCTGTCAAGGTTGGCTTCGGTGGCCAGGAGGATGATGACCTGGTTTTGTTCTATGGAGGCTTTCACATCCAGATCGGAAATTTTTCTGACAGGCTGTTCGGGAATATATTCTTCGTTGAAGTAGTACCAAAAGATGTTCTTGTTGAACATCCTGGCAGAGAGGGCATTGCCGAAGACAGACCAGTAATAGCTGTCGGCCACCACGATGACATCAGGTTTGGTACATCCTGGCTTTTCCGTAAAAGTCCATCTTGGATAGGCACCCGGCTGATCATATAATCTTTGAAACAGGTTGAGTCCGTCAGCGATATCGTTATCGGTAAACTTCAGATTCCGGCTTATTTCCAGGCCGTCCCATCCGAAGTCCACCATCCGGATGCCCCGGAGATGACCGATATATCGAAAGAGGCTGTCCATGCTAAGGCTCATTCCGTATGTGCTCCAGTGAATTCCGCCTTTATGCTAGAGGGGCCAGGAGACTGTATCCCTGATGTCGAGGAAGAACCGGTTGAAATCGATGTAGGGAAGGCCTGCTTCCTTCATGGTACGGGTAAGACAGAGGTAGTTGGATGTCCTGGTGCCCTGTGTTGTGTATTTGTCCGGAATGTATTGCGGGAAGAAGCTGGCTTTTCCGGGAGCAAAGACCACCAGAAGGTCAATATTCTTTTTTTTCAGGGTGTCGTGCAGTTCTTTGAGTTTCACTACCTTATCCATTACGGCTTTTTCACCAATAAAACTCTCGCCGGTATAGTCTTTAATATAATTAAGCTCAAACAGGCAGTTTTGTTTGCCCAGTATAACCGACTGGGCATGAAGGATGCGAAAGAGACTGAAATCTAACTGGTTATTGAGGCGGACCAGGTCTTGTCTGAAGCCAATCTGTTGTTCCTGGTAGGGGTAATAATTTGATTGAAAAACGCCTGAAAACCAATCTTTCAGATTAAATACCGGTTGAGGGAGCACTTCTATGGCCCCTTTCAGGGGCCTGATGTTGATCCATGAGGTAAGTCCCTGCAGTGCAGGCAGGAAGAGGATGATGATCAGGAATCGGTAGATGGTGCGGGACATGTTCCGGGGTTCCTTCAGAATCTGAAATAAATGAAGGGGCTGAACCCGCCGGAGGTGATCACGCTGAGAGAGATCACAAAAAGGACCAGGGCTGCCAGGGTAAGTCCAAGGTGCCCCAGTGGAGAATGTTTGGGTTGAAACAGCCGCATTTGCCCTTTTTCAATGCCAGGAATCAGGGCAAAAAATGATCCGGCAAAGGCCAGGGCAAGAAGGGTGATGAACTTGGCCGTCAAGGCGAATTCATCAGGTTGAAAATGGAAACTCCACATCCTGACCAGGTATTTCCAGGCATGATTAAAGCTGGCAGCCCTGAAAAGCACCCACCCCGACAGGGTGATTAAAAAGGTGATCAGCACGGGCAGAACACGGGGTAGTTTTTTGTATATCTTCAATAAAAACCATCTTTCCAGGATCATGAACAGCCCCTGGTAAGCTCCCCAGGCCACAAAGGTCCAGGCAGCCCCATGCCAGAATCCGCATGCGAGCATGGTGATGATGGTCGCCCAAAAGTACAGCCATAAGTCAGTCCTGAGTCCCAGGTATCTTTCTCTTTTCAGCTTTCTTGAGGCATTATAGGCCAGAGGAAGGAAAAGGTAATCACGCAGCCAGGAAGAAAGGGTTATATGCCAGCGTCGCCAGAATTCAGTTATACTCCTGGAAGTGTAGGGGTTGTTGAAATTCTCGGAAAACCGATAACCCATCATGCCGGCCAGTCCTATGGCCATATCAGAGTATCCGGAGAAGTCGAAATAGATCTGGAATGCATAACCCAGGGCGCCTGTCCATGCCAGGCCTGAAGACATGACAGAAGGATTCATCTCAAAGATCTGGTCAACGGTTTCTCCCAGCGCATTGGCTATCAGCACTTTCTTTGCAAGACCTGTCACAAACCTGAAAAACCCGTTGATCCGTTCGTCATAGGGAATAAGAGTACGGGGTGTCTCCAGGTCGGCCGCCATTTCTTTATATCTGATGATGGGCCCGGCCAGCAGTTTTGGGAACATCAGGACATACGAGGCATAGGCGGGGAAGGAGATGGCAGCGGGGATGGTCCTGCGATATACATCAATGGAATAGGAGAGCAGTTGAAAAGTGATGAAGGAGATGCCCAAGGGAAGGAGTATGCCTGTGGGTTCTACGGGGGCTGCCCCGGTCATCTTCATCAGCACATTCAGGTTATCGATAAAAAAGTTGGAATACTTGTAAATGAGCAGCAGGCCTAGATCGAGTGATACAATGCCTGCAAGAAACCAGCGGCGTGCGGGTCCCGACTGATGATCCATCCAGCGGTTGAAGAAATAATTGAGATTCAGGATACCCCAAAGTATGAAAACAAAAACCGGAGCGCCCCAGGCGAAAAAGAAGGTGGAGGCAGCCACCACAAAGCCATTCCTGTATCTCGGATCGATCAGGTAGAACAGCAATAAGAATACAGGCAGGAAATAGAGAAGAAAGAGGCTGCTGTTATAAACCATGGAGGATCTGATTGGGGCTAGTCACCCAGGTTTTCCAGGAAATCATCCGTTGCCGGGTCATCTTCTTCATAAGTAGCACAATCCATCTCTATGTCGAGGTTTTCCGGCTTGATGAAATCGTCTTTGGAAAGGGCAAGTTTCTTGTCCTGATATATTTTTGACATATAGATACCCCAGATGGGTAAAGCCATGGTAGCGCCCTGTCCCAGGGAGGTGAAGCGGAAATGAACACTACGGTCTTCACAACCCACCCATACTCCTGTTACCAGGTTGGGGGTGAGGCCCATAAACCAGCCGTCGGAATTGTTCTGGGTAGTACCGGTCTTACCGGCTATCGGGTTGGTGAGTCCAAACTTATACCTTAGCCTGGCACCTGTTCCGCTTTCCACGACGCCTTTCATCATGCTCACCATGAGGTAGGCGGTTTTTTGGTTCATGGCTTCTTCCTGTTTGGGTACGAAGTTGGCGATGACATTGCCGAACCTGTCTTCAATACGGGTGATGAAGATGGGTTCCATATAAAGCCCCTGATTGGCATAGGTAGCCAGTGCTCCTGTCA
>CAZSDK010000046.1:0-2418 GCA_964605655.1 uncultured Bacteroidales bacterium
GAGTGCTAAAATAACCATGATCCTCATGGGTTCTGTATAATACAGGGGGAAACTGAGCAGGTGGGAGAAGGTCGGAACCAGGGCAACGATCACCAGCGCAACGATATCGAGGATCAAAGTGCCCTTACTTTCTTTTGGCAAGGAAAGTGTCAGCGTGTTTTTCATTCAACCAAATTTTTTGCAAAGATAAAGAAACTTATATACGAGAGCTAATGATTTTAATTGCCCTTTACATGTCGATAGATTCCATTTCAGTGTGAATAAACCATGAATGTTGGATCAGATGAAAATGGTTACTTTTGCCCAAATTAGGATCATGGAAAGACGAGATTTTGTTAAAAAGGTACTTAACGCAGGACTGGTAACCGGGGCAGGCATGGTCTTGGGTCCGGTGGATTCCCTTTTTGCCTCGCCTGGGGTGACGGCGCCCTACGACCTTGTTGCCGTTAAAGGAGGGGAGCCGGAGGTCATGTTTGAAAAAGCCATACTTTCAATGGGTGGGATGCAGGCCTTTGTTAAAAAAGGACAGAAGGTGCTTGTCAAACCGAACATTGGCTGGGACGTGGTGCCTGAAAATGCAGCCAACACGAACCCAAAGCTGGTGGGGGCCATTATCAGGCACTGTCTTGCAGCCGGTGCCAAGGAAGTTTACGTCTTCGACAATACCTGTGACAACTGGACAAAAGCTTACAAGAACAGCGGGATAGAAAAAGCGGTAAAAGATGCCGGAGGCATTATAGCACCAGGCAACACTGAGAAATATTACCAGAAAGTGACCGTGGGCAGGGGAAAAAGTCTGACCTCTACCTCGGTGCATGAGCTCATCCTGGAATCAGACGTCTTCATCAACGTTCCCATCCTGAAGCATCACAGTTCAGGCCAGCTCACCATCTCGATGAAGAACCTGATGGGTATTGTTTGGGACCGCTCATACTGGCACAGGAACAATCTCCACCAGTGTATCAGTGATTTTGCGACCTTCTCAAAGCCGACACTCAATGTGGTGGATGCTTACCGGGTCATGAAACAAAATGGTCCGAGAGGTGTGTCCCGCGATGATGTGATCCAGATGAAATCGCTGATCATCTCTCGCGACATTGTGGCTGCCGATGCAGCAGCTGCCAAGTTGTTCGGGCAGGAACCCGACAAGATCCCATATATCCGGATGGCTTATGACATGAAGGTGGGCAATAAAAACCTCGACCAACTCAATATCAACCGCATCAAGCTCTGAAATGTCCATGGACCTTACGCTGAAAAGAGCCAGGGTTATCATCTCACTTCTGGTTTCAGGTCTTTTCATGTGGGTATTTCTTGATACCTGGTCCCGCTTTTCTGAAGTCTTATACCGTTATCTTCTCCCTACCCAAATAGTGCCTGCTATGCTGGAGGGCCTGTATAAGCCATCCCTCTCACTCCTTGTCCTGCTGCTGGTGATACTGCTTACCCTGCTTTTCGGAAGGATCTATTGCTCCACCCTCTGTCCTTTAGGCACACTGCAGGATATCATTATCTTTATTCACAGGAAAATAAACAGGGCCCGCAGAAGCATCTTCCGCTATTCCCGGCCTTTTACCTGGCTCAGGTGGACCATCGTAGGGCTTGCTGCGGGGAGCCTGCTCAGCGGACAACTTTTTCTGCTGATACTGTTGGACCCATACAGTCTTACGGGAAGGATGATCACCCAGGGAATCAGGCCCTTGTTTGTTGCTGCCTTTAACCGGACGGTGGATGGTCTTCAATCGATCAGGTTCTATGAAATTCTTCCGGTTGACGCCGTTCCCCATCACTCCTCCGCCTTCTATTTTACCCTGGTATGGTTGTTATTGATGATCTGGCTTGTTTACAAAAAAAACAGGATCTATTGCAATACCCTTTGCCCTGTAGGCATCTTCCTCGGACTGGTCTCCACTTTCAGCCTGTTCAGGATCAAGATTCGCAGAGATCCCTGTACCCTTTGCGGCGACTGTGTTAAAACCTGCAAAGCAGGATGTATTGACCTCAAACGCCTGACGATAGATGTGACCCGTTGCATCAGTTGCCAGAACTGCATTGGTGCCTGCAACGAATCGGCTATCGGTTATCACAACCATTACCGGTTTTCCAAACAGGCTCTGCCACCCCTTGCCGAACCTTCAAAGCCCGGCCGCAGAAGTGCCTTAAGATGGATGCTCGGCGCTCCCCTGCTTCTTGCAAGTGATCTCGCAAAAAACAAAACCATTCTCCACCCCGCGACCGATTACCCGAAGCGCAAGGCCATCACCCCTCCCGGTTCGCTAGGCATCCCTCATTTCAACACCCACTGTACCGCTTGTCACCTCTGTATCAGCCATTGTCCTACCCAGGTGCTGCAACCTTCTTCCTTAGAATATGGTATGAAGGGTATGTTCCAACCGATGATGGACTTTCCAAATAAAT
>CAZSDK010000047.1:0-1728 GCA_964605655.1 uncultured Bacteroidales bacterium
ACTATTCAGGCAAGACGGCCACAACGGTCATCGACTTTTTCATCTGTTCCCCCAACGTGAAAGTCAATGAGGTAAAGACACTGAGGCTGCATTTTGACTATGCCGACCATGAGCCGGTCTATCTCAGGGTCAAACTGATGGGAGAACCGGCCCGGGACAGTCTGGATGCACCTCGTCTTCCATAAATAAAGCCGCCATGATCTGATCGGAAAGGAGGATTCCGGCCCTGCTGAGTTTCAACCGTCCTTCTTCAAGGAAAAGATGCCCGGAGTGAAGGTAAGACCCCGCCTCCTTCAGGCAATGGTTTGCGGCATCCCTGCCAGCCACGTCTTCTATCGCTTTAAGATCCACACCCCATCTGGTCCGAAGGCCGGTCATGACCATCTCCTGGTATCTCATTACGGTCGAAAGAGTCTCTGATTGAGCAGGGATCTGCCCCATCTTCGCTCCACGAATATATTCAGTAAGAGAGGCCGACTTCCATTTCCTTAACGATCCGTTGAAAGAGTGGGCAGACGGACCCAATCCCAGGTAAGGTCTACCTTCCCAATAGGAGCGGTTGTGCCTGGAGTACATGCCTGACTTGCAAAAATTTGAAATTTCATAGGCCTCATAAGCATAGTCCGAAGCCCAGTCATGCAGTAAATGAAACTGTTCAATACCTTCATCTTCATCAGGTGGTGACACCCTTTTCCGCCTGATCAGTACTTCTAAAGCAGTCTTTTCTTCTATGGTAAGCCAGTATGCCGACAAATGCGGTATCCCAAGCGCAGAGACCTGTTCCAGGTTATCTGTCCAATGCCGGGATGTAAGGGTAGGAATGCCATAAATGAGATCCACGCTCAGGTTTTGAAATCCACACTCCAGGAAGTCCCTGATCACTTCAAGCGCCTTTTTACCATCATGATTACGGCTCAGGTACCTTAAGTCTTCTTCGAAAAACGACTGGACGCCGATACTGATCCTGTTAAAACCCAGCGCCTTAATGCCCCTGATCTTTTCCACATCCATATCTTCCGGGTTCACCTCCAGGGTTATTTCACTGCCTGAAGACACCGTGAAACAAGAGTGGATCCGGTTCAGTATAGAATCTAAGTCATTGGCACTTAACAGAGAAGGGGTTCCTCCCCCAAAATATATGGTCTCTACCATTTCACTGCCCAGTGCTTCCTTCTCCAACTCTATATCTGTCAACAAGGCTGCCAGGAAATCTTCCCTGTACTTTAGGCTGGCAATGGAGAAGAAATTACAATAATGGCATTTCTGTTTACAAAAAGGAATGTGCAGGTAGATACCGGCCATGGCAGAAGTGCCGGAAAAGGCGGCTATTCTTTAATCCTGTTCCCTATAAACAGGGCATATCCGGCCAGGGATACAGTCAGGATGAGTTGAATCAGAACAGGAGTGGCAAATATGCTGGCGCTAAGTAAACCAAGCGTGATAAGCATCACTTTCAGGAGGTAGTACACGGTTTTGCTGATCACGATGCTGAATGCCATGGACAGAGATTTGGAGCTGAGGTATTGGGTAAACAGGGTAAAGAACCAAACATTAAGGACCAGCTCGATGATAATGAGCAAGGATTTCAACACCACGGGATGACCTGAAATAAAAACAGACACTACCGGCAGTGCCACAGACAGGATATAGGCATTTCTCCTTGATGTATGTAAGAGTGCTAAAATAACCATGATCCTCATGGGTTCTGTATAATACAGGGGGAAACTG
>CAZSDK010000048.1:0-1727 GCA_964605655.1 uncultured Bacteroidales bacterium
ACTATTCAGGCAAGACGGCCACAACGGTCATCGACTTTTTCATCTGTTCCCCCAATGTGAAAGTCAATGAAGTCAAAACCTTGGGCATGCAATTCGACTTTGCCGACCATGAACCGGTTTATCTGAGGGTCAGGCTGATGGGAGTACCGGCCCGGGACAGTCTGGACCTACCTCATCATCCATAAATAAAGCCGCCATGATCTGATCGGAGAGGAGGATACCTGCCCTGCTCAGCTTCAACCGTCCTTCCTCCAGGATAAGATGCCCTGACTGCAGGTATGGGGCCGACTCTTTCATACAGTGGTCTGCGGCAGCTCTTCCAGCCAGGGCTTCTAAAACCTTCAGATCGACACCCCATACTGTCCTAAGGCCGGTCATGACCATCTCCTCATACTTCATCACTTTGGAAAGAGTCTCCGTTTGAAAAGGGATATTTCCCGTCTTCGCTCCACGAATGTAAGCAGTAAGAGACGCATCCTTCCATTTCCTGACCGATCCGTTGAAAGAATGGGCAGACGGACCCAATCCCAGGTAAGGCTTCCCTTCCCAGTAGGAGCGATTGTGCCTGGAATACATGCCTGCTTTACAAAAATTTGAAATCTCATACGCCTCATAAGCATGGCCGGAAGCCCATTCATGCAGTATATGAAACTGGGCAACACCTTCATCCTCATCAGGTGGTGGCACCTTCTTCCGTCTGATCAGCACTTCCAAAGCAGTCTTTTCTTCTATGGTAAGCCAGTATGCCGACAAATGCGGTATCCCGAGGGCTGAGACCTGTTCCAGGTTATCTGACCAATGCCGTGCTGTCAAGGTTGGAATACCATAAATAAGATCCACGCTCAGGTTGTGAAATCCCCGATCCTGAAAGTCCCTGATCACCTGAAGCGCCTTTTCCCCATCATGATTCCGGCTCAGGTAACGCAAATCTTCTTCGAAAAACGACTGAACCCCTATGCTGATCCTGTTAAAACCGAGTGTCGCCAATCCCCTGATCTTCTCCGCGTCCATATCTTCGGGGTTTACTTCCAGGGTTATTTCACTGCCTGAAGAGACCGGGTAAAAGGCATGGATACGGTCCAGAATAGACCCTAAGGCGTTGATGCTTAACAGAGAAGGCGTTCCGCCTCCGAAATAAATGGTCTCCACCGGTTCGCCGCTAAGCGCCTCCTTCTCACGCTCTATCTCCGTCAACAGGGCTTCCATGAAATCTTCCCTGTACCTTTGGCTGGCCAGAGAGAAGAAATTACAGTAGTGACATTTCTGCTTGCAAAAAGGAATGTGAAGGTAGATACCGGCCATGGCAGAGGCGCCGGAAAGGGCTTTATTGTCTGATCCTCTGAGTGATAAACAGGGTATATCCGGTTAGGGACAGGGTAAGGATCAGCTGGATCAGAAGAGGAGTGGCAAAAATGCTGGCACTGAATAACCCTGCCGTGATAAACAAAGCTTTCAGCAGGTAGTACACTGTTTTGCTGATCACGATGCTGAATGCCATGGAAAGAGACTTGGAGCGGAGATATTGTGCAAATAAGGTGAAGAACCAAACATTAAGGACCAGCTCCATAATAATGAGAAGGGATTTCAACACCAGGGGGTGACCTGAAATGAGTACGGACACCAGGGGCAGTACCACAGACAGGACATAGGCATTTCTCCTTGATGTATGTAGGAGTGCTAAAATAACCATGATCCTCATGGGTTCTGTATAATACAGGGGGAAACTG